>NZ_JBSFGE010000008.1:0-370011 GCF_053596435.1 Streptomyces sp. NPDC001700
ATGTGCGGGCTGGGCTCGTCCACGTGGAGGGTCTTGGGGAGGGTGGCGTGGCGCATGGCCTGGATCATCTTGATGACGCCACCGATACCGGCCGCTGCCTGGGCGTGGCCGATGTTGGACTTGAAGGAGCCCAGCCACAGCGGCTCTTCGCGGTTCTGGCCGTAGGTGGCCAGCAGCGCCTGTGCCTCGATGGGGTCGCCCAGGGTGGTGCCGGTGCCGTGGCCTTCCACCGCGTCCACCTGGTCAGGAGTAAGACCGGCGTTGGCCAGGGCGGCGTTGATGACGCGTTGCTGGGACGGTCCGTTCGGCGCGGTGAGTCCGTTGGACGCGCCGTCCTGGTTGACCGCCGAGCCACGGATCACGGCCAGCACGGTGTGGCCATTGGCCTGGGCGTCGGAGAGCTTTTCGAGCAGGATCATGCCCGCGCCCTCGGCCCAGATGGTGCCGTCGGCGGCAGCGGAGTAGGACTTGGCCCGGCCGTCGGGTGCCAGCCCGCGCTGGCGGCTGAACTCCAGGAACATTCCGGCATTGGCCATGATCGTGGCGCCACCGGCCAGGGCCATGGAGCACTCGCCGCTGCGCAGCGACTGGCACGCCAAGTGGAGCGCCACCAGGGAGGAGGAGCAGGCGGTGTCGACCGTGACCGCCGGGCCCTCGAAGCCGAACGTGTACGACACCCGCCCGGACGCCACGCTCGCCGTCGTACCCGTCAGCAGATAGCCCTCGACCGGTTCGCCGCCGTGATGCGTCAGCGAGACGTACTCCTGGGCGGCCACCCCGGCGAACACACCGGTGGCGCTGCCGCGCAGGGTGTCGGGCCGTATGCCCGCGTCCTCGAACGTCTCCCAGGCCGTCTCCAGGAGGAAACGCTGCTGGGGGTCGAGCGCGAGGGCTTCACGTGGCGTGATGCCGAAGAACTCGGGGTCGAAGCGGTCGGCGTCGTAGAGGAATCCGCCCTGTTGGACGTAGGTCTTGCCGCGCACATCGGGGTCGGGGTCGTACAGGTTCTCGACATCCCAGCCACGGTTGTCCGGGAACGCTCCGACCGCGTCGCGGCCCTCGGCCACCAGCCGCCACAGCGCCTCCGGTGTGCTCGCGCCACCGGGGAAACGGCAGCCCATCCCCACGATTGCGATCGGCTCGGCCGTGTCGGTGGCAGCCGGTGCCGTACGGGCGGTGCGCCGGGCCACCTGGGCACCGGACTCACTCTCCCCGCTGCCCATCAGCTCGCCGCGCATATAGCCCGCCAGCACGGCGGGGGTGGGGTAGTCGAACAGCAGGGTGGACGGAAGGCGCATCCCCGAGGCCTTGTTGAGCGAGTTGCGGAGTTCCACCGAGCTGAGCGAGTCGAATCCCAGGTCCTTGAACGAGTGCACGGGGTCGATCGCGTCGGGCGAGCCGTGTCCGAGGACAGTGGCCACGTGTCCGCGCAGGAAGTCCAGGACGATCCGCTCCTGCTCGGCCTCGGAGTGCCCCGCGAGCGACTGCCGCAGACCGCCCGCGTCCGCTCCGGTCGCCGTCGCCTGGGCGGCGGTGCGCAGAGGCGTACGGACCAGCCCCCGGAAGATCGGCGCCACCGGGGCGGACGTGGCGCGGGCCCGCAGGCCCGGCAGGTCGAGCTTGGCCGGGACCACCACGGCGGGCTCCGCGCCGAGCGCCGCGTCGAAGTGCGCGAGCGCCTGTTCGGCGGGCATCGGCAGCAGCCCGTTGCGGCTCATCCGCGCCCGGTCCTGCTCATCGAGGGTTCCGGCCATGCCACCGCCCTGGTCCCACAGCCCCCAGGCGAGCGACGTGGCGGGCAGTCCGCTCGCCCGGCGGTGCTGGGCGAGGCCGTCCAGGAAGCTGT
This sequence comes from Streptomyces sp. NPDC001700, assembly GCF_053596435.1. Taxonomy (NCBI): domain Bacteria; kingdom Bacillati; phylum Actinomycetota; class Actinomycetes; order Kitasatosporales; family Streptomycetaceae; genus Streptomyces; species Streptomyces sp. NPDC001700. The sequence goes on from NZ_JBSFGE010000008.1 coordinate 1,847, forward strand.
TGGCGGCCGCGTAGTTGGCCTGCCCGGGGGAGCCGAGGACACCGACCGCCGACGAGAACAGGACGAACGTGTCCAGGTCCCCGTCCCGGGTCAGCTGATGGAGGTTCCACGCGGCGTCCACCTTCGGGCGGAGCACCCCGTCGAACCGCTCAGGGCTGAGGGCCGTCACGATGCCGTCGTCCAGTGTCCCGGCGCAGTGCACCACCGCGCCCAGCGGATGCTCCTCCGGCAGACTCCCGAGCAGGGCTTCCAGCGCCTGCCGGTCGGCGGCGTCGCAGGCCGCGATGGTGACCTCGGCGCCGAGTTCGGCGAGTTCAGCGGCGAGGGTGCTCCCGGCCTGCGGGCCGCTCCGGCTGATGAGCAACAGCCTCCTGACCCCGTATGTGGTGACCAGGTGGCGGGCGAGGAGCGAGCCCAGGGCTCCGGTACCGCCGGTGATGAGCACCGTCTTGTCCGGGGCGAACGGCGCCGCTGAGGTGTCAGAAGTGCCAGGGTTGGCGGGGCGGGCGAGGCGCGGCGCCAGGAGTGCGCCGTCGCGTACGGCGAGTTGGGGTTCCATGGTGGCGAGGGCGGCGGGTACGGCCCTCAGCGAGGCATCCGAGCCGTCGAGGTCGATCAGCGTGAACCGGTCCGGGTGCTCCGACTGAGCGGTGCGGATCAGTCCCCAGACCGCCGACCCGGCCAGGTCGGTCGGCTCGTCCTCGGTGGCGGTGGACATCGCGCCCCTGGTCAGGATCACCAGGCGGGAGTCCGGTCGTTCGTCGGACACGACTGCCTGGACGAGACCGAGCACACGGTGGGTGAGGGAGCGGGTGGACTCTGCCGGGTCGGCGCCGTCCTCGGAGACACACCACGTGATGAACACGTGGGAGCCGGTGGGGCCGTCGTCAGGGAGCGCCACCGCGTCCTGCGGGATCTCGACCGTGCCCTGCACCTCGTCCTCGGGTGTCGGTACGGCGAGCCAGTCGACCTCGTACAGCTCTCCGGCGTCGGCGGCACGCGCGGCGGCGAGTTGGTCGGAGCCGACCGATCGCATGATGAGGGCGTCGATCGTCATGACCGGCGCACCCGTCTGGTCGGCGATGACCAGCGACACCGTGTCCGGGGTGGGCCACTGGAGACGGATGCGCAGGGCGCTCGCCCCCGTGGCGTGGAGGGACACGCCGCTCCACGAGAACGGCACCCTGATGGTGTCCTCCGCCGCCTCGCGCCCCGCGATGAGCGCCGCGGGCTGGAGCGCCGAGTCGAGCAGGCCGGGATGGATGCCGTACGCGCCGGGGTCCGCGTCCGTGGGCAGCGACACCTCCGCGTACGTGGTGTCCCCGTCCCGCCAGGCCGCGCGCATCCCACGGAACAGCGGCCCGTAGCCGAAGCCCGCACCGGTGACCCGGCGGTAGAACTCTTCCGTGTCCATGGGCTGGGAGGAGGCCGGGGGCCAGACGTCGTCCGTCAGCACACCGGCCGTCGAGGGGGCTTCCGGCGCTCCGGCCGCGAGCACTCCGGTGGCGTGGCAGGTCCACTCGTTCTCGGCCGGGGCGTCCTCCGGCCGGGAGTAGACCGCGAGGGAGCGCCGCCCGGAGTCGTCCGCCGGTTCGACGAGGACCCGTAGCTGGAGGGCGCCGCGTTCCGGCACGGCGAGGAACACATGGTGGGTCAGTTCCTCGATGTGGTCGCAGTCCACATGGCGTGCCGCGTGGAGGAGCAGATCCACGAAGGCCACGCCAGGGACGATCATCGCCCCGAAGATGGCGTGCTCGGCCACCCAGGCGGGGTCGGTCCCGGTGACGCGGCCGGTGAAGAGGTGTCCGCCACCGTTGGGGAGTTCGGCCAGGGTGGTCAGCACGGGGTGGCCGGTCGCCGTCAGCCCCAGACCAGCAGCACCCGCGGTGGGCCGGGGCCTTTCCAGCCAGTAGCGCTGGCGCTGGAAGGCGTAGGTGGGGAGGGCGGTGGGCGTGGCCGGTTCGCTGATCAGGGGAGCCCAGTGGACGGTGAGGCCGTGGGTGTGTGCGGTGGCGAGTCCGGTGAGGAGGGTGTGGTTCTCGTCCCGCTCTCGGTGCAGGACAGGGATGAATGTGGTGTCGGTGTCGTCCGGCAGGCTGTCCTGGGCCATGGTGGTGAGGGTGGCGTCGGGGCCGAGTTCGAGGTAGTGGCGGACGCCGTGGGTGTGGAGGGTGGTGATGCTGTCGGCGAAGCGGACGGCTTCGCGGACGTGGCGGGCCCAGTAGGCGGGTGTGGTGATGTCGTCGGGGTCGGCCAGCTCACCCGTGAGGTTGGAGACGAGGGGGATGGTGGGGGAGTGGTAGGTGAGTTCTGCGGCGATGCGTGTGAATTCGTCCAGCATCGCGTCCATGTGGGGGGAGTGGAAGGCGTGGGAGACGGTGAGGCGGCGGGTCTTGATGCCGTCTTCGGCGAGGGTGGTGGCGATGTCGGTGGTGGCTTGTTCGTCGCCGGAGATGACCAGGGAGGTGGGTCCGTTGATGGCGGCGATGGCCACTTCGTGTTCGCGGCCTTCGAGTAGCGGGCGTAGCTGCTCCTCGGTGGCGCGTACGGAGATCATGGCGCCCCCGGCGGGCAGCGCCTGCATCAGTGAGCCACGGGCGGCGACCAGGTAGCAGGCGTCGTCCAGGGTGAGGACTCCGGCGATGTGGGCGGCGGTGAGTTCGCCGATGGAGTGGCCGGTGACGTAGTCGGGAGTGATGCCGAAGGACTCCACCAGGCGGTAGAGCGCGGTCTCCAGGGCGAACAGTCCGGCCTGGGTGGAGCGGGTCTGGTTCAGCGGGCCCTGCTCCTCGGCGAAGACGACGTCCTTGATGGGCTGTTCGGCTTCCAGATACTGGTCCAACGTGGCGCAGACTTCATCGAACGCGTCGCGGTAGACGGGGTAGGTGTCGTAGAGCCGACGTCCCATGCCCGCCCGCTGTGCGCCTTGGCCGGTGAAGAGGAACGCGGTCTTGCCGGGGTGCGGTGTGCCGTGGACCACGGCCGGAGACGGTTCGCCACGCGTGAGGGCGTCCAGGGCGCGGGCGAACGCCTCGGGCTCATCCGCCACCACCACCGCCCGGTGGTGGAAGAGCGTCCGCGTGGTGGCGAGTGCGTCGGCGACTCGGTCCGGGTGCGGCTCGGGGCTCAGCTCCAGGTGGGTGCGTAACTGCTGCGCCTGGGCCCGTAGGGCCTGCTCGGTCTTGGCGGACAGGATCCAGGGGGCCGTGGTCGGTCGCGCCGTGGTGTCCGGGGCCGGTTCGAGAGGCGCGGGAGCTTGTTCGAGGATGAGGTGGGCGTTGGTGCCACTGATGCCGAAGGCGGAGACGGCGGCACGGCGGGGGCGGTCGCTCTCGGGCCAGGCACGGGCCTCGGTGAGCAGCTGGACACTCCCGGTGGTCCAGTCGATGTGCGGGCTGGGCTCATCGACGTGGAGGGTCTTGGGCAGGGTGGCGTGGCGCATGGCCTGGATCATCTTGATGACGCCACCGATACCGGCGGCCGCCTGCGCGTGGCCGATGTTGGACTTGAACGAGCCCAGCCACAGCGGCTCTTCGCGGTTCTGCCCGTAGGTGGCCAGCAGGGCCTGTGCCTCGATGGGGTCGCCGAGCGTGGTGCCGGTGCCGTGGCCTTCGACGGCGTCCACCTGGTCCGGGGTGAGACCGGCGTTGGCCAGGGCGGCGTTGATGACGCGTTGCTGGGACGGTCCGTTCGGCGCGGTGAGTCCGTTGGACGCGCCGTCCTGGTTGACCGCCGAACCACGGATGACGGCCAGGACGCGGTGCCCGTTGGCCTGGGCGTCGGAGAGCTTTTCGAGCAGGATCATGCCCGCGCCCTCGGCCCAGATGGTGCCGTCGGCGGCAGCGGAGTAGGACTTGGCCCGGCCGTCGGGCGCCAGCCCGCGCTGGCGGCTGAACTCGAGGAACATCCCGGCATTGGCCATGACGGTCGCGCCACCGGCCAGGGCCATGGAGCACTCATCGCTCCGCAGCGACTGGCACGCCATGTGCAGCGCCACCAGCGAGGAGGAGCAGGCGGTGTCGACCGTGACCGCCGGGCCCTCGAAGCCGAACGTGTACGCCACCCGCCCGGACGCCACGCTCGCCGTCGTGCCCGTCAGCAGGAACCCATCGACAGGCTCATCGCCCTGGTGGACGAGGGAGCCGTACTCCTGGGTGACGACTCCGGCGAAGACACCCGTGGCGCTGCCGTCCAGGGTGTCGGGGCGCAGCCCCGCGTCCTCGAACGTCTCCCAGGCGGTCTCCAGCAGCAGCCGCTGCTGGGGGTCGAGCGCGAGGGCTTCGCGGGGGCTGATGCCGAAGAACTCGGCGTCGAACTCGGCCGCGTCGTAGAGGAATCCACCCTCGCGGGCGTAGGTCTTGCCACGCACATCGGGGTCGGGATCGTACAGGTCGTCCAGGTCCCAGCCACGGTTGTCCGGGAACGCCCCGACCGCGTCGCGGCCCTCGGCCACCAGCCGCCACAGCGCCTCCGGTGTGCTCGCGCCACCGGGGAATCGGCATCCCATGCCGATGACCGCGATCGGCTCGTCATCGGAGGCGGCGGCCGTGATGGTCGTGGCGGCCCCGGTGTCGGCGGCGCGCGGGGTCTCCGTAGCCCTCGTCGCCTGGGCAGGGGCGTCCGGCAGGGGAGCGTCGCCGACCAGTTCGTCCTTGAGGTGGGTGATCAAGGCGGCGGGTGTGGGGTGGTCGAACAGCATCGTGGACGGCAGATGCAACCCCAGCGCCTCGCCCAGGACGATGAGCAGTTCGATGCCCGCGAGCGAGTCGAAGCCCAGGTCCTTGAACGAGGTTCCGGGGTCGATGGCGGGCGGCGAGCTGTGGCCCAGGACGGTGGCGATGTGCATGCGGAGGACGTCCAGCAACAACTCGCGCTGTTCGGCCTCCGGCAGCCCGGCCAGCCGCCCGCGCAGCGAGACGTCCTGGCCGGTGTCGCTGGTCCGGTCGGAGCGCGGGGCCGGGGCCTGAGCGGCGACGAGGTCGGCGAGCAGCGGCGACAGCGGGCTCGACGCCCGCTGCGCCGCGCGTACGCCGGTGACGTCGAGCCCGGTGGGCACGAGCACCGTGCGCCCGGTGGCGAGGGCCGCGTCGAAGAGCGCGAGGGCCCGTGCGGTGGGCATCGGCGCCAGCCCCTCGCGGCTCATACGGGCCAGACCCCGCCGGTCCAGGGTGCCGCCCATGCCGCCGTCCTCCGCCCACAGCCCCCAGGCGAGGGAAGTGGCGGGCAGGCCGTGTTCGCGGCGGTGGTGGGCGAGCGCGTCGAGGAAGGCGTTGGCGGCGGCGTAGTTGGCCTGTCCGGCGGTGCCCAGAGTGCCCGCGACGGACGAGAACAGCACGAACGCGGACAGGTCGGCGTCCTGGGTCGCCAGGTGGAGGTTCCACGCGCCATCGGCCTTGGGGCGCAGCACCGTGTCCAGCCGGTCCGGGCCCAGTTCGGTGACCACGCCGTCGTCCAGGACGCCCGCGCAGTGCACCACCGCGCCGAGCGGCTGGTTGTCGGGCAGGGTAGCCAGCAGCGCGGCCAGGGCCTCGCGGTCGTCGACGTCGCAGGCGGCGATGGTGGCCTCGGCGCCGAGAGCCGTTAGCTCCTCGATGAGGTCGCCCGCCGCTTCGGGGCCGCTCCGGCTGGTCAGCAGCAGCTTCCTGACCCCGTACCGGGTCACCAGGTGGCGCGCGAGGAGGCCGCCGAGGGCGCCGGTGCCGCCGGTGATGAGCACCGTGCGCTGGGCGTCGAAGGTGGTGGCGGTGGCCCTGGCTGATGCCAGAGGGGTGAGGCGGGGGACGAGTAACCGGCCCTCGCGTACGGCCAGTTGGGGTTCTCCGGTGGACAGCGCCGCCTCGATGGCCTCGTCGGAAGCCTGCGTGCCGTCGACGTCGATGAGGGTGAACCGGCCCGGGTGCTCGGACTGGGCCGAGCGGATCAGGCCCCACACCGAGGCCCCGGCCGGATCGGCGCCGGGCCCAGGGGCATCCGCGTCGGTGGACATCGCGCCCTCGGTGAGGACCACGAGGCGGCAGTCAGGACCCCCGTCCGCCAAAACAGCCTGCAGCAGATCCAGGGCGTGGCGCGTCGCGGCGTGTGCGGCCTCGGCTGGGTCGGCCCCGGCTTCGGTGCTTCCGGGGCACCGGGCGACGACCGTCTCCGGCCGGGCCGCACCGGACCGCAGCGCCGTACGCAGGGCCTCGGCGTCCGGGTACGTCACGGCCGCCGCGCCGAGCGCTGCCAGCCCGTCGCCCACGTCCCCGACCACGGCCCATCCCGCCGCCCCCTCGGGGGACACGGCGGAGTCCGGTGGCGTGGCCACCGCGCGCCAGGTGACCTCGTGGAGCGCGCCGTCGCGGTCGGGCCTGGCGGCGGCGAGCTGCTCGGGGCCGACCGGGCGCAGGACCAGGGAGTCGACGGTCAGGACCGGCGCACCGGCCGGGTCCATGACCCGTAGCGCGACCGCGTCGGCCGCGAGGGGCGCGAGGCGGACCCGCAGGGCGCGTGCGCCCGTCGTGTGGAGGGCCACGCCGTTCCAGGAGAACGGCACATTGAGCGTGCCGTCCTCGGAGGCGCCCGCCGCCAGGGCGAGCGGGTGGAGCGCGGAGTCGAGCAGCCCGGGGTGGACGCCGTAGTGGCCGGGGGTGGTGCCCGAGGGCAGGGCGACCTCGGCGTAGAGCACGCCGTCGCCGTCCCGCCAGGCGGCCGTGAGCCCCTGGAAGAGCGGGCCGTAGCCGAAACCGGCGTCGGCGAGCCGCTGGTAGAAGCCGTCGGTGCCGAGGGGTTCGGCGGAGGCCGGTGGCCAGGCCGCGTCGGCGGGTGCGGTGGTGTCCTCGGGATCGGCGGCGCCGAGCACGCCCGTGGCGTGGCAGGTCCAGTCGGCGCCCGGCGGGGCGTCCTCGGGCCGTGAGTGGACGGCGAAGGTGCGCCGCCCCGCGTCATCCGCCGCTCGTACGAGGACCCGCAGCTGGAGGGCGCCGCGCTCGGGCAGCGCCAGGAAGACGTGGTGAGTCAGCTCCTCGACGCGGGCACACCCCACCCGCGACGCGGCGTGCAGCAGCATGTCCACGAACGCCACGCCCGGCATGACCGGGGTGCCGAAAACGGCGTGGTCGGACGCCCAGCCGGGGGTGGCGGCGTTCACCCGGCCGGTCAGGAGCAGCCCGCCCGGGTCGGGGAGTTCGGCCGCGGTGGTCAGGATCGGATGGCCGGTGGCGGTCAGCCCCAGGCCACCGGCGCCCAGGGTGGGCTTCGGCGTGTCCAGCCAGTAGCGCTCGCGCTGGAACGCGTACGTGGGCAGGCCGACGGCCGGGGCCGGGACCTCGCCGAACAGACGGGCCCAGTCGATGGCGATCCCATGGGTGTGCAGACGGCCGAGAGCGCCCATCAGCGCCTGCGGCTCGTCGCGGTCGCGGTGGAGAGTGGGGACGAGGGTGGCGGTGTCGGGGTCGGTGAGGCAGTGGCGGACCATGGCGGTGAGGACACCGTCGGGCCCCAACTCCACGTAGTGGGTGACGCCTTCGGCCTCCAGCCGGGTCACCGCGTCGGCGAACCGTACCGTGCCACGCACATGCCGCACCCAGTAGTCGGGGTGCGCCACATCGCCATCCGCCATCACCGGGACGCGCGGCTGGTCGTACGTCACGCCCTGGGCGACCTGGCGGAAGTCCTCCAGCATCGGGTCCATCAGGGGCGAGTGGAACGCGTGGGACACCGTGAGGCGGTTCGTCCTGCGCTCACCGAGCCGTTCCACCACAGAGGTCACGGCGTCCTCGGCGCCCGAAAGCACCACGGAGGCAGGCCCGTTGACGGCCGCGAGGTCCACCTCGTCGGTCAGATACGGGGCCACCTCGTCCTCGGTGGCCTCGACCGCCACCATCGCACCCCCGGGCGGCAGCGCTCCCATCAGCCGCCCCCGCGCCGTGATCAGCGTGGCGGCGTCCACCAGGGAGAACACTCCGGCGACATGCGCGGCGGCCAGCTCCCCGATCGAGTGACCGGCGACGAAGTCGGGCCGTACGCCCCAGGACTCCACGAGCCGGAACAGCGCCACCTCCACCGCGAAGATGGCGGGCTGGGTGAACTCCGTACGGTGCAGCGCCTCCTCGTCGCCCCACACCACCTCGCGCACCGAGGGGTCGAGTACGGCGCACACCTCGTCGAAGGCGCGCGCGAACACCGGGAACGCCTCGTACAGCCCCCGGCCCATCCCCAGCCGCTGACTGCCCTGCCCCGTGAAGAGGAAAGCCGTCCTGCCGGGGCGGGCGGTGCCGCGCACCAGGGCGGGCGACGGCTCGCCGCGTGTGAGGGCGTCCAGCGCGCGGTCGAACGCCTCGCGGTCGGCCGCGATGGCGGCGGCGCGGTGGGGGAGGTGGGCGCGCGTGGTGGCCAGCGCGTGGCCGATGGCGGCGGGTGTGAGGCCGGGGCGGTCGGCCAGGTGGCCGCGCAGCCGCCGGGCCTGGTCCCGCAGCGCCTGCTCCGACTTGGCGGAGAGCACCCACGGGACCAGGGTCCCGTCAGACGCGCCCTCGTCCTCCCCGCCGCTCTCAGGAGCGGGGGCTTGTTCGACGATGAGGTGGGCGTTGGTGCCACTGATACCGAAGGAGGAGATGGCGGCACGGCGCGGATGGCCGTTCTCGGGCCAGGGCCGGGCCTCGGCGAGAAGCCGGATGTCGCCCGTGGTCCAGTCGATGTGCGGGCTGGGCTCATCGACGTGGAGGGTTCTGGGCAGGGTCGCGTGGCGCATGGCCTGGATCATCTTGATGACGCCACCGACACCGGCCGCCGCCTGCGCGTGGCCGATGTTGGACTTCAGCGAGCCCAGCCACAGCGGCTCTTCGCGCCCCTGACCGTAGGTGGCGAGCAGCGCCTGTGCCTCGATGGGATCGCCCAGCGTGGTGCCGGTGCCATGGCCCTCCACCGCGTCCACCTGGTCGGGCGTGAGCCCGGCACCCGCCAGGGCGGCGTGGATGACGCGCTGCTGGGACGGTCCGTTCGGCGCGGTCAGGCCGTTGGACGCGCCGTCCTGGTTGACCGCCGAGCCACGGATCACGGCCAGGACGGAGTGGCCGTTGGCCCGTGCGTCCGAGAGCCGTTCGAGCAGAATCATGCCCGCGCCCTCGGCCCAGATCGTGCCGTCCGCACCGGCCGCGAACGACTTGCACCGGCCGTCCGCCGCCAGCCCGCGCTGCTGCCCGAACTCCACGAACATGCCGGGGGTCGCCATGACCGTGACGCCGCCCGCCACCGCCAGCGCACAGTCCCCGACCCGCAGCGCCTGCACCGCCTGGTGCATCGCGACCAGCGACGACGAGCAGGCCGTGTCGATCGTCACCGCCGGGCCTTCGAGACCGAAGGTGTAGGCGAGCCGCCCCGAGGCGACGCTCGCGGTGGTGCCGGTGAGCAGATAGCCCCCCAGCCCGTCGTCGCCCTCGTGCAGCCGTGGCCCGTACTCCTGCGACATCGCGCCCACGAACACCCCGGTGCTGCTGCCCCGCAGCGTGCCCGGATCGATCCCGGCGCGCTCGAACGCCTCCCAGGTGACCTGCAGCAACACCCGCTGCTGCGGATCCATCGCGGTGGCCTCGCGCGGGCTGATGCCGAAGAACTCCGCGTCGAATTCGGCGGCGTCGTCCAGGAACCCGCCGTGCCGGGTGTAGGTCTTGCCCCGCACACCGGGCTCGGGGTCGTACAGGGCGTCCAGGTCCCAGCCCCGGTCGGTGGGGAACCCGGAAATGGCGTCCACGCCGCCCTCGACCAGCTGCCACAGCTCCTCGGGCGAACCGGCGCCACCGGGGAAGCGGCAGGCCATGCCGACGACCACGATCGGGTCGTCGGCGTCCACCGCCGATGCCACCGCCCGCCGCGCGGGCCCGACGGTCAACACATCTTCGCCCAGGGCAAGTTCGCACAGCTTCCGCGCCAGCCGGGACGGGCTCGGATGGTCGAAGACGATGGTCTCCGGCAGCGTCAGCGCGGTGGCGTCCATGAGGTTCTGCCGCAGCTGGACCGCCATCGTGGAGTCCATGCCCAGCTCACGGAACGCCCGCTCGACGTCCACCGTGTCCGTGCTCAGATGGCCGAGCACGATGGCCGTACGCAGCCGCACCAGCGCCAGCGCCCTACGGTGCCGCTCGTCCTCCGTCAGCCCGGCAAGCCGCTCCGACCACGTCGCGTCCGCCACGGGTTCTTCCGCACGATTCTGCGGGGCGGCGGCCCGCGCCACCGGCTCGAAGTCGGTGGCGCCCTCCGGCCAGTAGCGCTCGCGCTGGAACGCGTACGTCGGCAGCGCCACGCGGCGCGGTGTCCGCCCCGCGAAGACGGCGGACCAGTCCACGGGCAGGCCGCGCACATGCAGCTCCGCCAGCGAGGTCAGCAGCGGCGGCCACGGCGCCTCGTTGCGCCGCAGCGACCCCACGACCAGCGCTTCCGGCAGTGTCTCGCGCAGTCCGAGGGTGAGGACGGGATGCGGGCTCGACTCGACGAACGTGCCGAACCCGGCCTCCGCCATGTTCCGGAGCGTCGTCTCGAAGAGGACGGGCTGACGCAGATTGGTGTACCAGTACGCGGCGTCCAGCCCCGCCGTGTCGATGGCGCTTCCGGTGACCGTCGAGTAGAACGCGATGTCACACGAACGCGGTGTCACCCCCGCCAGCTGCTCCAGCAACCGCTCCCGGATGGCCTCCATATGCGGCGAGTGCGAGGCGAAGTCCACGGCCGGGACGGCCTTCGCCCGGATCCCGTCCGCCTCGCAGCGGGCCAGCAATGCGGCCACCACCTCGGGCGCCCCGGCCACCACCGTGGTCCCGGGCCCGTTGACCGCGGCGATGGACAGCCCGTCGCCGAAGGGGGCGATGTACGCGGCGACCCGGTCGGCCGGGAGCGGCACCGACGCCATCGCCCCGGTGCCCGCCAGCGTCATGATGGTCCGGCTGCGCAGCGCCACCACCCTGGCGGCGTCCTCCAGGCTGAGCGCCCCCGCGATGTGCGCGGCGGCCACCTCGCCCTGCGAATGCCCCACCACCGCGTCCGGCCGCACTCCCAGTGACTCCCACACCCGGGCGAGCGACACCATCACCGCGAACAGCACGGGCTGGACCACATCCGCGCGCTCCAGGGACGGCGCGCCGGGCGCGCCCGTGAGCGTGTCCAGCAGCGACCAGTCGGTGTGCGGGGCCAGCGCCTCGTGGCACGCCTCGACCGAGGCGCGGAAGACCGCCGACGTACGCAGCAGCTCGCGCGCCATGCCCTCCCACTGCGAGCCCTGCCCCGGGAACACCAGCGCCACCTTGCCGTGGTCGCCCGTGACACCCGTGATCAGGCCGGGCATCTCCTCCCCGGTCCGCAACGCCGCCAGCTGCGCGTCGTGGTCGAGCCCGAGCGCCACGGCCCGGTGCTCGAAGTGGGTGCGGGTGCGGGCGAGCGACCAGCCGATGTCGTACGCGTCCCCGTCCCCGTCAGCCGTCGGCCGCTCCCGCAGCCGCCCGGCCTGGGCGCGCAGCGCGGCCTCCGTGCGCCCGGACACCAGCCACGGTGCCAGCGGGATCACCGGCTCGCCGCCGCTCTCCGAAGCCTCCGGCGTGGCCCGCTCCGGCCCCTCGGCGACCACCACGTGGCAGTTCGTCCCGCCCACGCCGAACGAACTCACCCCGGCCAGCAGCGGCGCGTCCGGCCACGGCCCGCACTCGCTCTGGACCCGCAGGTTCAGCGCCTCGGGGTCGATACGGGGGTGCGGCGTCGCGTAGTTGAGGCTCGCCGGGATCTCCCGGTGGCGGATGCTCAGCGCCGTCTTGATCAGCCCGACGATGCCCGCCGCGCCCTCCAGATGCCCGACGTTGGTCTTGGCCGAGCCGACGAGCACGGGCGAGCCCGCGGGCCGCGCGCTGCCGTACGCGGCGCCCACGCCCGCCGCCTCCAGCGGATCGCCCGTCGGCGTGCCCGTGCCGTGCAGCTCCACGTAGCGCACCCGCGCCGGGTCCACCCCCGCGTCGGCGCACGCCTGCCGCGCCACCGCCGCCTGCGCCTCGGCGCTGGGCACGGTGAGCCCGTCGGTGGCGCCGTCGTTGTTGACCGCGCTGCCGACGATGACCCCGTACACCGTGTCCCCGTCGCGTACCGCGTCCACCAGCGGCTTCAACACGACGACCCCGCCGCCCTCACCGCGTACGTAGCCGTTGGCCCGCGCGTCGAAGGTGAAGCAGCGCCCGTCCGGCGACAGCCCGCCGAACCGCCCGGCCACCTCGGCGCTCTCGGGCGCGAAGTTGAGCGCCACACCGCCCGCCAGCGCCAGCGTGCACTCGCCCCTGCGCAGGCTCTCCACCGCCAGATGCACCGCCACCAGCGACGACGACTGCGCGGTGTCCACCGCGAGGCTCGGGCCGCGCAGCCCCAGCGCGTACGACACCCGGTTGGCGATGACACCCCGGTTCAGCCCCGGCAGCGAGTGCTGGGTGATCGCGCCGCCGCGCCGCGCCACCGCCGCGTAGTCGGCGGCGATCGCCCCGACCATCACACCCGTCGCGGTGGAACGCAGCGTCTCCGGGACGATGCCCGCGTCCTCCAGCGCCTCCCAGGCCAGTTCGGCGAACAGCCGCTGCTGCGGGTCGATCGCCACCGCCTCACGTGGCGAGATGCCGAAGAACGCCGCGTCGAACGCGTCCACCCGGTCCAGGAAACCGCCGTGGCGCAGCCCGGCCCGATGCCGCTCCCCGTCGTCCGGGAGCCCCTCATCCGGCAGCCCCTCGCCCGGCAGCACCGTGTCCGGGTCCCAGCGGTCCGGCGGGACCTCGGTGATGGCGCTGCGGCCCGCGCGCAGCAACTCCCAGAAGGCACCGGGGTCCGGTGCCTGGGGGAGGCGGCACGACACGCCGGTGATTGCGATGGCATCAGTACCGTGAACAAGATCACTCGTCATGGTGGCGAGTGCCTCCCTCATCGCGCGCTGTCGAAAACGCCGGGCTGGCGTTCGTCCTGAGGGACGATCCTCGGCGCCGCCACTCACCCCTAGCTACCCGTAGAACCCCCTAGGAGGCCGCCACTCAGGCGGCGACGGCGCCGCAGAACAGCGAAGTCCGCCTGCCCCGTCGGGAAACGGGACAGGCGGACGACGGCCCTCACCGGGGCGCTGACCGGTCAGGCGGACTCGTAGCTGACCGCGTGGGCCCCCTGCAACAGCTGCTCGCGGTTTCTGATGCCCATCTTGCGGTACACACGGGTCAGATGCTGTTCCACGGTGCTGACGGTGATGAACAGCTTGTCGGCGATCTCGCGGTTCGCGTACCCCTGGGCGGCCAGCATGGCGACGCGCCGCTCCGACTCGCTGAGCCCGCCGAAGCTGTCCTGGTCGGCGCGGTCGTCACCACGGGACTCCGCGCTCCCGCGCGTGCCGATGCTCCGTGGCGCGGACGTCGGAAGCAGCGCCTGGCACAGGGGTTCCGCCTGGCAGCTCTTGGCGAGCCGCCACGCCCGCCGCGCGGTCGGCCGCGCCCGCTTGTCCCCCAGCTGCTGGTACGCGCGGCTCAGATCGGCCAGTACGGCGGCCGCCTCGTACCGCGCGCCACTCACCTCCAACAGGCGGAACGCGTCCCGCAGGATGGCGGGTTGCTGGGCGGTGGGCTGGATCAGGGCCAGGCCGTGCAGGGCCATCCCGCGCGACCGGCTGAGCCCGGTGTCCGGCCTCGCGAGCTGCTTCTCGACGAGCCGGGCCGCCCGCTCCCGGTCGCCCAGCCGCAGCCACGCCTCCGCCTCGCCCAGCCGCCAGGGCGCCACGGTGGGCGTGTCGACGTTCCAGCGGAGCATCAGGCTGCCGCACCCCTGGAAGTCGGACAGCGCCAGATACGTGTTGCCGGTGGCGAGGTGGTGGCGGCCGCGCGCGTACAGATAGTGCAGCCCGGCGCGGGTCAGGAACAGCTCGGGCGGCGGCTCCGGAGCCAGATACCCGGCCGCCGCCTGGTGATCGCCCATCGCCGTGTGCGCCTCGATCAGTATGGCCAGCGCCAGCGCGCTGCTGACGTTCCACCTCGGCCCCGACAGCCGGGCGTACGCCGTTTCCGCCTGGCGCACGGCGTCCGCCAGCCGTCCGCGCCGCAGCGAGACGAGAGCGCCGACGCAGGCGATCTGCGCCCGCCACGCCGGGGCGTCATGGCGCCCCGCGTCGCCCGCCAGATGATCGTGCCATCTGGCCGCGGCGTCCAGCTGATCCGCGTAGCACAGCGCCAGGAGCGCCTTCGGCAGGCTGCTGAGCTGCGAGGTCACCGCGTTCGGGCTGGCCTGGAACACCTGCTGTGCCAGGGCGATGGCGTACTCGTCGGCACCCCGCTCCAGGACCAGGGCGAGGGCGTGGCGGGCGCGCAGCTCGGAGTGGGACATGGCCGGGGCCGCGGTGGCGGGCAGCGGACGGCTCAGCCGGTCGAGCACGCCGGGGACCTCCGAGGCCATGAGCATCCGGGTGCCGTGCAGCGCGGTCGCCATCTCCTCGTCGCCGTCGTTGAGATGCTCCACGGTCATCAGGGCGTCGTCGAAGCTGAGGTGGAACAGCATGCCTTCGGCGGCCCACAGCGCGTCGTAGCCCGTCAGCTTTCCTTCCAGGATGGGCGCCTTGAGCGCGAGGAAGTGCGGCGCCGAGTCGGCGGGGCGCAACTGCCACTGGCCGCACGCGTACTGCGACTTCACGGACAGCCGCTGCGCCTCGTCCGAGCAGCATTCGCGGGCCAGCTCCAGACACCGGATGCCCCGCTGGACATCGCCGTCGTCCAGGGCCTGGCAGGCGGCCTCCCGCAACACGCCCAGCACCCAGTCCTCGTGCAGCGGACCGGCCCCGAGCAGCTGCACGGCGACCGCCTGGGGCGGCGCCCCGCTGTCGTACAGCAGGCGTGCGGCGCGATACCGCAGCGCCGTCGCCTCGTCGTGCGGCATCTCGCCGAGGACCGCCTGCCGTACGCCCCCGTGCCGCAGCCGCGCACCGCTGAGCACACCGATCCCGGTGAGCAACCGGAGATAGCGCTTGAGCAGTTCGGTGTCGATGCCGCTCAACCGGCTCAGCAGCAGAGGCGTGGCAGCCTCGTCCAACAGCGCCACACACCGGGCGAGAAGCACCGCGCGCGGGCCGATCCGGTGCAGATACGCGAGGACCGCCTGATGGAAGACGGGCCCGATCGATATCCCGCCCTCGGGGAGCGGCGGGGTCCCGTCGCCCTCCGAGGGGCCCGCGCCGCCCGTGGATTCGGGTGTGACGCGCAGCCGGTGTTCCTCGATGAGTGCCTGTGCGAGCAGCGGATTGCCACCGCTCAGGGCGTGGATCTCGGTGATGAGCCGGTCCGAGGGCGGGGATGGTGCCAGCTCCCTGACCCCCGCCCGCGACAGCGGCCCCAGGTGGAAACGGCGCACGCTCGTCCGGTACAGCAGGTCGTGCAGGATGCGCGGCGGCTGCTCCTCGACGGTGACACCGCGCGTGAACACCAGCGCGAGGCGGAGCCGGGTCAGGCGCTGCGCCACGTAGCGCAGACAGGAGAGGCTGGAGGTGTCGGTGTGCTGGATGTCGTCCACCGTGATCAGCAGCGGACGCCGGGCCGCCAGTCCGGCGATGAGCTGGTACGTGCGTTGCGCGGCGGCCAGCGGGTCGTCCTCGGCCACCGGTGGGACGGAACGTGCGTCGATCGCGTGGAAGAGCTGGGCGAAGGCGCTGTACGGGACCTCGCGCTCATGGGGCGAACTCACCACACCGAGCACCGTGCTGCCCGCCGCGGTGGCCCGTTCCGCCAGTGCGTTGAGCACCGTGGTCTTGCCCATCGCCGTCGAACCGCTGACCGCGGCGATGGCCCCCCGGCCGCGCGCGGACTGCATCAGGAGATCATCGAGCTGATCCAGTAATTTTCTTCGTTCCACCAACACTGCTGAGCTTCCCCCTGTCGGCGTCATTGATCACGAAGCCGGTTCCGCTTTCCAGCATGCCCGGAAACGGAACGGACTCGTCAATGCTGGAAGTTCGTGACCTGCATTCGGTCACTATCCGGGCGGTAGGATATTCGGCGCGACGCTGCTGAACACCCCTTGGCCGTGTTCCTAGGGAAATCTTAGTCATGGAACCCGCCGGTATCCGGGAAGAAGGCCCGGTCAGGTCGTTGCGGACTGATGAATTCCCTGCGCGTGTCGCGCTCGGATCATGGAAATGCCAAAGCAGTAGAGAAACAGGGTATTTTGTTGTAGACACCCGTCACGCACGGGGACCAGAAGTAATGGTCCCGGACACGGCGAAGGCCGCGGCGGGTTCCGCCGCGGCCTCGGGTGATGGCTCAGCCGTCAGTCCTGGTACACCTTGTTCTTGCCCGCGCCGCCGGAGAGCGTGTCCGTGCCCTTGCCGCCGTACAGCGTGTCGTCGCCGGTGTTGCCGTACATGGTGTCGTTGCCGTCCTCGCCGTACAGCGTGTCGTCGCCCTTGCCGCCGTATACGAAGTCGTTGTCGGACCCGGCGCGAAGGATGTCGTTCCCGTCGTCGCCGTACAGATTGTCGGCCTCGCCGGTTCCGGTGAGGGTGTCGTTCCCGGCGTCGCCGCGGCACTCGTACGAGCAGGCGCCGGTGATCGTGTCGTCGCCCGCGCCGCCCCGGACGCCCATGCCGTCGCCGCCGTCGACGCGGTCGTCGCCGTCCTCGCCCAGGAAGTGGTTCTGCCCGGTGCCCTGGAGGACATCGGCCCCGGCGCCACCGCGGAGCGCGGCGATCGTGCCCGCCTTGCCGTCGACCGTCGCGGTGTCGTTCCCGTCGCCCAGGAACAGCTCGAAGGTGGTCGAGTCGTCGGAGCCGAGCGGCTCGGCTATGACGCACTGCACGACGGTGTGATCGGCCGCCGAGGGGTACTTACAAGCGTCCCACCGCGCCGCCGACGGGTCGATGCCCATACCGGCCTGGTCGCGGAAGGTGATGAGGAAGTCGCCGCCGAACTCGGAGGGGTCGACGTCGATGTTCTCCGTGGAGACCGTCACCTTGTTCGTCTGCCCGGCGGCGGCCATGTACGAGAGCACACCGTCCTCGTGGGTGAGGGTGGTCTGGGCCGCTGTGGACGAGGTGGCTGAGGTGTTCGCGGTGTCCGCGTGGGCGGCGGGCGCCCAGAGCGCGGCCCCGCCTAAGGCGACGGCGAGCGCGGCGGTGGCGGTGGCGGTGGCGGTGGCGGTGGCGGCGAGGGTTCGGTGCTGAGCCATGCGGAAGTGCCCCTTCGGGTAAGTGGCGGTTGATCACCCGCATAGACAGGGCGCCGGGGGACCGGGTTGCCCCGGAAACACCACTTCAGTTGCCTGGGGCGAACATGTCACCGGGGGGCTTCCCGGAGTTCCTCTGAGGGGCCCCGGGAGGCAACCACGGGACCGCTGGCCGGAACGATCAGAGGCCGGTCAGAGATGGAGAAGCGCGGCTGCCGCACCGCGGCTAACGTGACTCCAGCGCATCATGAGACCGGCTCGCGCCACGGCCCGCGCCATGGATGGAGACACGATGAGTACGACCATGAGGACGGACACGCCGTCGCCTGCCCCGCACATCGCCGACAGCCACGATCTGATCCGTGTGCACGGTGCGCGCGAGAACAACCTCAAGGACGTCAGCATCGAGATCCCCAAGCGCCGGCTGACGGTGTTCACCGGCGTCTCCGGCTCGGGGAAAAGCTCCCTGGTGTTCGACACGATCGCCGCCGAGTCCCAGCGGATGATCAACGAGACGTACAGCACCTTCGTACAGGGCTTCATGCCGACGCTCGCCCGGCCCGAGGTCGATGTGCTCGATGGGCTGACCACCGCGATCATCGTCGACCAGCAGCGGCTGGGCGCCGACCCGCGCTCCACGGTCGGCACCGCCACCGACGCCAACGCGATGCTGCGCATCCTCTTCAGCCGCCTCGGCCAGCCGCACATCGGCCCGCCCGGCGCGTTCGCCTTCAACGTCCCCTCGGTCCGGGCGAGCGGCGCGATCACGGTCGAACGCGGCAACAGCAAGGCCGTGAAGGCGACCTTCAGCCGCACCGGCGGCATGTGCCCGCGCTGCGAGGGCCGGGGCACGGTCTCCGACATCGACCTCACCCAGCTCTACGACGACTCCAAGTCCATCGCCGAGGGCGCGTTCACCATCCCCGGCTGGAAGTCGGACAACGTGTGGACCGTGGGGCTCTACGCCCAGTCGGGCTTCCTCGACCCGGACAAGCCGATCCGCGACTTCACCGAGAAGGAGATGCGGGCCTTCCTCCACGGCGAGCCGACCAAGGTGAAGGTCAACGGCGTCAACCTCACCTACGAGGGGCTGATCCCCAAGATCCAGAAGTCGTTCCTGTCCAAGGACCGGGAGGCGATGCAGCCGCACATCCGGGCGTTCGTGGACCGGGCGGTCACCTTCACCGCCTGCCCCGACTGCGACGGCACCCGGCTGAACGAGGGGGCCCGGTCGTCGCGGATCGACGGAATCAACATCGCCGACGCCTGCGCGATGCAGATCAGCGATCTGGCCGCCTGGGTGGGCGGCCTGGCCGAGCCATCGGTGGCGCCGCTGCTCGTCGCGCTGCGGCACACCCTCGAATCGTTCGGCGAGATCGGCCTCGGCTATCTCTCGCTCGACCGGCCGTCGGGCACGCTGTCGGGCGGCGAGGCGCAGCGCGTCAAGATGATCCGCCACCTCGGATCCTCGCTGACCGATGTCACCTACGTCTTCGACGAGCCCACCATCGGGCTGCACCCCCATGACATCCAGCGGATGAACAACCTGCTGCTGCGACTGCGGGACAAGGGCAACACGGTGCTCGTCGTGGAGCACAAGCCGGAGACGATCGCCATCGCCGACCATGTCGTGGACCTCGGCCCCGGCGCGGGTACGGCGGGCGGCAGCGTCTGCTTCGAGGGCACCGTCGAGGGGCTGCGGACCGGTGGCACCATCACCGGCCGCCACTTCGACGACCGGGCCGCCCTCAAGGAGACGGTACGGACACCCAGCGGCACCCTGCCGATCCGTGGCGCGAGTGCGCACAACCTGCGGGACGTCGACGTCGACATCCCGCTCGGGGTGCTGGTCGCCGTCACCGGCGTGGCGGGCTCCGGCAAGAGTTCGCTGCTGCACGGCTCACTGGTGGCCGGTCCGAAGGCCGCCGAGGAGGGAGTGGTGGCGATCGACCAGAGCCCCATCCGTGGCTCCCGGCGCAGCAATCCTGCGACGTACACGGGGCTGCTCGAACCGATCCGCAAGGCGTTCGCCAAGGCCAACGGCGTGAAGCCCGCGCTGTTCAGCGCCAACTCCGAGGGCGCCTGCCCGCACTGCAACGGCGCCGGTGTCATCTTCACCGACCTGGCGATGATGGCCGGTGTCTCCACCACCTGCGAGGAGTGCGACGGGAAGCGGTTCCAGGCGTCGGTCCTGGACCACCACCTCGGCGGCCGCGACATCAGCGAGGTGCTGGCCATGTCGGTGGCCGAGGCCGAGGAGTTCTTCGGCGCGGGTGAGGCCCGTACGCCCGCCGCGCACCGCATCCTCGGCCGCCTCGCCGACGTCGGGCTCGGCTACCTCAGCCTGGGCCAGCCGCTCACCACGCTGTCCGGCGGGGAGCGGCAGCGGCTCAAGCTGGCCACGCACATGGCCGACAAGGGCGGTGTCTACGTCCTCGACGAGCCGACCACCGGTCTGCACCTCGCCGATGTCGAGCATCTGCTCGGCCTGCTCGACGGGCTGGTGGACGCCGGTAAGTCGGTCATCGTCATCGAGCACCACCAGGCGGTGATGGCGCACGCCGACTGGATCATCGACCTCGGCCCCGGCGCGGGCCACGACGGCGGCCGGATCGTCTTCGAGGGCACCCCCGCCGACCTCGTCGCCGCGCGCTCCACCCTCACCGGCGAACACCTGGCGGCCTACGTCGGCGCCTGACCGGGGCGTTAGTCATGGTCTCGGTGTTCGGGGCGAACCTGCAGCCGAGCGTGGCCAGGAAGCACACCACGGCCAGCAGCAGCGAGCTGGTGACCATGCCCTCCGTGACGGGGGTTAGGCCCAGGTCGTCGGTCATATAGGGCAGGGCGTTACGGAGGATTCGGGCATCGAGGCGGGACACCTGCTCATGGCCGACCGCGACCGCGGCCACCCCCTGCCCACCCGAAGCTGGTGGTACGAGGCACCAGCGCGCCGCCCCGGCCGTCGGGCTTGCCCGCCCGCAGGGCTACCTCGCCGTCAGCGCGGTGACCAGTTCGTCCAGCCCGTTGAACCGCCCGTCGAAGGCGTCGGAGCCGGTCGGCGGATCCCCGGCCGGTCGCCTGATGTAGGCGGTCCGCATGCCCCTCGCCCGGGCGCCGCGGAGGTCCCAGGCGTGGGCGGCCACCATGAGTACGCGTTCGGGTGGGCATCCGGCGGCGTCGATGGCCAACTGGTAGACCTCCGGCGCCGGTTTGTAGGCCAGGGCCGCTTCGGCGGACAGGGCTTGGTGCCAGCGCAGCCCGGCATGGGCGTTGAGCCGCAGCAAGGCGGTGCGGCTCGCGTTGGAGAGCCCGAGCGTGGGGAAGTGTCGCGCGAGCCGTTCGAGACCGGCGGTGGAGTCGGCCCACGGAGGCAGGCGCTGCCCCGCCGTGGCCAGCCGGGCGATGGTCGCCGGATCGGTGAGTCCGGCACGGTCGGCCACCCGCCCGGCGGCCTCCGCGTCGATGATCTCGGTATTGACGTACGCGCGGTGCCCTTGCCCGATGCGTCGCTGCTCGCACTCGACGTGCTGCTGCCACATGGTGAGCAGCGCGTCGTCGGCCGCGTCGTCGGATGGGTCGTCGCACGCGTCGTCGGACGGGTCGTCGGACGCGGGCAACGCGTCGCGCAGGGCCGCACGCAGCCCGCCGGGTTCGTCGACCAGTGTTCCGAGGACGTCGAAGACGACGACCTCGATGCCGTGGATCTCGGCCATGCGCCCTCCTGCGTTCGTGCTGGCGTCACCAGCTCAGCCGGTGACGACCTTGTCACCGGGCCCGTCACCGGTCAAGATGGTGACGTGAAATTCGCATTCGTGAGCGGTGACCCAGCCCTCGACCTGGCCGCCACTGTGGGGTCGCGCCGGGACGAGCCCATCGACGTCCTGGCCGCTCCCGCCGACCTGGAGCGGTGGGTGGCCCAGTGTGACGCGCTTCCCGAACGGGTCACCGCCGACTCCGCGACGTTCGAGTCCGCGCTGTCACTGCGAGAAGCGATCTACCAACTCGCTCTCGATCGCGTGCTCCATCGGGCCTTCGATCCGGGCAGCCTCGAGATCGTCAACGGCGCGGCCGCCGGGCCGGTGCCCACGATCGAACTCGGCGACGCGGGGCTGCGGATCTCGGGCGACCTCCCGGCCGTGCTCGCCCACATCGCCAGGAGCGGTATCGCCGTGCTCGCCGATCCCCACGCCTGTCTCAAGGAGTGCGGTCGCGGTGGCTGCACCCGCATCTACCTCGACCGTTCGCGCGGTGCCAGGCGTACCTGGTGCGGGATGGACGAGTGCGGCAACCGCGTCAAGGCCGCTGCCTATCGCGCCCGCAAACGGGCCGCGGCCACGGCGGCCGTTCGCCGGTGAGGTGCGTGGGATCTCAAGAGGGGCCGTGCGGCCGGATCCTGGCGACCCCGGCGTAGGCCCACACCCGTGCCGGGTCGTAGCCGAGCCCGTCCTCCGGCCGTGGCGCCGGGCCGAGTTCGGGATGCCACTCCGGCAGCCGTACCACTCCGGGCTCCACCGGATGTGTCCCGTCGAACAGCCGGAGGATGTCGGCGTGGTCGCGCAGCACCATGGGCGCGGCCACGTTGCGCTCGGCGTAGACGGCGGCCCCGGCCGATGTGGTGGGGGAGTAGTCGCCGGTCGCGTGGGACATCGCCAGGTAGCTGCCGTCGGGCAGCGCGTCGCAGTACGTGCGGATGAGGGCGGCCGGGTCCGCCTCGTCGGGGACGAAGTGCATGACCGCGGAGAGGATCAGCGCGATGGGCCGGTCCCAGTCGAAGATGTCCGCCGCGCGCGCCTCGCCGAGCACCGCGGCGGGCTGGTGCAGATCCCCGTGCCGGTAGGCCACACGGCCAGCCGGTCCGGACGTCAGCAGCGCCCTGGCGTGGGCCAGCAC
Organism: Streptomyces sp. NPDC001700; assembly: GCF_053596435.1. Classification (NCBI taxonomy): domain Bacteria; kingdom Bacillati; phylum Actinomycetota; class Actinomycetes; order Kitasatosporales; family Streptomycetaceae; genus Streptomyces; species Streptomyces sp. NPDC001700. Next base: position 23,909 of record NZ_JBSFGE010000008.1, read on the forward strand.
GATGGGGTCGTTGTCCATGTAGAGCACCCGGCAGGCCGGGTCCACCCGCTGCGCCACCTCGTGCAGATTCGGGGAGGTGGGCACCCCCGTGCCCAGGTCGAGGAACTGCCGCACCCCCGCCGTCTCCGCCAGATACCGCACCGCCCGGTGCATCCACGCCCGGTTCCCCCGCGTGCTGTCCCGCACCTGCGGCGTACGGCGCAGCACCTCTTCGGCCGCCTCCGCGTCGACCGAATAGTGGTCCTTGCCGCCGAGGTAGCAGTCGTACATCCGGGCGGGATGCGGCCGACCCGTGTTGATCTGCTCGGGCGCGAAGCCGAGTGTCTGCGGGGTCTGGCCATCGGCGGGCATCGGGGCTCTCCTCGGAAAAGGACAGGAGCGGAAGTACGGTCGTGCGTAGGGTATGTGGTCCGCGCCGATCCGAACGTCCGTTTCGCCTGGGAGGCCCAGACATGGCCAGTAAGTTCAGTGAGCTTGCTATCGACTGTGCCGATCCCCACGGTCTCGCCCGGTTCTGGTGCGCGGTCCTTGGCTACGAGGTGCGAGACGAGGGCGAGGGCGACGGGGGCGACGACGTCGTCTCGATCGGCTCCCCGTTGGTGCCGGAAGGCAGGGACCGCCCTGGCCCGGTGCCACCGACGCTGACCTTCGCGCGGGTGCCCGAGGGCAAGACCGTCAAGAACAGGCTCCACATCGACATCAACCCCACCGACCGGGAGCAGGACGAAGAGGTCAGGCGCCTGCTCGACCTGGGCGCTCGGCACACCGACGTCGGCCAGAAGGGCGATGAGAGCTGGGTCCCGCTGGTCGACCCGGAGGGGAACGAGTTCTGCGTCCTCGCGGGCCGCCGCCCCTGAGCCTGAGGACGTCTGGTGATCCTGAGTGCGTCTAGGTACGCGTACTCAGGCGGGAGCGCTCCCATGGGAGGAGAGTCGCGCGTATGACATCGCCCGCGCGACCCCATGCTCCCGTGGACCGGGGAGTCCCCTGGCTCGTCGATCTCGTCCTCGCGGTGCTCGTGCTGGCGCTGGACGCCGCCCTGGTGTTCGGCGCCGTCCTGGGCGTGGGGTTCGCGGCTTGGCGCGATAGCGCGGACGGCGGGGACGCGAGCTGGGGCGTGGGCCCGGTCATCGGGCTGGGGGCCGTCACCGTCATCGTCGGGCTGACCGCGTTTGGCCTGGTCCGGGGGCGGTTGCCGCTCACCGGGACGGCTCAGTGCCTGGCGACGCTGCTCCTGGTGGGGGCGACGATCCTGTCGTGGTCCGCGCAGTACCGCGCCGCGCACCCCGAACCCGCGCCCGGCTCCGGGCACTCCGGCACGTACGGCCAGTGTCGCAGCGGAGGCGACAACTCGGAGTGCGCCCACAGCGGTGGCTAGTTGATTCCCTAGATCTTCGCGCGCACGGTGCCCCGAAGTGTGTTCGTGCTGCACGCAGTGAGACGATGCGCCCGCCGAAACGATCTTCAACTGAAACGGAGGGCGAATGCATAAACGTCGTGGAACCGTGACCCGTCGCTGGAAGGTGGCGGCGGTCGCGTCCACGGTGGCCGTGTCGATCGCGGTCCCGGTGGCGGTGGCTCAGGCCTCGACCGAACCGCCGGAGGTCAGCGCCAAGGGCGCGTACCTGCTCGACACCGGTTCCGACGAGGAGCTGATGGCCAAGGACGCCGACACCAAGCGTCCGATGGCGAGCACTACGAAGATCATGGCCGCGCTCGTGGTACTCGAGACCAAGGACGTGGATCTCAAGAAGCAGGTCACCGTCAAGCAGGACTACCTGGACTATGTGACCAAGTCGGAAGCGAGTACGGCGGACCTGCAGACCGGCGACAAGCTGACCGTCAACCAGCTGCTGTACGGGATGATGCTCCCGTCGGGCTGTGACGCGGCGATGGCGCTGGCCGACACGTTCGGCAGCGGTGACACCGTGGCCGACCGCACCAAGTCGTTCGTCTCCAAGATGAACGCCAAGGCGAAGGATCTGGGGCTCACCAACACCCACTACGACTCCTTCGACGGTGTCTCGGCCAACAGCGACAACTACTCCACGCCGCGCGACGTGGCGGAGCTGACGCAGCGGGCGATGGAGAACTCCACCTTCGAGACCGTCGTCAAGTCGGTGTCCACCAAACAGGAGGCACCGGCGGCCAACGGCCGTACCCGGTACTACTCCTGGGACAACACCAACCGCCTCCTGGGCTCGTACAAGGGAGCGATCGGGGTCAAGACGGGGACCACCACCCCTGCCGGTCCCTGTCTGGTGTTCGCCGCCGAGCGCGATGGCCGCACCGTTGTGGGAGTCATCCTCAACGACGCCACGGACCGCTACCCGGACGCGCAGAAGATGCTCGACTTCGCGTTCGACGCCGACACCGAGGTGAAGTGGCGCAAGCTTCCCAAGGATGCTCAGCGGGACTGATCCGCAAGTGTGCGGGTGGTGCCCCGGCCGGGTTGTTTCCGGCCGGGGCATCGGCGTTTCTAGCGCTCGGTGCCGACTTGGTGGCCGAGTAGATGGAGTGGCGCCGCGCTCACCCCGGCCGCCTCGACCGCCTCCCAGTAGGCGTGTGCGTGGGAGACGTCGACCAGTCCGTGGACCAGTGGCAGGCCGGGCACGGCCGTGTGCAGCAGGGATTCGAGCTGACAGGAGGCGACCGTACCCGGCAGCCAGGCCTGTGCCGCGTAGCCGGAGGCGGCTGCCGGTGGCAGGTCGTCGGCGATGTGCCGCTCGGTGGCGCCGACCGTGAGCAGTCCGCCCCCGACCGTCAGCACATCGCGCCGTTGCCGCATCCGGTCGAGGGCGCGGGCGGTGTCGAAACAGTGCGGGAACGAGTCGTCGACCACGACGGCGCCGGGGCGCAGCCGGTCGACGTCGAGGACGGCCGTAGCGCCGCTGACCGCCGTGATGATTACGTCCGCCTCGTACACCACATCGGGGAGTGCCGGGGTGGACTCGGCCGTCTCCACCGGCCCCGCCAGCCCGCTCCCGCGCAGCTCTGCCGCGAGCGCGCGCAGGCGCGGCGCGCTGCCCGCGAGGTCGCACAGCACCAGACGGGCGGGTGGCCGCGAGGCACTGCTGAGCAGCAGGTTGAGGGACGAGGTGCCGATCGAGCCGAGGCCGACCATGGCGACGGTCAGGTCCCCGAGGTCGTGTCCTTGCGTTGCGAGCGCGGCGTGGACGGTCTTGACCACGGACACGGCGGTGGCCGCGTGGCCGGTGGTGACCGTCGTCGCCCCGCCGGTGGCGCGTACCACCTCGAATCCGTAGCCGGTGTACGCGGGGATCATCCCGGCCAGCGAGACACAGCGCGCGCCGAGCGAGGCGGCGTGGGTGACGGCGCGGGCGGTGTGGCCGATGAGCCCGCTGCCCGCCGCCAGTTCGTCGGCGAACAGCGGCAGCGACACGAACGCCGAGCGGCCCAGTGGCGTGCTGATCTCCTCCAGCAGGCGGGGGCCGCCGTCCGGGAAGAGCAGGGCCCGCAGATGTTCCCGGGGCAGGGCCGTGGCCGGTAGCCCGGCGAGTGCCGCCAGGTGTCCGGGCGACGGGAGATAGCCGACGAGCGCGGCGTCCGCGTCGGTACGGGAGGTACGTGCCGTACGACGCGGGCGTGGCGCGACGGCCCTGGTCAGCTCGTCGCGCAGGGTGCGGGCGAACCCTTCCATGGCCGTCGCGTCGAGGGCGGCGGCCGAGGCCCGCAGGGTCACGCGCAGACCGTCCCCGACGGGCCGGACGGCCAGGAACACATCGGTTCCCACCGGGGGCGGGGCGAGTTCCGTGTCGTGGTGATCCCAGTCGAGAGTCAGGGACGCGCCGGTGGGTGGGCCGAGGGCGGAGAAGTCGAGGTAGCTGAAGAGGAACTGGGTGGCCCTCGGCAGGCCGTGGCCGTGGCCGTGGCCACGGCCCTGGCCGGATGGCTCGCCACTGGTGCCGTACGTCCGGGCGGCGGTGGCCTCCTCGGCGATCCGGCGCAGATCGTCGTGGAAGGGGGTGGCGCGGGTGGTGTGGTGGTCCTCTGCCGCCACGGCCGGGCGCAGTGGCACGGCGGCGGCCAGCGGGCCGAACAGCCCGCCGATGTCGGGCAGCGCGTGGTCGCGCCCGGTGACGGCGAGCCCGAGGACGAGGTCCCGTTGGCCGGTGAGATCCGCCAGCGCCCGGTAGTAGGCGGTCAGGACGGCGGCGGACGGCGTGGCGCGGACGGTGGCGGCGAGGTGGCGCAGCCCGGCCGTCGCCTCGGCGTCGAGGGTGAACCCCGAGTCGGTCGTGCCGCCACCAGTGGCGTCCGGGCGCCGTAGCTCGGGCCGCTGGTACGGAGCGTCGTGGCGGGCCCGCCGGGCGGTGTCCGACGGGTCCGGGGCCGACTGCTGAAGCAGGGTGACGTAATCGCGGAACGTGCTGCGCAGCGGCGGTAGTTCGGGCTGTTCGCCCCGGTCGAGTTGGTCGTAGACGGCGAGCAACTCCCGGCCGAACAGGGCCGCGCTGTAGCCGTCGCCGATGAGGTGGTGGGCGTGGACGACGAGCGTGTGCTCGTCGGGGGCGAGTGTCAGCACCCGCAGGCGCAGAAGTGGCCAGGCCCACGGTTCGAAACGGCGACGGCGTTCCTCGGCGATTCGCCCGTCGAGTTCTTCGGGGGACGCCAGGGTTTCGAAGTCCACCGGTAGCCGTAGCGCGGGCGGCAGTTCCTGCTGGACCGGCGGGCGGGCGCCCGCCGGGAAGACGGTGCGCAGCATGGGGTGGCGGACGACGAGGGCGTCGACCGCGCGCTGGAAGAGATCGGCCCGCAGCGGACCGCGCAGCCGCAGCCGGGCGAGCCACGCCGAGCCGGACCCGGGCGCGATGGCCTCGGCGACCAGGAATCCACGCTGGGTGGGGGTGAGGGGGTACGGCGTGACGGCTGCCCCTGCCGCTCCGGGTGACGTGGTGGGGGCCGGTTGCGCGCTGGTCCCGGCGGCCTCGTCGATCGCGGTGGCGAGCGCGGCGAGGGTGCTGTGTTCGTAGATGACCGTCGGCCTGGGCAGGGTGGTGTTCCGTCGCGCCCCGTCGTCCGTCTTCTCCAGCCGGGCGAACACCTCCAGGACGAGGATGGAGTCGCCGCCGAGGGTGAAGAAGTCGTCCTCGCGGCCGACCCGCGCCACGCCCAGCACCTCGGACCAGATGCGGGCCAGGGTGTGTTCGGTGGGCGTGGCGGGCTGGGCCGTGTCCGGTGCCGTCGTGGTGACCGTGTCGGTGTCGGCGTCCGGGTCCGGCGGCGGTGCGTCGAGACGGCGGCGGTCCACCTTGCCGGTGCCGGTGAGGGGCAGCGTATCGAGGTACCGGAAACGGGCCGGGAGCATGTAGTCCGGCAGGGTGCCGCCCAGATGGGCACGGAGCTGCGCCGGTTCGGGGCGTGGCGCGCCCGGCGCGGGTTCCACGAAGGCGGTCAGGCGGCCGTGATGGTGCAGTACGGCGGCCTGTGCGCCGGCGGGGTGGGTGTGCAGCACCGCCTCGATCTCGCCCGGTTCGACCCGGTGGCCACGGACCTTCACCTGGTTGTCCAGGCGGCCGAGGAAGTCCAGTACGCCGTCGGGCCGCCTGCTGGCCCGGTCGCCGCTGCGGTACCAGCGCCTGCCGTCGCGCTCGGTGAACGCCGCCGCTGTCCGCTCCGGGTCGCCGAGGTAGCCCGGTGTCAGTCCGGTGCCGCCGATGAGCAGTTCGCCGGGCTCGTCCGGGGCGCAGTGGCGCCCGTCCTCGGCCACCACCGCCACCTCGGTGCCGGAGATGGGGAGGCCGATCGGCAGTCGGCGTACCTCGTCGCCGGGGCGGGTGTCGATGAGGTGGCAGGTGGCGTTGATGGTGGCCTCGGTGGGCCCGTACAGGTTCGCGATGCGGTGGCCGGGCCCGAACAGGTCGTACCAGCGGCGGACATGGTCGGCGGGCAGGGCCTCCCCGCCGACGTGGATCCAGCGCAGCGCCGACAGATCGGGCCGGGGCGCGCCGCGACGCACCCTGGTCTCGGCGGCGGTCAGCAGCCGTTCCCACAGGGTCGGCACCGAACTCCACACGGTGATCCGGTCCCGTACGACCCGGTCCAGCAGCGCTTCGGGGTCGCGGACGAGGTTCCGGGGCAGGGTGTGCACGGTGGCTCCGACGAGCAGCGGCGCCAGCAGCTGGCGTACGGACGCGTCGAAGCACACGGAGGCGGTCTGGGCGAGCCGGTCGCCCGGCCGGTAGCCGAAGGTGGCCACGGCCCAGTCCAGGTAGTTCGCCATCGCCCGGTGGGTGATGGGTACGGCCTTGGGGCGGCCGGTGGAGCCCGAGGTGAAGATGGTGTAGGCGATCGCGTCGGGGTCGGTGGGTGCGGGCTCTGGCGTGGTGGCGGGGGCGGGCGATGGATCGTCAATGGCGACCGCCGTCGCTTTGTCGAACGCGTCGGCCATGGCGCGGGTGGCGGTGTGGCACACCACGGTCCGGGCCGTCGACCGGTGCAGCTGGTCGGCGAGGCGTGCGGTGGGGTGGGCGGCGTCCAGCGGCACCCACCCGGCCCCGGCCCGCAGGATGCCGACCACGCCGACGACGGTGTCGGCGCCCGGCTCGGTGAGCAGACCGACCAGGTCCCCGGGGGTGACGCCGTGGGCGCGGAGGCGGGCGGCGAGCGTGGCGGACGCCTGGTCGAGTGCCGCGTAGGTGATGGTGGCCTCGCCGGTGTCCACCGCCACGTGGTCGGCGGCCGCGCGGAAGCGGGCGCACAGGCGCTCGACGATGCCTGCGCGCTTGGCGGGTGGGGTGGGTGTGGCGAGTTCGGTGAGTTCGGTGAGGTGTTCGCGGGCCAGGCGTTCCACGGTGGCCGGGGTGAACAGCCGGGCCGGGAAGTTCCAGGAGAAGTGCAGGGCCTCGTCGCTCTCCCAGCACAGCAGCCCCAGGCGCGTGGCGGCGGAGGCGGTGCGCGCGGCGGTCGGGCGTACCGTGACCGGACAGCCGGGGTCCGTGGCGGCCGGGAAGCGGGCGAAGCTGAACCCCGCCGGGGAGGCCGTGCGCGGGCGTGCCCCCGTGGCGGGCAGCAGCCGGGCGATGTCGAGGCCGGTGAGCCGCGCGTGGCGCTCGGCGTCCAGCCAGGCGTCGCGCAGCCGCTGCGCCAGGGCGGGCACCGGTTCGTCCGGGGTGACGGTGGCCAGGAGCGGCAGCGTGTCGGCGAGCGGGCCGACCAGCCGGTCGAGCCCGGCGAGCCGCAGCTCACGGCGGGCGCGGGCGACGTTGACGGCGATGTCGAGCTGCCCGCTCCACCGGGCCAGGCAGCGCGCGTACGCGGCCAGCAGCAGATGGAACAGCGAGACGCCGTGAGCGGCGGCGCAGGTGCGCAGCGCGGCGGTGAGACCGGGGTCGGTGGCGACCTGGTGTGCGGTGAGTGGCGCGACGGGGGCCGTGTCGGGGGCGGCCGCCCAGGGCAGGTCCAGGGGGCGTGTGCGGTCGGCGAGCAGGTCGTGCCAGTAGCGGCGGGTCCTCGGTGGCTTCAGGGGAAGACCGTTCCGCGTCGAGGGCGGCGGCGTAGTCGGCGAAGTCCGTCTTGGATGAGGGCAGTTGGGGCGTACGGCCGTGCGCGAGCGCCGTGTAGACCGACCACAGTTCCTCGCCGAGGACGTTGACGCTGAAGCCGTCCGCGGCGGCGTGATGCAGGACGAGCAACAGGTGCGCCAGGTCGGCGCGCTCGCGCACCAGTACGGCACGTACGGGCGCCTCGGCGGCCAGGTCGAAGGGCCGGTTGCACAGCGCCTCCTCCAGATCGGCCAGCGGACCGTCGTCGGCGTCTCGTACCTCGTACCAGGAGGGGACGGGGTCCGGCTCGGGCGGCGCCACGCGCTGCGTGGGCGCCGTACCGCCGGGACCGGGCTCGATCCTGACGCGCAGCATCGGGTGGCGGTCGGCGAGGAACGCGAGCGCCCGGCCGAGCAGTGTGGTGTCCAGGGCGCCGCCGATGGTCTGGCGGACGTACGCGTACGCGGCGACCTCGGGGTGCAGCCTGCCGCCGGTGTGGAAGGCCAGCTGTACGGGGGTGAGGGGATGCGGGTCCCCGGCGGCGAAGGCGTCCGTGCGCTGGTGGGTGGTGTGTTGCGGCCGCGCTCCCGCGTGGTCTTCCGCCAGGTGCGCGGCCAGCTCGCGGATCGTCCGGTACTCGAAGAACAGCGTAGGCGGCAACGCCCGCCCCAGCTCGGTCTCCAGCCGCCGGACGAGGTCCACGGCGGAGAGCGAGTCCAGCCCCATGGTGAGGAACGGTTCATCGTCGTCGACCTCGCCGGGCGCGCGATGCAGGGCCTCGGCGAGGAGGCGGCGCGTGATGTCGGCGATGCGGGGTGGGTCGGGTGGCGCGGCTGATTCCGCCAACGACCGCAAGGCCCCCGGCACCCCGGCCGTTGGCGAGGGCGTGGTGTCGGTCCCGGACGCGGTGCTGCTCGCGGCGTTGATGGCCGACACGTCGGTTCCGGACGCGCCGGGCCCCTCCACGGCTGTCGTCGGCGACGGCGACGTGCCGGTCCCGGATGCGGCGGTGGCCGATAGAGCGTTGGTGGGAGCATTGGGGGCCGCCGCGTCGGCCCCCGGCGTGGCGGGCCCTGTTGCGGCTGTCGTCGGCGACGGCGCGGCGCCGGTAGTGGGTGCGCCGGTGTCGGACGCGGCGGTGCCCGGCACTGCGATGGCCGACCCATCGGTGGCCGATGTGGCGGGTCCGGATGGGTCGGGGGCGGACGTAGCGAGGGCCGCTAGGGCGGGGGCAGGGCTGTCGGGGGGTGTTGCGGCGAACAGTGGCAGGGCCGTTGTCGACTTCACCGGTAGCTCGGCCACCAGCAGCTGGGCCGTGTCCAGACCGCACGCCGTGTGCAGTGCCGACAGCCCCGCGTCGGTGGTCAGCGGTGCGGGGCCTCGGGGTGCGATGGTGGGCCGGGCGGCCAGGCCGGTGTCGGCGAACGCCGCGAAGTTCAGCGACTGCCACGGCCGTCCGGCGGCCCGTTCGGCGGCGGCGAACGCGTCCAGGAAGGCGTTGGCGGCGGCGTAGTCGCCCAATGCGCCCGCCAGCCCCGGCAGCACGGCGGCGACCGACGAGAACGCCACGCACACCGCCGGGCGGTGGCCGTGCCGCCACAAGGCGCGGGACAGCAGCAGGCTGCCGCGCACCTTGGCGGCCATGACCTCGGCCATCTCCTCCGGAGACTTGGTCCGCAGTGTGCCGGGGCGCACCACCCCGGCGGCGTGGAACACCCCGTCCAGCGGTGGCAGACCGGCCACCAATGCCTCGACATCGGCTTCGGCCGACACGTCCGCCACGTGGTACTCCACGGTGGCGCCGAGCGCGCCGAGTTCGGCCGTCAGGCCGTCCGCCGCACGGGCCGACCGGCCCACCAGGACCAGGGTCGGTCGGCCACGTCCGGCCAGGTCCCGCGCGAGCGCGGCGCCGAGACCGCCCGCACCGCCGGTGATCAGGTACGTGCCGTCGGGCGGCAGCAGCGACGAGGGCGGCGGACCGGCCGCCACCGCATCGGCCGTACGGACCAGGCGGCGGCCCGCCCGCCATGCCACCGCGCCACCGTCTCCCGGCGCGTGCCGCCCGAGTACCTCCCGTTCCAGCTCGTTGAGCCGGACGTCCAGGGAGTCGTACGAGGACACGTCCACGCTGTACGCGGTGAGACCGGGGTACTCCTCGGGCAACGCGAGCGTCAGGCCGGTCAGCAACGCCTGGGCAGGGCGGAGCCGTTCGCCATCGGCACCGGTGGCGTGCACATCCTCGGTGACCGTCACCAGACGCCCGCCGTCGCGGCTCATCGGGGTGAACAGGTCCCGCAGCGCGGGCACGGTGGACAGCACGGCGTGCGTCGTTGCGTCGAGGTCCGCCACGGTGGCACAGTCGGTGGCCGGTCCGGCGAACAGTACGGTGACCGGCGGCGACGTCGACGGCTCGGCGGGGGAAGCGTCGCCCCGCAGGACCGGGATACCGCGCCGCTTCAGGCGGTGGGCCAGGGCGCGGACCAGTTCCGAGTCCGGCCCGGCCAGCCGTACGGCGTGCGGGGCGTCCCCCACCGTGGTCAGGGGCGCGTCGCGCCAGGTGAGGCGGTGCAGAAGTGGCGCCGCCACCGGCTCCGGCCAGTACCGGCGGCGCTGGAACGGATACGTCGGCACGGCGACACGCGCCCGCCCCGCGCCCAGGGCCGCGTGGTCCAGGTCCACTCCGCGTGTCCACAACCGCCCCAGGGCCGTCAGCAGAGCGGGCCAGGCGTCGGCGCCCGCCGTCGTCAACACCTCGGGCGCCGGGCCCGTGCCGCCGCGTCCCGCCGCGACGGAGCGCACCGGACCCGGCAGGGTGGTGCCGGGCCCCAGCTCGAGGAACGTGTCGTACCCGTCGTCCAGCAACCGCTCCACGGCGGCGCCGAAACGCACGGGCCGCAGGGCGTGTTCGCGCCAGTGCGCCGGGTCCAGGGGCGGCTGCCACTCGGCGGTGAGCGTGCTCAGCAGGGGCACCGACGGCGGACGCGGCGCCAGGGTGGCTGCCACGGCGGCGAGCGGGTCGGCCACCGGGAGCATCGTGGGGGAGTGGAAGCCGTGGGAGACCGGCAGGACACGGGTCGAAATCCCAGCGGCGGCCAGCCGCGCCACCGCCCGGTCGATGGCGTCCGGGGGACCGGAAATCACCGTCTGATCAGGGGCGTTGACGGCTGCCACGCACAGCGCACCGGCCGACTCGGCCACCACCGCCGCGACGGCGTCCTCCCCACCGCGTACGGCGGCCATCGCGCCCGGAGCGGCCAAGTCGCGCATCAGACGGCCCCGCTCGGCGGCGAACCGCACCGCCTCGACCAGGGTGAGCGCCCCGGCCACGCACGCGGCGGCGATCTCGCCGACGCTGTGCCCGGACACCGCGTCCGGATTCACGCCCCAGGCGCGCAACTGCCGGGCGAGCGCGACGCCGTACGCGACGAGCAGCGGCTGCGCGACCTCCGTACGGGCCAGGTCGGCCGGTGGGGCATCGGGGTCCAGACACCACTGGGCCAGCGTGCGCCCGTACACCGGGCCGATCAGCGCGGACGCCTCGTCCATCGCATGGCGGAACGCGGGCGCGCGGCGGTACAGCTCGCGGCCCGCCCCCGGCCGTACGGTGCCCTGGCCGGGCAGCAGGAACACCAGCCGGGGCCGGGCGGTGGCCACTGCGGGAGCGGGGTGGGCGGCGAGACGTTCGGCCAGGTCACCGCCCCGGGACACCACCGCAAGGCGGTGGCGGCCGTGGTCGCGGGCGGTGTTGACGGTGGCGCACACGTCGCCCTCGGCCAGCTCCGGGTGGGCGCGCAGATGGGCCACGAGGTCCTGGGCCGCGGCCTCCAGGACGTCGGCGCCGCGCGCCGAGAGCGTCAGCAGATGCGGGCCGTCGTCCTCGGTGGCAATGGCCGGGCGCGGTGGCGCCTCCTCGAGGATCGCGTGTGCGTTGGTGCCACCGAAGCCGAAGGCGTTGACACCCGCCACCAGTGGGCCGGGGGCCGTCCACGCGCGATGCTTGCCGACCACCGCGAAATCATCCGCTTCACCGGGCGGGGCGTGGTGCAGGGAGGCGGGCAACTCCCGGTGGCCCAAGGCCAGGATCACCTTGACCAGGCTCGGCATGGCGGCGGCGTTGAGCAGATGGCCGACGTTGGTCTTCACCGAGCCCAGCCAGCGGGGCCGCCCGTCGGTGCGCGGCCCGAACGCCTGGCGCAGGGAGCGCAGTTCGACGGGGTCGCCGAGGGCGGTGCCGGTGCCGTGCGCCTCGACGTACGACACGCGGTCGGGGTCGACACCCGCGTCCCGGTACGCCTGGACGATGATTTCCCGCTGGGTGAGCGCGTTGGGGGCCAGCAGGCTCAGTGAGCGCCCGTCGTTGTTCACGCTGGTGCCGCGCAGCACGGCCAGCACCGGGTCGTCCGCGCGCCGCGCGTCGTCCAGCCGGGCCAGCACGATCGCCGCACCGCCCTCCCCGGGTACGAACCCGTCGGCCGCTGCGCTGAAGGCGCGGCACCGCCCGGTCGGCGACAGCACCCCCGCCTGCTCCAGCAGCCGGTGGCCGGTCGGGGACAGCGCCAGATTGACCCCGCCGACGACGGCGAGATCGCACTCGCCGGACTCCAGGCTGCGGCGCGCCAGGTGCAGCGCGACCAGCGCCGAGGAGCAGGCGGTGTCGACGGCGAGGGCCGGGCCGTTCAGGTCCAGGCTCTGCGCCACGCGGGCGGCGACGAGGTTGGGCAGATTGCCGGTCAACGCGGCGGGCGGCAACCCGCCGTCCGGCCCGGCGGCCCGCGCCAGCACCTCGCGGTAGCCACTCTCCCCGGTCGCGGCGAACACGCCGACACGTCGGCCCGCCCGCCGGGAGCCCGCGTAACCGGCGCGCTCCAGGGCCTCGTGGGCCAGCTCCAGAAAGATCCGGCCCTGCGGGTCGGTCGCGGTGGCCTCCTGCTCGTCGAGGCCGAAGTACGCGGCGTCGAAACCGGCCGGATCGGCCAGGAAGGCACCCCACCGGGCGGTGCCTTCCGGCCGGGTGGCCCACCGGTCGCCCGGCACGGGCCCGACGGCGTCGTGCCCGGCCACGAGCCGGTCCCAGAACGCGTCCGGGGAGTCGGCCCCGGGGAAACGGCAGGCCATGGAGACGATGGCGACCGCCGCCGCCTCGCCTGTGGCGGGGCTGTCCGCGCCGTCCGGCCGCTCATCGCCCTGGGCCGCCACCAGGTATTCGGTAATCGCCGCGACGGTGTCACGATCGCGCAGCACGCTCGGCGGTACGGAGACACCGAAGGTGTCCTCCAGCGCGGCGAGCACCTCCATCGCCTTCAGCGACGAACCGCCGATGGCGAGGAACCGGTCGCGCACCCCGATGCGATGCGCGGGCCGCCCCAACACCCGCGCCCAGACCGCCGTGACAACCCCAGCAACTTCCCGGCTGCCGTCCGCCGGATCGCCCTCGGTGGCGCTGCCCACCGTCGCTACGGCGGCGGCCCGGTGGCTCTCGGCCGGGTCATGTTCCGTCGGGACGGAATCGGCCGGGGTGTCGGCGGTCGGGGTGGCTTTCAGCGGGGTGCCCTTTGCCGGGGCGGCCTCGGTCGGGGTGGCCTCCGGTGGGGCGCCCGTGCCCGGTCCAGCCGCCAACGGGGTGGCAACCGCACTCGCCGGGGCGGGCGTTCCTGGGGCCCACTGGGCCTCGACCGTCGCGTACCGCCCGGCCTCGAAGCGGTCGCGCATCGTGCGGCGGCGTAGCTTGCCGCTTGTCGTGCGGGGGAACGCCGCCGGTGGCAGGGGCAGCACCCGTACGTCGTCGTGGGACAGGGCCTGCCGGACGCGGGATGCCACCTGCTCGAGCACGGTCGTCGCCTCGCGGGGTGGGCTCGGCCACTGGACGAAGACGACCACCCGCTCCGTGCCGCTGGCCGGGTCGGTCGAGCCGACGACGGCGGCCAGGGGGGTGGGCAGGCCGGGGGTGGTTGCGGCGACCGCCTCCAGGTCGGGGGCGTGGTAGGTGCGGCCGTTGACGAAGACCACGTCCTTGTCGCGGCCGGTGACGCACAGGCGGCCGTTGTCCAGGAAACCCAGGTCACCGGTGCGCAGCCAGCCGTTGGTGAACGTGGCGGCGGTCGCCTCGGGGGCCTCGTGGTAGCCGCGCGCCACCTGGGGGCCGCGTACGTGGATGTGGCCGACGCGGCGCTCGTCCAGGGGGTGGCCCGTATCGTCCGCGATGCGCACCTCGCAGCCCGGCACCGGCAGGCCCACGTCCATCAGCTCCACCGCGTCCGGGCCCGGGGCGGTGTCGACCGCGTGGCCGCCGCTGAGGGCGGTGCGGTCCAGGACGCGGGGCGCCGCCACCTCGTCCAGGGGCGGGAAGGTGACCGCCAAGGTGGCCTCGGCCAGGCCGTAGACGGGTTGCGGGGCGTGGGCGGCGAGGCCGGACGCCCGGGCCTTGGTGGCGAACCGCCGCCACACCGCCGGGGCGATCGGCTCGGCGCCCACCAGGAGCAGCCGCACGGCGGACAGGTCGAGTCGGGCGAACACCTCGTCGGGAATCCGCCGCGTGGCCAGCGTGAGGGCGAAGTTGGCCGCGGACAGGACCGTGGCCCGGTGCCGGGCCGCCGTCTCCAGCCACCGGGCGGGGCGTTTGGCGAACGTCAGAGGCTCCAGCCGCACCTGCTTGGCGCGCGCGGCGAGCGGGGCCAGGTGGGTGCCGATGAGCCCCATGTCGTGGAAGTACGGCATCCAGCTGGCCACCACGTCGTCCGGGGTGAGGGCCGCGGCGGCGCGGATCTGCCCCAGGTTGGCCAGGACACACGCATGGGTCAGCCGAACGCCCTTGGGCGCCCCGGTGCTGCCCGACGAGAACTGCAGGAAGGCCACGTCATCGGGCGCGGCCACCGGCAGCCGGGCGGGCGGGCGGCCCTGCCGTAGGGCCGTAAGCCTCAAGGGGCGTACGGCAGAGGGGAGTTCGGCCAGCAGCGACGAGGTGGTCTCGTCCACGGCCACCGGCGGGCGGCCCAGCAGTTCCCACACCGGCACCACCCGCCGCGCGTCGGCCGCGAGCGGCACCGGGACGAGCCCCGCCGCCAGCGCGCCCCAGAACATCGCCTGGAAGTCGTCACCGCGGTCCGCGAGCAGGGGGACACAGGTGCCGGGGGCCACCCCCGCCGCCACGTAACCGCCCGCCACGCGCAGCGCGTCGTCCCGCAGCCGCGCGTAGGTGACGGTCCGCTCGGAGCCGTCTCCCCGCACATGCACCAGCACCTGGTCGGGAGCCACCTCGGCGGCGTCCAGCAAGACCCCCAGCAGCGTGGTCTCGCCATTCGGTCCGGGCATCAAGGCTCTCCTCGTTCGCTCGCTTCCACCCTGTGGGAGCTTCCATCCTGAGGGAGGGGCGAAGAGGAGAGCCCGGTTCCGTAAAGCGGTTGACGACAGAGCGGTTTACGAGGTCGTCGTCGCGCCCGCTCGGTGCTTGTCCGGGGCCGTCGCCCCGCCGTCCCGCTCCTCCGGCAGCTTCAGCAGCAGCGTCAGCACGAAGGCGACCAAGTACAGCGCGAGGAAGACCAGCGTGACGCCGCCCGCGCCGACGAGCGGGAAGAACAGGCTGGCGAGCGCCGGGCCGACGAAGGCCGCGCCGCCCGCGCCCAGGTTGAGCAGGGCCATCGAACCGCCCTTGTTCTCCGGGGCCATCGACGGGATGAGCGCCGAGATGGGCACGAACCCCGCGAGGGTCGCCCCGTAGAACATGCCCGCGAGCACCGCGACCCAGAAGTAGTCCGGGCCCAGCCATACCGGTACGAAGTACAGCGTTGTGACGCTGATCGCGCAGCCCAGGGCGCCGAAGCCCGCGATGGTCGTGCGCCAGCCGATGCGGTCGGAGAGGACACCGAAGATGAGGTTGAAGAAGATGTTCGTGCCGTAGATGATCGCCAGCAGCTGAAGCCACTTGTCCTCGCCGAAGCCGACGTCGTCGGAGAAGATCCGCGGCAGGTACACCAGCATGCCGAACTCGGGTGCGGTGTTGATGACCCGGACCAGGCAGCCCACCAGGACGCGCGGATGGGTCCAGATGATGGAGACGGAGTTCAGCAGGCTCTGCCCGGTGGTGACCTCCGGCGGCGCCATCCGGTCACCGCCGGGCCTGCGGCGCGCGCCGACCAGGGCGACCGCGCCGCCGAGGAGGATGAGCGCGAGGGCCGACCACAGCGTGCCCATGCGGCCGAACCAGGGGATGGTCAGGCTCGACCACAGCGAGCCGAGGGTGGGCAGGCCGCCCGTGAAGGCGAAGTAGAACCATCCGACCGCCGTGCCCAGCCGGGCCGTCGGCGCCGTGTTGGTGATCCAGACGAGGAAGCCGAACGCGAAGAGCGGGTAGCCGAAGCCCCGGATGCCGTAGAAGAGCAGCATCAGCGGGTAGTTCTCGGTGCCCAGCGCGAAGAGCAGGTACGCGGCGTCGAAGACGGCCCAGATCACCAGCCCCGTCCACATCACCCGGCGCGGCCCCCACACCTGGCAGAGCGCGCCGGAGAACCAGGACGCCAGCATGACGGCGATGCCGTACACCGTGATGACGTACCCGGCCCGTACGTCCGTCCCGGCGCCATGGTCGGCCATGTACGGGGCGATGAAGCCGGACTCGACACCATCGCCGATCATGAACAAGAGCACGCCCACATAGCCCAGGACCAAGGCTTTCGGCATCGCTACCTCCACTCTGAGGTGTGACGGAGTATGACCGCAGATACTCAAGCGCGCCGAGAGAAATATCAAGAGTCTTGGTAAGACTCACGCGATCCGATGTTAATTATCGACCACCCGTACGTCGGTCAGCTCCCGCATCTCCCGCAGCAGCTCCTCGTCCACCGGCCCGGTCAGCAGCACATGGTCGAACGAGTCCACGCTCTCCAGCCGGTGCAGCGCCCGGCGGCCCACCTTGCTGTGGTCCATGAGCAGCACGCTCGTCGCGCCCGCCTGCCGCGCCGCCCGCTTGATGCTGACGATCTCCTGCTCCTGATGGAACGTCATGCCAGCCGTCATCCCGGAGGTGGACAGCACGGTCAGATCGACGGAGATGCCGCTGATCATGTCGATCGCGGGCAGTCCGATCCATGAGTCGTGGGTACGTGAGTACTCGCCGCCCACGCAGATCAGCCGGATGCCCTCGGCGCCCCGCAGCTCCTCCGTGATCAGGCGGTAGTTGGTCACCACGGTCAGCGGCCCCACCTCGGGCAGCAGCTGGGCCAGGGCCAGCGCCGAGGTCGAGTCGTCCAGCATCACCGACATGCCCGGCGCCACGAACGACAGCGCGGCGCGGGCCAGGGCCTGCTTCTCCTCGGTGTGCGCGTGCAGCCGGAAGTCCGAACTGGACTCGAAGACCATCGAGGGCTGCGCGGAGACGCCGCCGTGGTACTTGCGCAGAATGCCACGGTCCGCCAGCTCGGCGATGTCCCGGTGGACCGTCATCAGGCTGACGCCGGTCAGCTCGGCCAGCTCGGCCACGGTGGCGTCCCCCCGGGCCAGAACGTGGTCGACGATCAGTTGGTGTCGCTGCTGCCGCGCACCGCGCGAAGACGGGAGAGTCATGTACTCCATCCTGCCGTGCCAATTTCTCACATGGAACCGGTGACAACTCACACCGAGACTGTTAATTTCGCTGGACCGACATCATCAGCCAGGGGATCAGGGGTACGCATGGCCGACGCAGTGGTCTTCGACATGGACGGCGTCCTGGTGGAGAGCGAGCATCTGTGGGAGGAGCTGTGGACCGCGTTCGCCGCCGCCCACGGCCGTTCCTGGGGCCCGGACCAGACGCGTGACGTCCAGGGGATGAGCGCCCCCGAGTGGGCCGCCTACCTCACCCGGTTCTGCGAGGCGGGCGGCTCCGCGGGCGGCTCCGGGGGCGGCTCCGCGGCCGACACCGAACGGACCGTCGTCGACGGCATGGTCCAGGCACTGGCGGACGGGCGTATCGAGCTGTTGCCCGGCGCCCGCGAGATGATCACCGCGACCGCCGAGCGCGGCCCCATCGCGCTCGCCTCCTCCGCGCCGCGCCGGGTCATCGACGCCGTCCTCGTCCACCACGCGGTCGACCACCACTTCAAGGCGACCGTCTCCAGCGCCGAAGTGCCGCGCGGCAAGCCGAGCCCGGACGTCTATCTCGCCGCCGCGAGCGCCCTCGGCGTGGCGCCCGAGCGCTGCCTCGCGGTCGAGGACTCCAGCAACGGACTGCGCGCGGCGGCGGCCGCCGGGATGACCGTCGTGGCCATCCCCAACCCGCAGTACCCACCGGCCGAGGACGCCCTCGCGGCCGCCGCCTTCCGCTCCCCGGACCATGGAGCCGTACGCGACTTCCTGCTCAGCAAGCTCGACACCCGAGGAGAGTGACCGACATGACCACGGTCCTGGTAGCAGGCGACGACTTCATCGCCCCCGACCTCTTCTCCGCCGCCCTGAGCAACGCCCTGGGCGACGCCCTGCCCGACACCGGGCTCACCTTCCGTACGCTGCGCACCCGCTGGCCGAACGAGCCCTTCGGCCCGGTCGGCGCCGACGCCCACGGAAACGGTGGCGTCAAGGAGGCCAGCGGCACCGAGGAACAGGTGCTGGAGGCGCTCGGTGACGCGAGCGTCGCGCTCACCCAGATGGCCCCCGTCACCGCCCGTGTCATCCGCGAGGCGCCCCAGCTGAAGTTCATCGGCGTGGCCCGAGGCGGCCCCGTCAACGTGGACGTGGCCGCCGCCACCGCCGCCGGAATCCCCGTCACCTTCACCCCCGGGCGCAACGCCGCCGCGGCCGCCGAATTCGCCATCGGCCTGATGCTCGCCGCCCTGCGCCGCATCACCTTCGCCGACGCCGCCCTCAAGGAGGGCATGTGGCGCGGCGACTACTACGCCTACGAGAACGCCGGTCTCGAACTCGACGGCGCCACCGTCGGCCTCGTCGGGTACGGGGCCATCGGCGCGATCGTCGCCCGTGTGCTGCGCGCCTTCGGCGCCCGCGTCCTCGTCTCCGACCCGTACGCGGACCCGGCCAAGGCGCAGGCGGAAAGCGTCGAACTCACCTCCCTGGACGACCTGTTGCAGCGCAGCTCCGTCGTCAGCCTGCACGCCCGGGTCACCCCCGAGACACGCCATCTGCTCAACGCCAAGAACCTCGCGCTGCTCCCCGAGGGCGCCGTCCTTGTCAACTCGGCCCGTGGCGATCTGCTCGACTACGCCCCGCTGCCCGGGCTGCTGGAGTCCGGGCGGCTCGGCGCGCTCGCCCTCGACGTCTACGACATCGAACCGCCCCCGGCCGACTGGCCCCTGCACCACGCCCCCAACGTCATCACCACGCCGCATCTGGCGGGCGCCACCCGCCAGACCGCCGACCGGGCCGCCCTGATCACCGCCGCCGAGGCCGCCCGGTTCCTGCGCGGCGAACAGCCGCGGCACATCGCCAACCCGGAGGTGCTGACCGGAGGCCGATCGTGATCGTCGGAGTCGACATCGGTACGTCGGTCACCAAGGCCCAGCTGATCTCCCGCGACGGCCGCGCCACCCCCGCCCACGAGGCCCGCAGCACCGTCTACACCCTGCCAGGACAGCGCGTCGAACAGGACCTGGACGATGTCGTGGGCACCGTGGAGACCGTCATACGGGCGGCGCTGGCCGACGCCGGGCAGATGGACGGCGAACCGGTCGAGGCGCTGGCCCTCACCGGGCAGGGCGACGGCCTGTGGCTGCGCGACGCCGACGGCGCCCCGGTCGGCCGCGCGCTGTCCTGGATGGACGGCCGGGCCGCCGACCGGCTCGACCGCTGGACCGCCGACGGCACCCTGCGCGCCCTGCACCGCCGCACCGGAGTCGGCCTGTTCCCCGGCTCCGCCGCGCCCCTGCTGGCCCACCTCGCCGAACACGAGCCGGAGCGGCTCGAAGCGGCTCACGTCGCCGGATATTGCGTGGACGCCGTCGTGCAGCGGCTGACCGGCGCCGTGACCGTCGACGCCTCCGACGCCTCGCAGCCGTTCCTCGACGTCGCCACCCGTACCTACGACGACGCCGCGCTCGACCTGTGCGGACTGTCCGACCACCGGCGGCTGCTGCCGGACCCCGCGCCGCCCGGCACCCTGCACCGGCTGCTGCCCGACGCCGCCCGGCGGCTGGGCCTGCCCGCCGGACTGCCGGTCTCCGCCGGTCCGTTCGACATACCGGCCTGCGCCTTCGGCTCGGGCGTCGCCGAACCCGGCGAGGGCCACCTCATCATCGGCACCACCCTCGCCGCCCAGACCCTCGACAGCGAGCCGCGCCCGGCCGCCGCCGACGAACCCGCCGGAATGGTCCTGGCCACCCCGTACGAGGACCGGTTCCTGCGCGTCATGCCCGCCATGATCGGCACCGCGGGCCTGGACTGGCTGCTGAAACTGCTCGACGTGAAGATCGAGGCGCTGGACGCCCTGCTCGTCCAGTCCCCGCCCGGCGCCTCGGGCGTCACCGCCCTGCCGTTCCTGTCCGCCAGCGGCGAGCGCGCCCCCTTCGTCGACGCGCGGGCCCGTGGCCGCTTCGACGGCCTCTCCCCGCTGGCCGGGCGCGCCGACCTGGTACGGGCGCTGTGCGAGGCCGTCGCCTACTCGGCCCGGCACTGCATGGAAACCCTCGGCGTGTGTGGCGCCATCACCGCGTGCGGCGGCGGCGCCCGTTCGGGGGAGTGGGCGCGCATCTTCTCCGGAGTCCTCGGCCGCGACCTGGACGTCTGCGACGACGCCGTGGGCATCCGTGGCGCGGCCCAGACCGCCTGGCACTCCCTCGGCACGCCCGTCGACGCCCGCGCCTGGCGCGCGCCACGCCGCACCGTGCCCGCCGAGCGCGGGCTGATCGACCACTACGCCGAGGGCTACGCCGACTACCGTCTCGCCCTCGATGCCGCACGCGACGGCTGGAGCACACGATGACCAGGCTCTTCAACGATCCCGCCCGGTTCACCGACGACATGATCACCGGGTTCGCCGCCGCCCACCCCGAACACGTACGGGCCGTGCCCGGCGGCGTGGTGCGCGCCCGCGCCACGCCCGAGGGGAAGGTGGCGGTGCTCACCGGTGGCGGCTCCGGCCACTACCCCGCGTTCTGCGGTGTCGTGGGCCCCGGATTCGCCGACGGCTCGGTCATCGGCGACGTGTTCACCTCCCCGTCGGCCGCCCGCGCCCGCTCGGTCGCCGAGGCCGCTGAGGCGGGCGGTGGCGTCCTCTTCCTCTTCGGCAACTACGCCGGTGACGTCATGAACTTCGGCCTCGCGGCACAGCAGCTCACCGGCGACGGCATCCCCGCCCGCTGCTTCGCCGTCACCGACGACATCGCCTCCGCGCCCACCGACCAGATGGCGCGGCGGCGTGGCATCGCGGGCGGCTTCGTCGTCTTCAAGACCGCGTCGGCGGCGGCCGAGGAGGGCGCCCCGCTGGAGGAGGTCGTCCGGGTCGCCGAGCACACCAACGCCCGTACCCGCACCCTCGGCGTGGCCTTCGATGGCTGCACCCTCCCGGGCGGCGAAGCACCCCTGTTCACCGTCCCCGAGGGCCGCCTCGGTCTCGGCCTCGGCATCCACGGCGAAGCGGGCGTGAGCGAGGACACCCTCGGCACGGCGGAGGAGCTGGCCCGCGTCCTGGTGGCGGGGCTGCTGGCGGACCGGCCCGCCGACACGGGCGACGGCGGGCCGGTCGCCGTCGTCCTCAACGGCCTCGGCGCCACCAAGTACGAGGAGCTGTACGTGCTGTGGGGCGCCGTGTCCCGGCTGCTGGACGAGGCCGGGCTCACCCCCGTACGCCCCGAGGTCGGCGAACTCGTCACCAGCCTGGACATGGCGGGCTGCTCCCTCACCCTGACCTGGCTGGACGACGAGCTGGAACGGCTGTGGCGCGCCCCCGCCGACACCCCGGCCTTCCGCCGTGGCGCCCTGCCCGAACTCCCGGCCACCGACGCCTCCGTACGTCCTGCCACCGCCGCCACTACCTCCGTACGCCCCGCCGCCACCGCGTCCGGCGCGGCGGTCGAGGTCGCGGCACTGGCCGTCCACGCCCTGCGCGCCGCCCGCGATGTACTGCACCGGGACGCGGACGCGCTGGGACGGCTCGACGCGGTGGCGGGCGACGGTGACCACGGCCGCGGCATGTGTAAAGGCGTCGACGCGGCCCTCGCGGCCGCCGAGAAGGCGCACACCGAACGGCTCGCCCCGGCGGCCGTGTTCGCCGCCGCCGGAGACGCCTGGGCGGCGGAAGCCGGAGGTACCTCGGGCGCGCTGTGGGGCGCGGCGCTGCGCGCGCTCGGTGGCGTACTCCCGGCGGACCGGGCGCCCGGGCGCGAGGAGCTGGCGTCCGCCGCCACCGAGGCGCTGGCCGCCGTGACCTCGCTCGGCGGGGCCGAGGTGGGCGACAAGACCCTGGTCGACGCCCTCACCCCGTTCGCCACCGCCTTCGCCGGACAGCTGCGCGACGGAGCCCCGGTGGCCGAGGCGTACGCGGCCGCCACGGCGGAAGCCCGTACGGCCGCGGAACACACCGCCACCCTGCGCCCCCGCCTCGGCCGCGCCCGCCCCCTCGCCGAGCGCAGCGTGGGCACCCCCGACCCCGGAGCCACCTCACTCGCCGCGGTGCTGACCGCGGTCGCCACCCTCCCCGCGACGACAGGAAGCGATGCCGTATGACCACCGCGACCACCGCGCCTCCGTTCCGGATCGTCGTCGGCTGCGACGACGCCGGTTATGGCTACAAGGAAGCCCTCAAGCAGGATCTGCTGGCCGACCCCCGGGTCGCCGAGGTCATCGACGTCGGCGTGGGCAGCGACGAGCACACCGCCTACCCGCACGTGGCGGTCGAGGCGGCCCGCCGCGTCGCCGACGGAGCCGCCGACCGCGCCCTCCTGGTGTGCGGCACCGGCCTCGGCGTGGCCATCAGCGCCAACAAGGTCCCCGGTATCCGCGCGGTCACCGCCCACGACACCTACTCCGTACGCCGCTCCGTCCTCAGCAACAACGCCCAGGTCCTCTGCTTCGGCCAGCGCGTCATAGGCCTGGAACTCGCCCGTGCGCTCACCGATGACTGGCTCGCCCAGCGCTTCGACGAGACCTCCCCCTCGGCGGAGAAGGTCGCCGCCATCCGCGCCTACGAGAGCTGACCCGCTAGGGGGTGTTCGACGGCAGGTAGCGCGGTGCCTGCCAGGCGTCCAGGCGCCGCTCCACCGAGGCCCCCAGCGACAGGAGCTTGCCGTCCTGATGGTCACCGGCCATCAGCAGCACGCCCACCGGCAGTTCGTTCACCATCCCCGCGGGCACCGACAGGGAGGGGTATCCGGCCACGGCCGCCGGGGTGGACGACGGGATCACATCGTTGTCGCCCCGCGCGCAGTCCGTCGTCCAGGCGGGCGGGTTCGTCGGTGAGGCGATGGCGTCCAGCCGGTGGGCGGCCATGGTCTCGTCGATGGAACGCCGGGACAGATCCTTCAACTCGGCGCGCATGGCCCGGTATTCGGGGTCCGTGGTGGCGGGTGCGGCCAGCGCCCGCTCGAACAGCTCCTGGCCCGCGAAGCAGCTCTGCTCCGCCGGGTGGGCGCGGTTGAACTCGATCAGCCCGGCGAGGTCGCGCGGCCCCTCGCGGGTGGCGAGGTAGGCGTCGATGTCCCGGTGGAACTCGCTCAGCAGCGCCGGGAATTCGAGGTCGGCCAGGCGCTTCTGATACGGGGGCGTCACCTGGACGACCTCGGCTCCCGCACTCCGCAGCCGCTCAGCGGTACGGGACATCACGGCGTCCACCTCCGCGCCGAGCGACGGCAGCCGCCACAGGCCGATCCGTTTGCCGCGCAGACTGCGGGGGGTTTCCGGGGCGGGTGAGGTATCGCCGCTGAGCACTGAGAGGGTGAGCGCGGTGTCGGTCACGTTGCGGGCCATGGGCCCCGCGGTGTCCTGCTCCGCGGAGATCGGGACCACGCCGTCCTGGCTGACCAGGCCCAGACTGGGCTTGTGCCCGACCACCCCGTTCATCCCGGCCGGGCACACGATGGAACCGTCCGTCTCGGTGCCGATCGCCACCTGCGCCAGGGACGCGGCGAGCGCGGCGGCCGAACCGGAGGAGGACCCGCACGGGTTGCGGTCCAGTACGTACGGGTTGTTGGTCTGCCCGCCCACCGCCGACCAACCCGAAGTCGGCTTCTCCGCACGGAAGTTGGCCCACTCGGACAGATTGGTCTTGCCGAGGATCACCGCCCCCGCGTCCCGCAGCCGGGTCACCAGGGCGGCGTCGGTGTCCGGCGGGCTGCCCGCCAGCGCCAGCGACCCGGCCGTCGTGGGCAGGCCCCGGGTGTTCACGTTGTCCTTGAGCAGCACGGGGATGCCGTCGAGCGGGCCACGGGCCTGTCCGCGCCGGTGCCGGGCGTCGCTGGCGGCAGCCTGGCGCAACGCCGTCGGGTCGGTGCGCAACACGGCGTGGATGGCGGGGTCGATGGCCTTGATCCGCCGCAGATAGACGGTGGTCAGGGCCGACGAGGTCAGGGAACCGTCCGCCATGCG
This sequence comes from Streptomyces sp. NPDC001700, assembly GCF_053596435.1. Classification (NCBI taxonomy): domain Bacteria; kingdom Bacillati; phylum Actinomycetota; class Actinomycetes; order Kitasatosporales; family Streptomycetaceae; genus Streptomyces; species Streptomyces sp. NPDC001700. Next base: position 47,914 of record NZ_JBSFGE010000008.1, read on the forward strand.
CGCCTGTAACTCCGGGATCGTCACCGTGTCGAGATCGACCCCCGCTCCGCCAGCCCGCGCCTGCGGCGCGCCCGCGCACAGGGAGCTCACGACCAGGGTGGCCATCACCGTGGCAGCGCCCCGATTGCTCATGCTTCTCATGATCCTCATGAGATTCAGCGGACTATAGGCGGCGGCCCGGCGCAAGGCCTATTCCCGATCGGCCTGTGGCTGACTCCACAGCTCAGCCGGTGACCTGCGGTTCTCACCGGCTGACGGGGACCGTATCCTCGGGGCCGGAACCGGCCGGTTCCCCAGAGCGCCCGTCGCCCCTCTCGCCTTCTCGTACGTCCCCGGAGTCCGCCCGTGACCACCGCCCCGCCCGCCGAGGCGGCGAAGACCGCCGCGCTGCTGTCCCCCTCACCCACCTCGGTGCCCCGCCCGGAGGCGCCCGCCGCTCCGCCGGTGCGCCGGGTGCCGCTCGCCGTGTCCGGGCTGCTCGCCGCGGCGCTGACCGCGTACGTGTGGTCCGCCCAGGGAGCCAAGCCCGGTGTTCTGCTGCTGCTCGGGCTCGGGCTGGGGATCGCCCTCTTCCACTCCCGTTTCGGGTTCACCTCCGCCTGGCGGCAGCTGGTCGCCGTCGGCAACGGCACCGGGCTGCGCGCCCACACCCTGCTGCTCGGGACCACGGCCACCCTGTTCGCCCTGCTCATCGGCACGGGGACCGGGCTGTTCGGGTCCGTTCCGGCGCCCTCGGCCGAACCGCTGGGCCTGGGGCTGCTGATCGGCTCGTTCGTCTTCGCGGTCGGCATGCAGCTCGGCGGCGCCTGCGCCTCCGGCACCCTCTTCGCGGTCGGCTCGGGGCAGACGTCGATCGTGCTCACCCTCGGCGGCTTCATCGGCGGTGCGACGCTCGCCGCCTGGCAGTTCGACCTGTGGAAGGACCTGCCCGCGCTGGAGCCGGTCCTCATGGCCGACCACATCGGCTGGTTCGGATCCTGGGCGGTGACGATCCTCGTGCTCGTCGCCGTCGTCCTGGTCAGCCGACTGGTGCAGGCCCGCCGCACCCCGCCGCCGACCGGCCCGGTGCCCTCCGCGCGCGGCGCCGCCGCCCGGGTGCTGCGCGGCTCGTGGCCACTGGCCGTCGGCGCCCTGGTGCTGGGTGTGCTGGGCGCTGGAGTGCTGCTGGTGTCTGGTGGCGCGTGGGGCGTCACCAGCGCGTTCAGCCTGTGGGGAGCGGAGCTGGTACGAGCCCTCGGCGGCCACCCGGAGACCTGGAGCTGGTGGCAGCAGCCCGGAAACAAGGAGATGCTCGCCGGGCCGGTGCTTGGCGACAAGACCAGCCTCACCGATATCGGCATCATGGTCGGCGCGGCGGCCGCCGCGGCGCTGGGCGGCACGTGGACGCTCCACCGCGGCGTGCCGTGGCGCACGGCGGTCGCGTCGGTGCTCGGCGGGGTGCTGATGGGCATCGGCGCCCGGCTGGCGGGCGGCTGCAACATCGGCGCCTACCTCGCGGGCATCGCCTCGGGCAGCCTCCACGGCTGGCTCTGGGGCGCCTTCGCCCTCGTCGGCACCTGGGCCGGGCTGAAGCTGCGGCCCCTCTTCGGGCTCGGCAACCCGAAGCCGGGCGACGGCATGTGCTGAGCGAGACGCTCCCGTACGAGAGCCAGCCCTTCCGTAAGGGACGTTGCCCCGCCACCGCCGGGCGGGTGAGTGGCCGCCCGCGCGGGCGGGGCGCTCATAGCCCGTGGCGCCTATGGCTCAGGACGCGTTCGCTGACCTGGCGTTCCATCTCGGCCGAGAAGGCGGCTTCGGTGGGCGGGGCGGTGGCCTCCTGGCGGGTGGCGACGGCGCGGCGGGTGTCTTCGGCTACCAGGTCGGCGTTGATGGCTCCGGCGGCCCGGGCGCCCGTGGCGGCGGCGCCGACGACCTGCTCCATGATGCTCGCCACGTTGCCCGCCACCCACACACCGGGCACGGCGGTCCGCCCGGTGGCATCGGCCGGGACGCTGGAGCCGATCACCGTCCCGGCCATCTCCTGCTCGACCGGTTCCAGGCCGAGCCCGGCCAGGAAGCCCGCGCGGGCGGTGAACCGGGGTGCGACGGCCAGGGCCTGGCAGGCCACGAGGGTGCCGCTCGCCAGCCGTACGCCGGTCAGTCGCCCGCCCTCCTGTTCCAGGGCGGCCACCTCGCCGTCGACCACCGCGATGCCACGGGCCGCCAACTGCTCGTACTCGTCGTCGCTCGGCTCGGGCACGGTGTGCAGGAAGAGGGTGACGGTGTCGCTCCACTGGCGCCACAGCAGGGCCTGGTGTACCGCCATGGGCCCGGTGGCCAGGATGCCGATCGCCCGGTCTCGTACTTCCCAGCCGTGACAGTAGGGGCAGTGCAGGACGTCCTTGCCCCACAGCTCGGCGAGGCCCGGCACCTCCGGCAGCTCGTCGACCAGTCCCGTGGCCACCAGCAGCCGCCTGCCACGGGCCGCGCCGCCATCGGCGAGGCGTACGGTGAACCCGGCCGCGTCCCGTTCGACGGCGGAGGCGTGTCCCGGCCTGAACTCGCCGCCATAGGAGCGCACTTCGTCGCGTCCGGCCGCCAGCAGCTCACCGGGCGGCCTGCCTTCGTGGCCGAGGTAGGCGTGGATCCCCATTGCGGGCGCGTTGCGCGGCTCGCCACCGTCGATGACGAGCACCGACCGCCGGGCCCGCCCCAGGGCGAGCGCCCCACTCAGCCCCGCGGCACCGCCGCCGATCACCACCACGTCGTACACACTCATCTGCTCGCTCACCTGCTCGCTCATGTGCGCCACCTCCTTGTGCGACGCAGCATGCGCGCGGTGACGCGAAGTGGGCAAGAAAGCTTGCCGTAGTGGCAAATCAGCTGAAGGTGCGGCGGTAGGTGTGCGGGCTGACTCCGGTGGTGCGTTTGAAGCGGTCGCGGAAGGCGGTGGGGGAGCCGAAGCCGACCTGGGCGCCGATGCGTTCGACGGAGTGCGGCGTGGTCTCCAGGAGGTGCTGGGCCTGGCGGATGCGGGCGCGGTGCAGCCACTGGAGCGGGGTGGTGCCGGTCTGCTCGCGGAAGCGGCGTATCAGGGTGCGGGTGCTGGTTCCGGCGTGGGCGGCGATGTCGGCGAGGGTGAGGTCGCGGCCCAAGTTGTCCTGCAGCCAGGTGAGCAGGGGTTCGAGGACGGAGCCCTGCGGGGTGGGCGCGTAGTCGTGGACGATGAACTGCGCCTGCCCGCCCTCGCGTTCGAGCGGCATCACGGACAGCCGGGCCGCGTGGGCGGCGACGGCCGAGCCGTAGTCGCGGCGGATCAGGTGCAGACACAGATCCAGGCCCGCGGCGGCGCCCGCGGAGGTGAGGAACTGGCCGTTGTCCACGTACAGGACGTCCGGGTCCACCTCGATGTCCGGGTAGGCGGCGGCGAGCGTACCGGCCGCGATCCAGTGGGTGGTGGCCCGCAGCCCGTCGAGGAGGCCGGTGGCGGCCAGGATGAAGGTGCCCGCGCAGATGGAGGCGATGCGGGTGCCGTCCGCGGCCGCCGCCCGCAGCGCGTCGCGGACCTCGGGCGCGAGCGGTGCCGTGGGGTTCGCGGTGCCGGGCACGATGATGGTGTCCGCGCCCTGGAGCCCGTCGAGGCCCCAGGGCGCGCGCAACGCGAAGGTCCCGGTGTCGATTTCCTGGCGCTCGGCGCACACCCGGAGCTGGTAGCCGGGGCGCCCGTCCGGCAGCCGGGTGCGGGCGAAGACCTCGATCGGCGTGGCCAGGTCGAACGGGATCACCTGGTCCAGCGCGAGAACGGCGATGGTGTGCATGGCCGGAAGATACCCCTTCGCCGGGCGGCGCGGGGTGCGGAGTTCTCGACGTCGTCGCATGTCGGAGCGGTCACGTCGCAGATGGCACTATCCCGTTGAAAGGTGGCACTCATGCCACTGGGAGGCGGGGCGGCAGCCGATTACCTTCGGTGGCGTTCCCGGCACTGGCCGGGCTTCCCGCCTCGGAAAGAGAGCCCTTCATGCATGTCCAGGTTGTCCTGCTCGACGGCTTCGACCCGCTCGATGTCATCGCCCCCTACGAGGTGCTGTACGCGGGTCGCGCCGCCTCGGCGGGGGCGGTGAGTGTGGAACTGGTCTCCGCCGAAGGGCCCCGCGAGGTGGCCAGTGGCATCGGGGGCCTGACCCTGCGGGCCACCGCCGCCCTGGACCCCGCGCGGGCCGGTGTGATCCTCGTGCCCGGCGTCGCCGGTCGCCTGGGCGAGCCCGGCGAGGCGCCCGGGCAGGGGGAGGGGAACGGGCAGCCGGATGAGTTCATCTCCGTACTGCTGCACCGCGCCATGGCCACCGAACTGCCCGCGCTGCTCAAGGCGGCGATGGAGAACCCGGAGGTGACGGTCGGCACGGTGTGCGGCGGGTCGATGCTCCTGACCATGGCGGGTCTGCTGGAAGGACGCCACGCCACCACCCACCACGGGGGCCTGGACGCGCTCGGCGCCGGTGGCGCCCACGCGGTGAGCGCCCGCGTCGTCGACGACGGCGACCTCGTCACCGGGGCCGGTGTCACCTCCGGCCTCGACCTGGGGCTGTATCTACTGGAGCGCGAGATGGGCCCCCGGATCGCGCACGCCGTGGAAGAGCTGATCGCCCATGAGCGGCGCGGCACCGTATGGCGCGACCAGGGCCCGGCGCCCGTCGGCTTCTGACCACCGCCACCGGGGATCTCTGACCATGACGAAACTCTTCCTCATCCTGCATGTCCTGGCCGCCGTGGTGGCCATCGGTCCCGTGACCGTCGCCGCGAGCATGTTCCCGCCGACGCTGCGCCGCGCCCACGGCGACCCGGACGACCGTGAGGCCATCAGCACCCTGCGGGTGCTGCACCGCATCTGCCGGGTCTACGCCGCCGTGGGCCTCGCCGTGCCCCTCTTCGGGTTCGCCACCGCCAGCAGCCTCGGTGTCCTCGGCAGCGCATGGCTGATCGTCTCGATCGTCCTGACCGCCGCGGCCGCCGCCGTCCTGGCCCTGCTGATCCTGCCCGCGCAGGAGGGCGTTCTCACGGCGGCCGGGACTCCCGGCGCCGCCACCGGTGCGCCGGGCCGCCTCGCCATGCTCACCGGCGTCTTCAACCTGCTGTGGGCGACGGTCACCATCCTGATGATCATCCGCCCCGGCTCCACCACGGGAGCGTGACGCGCGGGGCGCGCGGTCCTGCGGGGGGTGCGCCGGGGTGCGTTCGGCGCGCCACAGGTCCTCGGCGGAATCTTCATGCGTTGTTTGCATCGGCCGGATCGGGCAATTCGCACAGCATGGCTAACGCACGAGCGAACAACGAATCGACCGACCGCGCGACCAAGGCCACGAAGGCGACAGCCGCGAAGGCCAAGGAGACCTCCGAGAAGGCGGCGGAGAAGACGGCGGCGAAGGCGGAGTCCGCGGGCCAGTCGACCGCCGATGCCGCCAAGTCCGCGGGGAACGGCGCGGGACGCGCCGCGACCGGCGCGGGCCACGCCGTCGGACACGCCGTGACCTCGATGGGCGCCACGGCGGGCAAGGCGGCCGGGACGGCCGGTACCGCCGTGACGAGCACGCTGAAGGGCGTGACCTCGGCGGCGGGGCAGGTGACCTCCGCCGCCACGACCGCCTGGACCGTCCTGAAGAACCGCAAGCTCATCGCGGCCGGTGCCGCGGCCGGTGTCACCGCCCTCAGCGCGGCCTCCTACGCCGTGGGCCGCCACGCGGAGCGCAGCGGCCACGGTCCCGTCACGCGGATGACGGGCGGCCGTATCTGACCGGCCCGACCGCGCAACCGCTCGACAGTTCAACAGATCGACCCACCGCCCGCCGAAGACCGCCCCGTTGCGGCCTTCGGCGGGCGGTTTCGTGCGTGCGTGCCACGTGTCGCGTTTGCGGGTGGGACGGTTGCTCACCAAGGGGCAGCGCGAGCAGGTGTTCAGGGATCGGCGCATGGGCAGACAGGGGAGGAAGTGACGGCCGAGGGCTCGGCCGTGCTGGGTCGCGGCGGGGTCGAATCGGCCGTTTTCGGGGCCGAGTTGCTGCTCCAGGGCTGTGAGCTGCTGCGATCTGCCGTGCGCGGTCACGTTTAGGTGATCCGAGTGATGATCGTCTCCATTGCCATACCTTTGCGATGGCTTTACTCGCCTGTTAGTCTTCCGGCGACCGGACAAGATCGGAACACCGCCCAACCGGCCCCGTGCCCGAACAGCCCGACGACTGATGCAAATCGCCCTGTGAAGCCACTTCTACGTTGAGGTCGTCACACGGCGACCGGGCGGGAACCTCATGGCCCTGGACGACACCGGCACCGAACTCCCCCTTTCCGAGGCGCAGTCAGGCGTATGGCTGGCCGAGCGGTCCCGGCCCGACCTGTCCTCGCCCTACCTCTGGGGCGAGTACACCGACATCACCGGCGCACTCGACACCGGTGTCCTCGTGGCGGCCGTCCAGCAGGCCGTGCGCGAGACCGAAGCCCTCCATGTCCGCTTCACCGAGGCGCCGGACGGACGGCCGGTCCAGCGCGTGACGCGCCCGCGCTCCGTCCCCTTCCCCGTACGCGACCTGCGGCACGAGCCCGATCCGTACGGAAGCGCCCTCGACTGGATGCGCAAGGAGCTGTCCCGGCCCGTCGACCTGGCCGAGGGCGAGCTGTTCGACGGCGCCGTCCTGCGGATCGGCGACGACCGGCATCTGCTGTTCACGCGGGTGCATCACATCGCCCTCGACGGCTTCGGCATGACCCTCTTCTCGCGCCGCGTCGCGGACCTCTACGGCAGCCTGCACGACGGCGGCCCGATCCCCGGAGGCGACTGGACCCCGCTGCGCGCCGTACTCGACGAGGACCGGGCCTACCGCGCCTCACCGGAGTGGGAGGCCGACCGGCGATGGTGGCTCGGCCAGATGGAAGGGCATCCGGAATTCCTGAGCCTGGCCGCCCGCCCGGCCCCGGTGCCCGCCGCCTCGCTGCGGCTGACCAGCACCCTGCCCACCACCGAGTTCGCCCAACTGCGTTCGGCCGCCCAGGACATGGGGCAGCGCTGGTCGCGGCTGGTCATCGCGGCGACCGCCGTCTTCGTCCACGCGATGACCGGCAGCCGGGACGTCGTCCTCAGCCTGCCGGTCACCGGGCGGGTCAGCGAGCAGAGCCGCCAGGTGCCCGGCATGTCGGCCAACGTGCTGCCGCTGCGGCTGTACGTCGACCCCGCCACGCCCCTCACCGACCTGGCCGCCCGGGCCGACGAGGCCATCGCCCTCGTCCAGCGGCACCAGCGCTACCGGGGCGAACAGCTGCGCCGCGACCTCGGATACCCGCAGGACGGGCGGCGCTTCTTCGGGCCCGTGCTCAACATCCAGCGCTTCGCCTACGGTCTGCGCTTCGGCCCCGCCACCGCCACCGTGCACAACGTCCAGGCGCCGCCCTCGGAAGACCTGTCCCTGGTGGCGTACGACCGTGGCGACGGCCCGCTCACCATCGACGCCGACGCCAACCCGGCCAACCACACCCCGGAGTTGCTGCGCGACGCCAGCGACCGCTTCCTCCACGTGCTGCGCCAGGCCGCCACCCGCCCCGGCCGGACCCCCGTGGCGCGGTACGCCGTCACCTCGGACGCCGAGCGCGACCGCATCCGTACGGCGGGCAGCGGGCAGCCGCAGCGGCACACCGACCCGGAGCGCACCGCGCTCACCTGGTTCCAGGACCATGTCGCCGCCACACCCGAGGCGTTCGCCGTGCGCTCGGCCGCCACCGGCGAACGGCTCACCTACCGGCAGCTGGACGACCGCGCCACCGCCCTCGCCGCCCGGCTGACCTCGGCGGGCGTCACCGCCGAGACGCCCGTGGCCCTGCTCGTGGAGCGCTCGCCCGACCTCGTCGTCGCCGTGCTGGGCGTGGTCAAGGCGGGAGCCGCGTATCTGCCGCTGCACCGCGCGGACGGCACGAGCCGCCTGACCGCGATCGCCGCCGGAGCCGGGGCGCGGTTCCTGATCACCGACGCCACCACCCGGGAGGACGACATCGCCGGGTGGTTCCGCGACCGGGGACACCACACCCTCGTCCTCGGCGACCAGCCGTCCGCCCCGCCGCCCTCCCCTCCGGTGGCCGTGCGCCCTGATCATCTCGCGTGCGTGATGTACACCTCGGGCTCGACCGGCACCCCGAAGGGCGTCGCCATCACCCACGGCAATCTCGTACGGCTCGCAGCCGACCGCTGGTGGGACGAAGGCGGCGCGCAGCGGGTGCTGCTGCACTCCCCGCACGCCTTCGACGCGCTCACCCTGGAACTGTGGGTGCCGCTGCTCACCGGCGGCGAGATCGTCATCGCCCCGCCGGGCCGCACCGACCTCAGCGTCCTGCGCGAGACCATCGCCACCCACCGGGTCACCGGACTGTGGCTGACGGCGGGCCTGTTCGCGGCGATCGCCGAGGAGGACCCCGACTGCCTCGCCGGGGTCCGCCAGGTGTGGACCGGCGGCGACGTGGTCGCGCCCGAGGCCGTACGGCGCGTCCGCTCCGTGCCCCGGGCCCCCGCCGTCGTCAACGGCTACGGACCCACCGAGACCACCGTGTTCGCCACCCGCCACCCGGTGCACGACCTGCTCACGGACACCGCCTCGATCCCCATCGGCACCGCGCTCGACGGCACCCATGCGCACCTCCTCGACGACGCGCTGCGCCCCGTCCCGCCCGGTGTCACCGGGGACGTCTATCTCTCCGGCACCGGGCTCGCCCGGGGCTATCTCGGCGCGCCGCGCCGCACGGCGGAGCGGTTCGTGGCCTGCCCGTTCGGCCCGCCCGGCGCCCGCATGTACCGCACCGGAGACCTGGCGCGCTGGAACCCGGACGGGACCCTGGACTTCGCGGGCCGCGCCGACAGCCAGGTCAAACTGCGCGGCTTCCGGGTCGAACCCGGCGAGGTCGACGCCGCCCTGTGCCGCCACCCCGCCGTGACGCAGGCCGCCACCGTGCTCCGCGAGGACCGGCCCGGTGAGCGCAGGCTCGTGTCGTACGTCGTCACCGCGCCGCTGGAGGAAGGGGAAAGTGGCGCGGACGCGCTGGAGCGCCACGCCACCGAGCACCTTCCGGCGTTCATGGTGCCGTCGGCCATCGTCCCCGTCGAACGGCTCCCCCTCACCCGCAACGGCAAGCTCGACCGCGCCGCCCTGCCCGCGCCACTCACCCAGCGTCCGGCCGACCCGGCCGACACCGCCACGGACCGGCCGCCCCGCACGGCCACCGAGGAGACGCTCACCGCGCTCTTCCGCGACGTTCTGGGCGAGCAGCACATCCCGCCGGACACCGGCTTCTTCACCCTGGGCGGCGACAGCATCCTGGCGATCCACCTGGTCAGCCGGGCCCGGCGGGCAGGGCTCCCGCTCACCTCGCAGGACGTCTTCCGCCACCCCACGGTCACGGCCCTGGCCGCGACCGTGGCCGACCGGTCCCCGCTGCCCACGGGCCCGGGCGCCGCCGCCCCGGGCGACACGGACACCGGCGTCGACACCGACACCGACCCGGCGGTGGAGCCGACCCCCGTGATGCACTGGCTGCGCGAACGCGGCGGGCCCGTCACCGGGTTCGCGCAGTCCATGGCGCTGCGTACCCCCGCCGCACTGGACCTGCCGAGGCTGCGCACCCTCCTCGACGGGCTGCTCGACCGCCACGACATGCTGCGCCTCCGCCTCTGCGCGCGCGACTCCTCCTGGGAGCTGCGGACCGAACCCGGCGGCCAGATCGAGCTGGTACGGCACGACGCGTCCGGCCTGGACCCGCAGGCGCTGGAGGACGCCGTACGGGAACACGCCGCGCGGGCCGGGGAGCGGCTGGACCCCGCCGAGGGGCGCGTCGTCCACGCGGAGTGGTTCGACGCCGGAGCCGACCGGCCCGGCACGCTCGTCCTCACCGTGCACCACCTCGCCGTCGACGGGGTGTCGTGGCGGATCCTGCTCGACGACCTGCGCGACGGCTGGCGCGCGCTGGCCGAGGGCCGGACCCCGGCACCGCCGCCGGTCGGCACAGGCTTCGGACGCTGGAGCAGGGCGCTCGCGGCACACGCCCGGGACGCCTCGGTGCTGGCCGAACTCCCGTACTGGACCCAGGTCGCCAACGCGGTCGGCCACCTCCAGACGGAAACGCGGCCGGAGTGGCCGGACCCGGCGCGGGACACCGAGGCCACCCGCCGCCACCACACCCGCACCCTCCCGGCCGCGCTGACCTCGGCCCTGGCGGAGCGGGCCACCGCCGCGTTCGGCGCCTCGCTCAACGACCTGCTGCTGACCGCCTTCGTCCGGGCCGTCGCGGACTGGCGGGGCGCGGGGGAGACGGGGCAGCCGGGGGAGACGGCCGTCGGGCTGGACCTGGAGGGACACGGCCGGGAGGAGTTCGCCGCCGGACTCGAACTGTCGCGTACGGTCGGCTGGTTCACCGTCATCCACCCGGTGCTGCTCGACGCGGGAGACGGGGACACGCCCTGGGATGTGGCCGTGGCCCGAGTTCGCGCCGCACTGCGCGACGTACCGGCCCATGGCCTCGGCTACGGCCTGCTGCGCCACCTCAACCCGGACACCGCCACCCGGCTGGCCGCACCGGCACCGCCCCGGATCGCCTTCAACTACCTCGGCCGCTTCGAGGCGGACGGCGAACGGGACTGGAGCCCGGACGGGAGCGTCCTCGCGTCCGGCGCCTCGCCGGAGCTGCCGTTGGCGCACGCCGTCGAACTCGACTCCGTCATCGTCGACCACCCCGAAGGCCCCCGGCTCACCGCCATGTGGTCCTGGGCCGGTCGCCTGCTGGACGACGCGCCCATGGCGGACCTGGCCGGGCGCTGGTTCGACCACCTCGCGGCGCTGGCCACCGCTGCGGACGAGCGACCGGTGGCGCCCGCAGCGGACCGCGAGGGTTCCGTGGCAGACCGCGGAGGTGAGGCGCTGCCGCTGGCGCCCCTCGCCCAAGGGCTGCTGTTCCACTCCCAGTACGACCATGGCGAAGACGGCGGCGCCGACCCGTATCTCGTGCAGTTCGTCTTCGAGCTGACCGGCGAACTCGACGCCACCGCGCTGCGCGAGGCACTGCGCGCCCTGCTGCGCAGGCACCCGAATCTGGCCGCCGGATTCCAGGCGGACGACCTCGGCAGGCCCGTGCAGATGGTGCCGGACCACATTGATGTGCCGTGGCGGGAGGAGCGGGTGGCGTCCCGCGCGGAGGAGGACGCCTTCCTCGACCGGGACCGGCGGGTGCGGTTCGACCTCGCCCAGCCGCCCGCGCTGCGCGCCACTTTGCTGCGCGCCGCCGATGGGCGCCACGTCTTTGTGCTGACGGCCCATCACATCCTCCTGGACGGCTGGTCCTGGCCGATCGCGGTCCGGGAGCTGTTCACCCTCTACGCGGGCGAAACGCCCCCGGCCGCCACGCCCTACCGCGCCTATCTGGACTGGCTCGCCACCCGCGACGCCGAGGCCGACGAGGCCGCGTGGCGCGGAGTCCTGACCGGGCTGGACGGCCCCACCCTGGTCGGTGGCGAGCGTGGCCGGGACAGCGCCGCACAGCACGGCCAGGCCGACGCCGAGCTGGATGCCGCAGTGACGGACGCGCTGCGGCAAGCGGCCCGTACGCACGGGCTGACCGTCAACACGCTCGTACGGCTCGGCTGGGCCATGCTGCTGGGCGCCCACACCGGCCGTGACGACGTCGTCTTCGGCTCCACGGTCTCCGGCCGCCCGCCCGAGCTGCCCGGCGTGGAGAACATCGTCGGCCTGCTCATCAACACCATCCCGGTCCGGGTCCGCCTCGACCCCTCCCGCACCGTCGAGGAGACGCTGCGCGCGCTGCGCGACCAGCAACTCGCCGTCGTCGAGCACCAGTACGCCGACCTCACCCGGCTGCAGCGCCTGGCCGGACACGGCGAACTCTTCGACACCCTGGTCGTGTTCGAGAACTACCCCCTCGACGCCGATGTGCTCCGGGACGTCGCGCCCGGCATCGAGATCACCGGGCTGCGAGTGATGGACGGCACCCACTACCCGCTGTCGCTCATCGTCCTCCCCGGCGACGGCACGCGGCTGGGCCTGCGGCTCGACCACCACACCGGGGTCCTCGACGCGGACGCCGCCCGGCGCCTGCTCGACCGGCTCGGCGCACTGCTCGGCCGTATCGCCGCCACACCCGGTGCCCGGCTCGCCGACATCGGCCTGCTGCTGCCCGACGAGCGGATACCTCAGCCGCTGGCCGACGCCGAGCGGACACCGGACCGGGTCACCCTGCCCGCCCTGTTCGAGGCGCAGGCCGCGATGCGACCCGACGCCCCCGCGCTCACCGATGGCGAACGCACCCTCCACTATGGGGAGTTGAACGAACGGGCCAACCGCCTCGCGCGGGCGCTCGTGGCGCGCGGCGCGGGCCCCGGCCGTCTTGTCGCCCTCGCCCTGCCACGCGGCGCCGACCTGGTGACCGCCATCCTCGCCGTGCTCAAATCCGGCGCGGGCTATGTGCCGCTGGACCCGGCCACCCCGCCCGAGCGCGTGCGCCATGTGCTCGGCGAGGCGAACCCGCCGCTGGCCGTGGCCACGACCGACACCGCCGCCATGCTGCCGCCCGGCCAGGGCCGGTTGCTGCTGGACGCCCCGGAGGACGACCCCGGGACGGCCGCCGCCCTGGCCACCGGCCCGGCCGGTGACCTCGGCCGATGTACCGACCCGCACACCACCGCCTACGTCATCCACACCTCCGGCTCGACCGGCACCCCCAAGGGCGTCGTGGTCACGCACGACAACGTCGTACGGCTGCTGGACACCACCGATGAGCGGTTCGGCTTCGGCCCGGCCGATGTGCACGCCCTGTTCCACTCGTACGCCTTCGACGTGTCCGTATGGGAGCTGTGGGCCGCGCTCGGCCGTGGCGGGCGGCTCGTCGTCGTACCGCACACCGTCAGCCGGTCGCCGCGCGAGATGTGGCAGCTGCTGGTGCGCGAGCGGGTCACCGCGCTGTGCCAGACGCCGTCCGCGTTCTACCAACTCGCCCAGGCGGAAGCCGACATGGCTCGGGAGGCCGACGGCCCGCCCCGGCACGCGCTGCGCGTCGTGGTCTTCGCCGGGGAGGCGCTGGACCCGCGCCGGATCCGCCACTGGTACCCCGATGGCCCCGGCATCCACGGCCGCCCCCGGCTGGTGAACATGTACGGCATCACCGAGACCACCGTGCACTCCACCTACGCCGAACTCACCGACCCGGCCGACACCCGCAGCGCCATCGGCGAACCCCTCGACGACCTGCGGCTGCACCTGCTCGACCACGCGCTACGGCCCGTCCCGCCCGGCTGTCCCGGCGAGATCTACCTCTCCGGCCCCGGTGTGACCCGTGGCTACCTGGGCCGGTCGGCCCTGACCGCCACCCGTTTCGTGGCCGACCCCTTCGGCCCGCCCGGCGCCCGGATGTACCGCTCGGGAGACCTGGCGCGCCGGTGGCAGGACGGCACGCTGGAGTACCTGGGCCGCACCGACCAGCAGGTGAAGGTGCGCGGTTTCCGGATCGAACCGGGCGAGATCGAGGCCGTCCTGGAGCGCCACCCCGATGTCGTCCAGGCCGCCGTCATCGCCCAGGCCACCGAGGCCGACGGCAACGCGGACGGCAGCGTACGGCTCGTGGCGTACACCGTCCCCGCCACCGCCGACACCCGCCTCGACCCCGCCGCGCTGCGCCAGCACACCGCCGACCACCTGCCCGGATACATGGTGCCCGGCTTCGTCGTGCCGATCGCCCGGCTGCCGCTGACCCGCAACGGCAAGCTCGACCGGCGCGCCCTGCCCGCACCCACCGAAGGGCTGCGGACCGGCGCCGGACGGGCGCCCGCCACCGAGCTGGAACGGTTCCTGTGCCGCGCCTTCGCCGAAACGCTCGGCGTACCCGAAGTCGGCGTGGAGGACGGCTTCTTCGACCTCGGCGGCCACTCGCTGCTCGCCACCCAGCTCATCAACAAGATCCGGGCGGGCCTCGGCATCGACCTCGCCATCCGCACACTGTTCGACGCGCCCACCGTGGCCGCGCTCGCCCCGCGCGTCACCGCGCAGCGCGAGCCCCGCCGGGCGCGGGCCGGACGTCCGGCGCAGCGCCCGCCACTGCGCCCCGGACTGCGGCCCGCCCGGGTCCCGCTGTCGTTCGCCCAGCGCCGCCTGTGGTTCCTCCACCACTTCGAGGAGGCCGGGCCGACGTACCACATGCCCTTCGCCTTCACGCTCCACGGCCCGCTGGACACCGAGGCGCTGCGCGCCGCGCTCATGGACGTCCTGACGCGCCACGAGATCCTGCGCACCGTGGTGGAGGTCCACGACGGCGAGCCGTGGCAGCGCCCCACCACCCCCGCCGAACCGCCCTTCGAGACGGTGCTGCTGGACGAGGCGGACGGGTACGGCGCCGACGAGGCGCGCCTCGTCGACCGGCTCGCCGCCGACGCCGCCCGCCCCTTCGACCTGGCCACGGAGGTGCCGCTGCGGGCGACGCTGTACGTGCTGGGCCCCGACCGCCACGTCCTGATGCTGCTGCCGCACCACATCGCGGCCGACGGCTGGTCGCTGACCCCGCTCACCCGCGATCTGTCGGCCGCCTACCGGGCCAGGGCCTCCGGCGCCGCCCCCGGCTGGGAGCCGCTGCCCGCGCAGTACGCGGACTACGCCCTCTGGCAGCGGGAGCTGTCCACCGACGCCGACGCCGCGTACTGGACGCGCGCCCTGAGCGGCATCCCGCAGGTGCTGCCGCTGCCCGCCGACCACCCGCGCCCACCGGCCACCTCGCACCGTGGCGGCACCGTCGAGTTGGCCCTGGACGCCGAACTGCACCGAGGGATCACCGCCCTCGCCCGCGAACACGAGGCGAGCGTGTTCATGGTGCTGCACGCCGCGCTCGGCGCCCTGCTGTCCGGGCTCGGCGCGGGCGAGGACATCCCGATCGGCACGGCGGTCGGCGGCCGCCACGACGCGGCACTGCACGACACCATCGGCTGCTTCGTCAACACACTCGCCCTGCGCACCGACCTGTCGGGAACCCCCTCCTTCGCCGAGCTGCTGCGCCGGGTGCGCACGTTCGATCTGGACGCCTTCGACCACCAGGAGCTGCCGTTCGAGCAGCTGGTGAAGCTGCTCAACCCGCCGCGCTCCACCGCACACCACCCCGTCTTCCAGGTGATGCTGGCCTTCCAGGACACCGGGAACGCCGACATCGACCTGCCGGGGATCACCGCGCGGCAGGTGGCCGTGCACGGCGACCGGGCCCGGCTGGACCTGCTGTGGAGCCTGCGGCAGGAGTACGACGCGACCGGCGCGCCCGGGGGCATCACCGGGGTGCTGGAGTACAACGCCGACCTGTTCACCCGGGGGACGGCGGACGCGCTCAACGAGCGGCTGGCCCGGCTGCTCCGCGCCGCCGTGGCCGACCCCGGCCGGGCCGTCGCGGACCTTCCCCTGCTCACGCAGGAGGAGGAGCGGCGGACCGTCACCACCTGGAACGACACCGCACACGAGGTAGCCGGGCCGGGCGTGGTCGAGCTGTTCACGGCCCAGGCCCGCCGCACCCCGCACGCACCCGCCCTGATCGGCGCCACCGAGACGCTGGACTTCGGGCAGCTCGCCGAACGCGTCGCCGACCTGGCCCGGACGCTACGGGGCCGTGGCGCGGGCCCCGGCCGACTGGTCGCCGTAGGCCTGCCACGCGACACCGGCCTGATCACGGCATGCCTGGCCGTGATGTCCACCGGCGCCGCCTATCTGCCGTACGACCCCGAGCTGCCGCCGGAGCGGATCGCCGCCCTGCTCGCCGACGCCCGCCCCGCCCTGATCCTGCGCGCCCCGGACACCGGTGGCGATCCGTGGACACTCGCCACCTCACCCGACCCGGCCCTGCTCCCCGACGACGCCGCGTACGCGATCCACACCTCCGGCTCCACCGGCCACCCGAAGGCCGTCGTCGTGCCGCAGCGAGCGCTGGCCAACCTGCTGGCCACCATGCGCCACAGCCTCGGTGTCCACGAAGGGGACCGCGTCCTGGCCGCCGCCCCCGCCAACTTCGACATGTCGGTGCCCGAGCTGTTCCTCGGCCCCGTCACCGGCGCCGCCACCGTGGTCGCCGACTCCGCGACGCTCCGCGATCCGGACGCGCTGCTCGCCCTGCTGGCCCGGCACCGCGTCACGGTCATGCAGGCCACCCCCTCGCGGTGGCAGACCCTGGCCGAGCGGCGGCCGGAGGTGCTGCGCGGCATGCGCGCGGTGATCGGCGGCGAGGCCGTCCCCGGTCCGCTCGCGGAAACCCTCACCGACCTCGGCTGCCGCCTGTTCGCCTATTACGGCCCCACCGAGACCACCGTCTGGTCGGCCTGCCACCCCGTCACCGGTCCCCAGGAGCCCGGCGTACCCCTGGGGCGGCCGGTCGCCAACACCCGCGCGTACGTGCTGGGTCCCCGGATGCGGCCCGTGCCGCCCGGCGCCATCGGCGATCTGTACCTGGCGGGCACGGGCGTCGCCCACGGCTATCTGCACCGCCCGTCGCTCACCGCGCAGCGCTTCGTCCCCGACCCGTTCGGCCCGCCCGGCACCCTCATGTACCGCACCGGCGACCTGGCCTCGTGGCGGGCCGATGGCACGCTGCGCTTCCACGGCCGTGACGACGACCAGATCAAGCTGCGCGGCCACCGCGTCGAACTCGGCGAGATCGAGGCGGCGTTGGCCGCACACCCCGAGGCCCGGGCCGCCACGGTGGCGGTGTGGGACATGGGCCCGGAGGACCGGCGGCTGGTCGGCTACGTCGTCCCGCGGCCCGACGACGCCGACCTCGACCTCGACTCCGTGCGCGCACACCTGGCCGCGCGGCTGCCCGGCTATATGCTCCCGGCCCGCCTCCATACGCTCGACCGCCTCCCGCTGACCCGCAACGGCAAGGTGGACCGGCGCGCACTGCCCGAACCGGACTGGGGGAGCGGCACCGGCAGCCGGGCTCCGGGCACGCTCCGGGAGGAGACGCTGTGCCGGTTGTTCGCCGAGGTGCTCGGTGTGGACCGGGTCGGCGCCACGGACAGCTTCTTCGCCCTGGGCGGCCACTCGCTGAGCGCCACCCGGCTCGCCACCCGCATCCGTGACGTCCTCGGCCTGCGGCCCTCCATCCGCGACCTGTTCGAGGCGGCCACCCCGGCCACGCTCGCCGCGCGCCTGGACGACGGCACCCCGACCGCCCGGGGCCACCTCATCGCGTACCGCGCCACCGGCGAGGCGGCGCCGGTGTTCTGTGTGCACCCCCTGAGCGGTATCGGCTGGCTGTACGCCGGGCTGCTGCACCACATCGACGGATCCCATCCGCTCTACGCCCTGCGGGGCGAGGACCCCGGTGGCATCGGCGAACTGCCGTCCAGCATCGAGGAGATGGCCGAGCGGTACGTGGACGAGCTGCGGGCGGTGCGCCCGCACGGCCCGTACCACCTGGTCGGCTGGTCCTTCGGCGGAGTCGTCGCCCACGCCATGGCCGTACGGCTGCGGGAGCTGGGCGTCGCACCGGGACTGGTGTGCGTCGTCGACGCCCTGCCACCCACCGGAGACGGCGACGACGGTGGCGAGGCACCCGGCGCACCCATCGACGAGGAGCGCATCCACCGCATCCTGGTGACCGCCGCGGGCCACGACGAGCGGCGATTCCCGCCCGGCGGGCTGGACTTCGCCACCGTCACCGCCCTGCTCCGCACCGAGGGCAGCGCGCTCGCGACCCTCACCGAGGAGGACATCGGCCGCATCGTCGCGGTGGCGAAGAACAACGCCCGGATCCTGCGCGCCTACCGGCCGCCCGCCCTGGACGGCGACGCCGTGCACGTGGCCGCGGCCGGGAACCGCCCGGCGCTGGAGAAGGCGTGGCGCCCGCTGGTCACCGGCGCGCTCACGCTGCACGAAGTCGACAGCGACCACGAGCGGATCATGCAGCACCAGCACATCGGCGGCTTCGGCCACCTCCTCGCGGAAGAGCTGCGCCGCCACGACCGCACCGCCCGAGGGACGGAGAACGCATGACATCCGTGGCGCACGGAGCCCCGCTGGACACGACGGAACTGGCGCGCCGCTTCCGAGCGGAGCTGCTCGGCCTGGACGCGCTTCCGGCGGGCGCCCGCGTCGTCATCCGGCTGCCGCACGGCGAACCGCTGGCCGGGGCCCTGCTCACCTGCTTCGACCGGCGGCTGGTCGCCGTACCGCAACATCCGCGCACCTCCGACGCGGACCTGGCCGCCACCGTGCGACGCGTGGAGGCCTCGGCCGTCATCGACACCTGCGGCGACCCCACGCGCCCGATCGGGCTGCGGATGCTTCCCGGGGCGCCCGCCGAGCCCGATCCGGGGGCGGCGGAGCTGGCGTTCATCATGTTCACCTCCGGGTCCACCGGCACCCCCAAGGGCGTGATGCTCAGCCGCCGCGCCGTCCTCGGCAACGCCGCCAAGACGGCGCGGCTGCACCGCTTCGCCCCCGACCGTCCGCACGGCACCTGCCTGCCGCTGTACCACTGCAACGCGCTCGTGATGTCGCTCATCGGCGCCCACACCACCCACACCCCGCTGGTCCTGCACACCGCCTTCGACCCCGAACGCTATCTGCGCGACCTGGCGGCGGGCGGCGCCCGCACCGCCTCGATCGTCCCCGCCCTGCTGGCGGAGCTGGTGGAGGCCGGTCCCGCCTGGCCGGACGGCCTGGACTACCTGATCACCGCGGCCGCCCCGCTCACCGGCGACCTCGCCCGCCGTTTCCACCAGCGCTACGGGCCCAGGCTCCGCCAGGGGTACGGGCTCACCGAAGCGGTCAACTTCAGCTTCACCATGCCCGAGCTGGGCGGCCAGGACTTCACCGCGCAGTACCTGGACCGCTTCCCGCCGGTCGGACTCCCGCTGCCCGACACGGACGTGCGGCTCGAATCCGGCGAAGTGTGGATCAGAACACCGGACATGATGAACGGCTACTGGCGCGACCCGGCCGCCACCGCCCAGGCCCTCACCCCCGACGGCTGGCTGCGCACCGGCGACCTCGGCGAGCTGCGCGACGGGCTGCTCGTCCTGCGGGGCCGCGCCAAGGAGCGCATCGACCGCGGCGGCGAGAAGCACTATCCGCTGGACGTGGAGCGGATGTGGCACGAGGCGGGCCTGCACGGCCGGTTCGCCGCCGTCCCCGTCGCCGAGGCCGCTCTCGGCCATGAGGTCGGCCTCGTCGCCGACGGCCCTCCCGCCGACACTCTCGACGCGGTGCGCACCGTGTGCGAGCGGTCCGCCGTACGCCCCGCAGCCGTGCGGTGGGGCGGCTTCCTCGCCACCGCCACCGGCAAACCGCAGCGCACCGCGATGGGCCGCACCCTGGCCGTACGGCGGATCTCCGCCGTCCGCTACGAACGGCTGCTGCGCTACGCCGCCGTCACGGCCCGTACCCTGCTCGGCACCGATACGGGTCCCCAGCCCTCACCGGATCTGCGCCGGGCGCTGCGCGCGATCGCGCCGTACGCCGCCGACGAGCCGGTCCCCACCGGCGAGGAGCCCGTCTTCGCCGCCTTCGACTTCCTGCGCGAACACGTGCGCGCCCACGGGGCCGGGACACCTCTGCCGGAAGCGGAGAAGGCCCGGTGGCGCGCGTATCTGCGGTCCCAGTGGCCTCTTTCGGAACACGCCGAACTCGCCGCCGAGATCCGCGCCGCCGAGATCCGCGCCACCGAAGGCGATACAACCGATAAGCCCGATGTGCCCCAATTCGGGGCATGGTGGGAGTCCGGTGGCGGCGGCCTGCGGCTGCTGGCCCACGCCCCGACAGCCTCAACCACCGACGGCATGCCGTGGGCGCTCGACTACCTGTGGCGCTGTCTCGCGGACGACCACGGGACCGCCCGTGCCGACCGCTGGACCTGGGTGCGGCATCCGCGCACCGGCCACCCGGCCACGGTGGGCTTCTCCGTGCTGCGATCCGGCCGCCATGACCTGGGCGGCGTCGTATGGGATTCACAACCGAGGGAGTGACATGCGCAACCAGGACACCGAGCCCGCGCTGAAGATCGCCACGTGGGCGAAGAAGACGCTGAGCCCCGAGCACACCGGGCTGCACGTGGAACACGCCGCGCTGCCGGTCGAGGTGCACGGCACATCGTCGGCCAGCGGGCGCGAACTGGTGACCAACGACGACATCGGCGCCGATCTGATCCGGCTGCCCGCGGGCGCCGGTTTCGTCCCGCACACCCACCCCGGCCATCACATCCTCACCATCGTGGCCGGAATCGGCACCATGACCTACGGCGGCCGCATCTACGAGACTCACGCCGGACAGACCCTCCTGATCGAAGGCGGCATCCCGCACGCGGTCGGCGCGATCACCGACCATGTGATCCTCGCCGTCGGCGCGCCGCACAAGCGGATCGGCGCGGACGACCGGATGATCCCGGTGGCGTACGAGGAGGTGGTGGCCGACGACGGCGAGCTGACCTGCCTGATCTGCGGGTCCACGGCCGGTCCGCCGCGCTTCCTGCACTCCGTGGGCTGTCCGCACTGTCCCTGTCGGACGTGTGCGGGCATGCCTGCCGAGCACGGCTAGACATCCCCTCGGGCCGGACCGCCAGGAGGTGTCGCCGCGAGCCCGGTGGCCCGGCGACACCTCATGGCCGAACCTCGTGGCTGATCAAAGGTGCAGGCGGGTTACCATATGAGCACCGCCTAGCTCGAAAGATGAACTTGTGACTGTCAACGAGGACTCGTTCACCAACTGGAACACCCGCGAGGAGATCGCGGAGTCGATGATCCCGATCATCGGGAAGCTGCACCGGGAGCGAGACGTCAACGTCCTGCTTCACAGCCGCTCCCTGGTGAACAAGTCGGTGGTCAGCATCCTCAAGACCCACCGGTTCGCCCGGCAGATCGCCGGTGACGAACTCTCGGTCACCGAGACGCTGCCGTTCCTGCAGGCCCTCACCACCCTCGATCTCGGCCCGTCCCAGATCGACATCGGCATGCTCGCCGCCACGTACAAGACCGACGACCGAGGTCTGTCGGTGGAGGAGTTCACCGCCGAGGCGGTGGCCGGTGCCACCGGCGCCAACAAGATCGAGCGCCGCGAGGGACGCGATGTCGTCCTCTACGGCTTCGGCCGCATCGGACGGCTCGTGGCCCGTCTGCTCATCGAGAAGGCCGGGTCCGGCAACGGTCTGCGGCTGCGCGCCATCGTGGTCCGCGGAGGCGGCGGCCAGTCCGCCGACGATCTCGTCAAGCGCGCCTCGCTGCTGCGCCGTGACTCCATCCACGGCCAGTTCCAGGGCACCATCACGGTCGACGAGGAGAACAGCCGGATCGTCGCCAATGGCAACGAGATCAAGGTGATCTACTCCGACGACCCGACGTCGGTGGACTACACGGAGCATGGCATCAAGGACGCCATCCTCATCGACAACACCGGTAAGTGGCGTGACCGCGAGGGCCTGTCGAAGCACCTGCGCCCCGGCATCGCCAAGGTCGTCCTGACCGCGCCGGGCAAGGGCAACGTCCCCAACATCGTCCATGGTGTCAACCACAGCACCATCAAGCCGGACGAGCAGATCCTGTCCTGCGCGTCCTGCACCACCAACGCCATCGTCCCGCCGCTGAAGGCGATGGCGGACGAGTACGGCGTCGAGCGCGGCCACGTGGAAACCGTCCACTCGTTCACCAACGACCAGAACCTGCTGGACAACTACCACAACTCGGACCGCCGTGGCCGGTCGGCGCCGCTCAACATGGTCATCACCGAGACCGGTGCCGCCTCCGCCGTCGCCAAGGCGCTGCCCGACCTCAAGGCGAAGATCACCGGCAGCTCCATCCGGGTCCCGGTGCCGAACGTCTCGATCGCGATCCTCAACCTCCAGCTCGCGCGCGAGACCACCCGCGAGGAGGTCCTCGACCACCTCCGCGATGTGTCGCTGACCTCGCCGCTCAAGCGCCAGATCGACTTCATCAGCGCCCCGGACGCGGTGTCGAGCGACTTCATCGGCTCGCGCCACGCCTCGATCATCGACGCCGGTGCCACCAAGGTCGAGGGCGACAACGCGATCCTCTACCTCTGGTACGACAACGAGTTCGGCTACTCCTGCCAGGTCATCCGCGTTGTCCAGCATGTGTCCGGCGTGGAGTACCCGACCTACCCCGCCCCGGTGGTCTGATTCCGCCGCCCCCTTCGGGGGGTGGTACCGAGCGTGGTGAGCCATGCGCGGATGGCCTCGGCTGTCGTCCGCGCATGCGTCTCGGTGATGCTCCAGTGGTCGCCGGGCACGTCCACGGTGTCGTACGGCTCCAGCCAGGACGTACGCCACGCGTCGCCGTGTGCCTCCCGCCCGCCGTGGGTCCGCGTCTCGGGCAACTGTTCCGTGGCGCGGACCAGCAGGGTGGGAACACCGGTCGGCCCGGGGCGCCAGCCACGGGTCATGCGGGTGTAGGCCCCGAGCGCGGCCATGGACATATCGTCCACGGCCACGTCGAACCGCTCTCCCATCTCCAGGGGGACGCGGGCGGGCATGGCCAGCAGCCAGGGCTCGTCCTCGCGTTCGGGGGTCACGTGGTAGGTGTCCACGATGACGAGACCTGACGGCGGTGTGCCGGTCGACGCGAGCCGGGCCGCCACCGAGTGCGCGGGGTAGCCGCCCATCGAGTAGCCCAGGAGGACGTACGGGCGGTCCCCGACCTGCTCCCGTACGGTGGCGGCGTGCAGGTCCACCAGGGTCTCCCAGTCACGCGGGACGGCGTCCCCGTGGACGACGCCGGGGTGCTGGATCTCCAGGACGTCCCGCTCGCCGCCGAAGAAACCGGCCAGCGTCCGGTACCAGGGCCCGCCGGGGCTGGGGGAGAAGCCCGGGAAGCAGACGAGGACGGCCTGTTCGGTACGTTCGCCACGGCTGGCCAGCCTCAGTGGCGCGAGCGCGTGCCGGGCGCGGTCGGCGCCGTCGAAGACGGGCAGGGCGAGCGAGGCGGTCGTCAGCAGGTGCATCGCCTGGACCACGTCCCCGGTCCGGCACACCCGCCGGTAGAGCGAGGCGAGAGCCTGTGTCGGGCGGGCCGGTGGCGCGTGCGGTGCCGGTGCGGCGGCCATCGGTTCTTCGGGTAGCGCGGGCAGCGCGTCGCCCAGCTCCGTGAGCAGGTGGTCGGCCAGCTCCGCGACGCTGGGCCGGTCGAAGGTGACCGTCGCGGGCAACGGCAGACCGGTGAGGGTACTGAGCCGGTTGCGCAGCAGGACACCGGTGAGGGAGTCGAAGCCCAGCTCGCCGAAGTGAGCGCCGGGGTCCACGTCGATCGCGTCCTGGTGGCCGAGAACCTGGGCGGCCTCCTCGCGGACCAGCGCCAGCAGGACGGACGCCCGGTCGGCCCCGGTCAGCGAAACCAACTGATCCTGCCAGCCAGCCGTGTTCGCGCCGTCGGCCACGGACCGGGCGGCCGGGCGGGGGCTGCGGATCAGCCCGCGAAGTGGCGGCGGGAGGGGCGGCCCGGCGGTGCCGGTGGCCCGGGCAGTGGCCAGCGGCAGCGGAGCCAGCACCGCTTCGCCCATGCCGAGCGCGGTGTCGAACATCGCGAGGCCCTGTTCGGCCGAGACCGGGCGGACCGGGCCGTGTCCGGCCCGGTCCGTGCGGGCCGCCATTCCGCCGTCCCCGTCCCTGTCCCCGTCGCCTTCCGTGTCCGCCCAGGGGCCCCAGACGAGGGAGAGCGCGGGCAGGCCGAGAGCCGCGCGGTGGAGTGCGAGCCCGTCCAGGAAGGCGTTCGCGGCGGCGTAGTTGCCCTGTCCGGCGTTGCCCAGCAGTCCGGCCGCCGAGGAGAACAGCACGAAGTGCGACAGCGGCAGATCCCGCGTCAGCTCGTGGAGATGCCAGGCCGCGTCCGCCTTGGGACGGAACACGGCCGCGATCCGCTCGGGCGTCTGCGCCTCCAGTACGCCGTCGTCCAGCACTCCGGCGGCGTGGACGACCGAGGTCAGGTCCGGCGCGTACTTCCCCACCACGGTGGCGAGCCGGTCGCGGTCGGCGGCGTCACACGCGATCACGTCCACTCGCGCTCCCGCCTCCTCCAGCGCGGCCCGTAGCCGCCGCGCGCCCGGTGCCGCCGGGCCACGGCGGCTGGTGAGCACCAGATGGCCGACCTGGTGACGGGTGGCCAGGTGCCGCGCCAGCAGCCCGCCGAGAGCCCCGGTGCCGCCGGTGATCAGAACGGTGCCGTGGAGCGTTGCCAGGTCGGTGGGGGATGGGCCGGCGGGGGATGGGGCGGCGGTCAACCGGGGGACGCGTACGGTGCCTTCCCGGACGGCGAGCTGGGGTTCGCCCGTGGCGATGGCGGCGGGCAGCAGCCGCAGCGACTCCGGCCGCCCGTCCACGTCCACGACGGTGAGGCGGCCGGGAAACTCCGACTGGGCGGTGCGCAGCAGACCCCACACCGAGGCGGCGGCCAGGTCCGGCGATGGTGAGGCGGCGTCACGCGTCACCACGACCAGATCGGGTCCGGGGGCGGACAGCCTGGTCCGCAGCAGGTCCAGGGCGCGGGCGGTCAGGGCGTGTGCCTCCGCGACAGGCTCCCCGGAGGGGGCGGCGAGGGAGACGACGACCGGGCCCCCGCCGCCGATGGGAAGGACCTGGCCCAGGCCCAGGTCGTCGGGCGCCGCGATGACCGGCGCGGGTACGTCCGGTCCGGCTGCGGCCGGGATATCGGTCCACCGGGTGCGGTACAAGGGGCCGGACGCCACGTTCCCGGCTTCCCGGAGCGGCCGGGTGGTGAGCGAGTCGATCCGGAGTACCGGTCGGCCCGTACGGTCGGCGAGGTCGACGGTGACCGTGTCCTCGCCGGTGGCGCGGATCCGCACCCGTACGGCCGTGGCCCCGTCGGCGAACAGGGTCATGCCGCGCCAGGCGAAGGGCAGCCGGGCGGCGCTACCCTCGGGCGGCGCGGCGAGCAGCCGGGCGTGCAGGGCGGCGTCCAGCAGTGCGGGATGGATACCGTACCGCCGGGCGTCCGCGCCCACCGGCTCCTCCAACACCACCTCGGCGAACAGCTCCTCGTCCCGCCGCCACACGGCCGTCACCCCCTGGAAGGCGGGGCCGTACGCGTAACCGGCGTCCGCCAGCCGCCGGTAGGCGCCGGTGAGGTCCACGGGGACGGCGTCCGGGGGCGGCCAGGCGGTGGCGTCGCGGGCGGGCGCACGGGGCCCGGTGGCCGGGCCGAGCCGCCCGGTCGCGTGGTGGGTCCAGGCGCCGAGCGCACCGGAGTCCACGGGGCGGGAGTGCACGTCGGCCGGGCGGCGGCCGGACGCGTCCGGCTCTCCGAGGATCACCTGTATCTCCACCGGGTCGCCCGCGACGGGCAGGACCAGCGGGGCCAGCAGCGCGAGGTCCTCCAGCACCTCCTTTCCGCACACGTCGCCCGCGTGGAGCACCAGCTCGGCGAACGCGGTACCGGGCAGCAGCACATGACCGGCGACGACGTGATCGAGCAGCCACGGCTGGTCCACCACGGACAGTCGGCCGGTGCACAGCAAACGCTCGGTGCCGGGCACGGTGGTCGTCCGGTCCAGCAGCGGATGGCCGTCCGGCGCGGGCACCGGGCCGGTGGCGCCCGGCGCCGGACCGGCGGTGTCGGCCAGCCAGTAGCGCTTCCGCTGGAAGGGGTACGTCGGCAGCTCCACCCGCCGGGCGCCGCTGCTCGCGAACACCCGCCGCCAGTCCACCGGCAGCCCGCGCACATGGAGTCGGGCCACGGCGTCCAGAGCCGTCTCCGGCTCCGGCGCACCGGCCCGTACGGTGGCCGTGCACAGCCGGTCTTCGCCCGTTCCGGCCAGGCCCGCCATGGCCGCCGCGGTGAGCTGCGCGCCGGGCCCGACCTCCACGAAGGCGGTCACCCGCTCGTCATGGGCCAGCCGGTGCACGACGTCACCGAAGCGCACCGCCTCACGGGCGTGCCGTACCCAGTAGGCGGCGGAGCGCAGTTCGTCCCCGACGGCCGGACGCCCGGTGAGTGCCGACACGACGGGGACGCGCGGAGGCTGGTACGTCAACCGGGCGGCGACCCGGCCGAACGCGGCGAGCATCGGCTCCACCAGCGGCGAGTGGAAGGCGTGGGAGACCCGCAGCCGCGTGGTGCGGCGACCGCGCGCGGCGAACCGCGCCGCGACGGTGAGAACGGGCGCCTCCGTACCGGAGATGACGACCGAACGAGGAGCGTTCAATGCCGCGATGGCGACGCTGTCCGCGCTGTCGGCGCTTTCCGGGACATCCGCCAGCGCCTCCGCCACCTCCTCCTCGGAGGCGTCCAGCGCCACCATGGCACCCCCTGCTGGCAGTTGGCGCATCAGCCGCCCCCGGGCGCCGACCAGCTCGACGGCGTCCGCTTCCGACAGGATGCCCGCGACGTGGGCAGCCGCCAGTTCACCGATGGAGTGCCCCGCCAGAAAGTCCGGCCGCACACCCCAGGACTCCAGCAGCCGGAACATCCCCACCTCGAACGCGAACAGGCCAGCCTGCGAGAAATCCGTCCGCTCCAGCAGGTCGGCGTCCCCGGTGCCCGGCTCGGCCCACAGCACGGTGCGCAGGGGACGCTCCAGGCCGCCGACTTCGTCGAACCGCTCGCACAGGGCGTCGAAAGCCCGGGCGAAGACGGGGAAGGCGGCGTACAACTCCCTTCCCATGCCGTGTCGTTGGGCACCCTGCCCGCTGAACATCAGGGCCAGCCGCCCGGCGGACACGGGCGTCGGGACGGGCCCGTCCGTGGCCAGTGCGTCCAGCCCGGTCAGCAGCACCGTACGGTCCGTGGTGGGCAGGGCCGCCCGGTGCGCGAGCGCGGCGCGCGTGGTGGCAAGCGAGAACGCGACGTCGGTCAGCTCCGCTTCGGGTTGTGCGCGCAATCGCGCCGCGATCTGCCCGGCCTGCGCGCGCAGCGCCCGCGGGCTCGCGGCGGAGAGCAGCATTGGAGGCGACGACGGCAAGCGGGCAGGGGCGCCGGGGAGCTGCCCGGGAGTGCCCGTGGCCCGGGCCGCGTCTTCCGGGGCGGCCTCCTCCACGATGACGTGCGCGTTGGTCCCGCTGACCCCGAACGCCGAGACCCCGGCCCGGCGTGGGCTGCCGGGCGCCGGATGCCACTCCTCCTCCCGGGTCAGCAGCCGTACGGCGCCCGACGACCAGTCCACCTGGGGCGACGGCTCGCCGGTGTGCAGGGTGCGGGGCAGCCGCCCGTGGCGCATGGCCAGGACGGTCTTGATGACCCCCGCGACCCCGGCGGCGGCCTGGCTGTGCCCGATGTTCGACTTCAGCGCGCCCAGCCACAGCGCCCGGCCACCGGTCCGGCCGGGGCCGTAGGCGGCCATCAGCGCCCGGGCCTCGATGGGATCGCCGAGCGCGGTACCCGTGCCGTGGGCCTCGACGCCGTCGATGTCGGCCGGGGACAGCCCCGCGTTCGCCACGGCATCCCGGACCACCCGCTCCTGGGCCGGGCCGCTGGGCGCGGTCAGCCCGTTGGACGGACCGTCGGAGTTGACGGCGGAGCCACGGAGGACGGCCAGTACGGGATGGCCGTTGCGGCGGGCGTCGGAGAGCCGTTCCAGCAGTACAAGGCCCACTCCTTCACCCCACCCCGTGCCATCGGCGGCCGCCGAGAACGGCTTGCACCGGCCATCCGGCGCCAGGCCCCGCAGCCTGCTGAACGCGATGAACGGGCTGGGAGTCGCCATGACGGTGACGCCTCCGGCCATGGCCAGTGAGCACTCTCCGGACCGCAGCGCCCGCGCCGCCCAGTGCATCGCCACCAGCGACGAGGAGCAGGCGGTGTCCACGGTCACGGCGGGCCCGCGCAGGCCCAGGGTGTAGGCGACGCGGCCGGATGCCACGCTGCCCGCCGAGCCCAGCGCGAGGTGGCCCTCCAGCTCGTGCGGGCCGTGGTGGATGAACCGGCCGCCGTAGTCACCGTGCATGATCCCGGCGAAGACGCCGGTGTCGCTGCCGCGCAGATCTGCCGGGTCGATACCGGCCCGTTCCAGAAGCTCCCAGCCGGTCTCCAGCAGCAGCCGCTGTTGCGGGTCCGTGGCCAGGGCCTCGCGCGGGGACATCCCGAAGAAGGCCGCGTCGAACTCGGCCGCCCGCTGCAGGAATCCGCCCCGCCGGGTGACGGAGGTGCCCAGCCGGTCCGGATCGGGGTCGAAGAGCCCCGTCGTCGCCCAGCCACGGTCGGTGGGGAAGTCCGAGGTCGCGTCCGTCCCCTCGGTGACCAGCCGCCACAGGTCCTCCGGCGAGTTCACGTCCCCGGGATAACGGCAGGCCATGGAGACGATGACCACCGGGTCCTCGCGCTCCTCGGCGGAGGTACGAGGCGTTACGACCGTCGCCGCCCCGGCCGTGTGCGCCGTACCTCCGCCGAACAGCGCGGTGAGCAGCTGGTCCGCCACATCGGCCGGTGTCGGCCGCTCGAACACCAGGGTCGCGGGCAGGTCGAGACCGGTCGCCGCGCCGAGCTGGTCCCGCAGCAGTACGCCCCCGAGGGAGGCGAGCCCGAGCGCGGTGAAGGGACGGTCCGGCTCCGGACCGGGTTCGGGAACGCCGCACACGCGGGCCGTGGCGTCGAGGACGAGGCGCAGCACGGCGTCGTACCTGCTGCCCGGAGGCAGCGGCAGCAGCCGTGTCCGCAGTGCGGCCGAGGCGGACTCGCGCGCCGTGGCCAGGCGTTCGGCGAGTTGCTGCACAAGGCCCGCCCGGATGATCTTGCCGGAGGAGGTACGGGGCACCGAGCCGGTCTCGTACACCTCGTCGGGCACCTTGAAGGCCGACAGCCGCTCCCGGCAGGCGGCCAGCGCCCGCCCGATGTCGACACCGCCGGACCCGGGGACGGGGACGACGAAGGCGATGGGCACCTCGCCGAGTACATCGTGCGGCCTGCCGACGACGGCCGCGTCGGCGATGTCCGGGCAGCCGAGCAGGACCTCCTCCACCTCGGGCGGGTTGATGTTCTGGCCACCGCGGATGATCAGTTCCTTGAGACGGCCGGTGACCTGGATACCGGAGTGCGGCAGACGGCGGCCGAGGTCCCCGGTGCGGTACCAGCCGTCGTGGAAGGCCCGGGCGGTGGCCTCGGGGCGGTTGTGGTAACCGAGCATCAGGTTGGGGCCACGGACCCACAGCTCGCCCTCGTCGCCGTCGGCCACCTCGTCCCCGGTCGTGGGATCGGCCACCCGCACCTCGACGCCCGGCAGCGGCAGACCGTTGGAGTCGTCGGTGCGGAACCTGCCGAACCCGTTGACGGTGATCTTCCCGCAGGCCTCGGTGGAGCCGTAGCCGTCGAACAGCGGCGCGCCCAGCAGTTCCTCGGCCTCCGCCCGCAGCGCCGGGGGACACGGCGCGCCCCCGGTGGCGCACAGGCGCAGGCCGGGCAGCGGCCGTACCCCCTTCCGTACCGTGTCCAGCAGCAGGTGGAAGGTGGCGGGCACACCGGCCAGCACGGTGAACGGCCGCTCGGCGAGTGCCCGCGCGACGTTCGCGCCCCGGTCGAGGAGGTACGCGCTCGCTCCCACCGAGACCACTCCCAGCAGGCACAGCGAGTGGGCCAGGGCGTGGTGCAGCGGCAGCGGCCACAGCAACCGGTCCTGCCGCTGGAGGCCGAACCGTGGCACGTAGCCCGCCGCCACCGACCACAGGGCGCCGCGCTGGCTGGAGACCACGCCCTTGCGCTCGCCGGTGGTGCCCGAGGTGTAGAGGATCCACGCCGGTTCGTCCAGGCCGAGGTCGTCCCGGGGCGGGACACCTGGATCCGTACCGGCCAGCGCCTCGAACAGGACTGCCCCGGTGGGGGCATCGCCGGGTAAGCGGTCCGTGGCCGCCACGACGACCGTCACGGGTGGCGGGCCGTCCACGGGCCGGGTGATGCGCGGCAGCAGCGCCTCCTCGGTGATGATCGCGGTGGCGCCGCTGTCCTGGAGGAAGTACGCCAACTCCGCGTCCGTGGCCCGTGGATCGAGCGGCACCCCTACCGCTCCCGCCCGCAGCACCGCCAGGTAACTCTCCACCATCTCCACGCGGTTGCCCAACGGGAACGCCACCCGCTCGCCGTGCCGCACACCGAGCCGCGCCAGGTGGCCCGCCAGCCGCGCGGTACGTTGCTCCAGCGCCGCGTACGTCACCGCCCGCCGGGAATCCTCGAACGCTGTGCTGTCCCCGGCCCGCCTCGCATGCTCCGCCAGGACGCCGGGCAATGCACGGATGAACTCCCCACGAACCTCCGCCATCCCCACTCCTCCTGGTGAAACGGGCGCAACGTGACCTACGCACCGTACCCGGCGGAGTGGGGGAATCGGCGTCAGCGGCGGCGCAGCGGGTCGATCGACTCCAGCGTCGGCACCACCGGCTTGATGGTCCCGTCGGCCGCGAACTCCATGCGGTCGAGGGTGGTTTCCCGGTGCGTACCGTCGCCGCCCGCCGTGCCGGGGCCGCCCACGGCGAACCGGTGGTAGGCCATGTACCACTGGTCCGTGCCGGGGACGTTGACCACCGAGTGGTGGCCCGGGCCCTTGATCCCGTAGTCGAGGCGCTTGGAGAGGATCGTGCCCCGCTTGGTCCACGGCCCCATCGGCGACGAGCCGGTGGCGTACGCGACGTGGTAGTTCTCGCTGCCGGTGTCGTCCTCGGACCACGTCAGGTAGTAGGTGCCCTTGCGCTTGACCACGAAGGAGCCCTCCCGGAAGTTGTCCGGGGTGAACTTCCGCATCTTCGCGGGGTCGTACGACGTCATGTCGTCGTTCAGCGGCACCCCGTACGCCTGGCCGTTGCCCCAGTACAGATAGGCCTGGCCGTCATCGTCGGTGAACACCGACGGGTCGATCATCTGGCCTTCCAGCTGGCCCTTGGGCACCAGCGGCTTGCCCAGGGCGTCCGTGAAGGGCCCGGCGGGGGAGTCGGCCACCGCGACGCCGACCTGCTGTTCGGCGCAGAAGTAGAAGTAGTACTTGCCGTCGCGCTCGGCCATCGCGGGCGCCCACGCGTACTTGTCCGCCCAGCTCACATCGGGGCCGAGGTCCAGGATCACCCCGTGGTCCTTCCAGTGGACCAGGTCCTTCGAGGAGTACGCCTTGAACTTGGTGCCGCCCCAGCCACGGAAGCCATCCGTCGTGGGGTAGATCCAGTAGCGGCCGTCGGCGTACTGGATGTCCGGATCGGCGTTCAATCCGGGCAGGATGGGGCTGCGCATCGGCACGGCCTCGACGGTCCAGTCGTGGGTCGTGCCGTCGGCGGACGTCAGCGTGTACGTCCGGGGCTTGCGGAAGTCCCGCCGGGTGCCCGAGGGCGGGCTGAGGGTGGCACCGGCCGGGAGCGCGAAGCGGGGCGCCAGCCGCCGCAGATCGGCCTTCGGGTCCATCGGCAGCACGGCCTTGCGGCTCGCCTCGGTGACGATCGCGTACCCCTTCTGGCCCTTCGCCGTGACATCGGCGGGCGCGGCCTCGGACGCCGGGTACGTGCGCAGCAGCCGGTCGTACTCGGCCTGGGTCACGGGCAGCACCGTGCCGTGCCGGGGGCTGGCGGGCAGCTGGTAGTTCGTGGACGGGGTCCACTTGCCCGAGCTGAGGTCGGTGGTCTCGAAGGGGATGTAGCCACGGCCGCCGAACTCGTCGATGAACAGATACCACTTGTTCTCGGTGTTCGACTTGAAGATGGTCGGGCCCTCGCCGCGGTCGATCGCCTCCTTGCCGATGCAGTCGGAGACGAAGTCGTACGAGGTGTCCGTCAGCGAGGTGGACTTCTCCGCCGTGATGAACTTCGAGCAGGGCGTGCCGGAGGACGGGTCGCGCTCGTCCTTGGTGAAGCGGTAGTAGGCGCCCTTGTCCTTGATGACGGTGGAGTCGATGACCGAGTAGCCGGGGTCGTTCCACACCTTGGGCTCGCTGAAGGTGCGGAAGTCCTTCGTGGTCGCGTACAGCATCTTGTTGTACGTCGAGCCCGTGTGGTTCGGGTCGTCCTCGGCGTAGAGCTTCGACGCCCAGAAGACGACGTACTCACCGAGCTTCTCGTCGTAGTACGCCTCGGGCGCCCAGGTGTTGCCCGCGGTGTCCGGGGACACCTTGACGAGGCGCTGGTCGGTCCAGTTGACGAGGTCCTTCGACTCCCACACCATGATCGACTTGCTGCCGGTGCGCTGCACCTGGTCCCAGCTGCCGCTGCTGTTCTTGTACATCCGCAGATCGGTGGCGATCAGAAAGAACTTGTCGCCCTTGGGGGAGCGGATGACGAACGGGTCGCGCAGGCCCTTCTCGCCGAGGCTGGAGGTGAGGACGGGCTTCCCGGCGTTCAACTCCCGCCAGTGCAGCGGGTCGTTGCCACGGCTGAGCGCCATCCGTATCTGTTCGCCGTCGGCGGTGCCCTCACCGGTGAAGTAGGTAAAGACATACCCGGCGTACTTGGGCTTTGCCTGCGCTTCGGACTCCGCTCCGCTCAGCGCGGGGCTGGGCGGAGCGGTGAAGATGCTCGTCACCAGCGTGAGCAGGGCGAGCAGTGGCACAAGGAGCATGCGGGTTGAGCGGGGACCCATGACACATCCTGTGGGAGTCTGGTGCATTCTGTTGTGGTTGCACCGGAGTGTGTCCAGTGGGGACCCGGTGCGTCAACGGTGTGTGGCCCCCTCGGCCCGAGCGAAAGTTTCGACGCCCCCTCAGCCCGCCGACGCGCCGCCAAGGCCCACCGGGGCAGCGTCGACGGCCGGGGGCAGCCGCCGCCACCTGCCCCGGTGGGCGTGCTCCAGCAGGACCGGATCGTCCCCCACCACGACGGGATGCCCCACCTGGCGCAGCAGGTCCAGGTCGGAGGCGTGGTCCCCGTACGCGTAGCAGTCCTCGGCCCGCAGCTCCCGCTCCCGCAGCACCCCGGCCACCGCCTCGGCCTTCCCCGCCCCGATCCGTACGTCGTGGACCTCGCCGGTGTAGCTGCCGCCGGAGACCTCCGGCACCGTGCCGAGCGCGATGTGCGCGCCCGTGTACCGGGCGATCGGGTCCAGTACGGCCGAGAAGGAGCCGGAGACCAGGACCACCAGATCGCCCCGCTCCTTGTGCACCCGCAGGGCCAGCAGCGCCGGGGGATGGAACAGCCCCCCGGCTGTCATCCCGTTGTCGAACCACTGCTGCCCGGCGGCGGCCACCTCGGCCACCCGGTGGCCCGCGAACAGCCCGTAGTAGGCGCGGTTGGACGCCGCCCGGCCACCGGGGCCCGCCGCGATGTCCCGCAGGGACGACACCGCGTCGTCGGCCGCCGAGTCGGGGCGGCCGAGCCACCGGTAGTAGTCGTGGAGGAACGAGAGCATGCTCTTGCGCGTGATCAGCGTCTCGTCGACGTCGAAGAACGCGGCGCCGCGCGCTGTGGTCGCCTGGGCCGGTGTCATCGCGAGGTTCCTTTTCTGCGGTTTCTGCGGGAGCGTTTCCCGGTCGCGGGGGCCGCCGCCCCCGCGACCGGGATGTGGCGGATCAGTAGCGGGACCCCACCGGGTCCGGTACGGCGTCCAGCTCGGCCAGGTCCGCGTCGCTCAGGCGGATCGCGGCGGCGCCGGTGTTCTCCTTCAGGTAGCGGGAGTTCTTGGTGCCGGGGATCGGCACCACGTGTTCCCCCTGGGCGAGCGTCCAGGCGATGGCGACCTGGGCGGGCGTGGCGCCGTGCCGGGCGGCGACCGTACGGACCACCTCGACAATGCGGGCGTTGGCCGCCAGCGCGTCGTCCTGGAAACGGGCGTTGGTCTTGCGGAAGTCGCTGTCCTCGAACTGCTCGGGGCTGACGTACGCGCCGCTGAGGAAGCCCCGGCCGAGCGGGGAGAACGGGACGAAGGTGACGTCGTTCTCGGCGCACCAGCCGACCAGGTTCTCCGCACTGGGCAGCCCCTCCAGCTCGTCACCGGGGCGGCCGAGCGGGCCACGGGTCCACAGCGACAGCTCCGACTGGATGGCGGCGACCGGGTGCTGCCGGTGGGCCTCGGCGGCCTGCGCGATGCTCACCTCCGACAGCCCGAGCCGCCGCACCGTGCCCGCGGCGACGAGTTCGGCCATGGCGCCCCACGTGTCGGCGAGCGGCACCTCGGGGTCGACCCGGTGCAGATAGAGCAGGTCGATCACATCGGTGTCCAGGCGGGTGAGGCTCGCCTCGACCGCCGCCCGCACCTGCGCGGGGCTGCCGTCGCGGTGCATGGCGCGGGTGGCCAGATCGTCCACCACCAGCCCGCACTTGGTGGCCAGCACCACGTCGTCGCGGCGCCCGGCGAGGGCCCGGCCGAGCAGCCGCTCGTTGTGCCCGTCCCCGTACACGTCCGAGGTGTCGAGGAACGTCACGCCGAGGTCGAGGGCCTCCGCGATGACCCCGACCGAGGTGTCGTCGTTCCGCTGCCCCTCGGCGTACCCCCAGCTCATGCCCATGCAGCCGAGGCCGATGGCGCCGATGGAGGGCCCGCTGGCGCCGAGCTTGCGCTGTTCCATGTGTGTCCTTGTCTCCTTCGATCTGTGGTGCTCAGGCCGCTTCTTCGGGCCGGGTCGCGCCGACGCGGGCGAGGACCGCGCGCAGGCGCGCCGCGTCCACGTGCGGCTCGATGGCGGCGATGTGGCCGTCGGGGCGTACCACGACGGTGCGCGGCCTGGTGCCGAGGAATTCCTTCAGCGCCGACCAGGCCGACACGTCCCGCACCGGGTGGTGCGGGGCGAGTGCCGTGCGCAGGGACTCGACCCGCTCCTGCCACCGCACGCCACGGACACCGCCCGACCAGGTCAGTACGGTGAAACGGTCGTCGGCGATGGCGGGCCACGGCCCCTGCTCGCCGTCCTCGTACCCCTCGGACACGAAGACGGGAAGGCGCTCCCCGACGCCCAGCGGCTTGCGCCGCCAGCGGATGTCGGCCTTCACATCCTCCCGGTCGGAAGCGTAGTTGACACTGGTCTGGCTCATCAGCGGTGTCACCAGCCGCTGGAACGCGCCGGTCACCTTCGCCCCGCGCACCAGGGCGTCGCGCAGGGCCACCTTCGCGGGCTGCTGCACCAGGCCCCACGAGGTCTGCTTGGCGGTCACCAGGGACACCCGCTCGGCGGAGTGGCGGCGCTCGCGGTCGTACGTGTCCAGGACGCGGGCGTCGACGGTGCCCCGCAGCACGCCGCCCAGCTTCCAGGCGAGGTTGACCGCGTCCTGGATACCGGTGTTCATGCCCTGCGAGCCCGCCGCGCTGAAGATGTGCGCCGCGTCGCCCACGAGGAAGCAGCGGCCCGCGCGGAACGCGGCGGCGGTCCTGCGGCGCGCCCGGAAAACGGTCGTCCACTTCAACTCGCCGAGCTTGGCGGGGAAGGGCACGACCCGGTCCAGGTTCTCCTGGAACAGCTCGCGCGGCGGCTCGTCCTCGTCGTTCCACACCGGGACGCTGCACGCCACGCGGAACGTGCCGTCGCCGAACGGCGCGAGGCCCATGGCGCCGCCCGCGTTGTAGCAGTACACCATCTCGTCCGGCGGCAGCGGGCCGTCGAGCGGACCGTCCCCGATGGCGAACAGCACATCGGCGCCCTGCCCCTGGAACTCGATGCCCAGCTCCTTGCGCACGGTGCTGTGCGAGCCGTCGGCGCCGATGAGCCAGTCGGCGCGTACCCGCTCCTCCGCGCCGTCCGGGTGGCGGAGCGTCGCCACCGGCCGGTCGCTGGAGTTGTCCAAGCCCACCAGGGCGGTTTCCGACTCGACCCGGCCGCCCAGCTCCACCAGCCGCTTGCGGATGACGTCCTCGGTCTTCCACTGCGGGGTGCACAGCCCGAACGGGTACGGGGTGTCGTGCAGGCGGCTCATCTCGATGGCGCCCAGGCGGCTGCTGCCGGAGTAGTACGACACCGCGTCGATGTGCTTGCCGGTCTGGGACAGTTCCTCGGCGACCCCGATGCGGCGCAGCAGCTCCAGGCTGCGCGGCCACATGATGACGGCCCGGGAGTGAATGGTGGTGCTGGGCGCCGCGTCGACGATCCGTACCGGGATGTCCTGGCGCAGCAGATCGCAGGCGATCACCATGCCGACCGGTCCCGCGCCCACCACCAGGACCGGGTCGGGGCCGTTCGTGCTGTGCTGTGCGGGGGTCATGCCCCCTCCTTCCTGTCTCTGCTGTCGCTGTTCTGAGCGTCGTCGTCCGCCGGACCGTCTGCCGGTCGCCTGACGACCGCGCACGACCAGGTGAATCCGCCCCCGGCGCTGAGCACCACGGCCACCTCGCCGGGGGAGAGCCGCCACCGGCCGGGCCCGGCCAGCAGCGCGAGGTTGGCGAGGATGTCCCCCGCGCCCAGATGGCCGGTGTCGTGCCCCACGTCCCAGGCGGGCGCCGAGGTGACCAGCGCGACGGCCGGGGTGTACGCGGCGCTCAGCGCCGTATGGCCCAGGCGCGGCAGGAGCACACCGCGCAGGGCCGGGTCGTCCGGGGACACGCCCGCGTCGTACAGGGCCGCCCGGATCACCGAAGGCACCCGCTGCTGCACGACCTTGGCGAAGTGCTCCTTGCCGTTGTCCTCCAGGAACGCCTTCTTGGTGCGGCGGATGTCCACCACCGGACTGTGCTCGCGCGGCGCCGGGCTGAAGGCGTCACGGCCGCGGTGCATCGTCTCCATGGCGGGAGCCGCGGCGGTGACCAGGGACAGCAGCTCAAGCCCCGGCCCGCCGCCCTGCTCCGGCGCGGTGGCGCGCAGCACGGCGGCCGTGGCGCCGTCGCCGTACCAGAGGCCGTAGTCGCCGCGCCAGCGGTCGAACCCGGGCGCGCAGAAGCGGTCGGCCGTGGTGACCACGGCGGCGCCCGTCGCCGGGTCGGCCCGGAGCCGTGCGGCGGCGAGTTCGAGCGCGGCGGCACCGCCGTTGCACATCTGCTGCACTCCGACCGGCACCGCGTCGAGGGCGCCCGCGCCGTGCGCGATGTAGTGGGCGGGCGACCAGAAGTCATGGCCCTGGTGGTACGTCCAGGCGTGGGCCAGCAGGCCCACGTCCCGAGGGTCGTCGCCCGCCAGCTCCAGCGCACGCCGCGCGGCCCGGACGGCCATTTCCGGCGGCGCCTCGGTACGGGACACCGGCAGCCGCCGGTAGCCGGTCGCCGCCACGTCCTCCGGCTTCAGCCGCCCGGCGCGCACGGCGTCGTCCGGGGTCTCGACGGTGGCCGGGAGCCACGTCGTCGCGGCGCTCAGATACAGCGGTCCGTCGAGCTTCACGACGCGTCCTCGGTCGTCGTCCGCTGGTCGCGGGCGAGCGTGATGTCCGCCTCGGCGACGAGCTGTTCGTCCTGCTCGAAGGCGATGTTCAGACTCAGCTCCGCGCCCGTGTCCGGCTCGTGGCCGGACGACGGGCGGGCGGTCAGCAGCAGCGGGCTGTCCAGCTCCGCGTACGTCTGGAAGGACGAGGCCAGCTCGGTCAGCGCCCACGCCCCCGCCGGATCACCGGCGCGTTCGGCGGCGTACAGGACGCCGAGCTGACGGGCCGCCTCCATCAGGACCATGCCGGGGAAGTGGTCCAGCGGATGGTCGAAGAGGCTGGGGTGCTCACCCGCCGGGCGCAGCCGGGCGGTAACGCTGTCGGCCCCGGTCACGGCGTCGAGCAGCACCACGTTCTCCGCCCGGGCGCGCCCGACCCGCCCCGGCGCCACCGGCGTGCCGTCCCGCAGCTGGCGGAACGCGTCCGAGGTGGGCGGTGTGCTGCCACGCCGCCGGGTGCGCATAGCCGCGTACGTACCGCCGGGCATATAGGCCGCGCGCAGCGACACATCGCCGAGGTACCGCCCGGCCACGGACAGCCGCATCACGTACGTCGTCGCGAGGAGCGTGCCGTCCCGCCACCGGCTGTCGCGCGTGGTCACGTCCATGATGAGTTCCGCGGGCCCGGGGCCGATGCGGGCGGTGGCAGCGCCGGGCAGCCGCATCGACCACGACCGCAGAATGAAAACGGTGTCGCGCGGCGCTCCGAAATGCGCGTGCACCGCATGGGTTTCCGCCTGTCGGCAGCATTCCAGCAGCAGCAGCGGATCAATCGGAGACGGGCTCGTGTGATCGGTGTAATAGGCGTGCGACGGGGGTATTTGGGCGGCAGCCACGAAATGCCCGTCCGTCACTTTCCTGCTGTCGGTGAGAAACAGCTCGGACAACGCCTCCCGGTGCACCAGGTCCTTGGGGACGGTGCGGGAGAAGTCGAGGTCCGGCACGATGGCTCGTGCGTCGGCCGCTTCGGTGGCCACTGTCACGCCTGTCCCCTTTCCCTCGAGGTCGTGGGGTGTTTCGGCACGGCAACCATGCTGGCTGGGCCCGCTACCGGCCCGCTCACGTCCCTCTCACGCCGCGAATGAGCCGACCGTGAGTGCCTTCTGTGCCGTACGTGAGAACGCCTCAAGCGGCGGCCTGCAGCATGAATTCCCGGAAACGCCGCACGAGTCGGCGAGGCGGGCCAGAAGGGAAAGCATCGATGGACTTTTTCCTTGTTGACGGCGCATTCACGCAGGTGTTTCGCGCCATAGCTACGGGGAGCGCCGGGTGAACCGCGCGGCGGTTCTCGCGGGGCTCGGGACCTGGCTGCCGGAGAACGTCGTCACCAATGACGAACTGGCCCGTCGGCTCGACACCTCCGACGAGTGGATCCGCACCCGCACCGGAATCCGGCAGCGCCATGTCATCGGCCCCGGACAGTCCACCGGAGACCTCGCCGTGGAGGCCGGGCGGCGCGCGCTGAAGTCGGCGGGCACCGAACAGGCCGACATGGTCATGGTGGCCACCAGCACCCCGGACCGGCCGTGCCCGGCCACCGCGCCGGACGTGGCGAGCAGGCTCGGGCTCACCGGTGTCCCCGCCTTCGACATCGCGGCCGTGTGCACCGGCTTCGTCTACGCCCTGGGCATGGCCGCCTCCGTCATCGCCTCCGGTGCGGCGGGCAGCGTGCTGGTCATCGGCGCGGACACCTTCTCCACCATCCTCGACCCCGAGGACCGCACCACCCGCGCGGTGTTCGGCGACGGCGCGGGCGCCGTCCTGCTGCGCCCCGGCGACCCCGGGGAGCCGGGTGCCCTCGGCGGACTCGACCTCGGCAGCGACGGAAGCCGCAGCGAACTCATCGAGGTCCCGGCGGGCGGTTCGCGGCAGAAGGCGTCGGGCCTGTCCGCACAGGAGGTCGGGGCCTACTTCACCATGCGGGGCCGGGCCGTGTTCTCCGAGGCGGTCCGCAGGATGACCACCTCGGTCGAAACCGCCGCGCAGCGCCTCGGCTGGGCCCCCGGCGATGTCGACCGCGTCGTCCTGCACCAGGCCAACGCCCGCATCCTGGCGGCCATCGCGGACCGCATGGGACTGCCCGCGCAGCGGTTCGTCTCCAACATCGGGCGGGTCGGCAACACCGTCGCCGCCTCCATTCCGCTCGCCCTCGCGGACGGCGTCATCGAGGGCGCGCTGCGCCCCGGGCAGCGCGTCGTCCTCGGCGGCTTCGGCGGCGGCCTCACCTGGGGCGCGCTGGGGCTGCGCTGGCCCGACGTCACCCCTGTCTGAACCCCTGGCTGATCTCACATCGGCAACTCACCACTGACAGAAGGAGTTTCACCATGCATGCGATCGAAGAGCGCGTCACCGGCATCCTCTCCGGACAGTTCAAGCTCAAGAAGGAGATCATCACCCCCGAGGTGACCTTCCAGAACCTGTCGTTCGACTCCCTGGTGCTCATCGAGCTGAGCCTCGTCCTGGAGAAGGAGTTCCAGGTGGTGATCGACGAGGGCGACCTCACCGATCAGCACACCGTGCGCCAGCTGGCCGAACTCCTCACCGACAAGGGCGCGGTGGCCTGATGGCCGACGGCATAGCGGTCACCGGACTCGGGCTGGTGACACCGGCCGGAACCGGTGTCGCGGAGAACTGGGACGCGCTGCTCACCGGCCGCTCCCGCGCCACCAGGGACCCGTCCCTGGACGGCATGCCCGTCGATTTCACCGCCCGCGTCCCCGGCTTCGACGCCGGTGAACTGCTGGGCGGCTTCGCCTCCTGGCAGCTGAGCCGCTTCGTCCAGCTGGCCATCGTCGCCTCCCGCAGGGCGATCGAGGACGCCGGATGGAACCGGGACAGCTGGGACGGCACCCGGGTGGGCGTGGTCCTCGGCAACTCCCTCGGCGGCGCGGCCACCTTCGAGGAGCAGTACCAGGAGCTGCGCGACGGGGGCCCCGGCCGGGTCTCCCCGCTGATGATCACCAAGTACATGCCGAACATGCTCGCCGGCTACGTGGCGATCGACTGCGGCGCCACCGGCCCCGGCCTGGTGACGGCCACCGCCTGCGCCTCCGGCGCCACCGCCGTCGGTACCGCCCGCGACCTGCTGCGATCGGGGGTGTGCGACATCGTGCTGGCCGGGGCCAGCGAGTCCGCGCTGACCCCGACCGTGCTGGCGGGGCTGACCAAGATGGGCGCGCTGTCCAAGAGCCGGGACGCCCCCGAACACGCCGCCCGCCCCTTCGACGCGGAACGGGACGGCTTCGTGGCGGCCGAGGCCGCCGGGATCCTCGTCCTCGAACGCGCCGAGGACGCCCGCGCGCGCGGCGCCACGGTGCGAGCGGTCGTACGGGGCTACGGCGCCACCTCGGACGCCCACCACGCCACCGCGCCCGACCCGGAGGGGCGGGGCATCGAACGGGCGCTGCGGGAGGCGCTGGCCGACGCCGACGTGGCGGCGCGCGACATCGGCCATGTCAACGCCCATGGCACGGCCACCGCCATGAACGATGTGATCGAGGGGCGGATGCTGCGCCGGGTCCTCGGCGAGGGGCCCGCCGTGACCTCCACGAAGGGTGTCACCGGCCACGCTCTCGCGGCGGCCGGGGCCATCGAGGCGGCGTACACCGTGCTGGCCGTGCAGCACGGCACCGTACCGCCGACCGCCAACCTCAAGAACCAGGATCCGGAGATCGACCTGGACATCGTCACGGGGGAGCCGCGCCGCACCCGTATCGAGGCGGCCGTCAGCACCTCGCTCGGGTTCGGCGGCCACAACGCCGCGCTCGTCGTCACGCCCGCGTGACGACGAGCGCGGGAAGGGAGGGGAAACGATGAACCGTTCGGTCTTCGTCACCGGCGGCAACCGGGGCATCGGCGCGGCCGTCGCCGCCGCCTTCGCGGCCGATGGCGACAAGGTCGCCGTCAGCCACCGCTCGGGCAGCCCGCCGGACGGGGTGCTCGGTGTCCACGCGGATGTCACGGTGCCCGGGGAGGTCGAGAAGGCGCTGCGCGAGGCGGAGGCGGCGCACGGCCCGGTGGAGGTCGTGGTGGCCAACGCCGGGATCACCCGGGACCGGCCCGCGCTGCGGATGTCGGACGAGCAGTTCGAGGAGGTGCTCTCCACCAACCTCACGGGCGCGTTCGCCACCGTCCGGGCCGCGCTCACCAGCATGCTCCCGGCCCGGCGCGGCCGGGTGGTGCTCATCTCGTCGGCGCTCGGCTTCCTCGGCTCGCCGGGGCAGACCAACTACGCCTCGGCCAAGGCAGGTCTGGTGGGCATGGCCCGCTCCCTCGCGTGGGAGCTGGGCGACCGTGGCATCACGGTGAACGTGGTG
This sequence comes from Streptomyces sp. NPDC001700, assembly GCF_053596435.1. Classification (NCBI taxonomy): domain Bacteria; kingdom Bacillati; phylum Actinomycetota; class Actinomycetes; order Kitasatosporales; family Streptomycetaceae; genus Streptomyces; species Streptomyces sp. NPDC001700. Next base: position 89,441 of record NZ_JBSFGE010000008.1, read on the forward strand.
GCGCCCGGCATCATCGAGACCGATATGACGGCGCCGCTGTCCGACCGCCGGATGGCGGATCTGATGCGGATGACGCCGCTGGGCCGCCCTGGGCGGCCCGAGGAGGTCGTGGCCGCCGTCCGCTTCCTGGCGAGCGAGCAGGCGAGTTACATCACCGGAGCGGTCCTGCCGGTCGGCGGAGGGATCGGCATGGGCCTCTGACGATGAACCCCGGGGCCCGGTACGGACACCCGCCCGTACCGGGCCCTTCCCCCTCAACTCGCACCCGGAGGCAGACCATCATGTTCCCGACCACCGGCGGCGGCTGGACGGCCGGTCTGCGTCCCGCGCGCCCCGCCCCGGCCGCCCGGATCGTCGTCTTCCCGCACGCGGGCGGCGACGCGCCGCGCTTTCTGACGCCACTGTCACGGCTGCCCGGCGACGTGGAACTCCTCGGCATCACCCTGCCCGGACACGCCGAGCGGGCCGCCGAGCCCCCGGCCGCGCGCGTGGCGGACGTGGTGCGGGGCGTACGCGGCGCACTGCGCGGGCTGCCGTCCGTACCGACCGTGTTCTACGGGCACAGCCTGGGCGCGCTGCTCGCCGTCGCGGTGGCGGACGTAGTGGAGACGGGCGCCGTGGTGGTGAGTTGCGGGCTGCCGGGGGAGCGGGCGTACCCGCACCCGGAGCGGCTGCACACGGCCGCCGGACTGGATGAGATCTTCGCGCTGCACGGGCTGCCGCCGGGCGCGCTCCACGACACCGCGCTCGACCAGCGCGCGCGGACGCTGGCCCATGACCTGGCCCTCAGCCGCCAGGCGCTGCGCGCCGTACGGAACGTATGCCTCGCGGTGCCGCTCACGGCCCTCGCCGGGACGAACGACCCGCTGGTCCCGGCCGCCACCCTGCCCGGGTGGGCCGCCTTCACCCGGGCCGCCCATCGAGGGCGGCTCGTGGAGGGCGGCCACTTCTTCCCGTTCTCGCCCGCCGGAGCGGACGTGCTGCTGGAGGAACTCACCGCGGCGCTGAGCGCGGTGGGTCATGACGCGGAGGCAGGTGTCACAGCCCCACGGACGGCAGTGCGGGGGTGAGCGAGCCGCCCGCCACGAGGATCGACTTCTGCAGCTCCTGGAGCCGCATCGAGGGCTCAAGACCGATCCCGTCGGCCAGGGCGGAGCGCAGCCCCTGATAGACCGACAGCGCGTCGTTGCGTCTGCCGGACCGGTTCAGGGCGATCATCAGGCACTCGTGCAGCATCTCGTCGTACGGGTGCAGCGCCGTCAACGCGCGCAGCTCGCCGACTACTTCGTACCGCTGGAGCCGCAGGTCGAGCAGGATGCGGCGGCGCAGTACGGACTTGCGGTCCTCCTCCAGCCGCAGCACGTGCGACTGCAGCACGGGCCCGGTCGGCAGATCGGCCAGCGGCTCGTCGCGCCACAGGTCGAGGGCGCATCGCAGGAGCGCCGAGGCCTGGGCCAGCTGGCCCGCCTCCTCCGCCCGGCCCGCCTCGGCCACCCGGTCCTGGTAGCGGCGTACGTCGAACTCGTCGTCGCGGACCGCCAGCCGGTATCCGGTCTGCTCCGTGACCAGGACCTGTTTCGCGAGGGCGCTCCCGGGCCCGCCGGGCAGGACCATCCCCAGGTGCTTGCGGATCTGCATCACGTAGTTCTGCAGGCTGGTGGCCGCGCTCTTGGGCGCCGCGGCGCCCCACACCTCGCGCTCCATCGCGTCGATCTGCACGACCCGCCCCCGGTTGAGCACCAGTAGGGCGAGCACCTTTCTGGCCTTCGGCGCGGCCGGTACGACCGAGCCGCCGTTCAAGGTCACACGCAGCGGCCCGAGTACGTTGGCGATCATCCGTCAGTCCCCCTCCTTGAGGGTAAACATATAGCGCCGTACATCTATGAGCGCAAGTACAAACTCAGCGTGCTCGCGGCGGTGATGGGACGTCAACTACGGGGAAAGTGGGGCAAATCGGCGCGCGTAGTGTCGCTGTCTGCTGAATTCCGGGGACGCATAGTTATCGAGTTGGGTAAACTTTTGCTCTCCGATACAACTTTGAATCACAGTGATTGGCACTATGACGGCGTCATTCTCACGTCATGAAGGGGGAGCGCCGTGGAGCGCAGACGACAGATGGACGACACCGCGATCGCCGTGGTCGGGATGGGGTGCAGGTTCCCGGGGGCGGCCGGTACGGACGCGTTCTGGGACCTGCTCATGGGGGGAGCCGACGCCGTCACCGGAGTCCCGGCCGACCGCTTCGACATCAGCCGCGCCTACGACCCCACGCCCGGCACGCCCGGCAGGACCGTCTCCCGCCACGGCGGCTTCCTGGACGACGCGTTCGGGTTCGACGCGGCGTTCTTCGGTATCGCGCCCGTAGAGGCCGAGAGCATGGATCCGCAGGCGCGCCTGCTGCTGCACGTGGTGTGGGAGGCCCTGGAAGACGCGGGCCTGGTGCCGGAGCGGCTGGCCGGAAGCCGGACCGGCGTCTTCGTCGGCCAGGCCACCGCCGAGTACGCGGAGGCCGAGGACGCCCCCGCCGGGCCGGTGCTGCGGGACGCCGTGGGGGCGCGGATCAGGGCCGTCACCGCGGGGCGCGTCTCCCACGCGCTGGACCTGCGCGGCCCCAGCGTGGTGATCGACACCGCGTGCTCGTCCTCCCTGGTCGCCGTGCACACGGCGCGGCAGACCCTGCTGACCGGCGAGAGCGACCTCGCCATCGCCGCCGGGACCAACATCATCCTGTCGCCGCAGGACGCCGTCGCCTACTCCGAGGGCGGCATGCTCTCGCCCTCGGGGCGCTGCCGGTTCGGCGACGCCACGGCCGACGGCTTCGTACGCAGCGAAGGCGTCGGCACCGTCGTCCTCAAGCGGCTGGACGACGCGGTCCGCGACGGCGATACGGTGTGGGCCGTCCTGTCCGGTTCCGCGGTCACCTGCGACGGCCGGGCCAGCGGGCTGCTGATGCAGCCCTCCGTGGACGGGCAGGCCGCGATGGTGCGCGAGGCCTGCCGGAGCGCCGGAATCCGCCCCGACCAGCTCGACTACGTCGAAGCGCACGGCACCGGCACGCCCGTCGGCGACGGGGTCGAACTCCGCGCCCTGGCCGAGGCCGCGGGCCCCGGGCGCGCCCGGGACCGCCCGCTGCTCACCGGGTCGGTCAAGACCAACATCGGCCACGCCGAGGCGGCCGCGGGCATCGCCGGGCTGATCAAGACGGTGCTGGCGGTCCGGCACGGCGTCATACCGGCCTCCCTCCACCTGGAGCGGCGTAACCCGCTGCTGGACGGCGAGGCGTCCGCCGTCGACATCGTCACGGCGGCCCGCGAGTTGCCGAAGTCGGGCCCGACCGCGCTCGCGGGCGTCAGCTCGTTCGGCCTGTCCGGCACCAACGCCCACGTGGTGGTCAGCGAGTACGTCCCCCCGACGGCCCCGCAGCCCGCGTCCACCCCGGCTACGGGTGTGCCCGCCGCCACTTCGGCCACGGGTGTGCCTGCCGCCCCGGCTGCTGCCGCGCCCGCCGCCACCCCGACTGCAGGTGTGCCCGCCGCAACCCAGGCCGCCGCGCAGCCCGCGTCCACCCCGGCTGCGGACATGCCCGCCGCTACTCCGGCTGGCGCCGCGTCCACCGCAACTTCGGCCACGGGCGCGTCTGCCACGACCCGGGCCGCCCCGCAGTCCGCGTCCACCCCGGCTACGGGTGTGCCCGCCGCCACTTCGGCCACAGCGGCGTCCGCCGCCCCGGCTACGGGTGTCCCCGCGTCCGCTCCGGCCGCTGCCGCGCAGCCCGCGCCCACTCCGGTCACGGGTGCGCCTGCCACGACCCGGGCCGCCGCGCAGTCCGCGTCCACCCCGGCTACAGGTGTGCCTGCCGCCCCGGCTGCCGCGACTTCGGCCACGGGCGTGCCCGCGTCCACCCCGGCCGCGTCCGCCGCCACTCCGGTTGCGGTTGCGCCCACCGCCACTTCGGCCACGGATGCGTCTGCCGCCCAGGCTGCGGCTGTGCCCGCTGCAACTCCGCCCACGGGCGTGCCCGCGTCCGCCCCGGCGACCAGCACGTCCGCCGCCTCGGCCATGGGTGAGCCCGCGTCCCCCTCGGCCACGGGCGCGTGCGCCGCCCCGGCCACGGGCGTGCCCGCGCCCACTCCGGCGCTGGGTGCGTCCGCCACTCCGGCTGCGTCCGCGTCCGCCGCCACCCCCGCCGCGCCCGCGCTACCCTCGCCGCAGCTGCTCGTGCTCAGCGCCCGTTCGGCCGTCGCGTTGCGTCGGATGGCGGGACGGTACGCCGATCACCTCGGGCCCGGCGGGTCCGGGCGTGCCGATTCGCTGGAGGCCATCTGCGCCACCGCCGCCACCCGGCGGGCGGCGCATCCGTATCGGCTGTGGGTGGTTGGCGACTCGCACGATGACCTCGCGGACAAGCTCCGCGCGCTCGCCGAGGGGCGCGCCATTCGCGACGGGGGGATCGGGGAGGCCGGGTTCGGCGAGGCCAGGCGCATCGCGTTCGTCTTCGCCGGGCAGGGCTCGCAGTGGGCCGGGATGGCGCGGGACCTGCTCGCCTCGTCGCCCGCCTTCCGGGCTGAGATGGAGGAGTGCGACCGGGCCATCCGGGACGAACTCGGTTGGTCCGTACTTGAGTTGTTGGGGGATGCGGCGACGCCGTTTCCCACCGGAGTCGCCACCGTCCAGCCCGCCCTGTGGGCCGTGCAGGTGTCGCTGGCCGCCGCGTGGCGGGAGCTGGGGGTGGCGCCGCAGCTGTGCCTCGGCCACAGCATGGGGGAGGCCGCCGCCGCGTATGTGTCCGGCGCGCTGACCCTGCGGGACGCCGCCGCCGTGATCTGCCGCCGCAGCGGTCTGATGGAGCGGGCCGCCGGGCGGGGCGCCATGCTCGCCGCCGAACTCCCGGCGCACCGGGCGCGGGAGATCGTCGCCGCCTACGGCGACCGCGTCTGCGTGGCAGCCGAGAACGCGCCGTCCGCCTCCGTGCTGGCCGGTGACCACCACGCGCTGACCGCCATCGCGGCGGGCCTGGAGGCGCGCGGAGCGCTGAGCCGCATGGTCCGGGTCGACGTGGCCTCGCACTCGCCCGCCATGGACCCGCTCCTCGGTGAACTACGCGAGCGGCTGAAGGACATCACACCGGCGGAAACACAGACCGGCATGCTCTCCACCGTGCACGCCACCCCGGTGCGCGGCCCTGAACTCGACGCCGCCTACTGGGCGGAGAACCTGCGCCGCGTGGTGCGGTTCGCCCCGGCGGTGCGCGAGGCGGCACGCCAGGCCGGGACCGTGTTCGTCGAGGTCGGCCCGCACCCCCTGCTCGTCACGGCGGTTGAGGAAACGCTCACCGACGCGGACCTCGACGGCGCCGCCGTGGGCACGCTGCGCCGGGACTCCGACGGCAGGACCGACATGCTGCGCGCCGCAGGGCAGATCTTCGCCGCAGGTGGCGCCGTGGACCGGACGGCCTGGTACGGCGGGAACCACCGCGCGGTGCCACTGCCCGCCTATCCGTGGGACGCCGTACGGTTCCGCCGCGAGCCACGGCCGCCGGAGACCGGAAACCGTGGAGCGGCGCCGTACGTCAAGCGGCTCGACCCGGCCGCTTGGGCGGCCGACACCTGGGGCGGTGGCATCCGGGTGCGGGGCGTGGCCCCCGTACCACCGGCGGTCTACTGCGCCACGATGCTGGAGGCGGCCCGCGAGGCCGGGTACGACAAAAAACTGACGCTCCGCCAATTGCGTCTTGGCGAAGAGCCCTTGCTCCTGGAGGCCCTCCATGACACCGACCTCCGGGTGGTCCTCACCGGTCCGGGCCCGGACACCGAGGAGGGCCTGCGGGCCGTGGTGGAATTCCGCACCGCCGGGGGGACTGAGTGGCGGAGGGCCGCCGTGGCGCGGCTGGTCGCGGACCGGGAGGAGGGCCCGTACGACGCCTCCTGGGCGCTCGACTCGGTGCTGGGCCGGTGCCGCGACCACCGGTCGGCGGACGAGTTCCGCGAACTCGCCGCCGGGCGCGGGTTCGCCGTCGGGGAGCCCTTCCACGCGGTGGAGCGGCTGTGGCGGGGCGGCGGTGTGGTGGCGGCCCGGATGCGGCAACCGCAGGTGGCGGGACCGGCGGCCTGGGAAGCGGGCCTGCTGCCGCTGCTGGCCGCCGTGCCCCCGGCGGCGCCGGGCGCCGAGGCCCGCCCGTATATCCCGGTGGCCATCGACTCCGTACGGCTGCTGGCTCCGCTCCCGGACGACTTCTGGACGCTGTGCCGGTTCACCCCCGCGCGCGGGGACCGGCCCGCGCGCGCCGATGTGCGGATGGTCGCCCAGGACGGGCGGCTGCTCGCGGAGTTCACCGGGATACGGATGCGCCGCCCGGGGGCCGCGGCCCGGCAGGCGGGCACCGCGCCCGGCGGGCTGGCCCTGCGGGCGGCCCGGCGCGGAGTGGCACGGGCCGTGGCGGAGGCGCGGGCACGGACCGCGCCGCTGGGCTCCCGGCTCTCCCAACTGCTGGTGGCCCGCCCGTCCTCGCACCCCGCGCCCGTCTCCTCCCGCCCCGCGCGATCCCCGAGCCCCGCACTCGACGCGCGCCCCGCACTCGACGCGCGCCCCGTGGCGGCGCCGCGCCTCCCGGACACCCGGCGCGACTCCACCAAGGCGCTGCCCGCCGCGGCCGCCGCCGTCCTGGGGATGTCACTCGGCGACCTCGACCCCCGCAGGCCGCTGCGCGATGTGGGGCTCGACTCGCTGATGGCCGCGCGGCTCGGGCAACAACTGCGCCGCGACCACGGCATCGAGATCACCGCAGGTCGGCTGCTCGGTGCCGAGAGCCTGGAAGCCCTGACCCGCAGCCTGATGGACGGCGCGCCGAGATGACAGAGCTGAACGAGGACCAGAAGTCATTGTTAGACTGTGGTATAAGAAAGTTGGGGGTTATCAAGGGACGGAGACAGGACGATATGGACTCAACGGCGTCAGTGGCGCCGCCCGCGGGTCGCCGGGAGCGCAACAAGCAGCGGGTCAAGGAAAGGCTGTACACGGCGGCTTTGGAACTCTTCAGCGAGAAGGGTTACGACCAGACCTCCATCGACGACATCGCGGAGCGTGCCGATGTGGCGCGGGGAACCTTCTTCAATTACTTTCCCCGCAAGGAAGATCTCATCGGCGCCTGGAGCGAACGGCGGCGGGCGAAACTCATGACGCATCTCGCGGAGACCCGTTCCTATGGGGCCGGTGCCGTCGCGCAGCTGAAACAGTGCGTGTCCGTACTGGGGCGGATCAACGAGGAAGAGCGCGACCTGACGGTGGCCATGCTCACCGCCTGGGTGAAGGCGGGCCGTCCGATCCAGGAAGACCCGTATATGGCGGACATCTTCTCGGAGATCGTGGAAACCGGGTGCCACACCGGTGAACTGGCCGAGAACCTGTCGTCGAACCTCATGGGAAACGTGCTGCGCGATCTGTATCTCGGGGCGCTCTACCGCTGGTGCTACCAGCGGGATTCCGCTGACGCCGGATCGCTGAACGACGAACTCCAGGAAGTCCTGGGCCATTTGCTCGGAGGCATCTCGCATTCCTCGCGGCGCTGAAGGCGCGACGAACGCACCCGGCCCGGGAAATCGGCGGTACGCACACCGCCGATTTCCCGGGCCGGAGCAGTTACGGAGTGGTTCAGGCGCCGCGCCGCCGCACGGGCAGACGCCGCAGGGACGCGTCGGCGAAGTGCGGCGGCGTGTAGTCGGCGTCCGACGGATTGAGGTCGGTCCCCGGCGCCACCAGCGCGTCGAGCCGGTCCAGCACCGCGTCGTCCAGCGTCACCTCCGCCCCGGCCAGCAGATCCGTCAGCTGCTCGACCGTCCGCGGCCCGATGATGACCGACGAGACGGCCGGATGCGTCAGCACGAACGCCACCGCCAGGTGGGACACCGGAAGCCCGCACTCGGCGGCAAGCTTCACCAGCTCCTCGACGATGGCCAGCTTGCGCGCGTTGCCCGGCAGCGACTGGTCGAACTTGTACGGGATCATGCCGCTGCGGAACGAGCCCAGTTCGCCGATGCCGTCACCGTGCCCCTTGCGGAAGCGGCCGGTCAGCCAGCCGCTGGCCAGCGGGCTCCAGGTCATCACCCCCATACCGTGCCGCTGCGCGGTGGGCAGCACCGACCGCTCGACACCTCGCATGAACAGGGAGTACGGGGGCTGCTCGGTGTGGAACGGCACATGGCCGCGGCGCTCCGCCGTCCACCGGGCCTCCACGATCTGCTCGGCGGAGAAGTCGGACGACCCGATGGCCATCACCTTGCCCTCCCGCACCAGATCGGACAGCACCGACAGCGTTTCGTCGATGTCCGTGGACGGATCCGGCCGGTGTATCTGGTACAGGTCGAGATATTCCGTGCCGAGGCGGCGCAGACTGTTCTCGACGGCCCGCCTGATCCAGCGCCGGGAATTCCCGCCGTGGTTCGGGTCGTCGCCCATCGGAAAATGGACCTTGGTGGCCAGCACCACATCGTCCCGGCGCCCCTTGAGCGCCTGGCCGACGATTTCCTCCGTCTCGCCCCCGGCGTACATGTCCGCGGTGTCGATGAAGTTGACCCCCGCGTCGAGCGCGGTGTGCACCAGCCGCACACAGTCGGAAACGTCGGCGTTACCCCACGACCCCAGCATCATGGTGCCGAGACAGAACCTGCTGACGGATATCCCGGTCGATCCCAGTGATGTCCTGCGCATGGATTTCCTTGCACCTCATTCGCGCTTGGAGAGAATGTGGTCTCAACTCGCGGCGGGTCTCATGTCACCGCCCTCGCAGGGGAGTCTGACACGGTTGCCCGCGTCCGACGGAAGATCCACCGGAAGGCGTGAGTCCGGCGTGAGTGGGCCATGAGCGGAGGCGGACACAGTGGTAGGTACACGGGGTGAGCCCCGTGTCGGATCCATACCCCCCACCGCGAATTGGATGTGATGATGCGTCGCGCCGGGACGCTGCTGCTGCCACTGGTGGCGGTCTTTCTCGTTCCCTTTACCCTGACCGGCGCTTCGGTGGCGCTCACCGACATCAGTGCGCAGCTCGACGCGAGCCTGGCCGCCACCCAGTGGGTGGTCAACGCGTACAGCGCCACCTTCGCCGGATTCATGCTGATCACCGGTGCCCTCGCGGACCGGCTCGGCCGCCGCCGGGTCTTCGTGTCCGGCGTGACCCTCTTCGCGGTGTGCGCGCTGATCAGCGCCGCCGCCCAGGACATCGTGGTGCTGGACGTGGCGCGGCTGATCTCCGGGGTCGGCGCGGCCGCGACCACCACGGGGGCGAGCGCCGTGCTCGCCGAGGCCTTCACGGGCCCGGCCCGGTCCAAGGTGTTCGGCCTGTTCGGCACCACGATCGGCGTCGGCCTGGCCTTCGGGCCGACACTGGCCGGGCTGCTGGTGGACAGCTGGGGCTGGCGGGCCGCGTTCGCCCTGCCCGGTGTCATCGGCCTGGGCTGCCTCGTCTTCTTCCGCTCCCTCCCGGCCTCCCGGCCCGCCGCCGCGCGCGGCCAGCTGGACCGGGCGGGCGGCACACTGTTCACCCTCGCGCTGCTGCTGCTGATCTTCGCCCTGGTGGAGGGCCCCGAGCTGGGGTGGGGCAGCCTGGCGGTGGCGGGTTCGCTCGTCGCCTCGGTGGTGCTGTCCGGGGCGTTCGTGGCCGTCGAGCGGCGGGTGGCCGAACCGCTGCTGGACTTCCGGCTCTTCGGCACCGGCCGCTTCCTGGGACTGTGCCTGGCCGTGGTCGCGGTGGTCGGGCTGTTCGGCCCGCTGCTCACCTATCTGCCCGCCTACTTCCACGCCGTCGCGGGCATGAGCACCGGTGAGGCCGGACTGTCCATGGTGGCCCTCACCGGCCCGGTCCTCTTCATCCCGCTGATCTGCGGGGCGCTGGTCCGCTGGGTGCCCGGCTCGGTGCAGGTGGTGGCCTCGCTGGTGCTGGTGGCCGCCGGGTCGGCCTGGCTGGCGACCGGATCCTCGCTGCTCCCGGCACTGGTCGTGACGGGCGTCGGCGTGGCCGTCGCCCAAGGGCTGCTCGACGGACTGGCGGTCGACGCGGTCCCCGCCGAGCACGCGGGCGCCGCCGCGGGCACGTTCAACACCGCGAAGCTGACGGCGGAGACGCTGGGCATCGCCGTCGTCGGCGCGGTCCTGGCGGCCCGTACCGGAGGACGGCTGTCCGGCCCGCGTTTCCCCGAGGCGCTGCACCTCACGCTGTGGATCTTCGCCGGACTCTGCCTGGTGTCCGCCGTCGCCACGGCGGTACTGCTGCGGTCGAGGGCGGCGAAGCCCGTCACCGTGGCGGCGGAGGGCGAGCGCGACGCCGAGGCCGTCGCCACCTGAACACCTCCCTGATTTCTCTCTGTTCACGATGTTTCTTTGAGGAGTGACGTGCCATGCGCGCTGTGACCATCCCCCGCTTCGGCGGACCCGAGGTGCTGGAGTACACCGAGGCCGAGGCGCCCGTGCCCGGTCCTGGCCAGGTATCCATCGAGGTGACCCACGCCGGGGTGAACTACGCCGAAATCCTGTTCCGGCAGGGCGCGGTGGACGTTCCGCTGCCGTACGTACCCGGCATCGAGGCCGCGGGACACATCCGCGCCCTCGGCGACGGCGTCACCGGCCTGCGGGTGGGCCAGCCGGTCACGGCGCTGACCATGACCATGGGCGGCGGCTACGGCTCGGTCGCGGTGACCGACGCACACCTGGTCGCCCCGCTGCCGGACGACGCCGACCGGTCCCTGATGGCGGCCGTCCCCTCCAATAGCACCACCGCGTGGCTGGTCCTGAGCGAGGTGGCCCGGCTGCGCAAGGGCGAGCGGGTGCTCGTGCACGCCGCGGCCGGTGGCGTGGGCAGCCAGCTCGGCCAGGTGGCGCGGCTGCTGGGCGCGAGCCAGGTCGTGGGCACGGTGGGCTCGCCGGACAAGATCGAGGCGGCGGCCGCCTTCGGCTACGACAAGGTCGTCCTCCGTGACGACCTCCCCGGATCCGTGGCCGGGCTCACCGATGGGCGGGGCTTCGACGTGGCCGTCGACCCGGTCGGCGGCGCGGCCCGCCGTACGAGCCTCGACGCGCTGGCCCAGGGCGGGCGCCTGGTCGCCATGGGCAACGCCTCGGGCGCGGACGACGTCCCGTTCAGCGCGAACGAACTGTGGTTCAGCGGCAAGGGCGTGCTCGGCTTCAACCTCGGCGCGCTCAGCGGTGAGCGCCCCGAAGCCGTGTCCGCCGTGCTGCGGCAGGCGGTCGGCGCCGTGCTCGACGGCGAACTGCGCGTGGCGGTCGGCCAGGTGCTGCCGCTGCGGGACGCCGCCGAGGCCCACCGCCGCCTCGAGAGCGGCCGCACCACCGGCAAGCTGGTGCTGGAGGTGGGGCAGGAGTGACCTGCTCACGGTGACCCCCGCGCCCAGCGGCGCGCGACTCCCGCGCCCAGCGGCGCGGGTGTACCGGCGGCCCCGGCCCACCCCCGAAGGGCCGGGGCCGCCGTCGTGTCTCACGGGGTGTCCCACGGGTGGCGGCGGACGCGCTGTCGGCGGATGCGCGTACCGTTGGCTCCGTGACCACTGCTGATGCCGCCCCCCGGCCCCAGTCGCTGATGCTCACCTTCCTGGGGGACTGGGTGCTGGGCCGGGACGTGTGCGTGTACTCGGGGAGCGTCATCGACCTTTTCGGCCGCGCCGGTGTCGGCGAACACGCGACCCGCTCGACGCTCACCCGCATGGTGGGGCGCGGCCTGCTGCGGCGGCAGCGCGAGGGCCGCCGCATGTACTTCGGGCTCACCGAGCGCTCGGAGACGGTGCTGCGGGACGGCGAGGGCCGCATCTGGCAGACCGGCGCCGTCAACCGCACCTGGGACGGCACCTGGACCCTGCTCGGCTTCTCGCTGCCCGAGTCCTGGCAGCGCCAGCGCCACGACCTCCGCTCCCAGCTCACCTGGAACGGCTTCGGGCCGCTGTTCAGCGGGCTGTGGATCGCACAGGGCGAGGTCGACGTGGTGCCCATCCTCAACGAACTGGGCCTGGCCGCGCATGTGAAGGTGTTCCGCGCCCACGCCGACGCGGGCATGGACATCGGCGCGATGATCGAGGAGACCTGGGAGCTGCCCGCGCTGGCCGGGCGGTACGAGGAGTTCGTACGCCGCTGGCAGCCCCAGGAGCACACGTCCGCCGGGGACGACGCGTCGCTGGTGGCCCGGCTGCGGCTGTCCACCGAGTGGCTGCGGATCATCCGGCAGGACCCCCGGCTCCCGGTCCGGCACCTGCCCGAGGACTGGCCCGCCGAGCAGGCCGAGAAGACCTTCCGCGCCGTCCACGAGCGCCTGACACCGGGGGCGCGGACGGCGGCGGAGCGCCTGCTCGACCTGGTGCCGGTGCGCTAGCCGACTGCTCAACCGCACGCGATAACAGGTGACCGAAGCCGGTCCCGCAGTCCGTCGCGCTGTCAGTCGCGCACAAATGTTGTGCAGAACATTGACCGCAGTCGGATATCTGCCTACCTTCGCGGGAACCAACGGCACCGTCTCCATGCCACCCCGACGGCACCAGGGAGCTTCCCGTGCAGCCAGCCCCCGTCCCCGTTCCGCCGCCCCCCGATTCCCGGCAGCTGCGCCGCGTCGCACTGTCCGGCCTGCTCGGCACCGCGGTCGAGTTCTACGACTTCCTCGTGTACGGCACGGTCGCCGCGCTCGTCTTCGGCGAGCTGTTCTTCCCCGACGCCGACCCCGCCGTCGGCACCATCGCCGCGTTCGGCACCTTCGCCGCCGGATACCTGGCGCGCCCCCTCGGCGGCATCGTCTTCGGCCACTTCGGCGACCGGCTCGGCCGCAAGTCGATGCTGCTGCTCACGATGGTCCTGATGGGCACCTGCAGCTTCGCCATCGGACTCCTCCCCACCTACGACGCGATCGGCGTCTGGGCACCGGTGCTGCTCGTCGCCCTGCGCGTCGTCCAGGGCCTCGCGATCGGCGGTGAGTGGGGCGGCGCCATGCTCATGGTCGTCGAACACGCCGAGCGCACCGGCGGTGCCCGGCAGCGCCGTGGCCTGTGGTCGAGCTTCACCCAACTCGGCGCCCCGCTCGGCTCGATGCTCTCCGCGGGCGTGGTCACGATCGTCTCGACCCTGCCGGACGACGAGTTCCGGGCCTGGGGCTGGCGGGTGCCGTTCCTGCTGAGCGTGGCGCTGCTCGCCGTCGGGCTGTTCGTACGGCTGCGGGTGGCCGAGAGCCCGCTGTTCACGGAGGCCCAAGCCCAGTCGCGGAACACCCGGCCGCACGACAAGCCCCCGCTCGCCGAGGTGCTGCGCAGCCCCAAGCCGCTGCTGCTGGCCGGGTGCGTCGGCATCGGCGCGTTCACGGCCCAGGCGCTGCTGACCAGCTTCATGATCTCGTACGCCGTACGCAACGGGTACACCCGGCCGCAGGTGCTCACCGCCGTGACCGTCGCCTCCTGCGTGGCCCTCTTCGCGCTGCCCGCCGCCTCCGCGCTGTCGGACCGGGTGGGCCGCCGCCCGGTCGTGCTCGCCGGGGCCGTCGCGTCGGCCGCGCTGGCCTTCCCCGTCCTGGCGCTCGTCGACTCCGGATCCCCGGGGCTGCTGATCCTGGCCCTGGCGCTGGGCCACGGCGTGGCGCAGTCCACCATGTACGGACCGCTCGGGGCCCTGCTCAGCGAGATGTTCGGCACCCGTGTCCGCTACACCGGCGCCTCCCTCGGCTACCAGCTCGCCACCCTGGTCGGGGCCGGTTTCTCCCCGCTGATCGCGAGCAGCCTGCTCGCGGCGTACGGCGGCGGCAGCACCCCGCTCTCGCTGCTGCTGTGCGGCGGCGCGGCCATCACCGCGCTCACCGTGTGGCGGCTGCGCGAGACCCACGCCGACACCCTCGACGACCGCGCCACCGCCCCCTCCGCCGATGTCCCCGCCACCGAAGGAGTCCGCCCGTGAAGCCCCGCGCCCGCGCCCGCGCTCTCGCCCTCGCCGCGACCGCCGTGCTCGCCGCCACCACGCTGCCCGCCCTGCCCGCGCAGGCCGCGAGCGCCGAGGGCGAACACCTGGAAGGTCACTTGGCGTCCGGGGCCGCGTACCTGGTGGACGTGCCCGCGCGGTGGAACGGCACCCTGCTGCTCTTCAGCCACGGCTACACCCCACAGGGCGCCCCCAACCCGGCCCAGAACGCGCCGAGTTCACAGACCCGCGCCCGGCTCCTCGATCAGGGGTACGCCCTGGCGGGTTCCTCGTACGCCACCACCGGCTGGGCCGTGACCGACGCGGTGCCCGACCAGCTGGCCACGCTGGACCTGTTCGCGCAGCGGTTCGGGGCGGCCCGGCAGACCCTCGCCTGGGGCCAGTCGTACGGTGGGTTCGTCACCACCGCGATCGCCGAACGGCACCCCGACCGGATCGACGGATCGCTGTCGATGTGCGGACTCGTCCAGGGCGGGGTCGCCAACTGGAACAGCACCCTCGACCCCGTCTTCGCGCTGAAGACCCTCCTCGCCCCCGACTCCGGCATCCGCCTCACCGGCTTCGCCGACCAGGCGGCGGCCAAGGACGCCGCGACCGCGCTCACCGGGAAGCTGACCGCCGCCCAGCAGACCCCGCAGGGCCGGGCCCGGATCGCGCTCGCCGCCGCCCTGCACAACATCCCCGGCCACAACGACGCGTCGCAGCCGAAGCCCGGCCCGGCCGACTGGGCCGGACAGCAGGCCAACCAGTACGCGGCGGTCACCGGACTGCTGCGGACCGCCGCGTTCTCCTGGCGGCAGGAGGCCGAGTCCCGCGCGGGCGGCAACCCGTCCTGGAACACCGGCGTCGACTACGCGGCGATGCTGCGGCGGTCCTCGGTCTACAAGGAGGTGACCGAGCTGTACAAGGAGGCCGGGCTGACCCTCCGCGACGACCTCGCCGCCCTGGACCGCGCGCCCCGCACCACCGCCGACCCGAAGGCCGTGGGGTGGATGCGGCACACCAGCGGCTTCACGGGCAGGCTGACCGACCCGCAGCTGAACATCCACACCACCGGCGACGGGCTGATCCCCGTACAGTCCGAGAGCGCCTACCGCCGGGCCGCCACCGCGGGCGGATCGGCGGAGCTGCTGCGCCAGGCGTACGTCGACGCCCCCGGCCACTGCACCTTCAGCCCCGGCGAAACCCTCGCCGCCGTGCACACGCTGGAGCGGCGGCTCGCCACCGGCCGCTGGAACACCTCGCCGGACGCGCTCAACTCCACGGCCAAGGCGCAGGATCCGGCAGCCGAGGCACGCTACGTCGGCTACCGGCCGACCGCCTATCCGCGCCCCTACGACCTGGCGCACCAGGACGGCCCGCGCCACCGGGACGAACGCCACCGGGGTGATGGCTCCTAGAGCCGCCTGAGCCCGGTCAGGACCCGCTCCATCAGCGTCACGCTCGGGGCCTCGCCCTCCTCGGTCCCGGTCTGCTCGACGGCGATCAGCCCCCGGTCCGCCATGTCGCCGAGCAGGACCCTGGCCACACCCAGCGGCACCGAGAGCCGTGCCGCCACCTCGGCCACCGACTTCGGCTCCTGGCACAGCGAGATCACGGGAACGTGGTCCGCGTGGGTGAAGGCGGCGGACTGGTGCCCCAGTTCGGTGGTCGTCACCAGGGTCTCCAGCTCGAAGTGATGCTGGGACCTGGTGCGACCACCCGTCCATGTATAGGCGCGCACGAACGAGGGCGAGCCCTGCTGCTGCTCGTGTCCGTCGTCCCACGCCGCGTGCTCCCCGTCCTGCGACGGGGGGTACGCGTACGGGTCCTGGGGAGCGGCGGGCGGCGCCTCCTCCGGCTGCTGGCGGGCCGCGGCCTCCGGCTGGGAGCTGGAGTCTGAGCCGGACTTCTTCCGCGGCCGCCGTGCTTTGCCGAAACTGAACGCGTTGAGCACGTCGGCGAAGGTCTGGTCGTCCTCCGCGCCCTGGTCTCTCCGAGTGTGCCCGGAAGGGCCTTCACCGGTGCTCATGATCTCCTCATCCGGGCTAGCGGGCTGCTGTCTGCTGGAATCCTTGCAGCTCGGCGCGTAGTTCGGGGGTCAGCATTTCGCCGACCTGGTCCACGAGCACGGCCATCTCGTAAGCCACCTGACCAATCTCGCAGTCCGGTGCCGCCAGTGTCACCAGGCACGAGCCGTCCTTGATGGACATCAGCAGCATATGTCCGTACTCCATCTGGATCACCGTGCTCTTCACCTCACCGGTGTCCAGACACCGCGCGGCGCCCTGGATCAGGCTGATGGCGCCCGCGGCGATGGTGGCGAGGTGTTCGGCGTAGTCGCCCGCCAGCCGGTTGGAGGCGGTGAGCAAAATCCCGTCGGCTGATACCACCACGGCGTGGGCCACATTGGGAACACGTTCGGTGAAGTTGGTGACCAGCCATCCGAACTGGCTCACCTCCCGCGGGTGGGGTGAGGTCATGGCTTCTTTCCTGCCCGTTCGTCGATGGAATTTTAGCGCTCGTCGGGACGGGCCCGACGGATGCCTGACTGGTAGTTGCTGAGGAAGCTGTGCGTCTGTCCCGCGTCCTGGCTCGGCTTGGCCTTGCCGGGGGCGGTACGCGGCGCGGGACGTTCACCGGGCCGGGGCCCGCGCGGGGTCCGCTTCGGCAGCCCGGACTGGGTGCGGTCGGCCTCCTCCGCGGTGTCCGAGGAGTCGGCCGGGGCCTCGGCGGGACCGCCCGGGCGGCGGTCGGCCCCCAGGTCCGGGCCGTTCCCCGGCAGGGGCTCCGTCTGCTCGGAGGGCGGGGTGAACAGACGCGAGGAGCCCTGGGGACGGGGGCGCGCCGCACCAGGTGCCGGTGCCGATGGCTGTGCCGGTGCCGGTGCCGATGGCGCGTCATCCGAGGCGGGCGGCGTGAACCACGACGCGCCGGTGGCGCGCTGCTGCTCCGGACCCGACCGCTGCTCCTGACCGGACCGCTCCTGACCGGAACGCTGCGGTGGCACCAGGCCGTTTCCGGTGGTGGGCCGGGCCTTCTGGGCGTCGTGCTGGGCGGCCGGTCCGTCCGCCGGTGTCCTGCCGTGCTCGGCGGCGTGCTGGGACCCGTGCTCGGCGCCGTCGCGGGACGCGTCCGGTGTGCCCTTGCCGACCGGGTCGGGGCGTCCGGCCCCGTTGGCCCCGTCGGGCCCGCCCGGCGTACGGCGTGGCAGTCGCTTCGGCAGGCCGCCCTGCGTGTTCGAGCCAGCCGTACCGGTTCCGGCCGAGGCGGGACGTTCCTGCTGCGGCCCGCCCCAACCCCCAGACCGCGTACCGGAGTCGGCGGCGGCCGCCGGGCGGACCCCGTTGGAGGTCTCCCGCACGGCGGGGGCAGCCGTGACCTGACCCTGTGGCCGCGCCGGTTCGAAGGCCTTGGCGGCGGTAGGCGTCGGACCGCCGCGCCGGGGCGCGTTCCCCCGGGGAGCGTCGTCGGACCGGTCCGACGGTACGAGGTTCGCCGGGACGAGCACACCGGCCCGCAGACCCGCGCCCCACTCCGAGCTGAGGTTCACAGAGATGCCGTGGCGGTTTGCCAGACGGCCGACGACGAAGAGGCCCATTTGACGGGAAGACGAGGCTTCCTCGGAACTGGTTGCCTCCAGCCGCCGATGTGCCTTGGCCAGTTCGGCGCCGCTCATCCCGATGCCCTGGTCGCGGACCTCGATGAGGGCGGAGCCGTCGCGGCGCGGCGTGGTGCTGATGACCACCTGGGTCTCCGGCGGGGAGAACGCGGTGGCGTTGTCGAGCAGTTCGGCGATGATCCGCGCCAGGTCACCGGCCGCGTAGCCGGTCACCGCCACGGAGGTGGAGGCCTGCACCTCGGCGCGCTGGTAGTGCTCGATCTCGGAGACCGCGGCCCGCAGGACGTCCTCCAGCTGCACGCGGTGACCGTGGGTGCGGACGAGCGTGCTGCCGCAGAGAACCATCAGGTTCTCGTTGTTGCGCCGCATCCGGGTCGCCAGGTGGTCCATCTGGAAGAGGTTGGCGAGCTGGTCCGGGTCCTCTTCGTGCCGTTCGAGCTGCTCCATCAGCCGCAGCAGCCGGTCCACCAGGGTCTGGCTGCGCCGGGAGAGGTTGACCAGGGTGTCCCGCAGGTCGCCGCGGAGCGCGGCCTGTTCCGACGCCAGGCGCACGGCCTGCCCGTTCACCGCGTCGAAGGCCCGGGCGAGCTGCCCGAACTCCTCCGTGGTGTGCACCGGCACGGCGCTGACGGCGGTGTCCGCCTTCTCGCCGTCGCGGATGCTGGAGACGGCGGCCGGGAGCCGGTTCTCGGCCACGTCGAGCGCGGTGGAGCGCAGGAGGGTCAGCGACCGCAGCAGATACCGGCCGATCGCGAAACCGATCCAGAGGGCGAGCAGCAGCACCGCGAGCAGGCCCACGGAGTAGGCACCGGCCCGGTTACTGGTCTGGTCCTGCAGCTGGGCGGAGTTCACGCGCAGCTGCTGGGCGAGGTTCTTCTCGACCTTGCCCAGGAGTATCGCGGTCGTCTCCGAGCTGCGGTTCCACTGGGAGGCCGGGATCGGCGGCGTGGTGACGCCCTGCTCGGCGTCCTGGGACCGGGACAGCGCGGTACGCACCAGATCCGAGCGCTTGGCCACCAGCTTGCCGGTGACCGTCCGCTGGTACATCTCCTGCTCCGCGGGGGTGGCCACGGCCCGGAAGTCGCCGAGCTTTTCCTGCAGCCGGATGTCGGACTCCTCCAGCGCCCGGATCAGCTTGGTGTCCATGGGCTGCCCGGGCTCCATGCCCTCCAGGAGGGTCACATGCTGGAGGTGGACCTCTTCCTGGACCGCCTCCAGGTCGTACAGCGCGGACGCGGGCCCGGTCAGCTTGGGTTCGGCGAACCGGCTGCCCAGGGACTGGTCCAGGTCGAGCAGGCTGTTGATGACGGTGCGGTACCTGTTCACCGCGGCCCAGGAGCTGATGCTGCCGGACGTCACCTGCTGACGCAGGTCGGTCAGGCCGCCCAGGGCTTTGGTGGCGTCCTTGTAGCGGACCCCCGCGGCGCCCTTGAGCAGGGGTGCCTGCTGCTCGGTGTTCGTGAGCACGGTCCGGGCGCGGTCGGTGGACCGGGTCTGCCGCAGCATGTCGGCGGAACCGGCGTCCGCCTTCTCACGCAGGTGTTCGGCGGCCATGGTGCGCTCCATCTGGAGGCTTCCGAGCAGTGGCATCAGCCCGGAGCGCAGCTTGACCAGCTGCTGCATGTCCGCGTACGAGTTGGCGCGTTCGACTTCGCGCTGAATCTGGACGACACCCAAGGCGACCGCCAGCAGCGCGGGCACCACCAGCACGGCGCCCATCTTGACCGGAAGCCGCCAGTTTCGCCATTGCACGATAGTGGCCCACAGCCCCGGGCCGCGTGCAACTTCGGCCGCATGCCTGCCCGGGGTCACGAGACGCGCTCCGCGCCCGGAGCGGCTTGGCCACAGCGATGTATCACGATGCGCTTTCTCCTGGGATTTCTCCTGAAGAGGAAGTCGAACGACCGGCGGCACACCGGCCTGGCCGGGGGCGGCGGAAACGCCCGCGGCCGGACTGGTGATGTGCCGGCGCGAACACCTCTACTCGAACAGCTTTCGGCTCGTCATGGCAAGCTCATAGAGGCCGTACGCGAAGGGAATGGCCACCCACAGCCACGCCACGGCCAGCAGAACGGGCGACGACTTCACGGCCGCGCTCTGCGAAGGATCGTCCTGGTGAGCCATCAGTTACCCCTCTCGGCCGACGCGGCCTTCTCAGCCGACTCGGCCTTGTCGGTCGACTCAGCCTTCTCCGCGGCCGGTTCGGCCTCCTGGGCCTTCTCAGCCGGTTCGGCCTTCTCGGCCTCGCCGCCCCGCTCACCCGAGGCCACCGGCTCCGACTTCGGCTCCGGCTCCGGCTCCGGCTCATGGAACTTCGGGTTCACCGGGCGCACCAGCTCGTTGGCGATGAAGCCGATGACGAGGAGCCCGATCATGAGGTAGAAGGAGATGGCGTAGAGGTCCGGTCCGGAGTTCCCGGACTTCTTCCCGGCGTCCGCCACGGCGTCCACGATGATCGGCCCGGCGACCCCGGCGACCGACCACGCGGTCAGCAGCCGACCGTGGATCGCGCCGACCTCGTACGTGCCGAACAGGTCCTTCAGATAGGCCGGTACGGTCGCGAACCCGCCGCCGTAGAACGACAGGATCGCCATGGCCGCGACCACGAACAGCACGGTGCTGCTGTTCTTCCCGAGCAGGATGGTCAGGTAGAGCAGAGCACCCGCGCCCAGGTACAGGCGGTAGATGTTCTTCCGGCCGATCGCGTCGGAGACCGACGACCAGACGAAGCGGCCCGTCATGTTGGCCAGGGACAGCAGGGCGACGAATCCGGCGGCGGCGGTCGCGCTCACCGGGGCGTCGGTGTCCTGGAAGAAGTCCTGGATCATCGGGGCGGCCTTCTGCAGGATCCCGATGCCCGCAGTGACGTTCATGCACAGCACGATCCACAGCAGCCAGAACTGAGGGGTCTTCACCGCGTTCTTCGCGGACACGTTCGCCGTGGTGACGAGCTGCTTCCCGGTGTCCTCGCGGGGGACCCAGCCGGCCGGACGCCAGCCGTCGGCCGGTACCCGGATGAGCAGCACGCCGAGCGTCATGAACGCGGCGTAGGCCAGGCCGTGCACCAGGAAGGTCTGGGCGATGCCGCTGGTGTCGCTGCCGAAGGAGGACAGCATCTGCGACGACCAGGGGGAGGCGATCAGCGCGCCGCCGCCGAAGCCCATGATCGCGGTACCGGTCGCCATGCCCGGGCGGTCCGGGAACCACTTCATCAGCGTGGACACCGGCGAGATGTAGCCGATGCCGAGGCCGACTCCGCCGACGACGCCGTATCCGAAGATGACCAGCCAGTACTGGCTGGTGGCGACGCCGAGCGAGGCGATCAGGAAGCCCGAGGAGAAGGTCACGAGCGACACGAACATCGCCCACCGCGGTCCCTTGCGCTCGACGAGCGTGCCACCGAAGGCGGCGGAGAGACCGAGGACGAGAATGGCGATCTGGAAGGGCAGTGCGCTGGCGGTGCCCGATATGTCTAGGGCTTTTTCCAGCGGCGTCTTAAAGACGCTCCAGGCATATGCCTGGCCAATGGAGAAGTGAATCGCAAGCGCCGCCGGGGGAATCAGCCATCGATTCCACCCCGGCCCTGCGATAATGCGCGAGCGGTCGAGGAAACCCACCGCTTACCTACCTCCGTCCTCGGGAACCCATTGCCGCAGGCTCTATTTGTGGAGACGCCAAACGCGTCTCGGGCGGTGGCGAGTGTAGAGCACTCTGATCAGCGGTAACAACGGCGGGACATCATTACGGGCCCCGTAGTGGAGCAGCCTCCCACACGTTCGCATAGATGGGGCGATCCACCAACATCATCACATTGCATGCATCCTCCGTTCACGAAAAGTCCGCAAGTCCGGTGGTCGGGGGTCGCCGCCATGGCGTGACACCAGGTCAGACGGACCGAAAGGAGGAAGGATCGGTAAAAGCGCACATCCTGAGAAGTTCTGACAGGTGATCACAAGCGGTTCGTAGCGGCATATGTGGCACCGAATCACCTGGATGGGGTGCCACTGGTGCATCCCAGGACGGTCCGGTCCACGGGGTATCCCCGGTCGTTGACGGCATCCGGCGCCTTACTACACTGACCCCGCCATGGGGCTGCGGGTTGCTCCTCCTCCCCACCATCCACTGCAGGCAGATCGGTACGAATTCTCCTGCCCGAAACTCCGGGAGAGGACCATGACGAAAGCGGTGCGGCCGCCCGCGCCCATTTCATCCGAGCGGGCCACTGGACACGGGTTCGCCGGTCGCGGCAATGAAAACGGCGAGCCCGACTTCGCCGCGATCCAGGAGAGCCCGGAATTTGACCGGCTACGCAAGAGGCTGCGCCGGTTCATCTTCCCCATGAGCGCGCTCTTCTTTTGCTGGTACATGACCTTCGCCCTGTTCTCGGCGTATGGTCATGGTTTCATGAGCCGTAAGGTGTTCGGCTCGGTCAATATGGGGACCGCCTTCGGCCTGCTGCAGTTCGTGTCGACGATGGCGATCGTTCTGCTGTACCGGGGCTTCGCCGACAGGAAAATCGACCCGCAGGTGGACAAGGTGCGCGAGTTGGCAGGGGCCGACAAGGAATGACATTGCAGAGCGCGGGTGAGGCGACCGGCAGCCCGGTCATCAACGTCAGCGTATTCGTCGTATTCGTCCTGATTACGCTGTTCATCGTCTACAAGGCCACCACCCGGAATCAGACCGCGGCCGACTACTACGCCGCGGGAAGCGCCTTCACCGGCGTGCAGAACGGCATCGCCCTCTCCGGCGACTTCCTCTCCGCGGCGTCCTTCCTCGGCATCTCGGGGGCGATCGCCGTCCACGGCTACGACGGCTTCCTCTACTCCGTGGGATGGCTCGTCGCCTGGCTGGTCGCCCTCCTGCTCGTCGGCGAACGGCTGCGCAACACCGGCCGGTTCACCGTGGGCGATGTGATGGCCTACCGGATGAAGCAGCGCCCGGTGCGCGCGGCCGCGGCCAACGCCACGCTGGTGATCACGTTCTTCTACATGCTCGCCCAGATGGCGGGCGCGGGCGGGCTCATCGCCCTCCTGCTCAACGTGCACAGCAAGGGCGGCCAGGCCCTCGTCATCACGGCCGTCGGCCTCGTGATGGTCTTCTACGTCCTGGTGGGCGGCATGAAGGGCACCACCTGGGTGCAGATCATCAAGGCGGGTCTGCTGCTGGCCTGTGTGACCTTCATGAGCGTGTTCATCGTCGGCAAGTTCGGCTTCAGCTTCTCGGCGATCCTCGACCAGGCGGCGCAGCGCAGCCCGCTGGGCGAGAGCCTGCTGGAGCCGGGCGGCTGGTACGGCGACGGCGCGATGGACAAGCTCGACTTCGTCTCGCTGTCGCTGGCGCTGGTCCTCGGCATCTCCAGCCTGCCGCACGTGCTGATGCGCTTCTACACCGTGCCGAACGCCAAGGAGGCGCGCCGTTCGGTGGTGTGGTGCTCCTGGTCGATGTTCATTTTCTACCTGGGCATCCTGGTCGTCGGCTACGGCGCTGCCGCGCTGGTCGGCCCGGACGCGATCCTGGAGGCCCCCGGCGGGGAGAACTCGGCGGCACCGCTGCTCGCGTTCAAGGTCGGCGGCGCGGTGCTCCTCGGCATCGTCTCCGCGGTGGCGTTCGCGACGATCCTCGCGGTGGTGGCCGGTCTGACGCTGACCGCGTCGGCCTCGTTCGCGCACGACGTCTACGCCAACGTGCTGCGGGAGGGGAAGGCCGACGCGCGCTCCGAGATCAAGGTCGCCCGCCTCACCGCGATCGCGGTCGGCGTCCTGGCCATCGTCGGCGGCATCGTCACCAGCGGCCAGAACGTCGCGTTCCTGGTGTCGCTGGCCCTGGCGCTCGCCGCGTCCGCGAACCTGTCGACGATCCTCTACACCCTGTACTGGAAGCGTTTCAACACGTCGGGGACGCTGTGGAGCATCTACGGCGGCCTGGGGTCGGGGCTGATCCTCATCCTCTTCTCCCCGGCGATCTCGGGTTCCCCGACGGCCATCTTCAACAGCGTCGACTTCCACTGGTTCCCGCTCACCAACCCCGGCATCGTGTCGATCCCGCTCTCGTTCCTGCTCGGCTTCCTCGGCACGGTCCTCAGCAAGGACAAGGCGGACCCCGGGAAGCAGGCGGAGATGGAAGTACGGTCGCTGACCGGCATCGGCAGCAAGGTCTAGCCGAGCCGCGACAGCCGGATACGCCACGACGGCCGGTCCGGGGAGCACACCGCTCCCCGGACCGGCCGTTCGCGTCGCTACCGCCCGGGCGGCGGCGCGGTGCTGTGGCGCAGCACGAGCCGGGTGGGGACGAGCGTGGTCCCGCGCCCCGGGGCGCTCTGCCGCACCTGGCGCAGGACGCCCTCGACGCAGCGGCGCCCGACCTCGGCGAAGTCCTGGTGCACGGTGGTCAGGGGCGGCAGGAACGACCCGGCCTCGGGGATGTCGTCGAAGCCGATGACGCTGACGTCGTCCGGCACCTTCCGGCCCTTCTCGTGCAGGGCCCGCAGCAGTCCCAGCGCCATCTGGTCGTTGGCGGCGAACACCGCCGTGCAGTCGTCCTCGGCGGCGAGCGCGAGCCCGGCCCGGTAGCCGGACTCGGCCGACCAGTCGCCCCGTACGAGCGGTGGCGCGGCGCGCCCGGCCTCGGTGAGCGCCGCGTGCCAGGCGTCGGCGCGGCGCTGCGCGGCGAACGAGCCCTCGGGCCCGGCGAGATGCCACACCGTCCGGTGGCCGAGGCCGAGCAGATGGTCCACCGCGTCCCGGGTGCCGCCCGCCTGGTCGGTGTCGACCACCGTGTAGCGGTCCCCGGCGTCCGAGTCGGCCACGACGACCTGGACGTGGGGCGGCAGGGAGAGCGCCGCCGCGTCGAGGAGGTGGACCTCCATGATGACGATGACGGCGTCGACGGCGAGTTCGCCCAGCCGGGAGAAGGCGCCGCGCACCTCGTCCTGGGTGGGGACGGCGACGGGCAGCAGGGTCACGGCGTAGCCCTCGTGTGCCGCGGAGGTGGCGATCGCCTCCAGCGTGCGCACATTGCCCGTGGTGGCGAGGGTGAAGGTGATGACGCCGATGGTGCGGAACTCGCCGCGCTTGAGCGCCCGCGCGGCGCTGTTGGGCCGGTAGCCGAGCTGCTTCATGGCGGCCAGCACGTCCTGCCGCGTCTCCTCGGTGACACCGGGGAAGCCGTTGGAGACCCGGGAGACGGTCTGCGCGGAGACCCCGGCGAGACGGGCCACGTCCGCCATGGACGCGCGCTGCGCGCGCCGGGCGGTCCGGGTCCGGGCGGTGTCGCCGTCCGTCGTGCCGTCCGCCGAGGGGCTGTCCGCTGCTTCCACTTTCTTCCTCGCCGCGCTCGTTCCGGATTTGCCAGACGGCTCTTGACCACCGTCATTGGGGCAGTGTAGACATTCCGCCATCAGATGTTTACGTAAACATAACACCTCCGCGTCTGCGTGAGCGCCGAAATGTTTACGCAAACATCGCGACGGCGCATGGCGCCGGTTCCGTGATGGACGAGCGAGGAACGACATGACGACGCTGCAACCCCCCGCCGCCGTGAAACGGCGTCCGGCCCGGCCTCCGGCGAAGCGGGACCGCCGCTCCTGGTCAGGCTGGGGGTTCATCGGCCCCTTCGTGGTGGTCTTCGCCTTCGTCTTCCTGGCGCCCATCGCCTACTCGGTCTACCTCAGCCTCTTCCGCGACCAGCTCATCGGCGGCACCACGTTCGTCGGCTTCGACAACTACCAACAGGCCCTGCAGGACGACCGGTTCTGGCAGTCCCTGGCCCGGGTGTCGCTGTTCCTGATGGTGCAGGTGCCGATCATGCTGGGCATCGCCCTGCTCGTCGCGCTCGCCCTGGACAGCGGGCGGCTGTACGGGCGCGACTTCTTCCGGATCTCGATCTTCCTGCCGTACGCGGTGCCCGCCGTGGTCGCCACCCTCATGTGGGGGTTCATGTACGGCACCCGCTTCGGCCTGGTGAGCGACATCAACGACGCCCTCGGGACGTCGCTGCCGAACCCGCTGTCGCCCGATCTGGTGCTGACGTCCATCGGCAACATCGTCACCTGGGAGTTCGTCGGCTACAACATGCTGATCTTCTACTCCGCGCTCCGCGTCATCCCGCACTCCCTCTACGAGGCCGCGGAGATCGACGGCGCCGGGCAGATCCGCGTCATCACCGCCATCAAACTCCCCGCGATCCGCGGCGCCCTGGTCATCGCCACGATCTTCTCGATCATCGGCACCTTCCAGCTGTTCAACGAGCCGAACATCCTGCAGAAGCTGGCGCCCAACTCCATCACCACCGACTACACCCCGAACTTCTACACGTACTCGCTGTCCTTCTCCGGCCAGCAGCACAACTACTCCGCGACGGTCGCCATCATCATGGGGCTGATCACCATGGTCATCGCCTACGTCGTCCAGCTGCGCGGCATGCGCAAGGGAGCGTGAAGCGATGAGCACCCCGGTCACCACCGCCTCCCGGCCCGCCCCCGCCACGTCCGGCGCCCAGGGCTCCGTGCCCCGGCTGCGCGGGCCCCGCAAGCGCGCCGAAGGGCGCCGCCCGCGCCGCAGTGTGCTGCTGACCGTCCTCACCGGGCTGGTCCTGCTGTACTCGCTGGTGCCGCTGGCCTGGCTGGTCATCAGCGCCACCAAGACCCAGGAGGGACTGGCCCGGTCGTTCGGGCTGTGGTTCGGCGGCGACTTCGCCCTGTGGGACAACATCAGCCAGACATTCACCTACAACGACGGTGTCTTCACCCGCTGGCTGCTGAACACCGTGCTGTACGTGGTGGTCGGGGCCGGTGGCGCCACGCTGCTGGCGGTCCTCGGCGGCTACGCCCTGGCGAAGTTCACCTTCCCGGGCAAGCGCGCCGTCTTCGCCGTCATCATCGGCGCGGTGGCGGTGCCCGGCACCGCGCTGGCCGTCCCCACCTTCCTGATGTTCAGCGAGATGGGGCTGACCAACACCCCCTGGGCGGTGATCATCCCGTCCCTCATCTCGCCGTTCGGCCTGTATCTGATGTGGGTCTTCGCCACCGAGGCCGTACCCGACGAACTGCTGGAGGCCGCCCGCATCGACGGGGCGAGCGAGGTGCGCACCTTCTTCCAGGTCGTCCTGCCGCTGCTCGCCCCCGGCATCGTGACCGTGCTGCTGTTCACGATGGTCGCCACCTGGAACAACTACTTCCTGCCGCTGATCATGCTGAAGGACCCGGACTGGTATCCGCTGACGCTGGGCCTCAACAGCTGGAACGCCCAGGCCGCGACCGCCGGTGGCGAGGCCGTGTTCAACCTCGTCATCACCGGCTCCCTGATCACCATCGTGCCGCTGATCGCCGCGTTCCTGCTGCTGCAGAAGTACTGGCAGTCCGGGCTCGCCGCCGGAAGCGTCAAGGAATAGCCCCGCCCCGTCAAGGAACAGCCCCTCCGTCCCGCACCACGAAGAGTCCCGCACCACGAAGAAGTGGAAAGCACGCCCATGCCCAAGAACGCTCGCCGCCTGCTGCGCGGCATCGCCCTGGTCTCCGCCCTCACCCTGGGAGCGACCGCCTGCGGTGGCTCCGACGACAGCGCCGCCGAACAGAAGCCGGTGTCCGCCAAGGACATCGACGCGGCCCTGAAGAAGGGCGGCACCCTGAAGGTGTGGGCCTGGGAGCCCACGCTCAAGAAGGTCGCCGACGACTTCGAGAAGGAACACCCCAAGGTCAAGGTCGACCTGGTCAACGCGGGCACCAACAAGGACCAGTACAAGGCCCTGCAGAACGCCATCGCCGCGAAGAAGGGCGTCCCCGACGTCGCGCAGATCGAGTACTACGCGCTCGGCGAGTACGCCCTGACCAAGGCCCTCGACAAGCTGGCCCCGTACGGCGCCGACAAGCTCGCGGGTAAGTACTCGCCGGGTCCGTGGAACTCCGTGAAGTCCGGCAAGGACGTCTACGCCCTGCCCATGGACTCCGGGCCGATGGCGATGTTCTACAACAAGAAGGTCTTCGACAAGTACAAGCTCAAGGTGCCGACCACCTGGGACGAGTACGTCGAGACCGCCCGCGATCTGCACAAGGCCAACCCCAAGGCGTACATCGCCGCCGACACGGGCGAGGGTGGCACCGCCACCAGCATGCTGTGGCAGGCCGGTTCCCGCCCGTACAAGGTCGACGGCACCAAGGTGAAGATCGACTTCTCGGACTCGGGCGCCGAGAAGTACACCGACACCTGGCAGAAGCTCCTCGACGACAAGCTGGTCGCGCCCATCACCGGCTGGACCGACGACTGGTACAAGGGCCTCGGCGACGGCACCATAGCCACCCTCACCACCGGCGCCTGGATGCCCGCCAACTTCGTCTCGGGCGTGAAGGACGCCTCCGGCGACTGGCGCGTGGCACCGCTGCCGCAGTGGACGGAGGGCGACACGACCACCGCGGAGAACGGCGGCAGCTCCCTGGCGCTGCCCACCCTCGGCAAGAACAAGGAACTCGCCTTCGCCTTCGCCGAGTACGCAGCCGCGGGCAAGGGTGTGCAGACCCGCATCAAGGAGGGCGCCTTCCCGGCGACCACCGCGGACCTCGAATCCGACGCGTTCCAGAACACCGCGTTCCCGTACTTCGGCGGCCAGAAGGCCAACAAGATCTTCGCCGAGTCGGCCGCGAACGTCGGCCGCGGCTGGTCGTACCTGCCCTACCAGGTCTACGCCAACTCCATCTTCAACGACACCGTCGGCAAGGCCTACGTCTCCGGCACCAAGCTGGCCGACGGCCTGAAGGCCTGGCAGGACGCCTCCGTCAAGTACGGGGAAGAGCAGGGCTTCACCGTCGAGAAGTAACCAGCTCCCTCGCGCCGCCCCGTACGGTTCACCGGAAGGACCACCATGATCTCCACCCTCCAGTCCCAGCCCCCGCACGGGACGGACGGTGACCCCACCCCACGCCTCGGCTACGGCGCGGACTACAACCCCGAGCAGTGGCCGCGCGAGGTGTGGGAGGAGGACATCCGGCTGATGCGCGAGGCCGGTGTCACCATCGTCTCCGTGGGGATCTTCTCCTGGGCCCGCATCCAGCCGACCGAGGACACCTGGGACTTCGGGTGGCTCGACGAGATCATGGACCTGCTGCACACCGGTGGCATCGGGGTCGACCTGGCCACCGCCACCGCGTCCCCGCCGCCCTGGCTCACCACGGCGCACCCGGAGATCCTCCCGGTGACCGCCTCCGGTGAGACGGTGTGGCCGGGGGCGCGGCAGCACTGGCGCCCCACCTCGCCCGTCTTCCGCACCCACGCGCTGCGCCTGGTGCGGAAGCTGGCCGAGCGGTACGCCGGTCATCCGGCCCTGGTGGCCTGGCACGTCTCCAACGAGCTGGGCTGCCACAACATCTACGACTACTCCGACGACGCCGCCCGCGCCTTCCGCGACTGGCTGCGCGCCCGCTACACCACCCTCGACGCGCTCAACCACGCCTGGGGTACCGCGTTCTGGTCCCAGCGGTACAGCGCCTGGGAGCAGATCCTGCCGCCCCGGCTGGCCGCCTCCCACCCGAACCCCACCCAGCAGCTGGACTTCAAGCGCTTCTCCTCCGACGTGCTGAAGGAACACCTGCGCGCGGAGCGGGACCTGCTGCGCGACCTCACCCCCGGCATCCCCGTCACCACCAACTTCATGGTGACGGGCGGCACCAAGGGCATGAACTACGCCGACTGGGCCGGTGAGATCGACTTCGTCTCCAACGACCACTACGTCCACCCCGGCCCGCAGGACCGCGACGAGCTGTCCTTCTCCGCGAACCTCACCAGCGGCATCTCCGGCCACCGCCCCTGGTTCCTGATGGAACACTCCACCAGCGCCGTGAACTGGCAGCCGGTGAACGTGGCCAAGCGGCCGGGCGAGCTGGCCCGGGACGCGCTGCTGCACGTGGCGCACGGCGCCGACGCCGTGTGCTTCTTCCAGTGGCGGCAGTCGGCGGCCGGGGCCGAGAAGTACCACTCGGCGATGGTGCCGCACGCCGGGTCCGACAGCGAGGTCTTCCGCGCGGTGGCCGCCCTCGGCCGGACCTTGCGGACCCTCGCCCCGGTGGCCGGGACCGAACGCGAACCGGCCCGGGTCGGTATCGTCTTCGACTGGGAGTCGTGGTGGGCGAGCGAACAGGACTCCCACCCGACCTCCCGCCTCGACTACCGCCAGGAAACGCTGGACTGGTACTCGGCCCTCCTCGCCCTCGGCATCCGGGCCGACGTCATCACGTCGCAGTCCGATATCGACCGGTACGAGGTGCTGATCGCGCCGGTGCTGCACATGGTCCCCGCGGCCCTCGCCAAGGACCTCACCCGGTACGCCGAGCAGGGCGGCCACCTGATCGCCACCTACTTCTCCGGGGTCGTGGACGAGAACGACCACGTCTGGCTCGGCGGCTACCCGGGCGCCCTGAGCGAGCTGCTCGGCATCCGCGTCGAGGAGTTCGGCCCGCTGCTCGACGGCGAGAGCGTCGACATCGAGGCCGTGTCCGGTTCGGATGAGACCGCCACCGGCACCCTGTGGAGCGACCGGATCACCGTCACCGACCCCGAGGTGGAGGTGCTGGCCCACTACCGCAGTGGTACGTACACGGGCCGCCCCGCCGTCACCCGCCGCGCGGCGGGCGGGGGCTCGGCCGCGTACGTCTCCACCCGGCTGGGCCCCGGCGGCCTCGCCGGACTGCTGCCCGCGCTGCTCGCGCCCGCCAGTGTCCGCAGTGAACTGCCGGACGGCGCCCGGGGAAGCGTCGAGCTGGCGGTGCGCCACGGCGGTGGCAGCCGCTATCTGTTCCTGGTCAACCGCACCGATACGACGGTGCCGCTGACCGGGCTCACCGGGGAACCCCTGATCGGCGGTGCCGGAGACGGCGGCGCGCTCGTCCTGGCCCCCAGGGGTGTCGCCGTACTGCGACAGCCCGCGACCTGAATCGTCCGCACACGAGTTGGGAGCACACGTTGGCACGCCGTACCCGCACACGACGACTTCTGGGCACCATCGGAGTCACCGCGCTGGCCACCGGGGCCGCCCTGATCACCGCGCCACCGGTGACCGCGCAGGCCCCGGCGGCGACGGCCGACGCCGTCACCGTCTCACCCGACCCCTCGTACAAGGCGGAGAGATTCGAGGGCTGGGGCACCAGCCTGGTCTGGTTCGCCAACGCCACCGGCGACTACCCCAAGGAGATACGCGAGAAGCTGGCGAAACTCCTCTTCGGGGACAGCGGCCTCGCCCTCAACATCGCCCGCTACAACATCGGCGGTGGCAACGCCCCCGACGTCAAGGACTACCTCCGTGCCGGGGGAGCGGTCGAGGGCTGGTGGCAGGCCCCGGACGGCACCACGCGCGAGGACACCGACTGGTGGGACGCGAACGACCCGGCGCACTGGAACCCCGACGCCGACGCCACCCAGCGCTGGTGGGTCGACCGCATCAAGAAGGACATCGACCACTGGGAGACGTTCAGCAACTCCCCGCCCTGGTTCATGACCGAGAGCGGCTATGTCTCCGGTGGTTTCAACGCCACCGACGAGCAGCTGAAGCCCGAGTCCGTGGACGACTTCGCCGCCTATATGGCGGGCGCCACCAAGCGGCTGGAGAAGGCACACGGCATCAAGGTCGACACCGTCGACCCGTTCAACGAGCCGAACACCAACTACTGGAGCACCCGCCTGGGAGCCGACGGCGAGCCGGTCGGCGGACGGCAGGAGGGCGCGCACATCGGCCCGGAAGCCCAGCAGAAGGTGATCAGCGCACTGGCCCCGGCCCTGAAGAAGGCACGGACCGGTGCACAGATCTCCACGATGGACGAGACCAACCCCGGCATCTTCACGCAGAACTGGAACACCTACCCGCAAGCGGTGCGTGACCTCGTCGGCCAGATGAACGTCCACACCTACGGCACCGGCGGCCGCACCAGCGCACGCGACCTCGCCAAGGCGGCGGACAAGCCGCTGTGGATGAGCGAGGTCGAGGGCGACTGGGGCGACGGCCAGAGCTTCACCGATATGCGGCCCGGCCTCGGCCTCGCCCGGCAGATGGTCGACGACCTGCGCGAACTTGAGCCCAAGGCATGGGTGTTCTGGCAGCCCGTCGAGGACTACGACAACATGAAGCCCGGCGGCGAGTCGGCCAAGGGCGGCAACTGGGGCAGCATCCAGCTCCCCTTCAGCTGCACCTCGAAGGACACGCTCGAAACCTGCCCCATCCGCACGAACACCAAGTTCGACACGGCCCGCAACTTCACCCACTACATCAAGCCCGGCGACCGGCTCATCAAGACCGATGACACCTCCAGCGCCGCGGCCGTCGCCAAGAAGGGCGACGCGGCCACCGTCGTCCACGTCAACAGCGCCACGAGCGGGCGTACGGTCACCCTCGACCTGTCCAAGTTCGGCAAGGTCAGCCGCCACGCCACCGTCACCCCCGTGGTGACCAGCGCCGATGGCAAGCTGGAGCGGCAGGACGCCATCAAGGTGTCCGACAAGAAGGCCACTTTCTCCGCCCCCGCCCAGTCCGTGACGACCTTCCTGGTCAAGGGCGTGTCCGGGGTGGCGAAGGACGCCGCCGAGCTGCGTAAGGGCCACACGTACGAGCTGTCCGGCGTCCAGAGCGGCAAGGCGCTCTCGGTCGCCGACGACGGCACCAAGCTCGTCATCAAGACCACGGACGCCGCCGCCACCGGCCAGAAGTGGCGGCTGCGCCAGATCAGCGGCGACACCGGCAACCGGCAGCGGTACGTGTTCACCAACCCGGCGGAAGGCAAGCGGCTGGCCGTCCGCGACGGCTCGCCGATAGCGGAGCCGGATCGCGGGAAGCGGGACAAGGCCACCCAGTGGATCATGTCGACCACCGGTGACGGCACCTGGACCCTGGTCAACGCGGCCACCGGGCGACTGCTGGAGGTCGGCGGCCAGGCCACCCACGACGGGGCCGCCGTCACCACGTACACCCCGAATTCCGGCGCGAACCAGCGCTGGAAGGTCTCCGATGTGAGCTGATGTGCGTAGAGGCCCGCCTACCTCAATTGAGGGAGGCGGGCCTCGGTCGCTCGCGGGAGCCAGATTTCGACTAACCGTACGAAGCCGCAGGTCAGCCCCGCTTCCTAGGCTCTGAGGCATGGCTGAACACGTCGAACGAATCCCGCGCGCCCTGGGCGCGGCCATCGCCACGGCCGTCGCCGGGGGCCTGGCGCTGGGCGCCCTCGCCGCACCCGCCGCCGGGGCCGTGGACCACCGGGCCCGGCCGGGTGCCGAGAAGCCCCGCCCCCAGGTCCACACCGGCTCGCCGGTGCGGGTGAACCAGGTCGGCTACCTCACGCACGGCCCCAAGAAGGGCACCGTCGTGACCGGCGCCGCCCAGCCCCTGACGTGGACCCTCAAGACCGCCGACGGCACGAAGCGGGCCAGCGGCACCACCACCCCCGCGGGCGTCGACCCCAGCTCCCGGCAGGGCGTCCAGACCTTCGACTTCAGCAAGGTCACCGACGCGGGCGAGGGCTACACCGTCACCATCGGCGGGCACAAGAGCGAGCCGTTCACCATCGGCGACCAGCTCTACAGCGGGCTGCGCACCGACTCGCTGGCGTACTTCTACCACAACCGCAGCGGCATCAAGATCGACAAGGATCTCGTCGGCGCCCGGTACGCCCGCCCCGCGGGCCATGACAAGAACGCACCGCACGGGGGCGACACCGCCGTCCCCTTCCGGTCGGGCGGGTCCGAGTACCGGCGCAATGTGACCGGTGGCTGGTACGACGCCGGCGACCAGGGCAAATACGTCGTCAACGGCGGCATCTCGGTCGCCCAGCTGATGTCCGCCTACGAGCGCACCCGCACCACCCAGGGTGCCAGCGGCGACGCGCTCAGTGACGGCAAGCTGCGGGTGCCCGAGCGCGGCAACGGCGTCCCGGACATCCTCGACGAGGCGCGCTGGGAGATGGACTTCCTGCTGCGTATGCAGGTGCCCCGGGGCAAGCCGTACGCCGGTATGGCGTTCCACAAGATGCACGACAAGCGCTGGACCGGCTTCCCGACCCGCCCCGACCAGGACAAGCAGCCCCGTGTCCTGCGCCCGCCGTCCACCGCGGCCACCCTCAACCTGGCCGCCACCGCCGCGCAGTGCGCCCGGCTGTTCAAGCCGTACGACCCGGCCTATGCCGCCCGGTGCCTGGAGACGGCCCGGACCGCCTGGGCCGCGGCCAAGAAGCACCCGAAGATGTTCGCCAGCGACAAGGACTCCATCGGCGGCGGCGCGTACGGCGACCGCCACGTCAACGACGAGTTCTACTGGGCCGCCGCCGAGCTGTTCCTCACCACGGGTGAGGACACGTACCGTACGGCGATCCTCCGCTCGCCGCTGCACGGCGACACCGACGCGCTCTTCCCGCGCGGCGGCGGGCTGTCCTGGTCGGCCACCGCGGGCCTCGGCGCGCTCGACCTGGCCACCGTGCCGAGCAAGCTCACCCGCGAGCAGCGCGCCGCCGTGCGCGCCACGGTGACCAAGGCCGCCGACCGCTACGCCTCGGACTCCGCGAAGTCGGCCTACGGCGTCCCCTACGCGCCCAAGGGCGGCAAGTACGAGTGGGGCTCCAACAGCCAGGTGCTGAACAACATGGTCGTGCTCGCCACCGCCGACGAGCTGACCGGCAAGATCCGCTACCGGGACGCGGTGCTGCGCGGCATGGACTACCTGCTGGGCGGCAATCCGCTCAACCAGTCCTACGTCACCGGCTACGGCGAACGGGACTCGCACCGCCAGCACCACCGCTTCTGGGCACACCAGCTCGACCGCAAGCTGCCGAGCCCGGCCCGCGGTTCGCTGGCCGGAGGCCCGAACGCGGGGCTGGAGGACCCGGTGTCGGCCAAGAAGCTGAAGGGCTGCGCCCCGGCGATGTGCTACACCGACGACATCATGGCGTTCTCCACCAACGAGATCACCATCAACTGGAACGCGCCGCTGGCCTGGGTGTCCTCCTACCTCGACGACGTTGAGCATATGTCTGATCAGCGGCGCTGACCCTGTGGCATCTGTTCATGGTGGCGCGCGGCCTCCGCCCCTAGCGTGTGCGGGCAAACGCCCAGGCAGAGCGCGCCGAGGAGGAGCCGGATGCGGGAGGAGCGACCCACCGCCGACACGGCCGGTGAGCGGTACTTCGTCGTGATCGGCAGCGAGGTGGCGCGCAAGGTGTGCGGCTCCCTGCGGGCGGCCGGACACCGGGTGCGCCACTTCGCCCAGCCCACGGACGAGGAGCTGCGCCAGGCGCTGGACCGGGAGGTGGCGGGCGTCGCGATCCTGCTGGAGGAGGACGCCGAGTCGCTGCGCTACGCGCTCGCGGTGGAACACATCCACCCGCATGTCACCCTGGTGGTGACGATCTTCGACCGGACGGTGGCCGACCAGCTGGTGCGCGTCGTGCCGAACTGCCAGGTCACCTCCCCGGCCGACGTGGCCGCGCCGGTCCTCCTGGCGGGCTGCCTCCAGCCCGATCTGCTCGCGCTCACCACGACCCCCTCGGGCCACGCGGGCGCCCGCTGGGACGGGGACACCGTGCGCCTCCAGCCGTACCGGCCACCGAGGCCGCTGCGGTACCGGGCGTGGCTGGGCAAGTTCCGGGGACAGCTGCGGCCGCACGACGGCAGTTCGCGGATCATGCTGATGGGTTTCGCCGGTCTGCTCGCCGTGCTGCTGACGGACTGGGTCTGGCTGGTGGCCCTGCACCACCGCACCCCCGTCGAGGCGTTCTTCGAGGCGGCGCGCACCGTGGCCGCCGTGGGCCCGGCGCTCGCCCACGGCTCGCACGCGTATCTGATGTTCTCCGGCCTCGCGATGCTCATCACCATCGTCTTCACCGCTGTCTTCACGGCAGGTGTGGTGGACCGGCTGCTGGCTCCGAGGGCGGTCGGCATCGTGGGCTCGCGCGCCGTGCCCCGGGGCGGCCACGTGGTCGTCGTCGGGCTCGGCCAGGTGGGGCTGCGGCTCTGCACCCAGCTGCAGGCCCTGGGCATCGGCGTGGTCGCGGTCGAGCGCGACCCGGCGGCCCCGAACCTCCGGCTGGCCAGGGCGCTCGGTGTGCCCGTCGTCGTCGCCGACGCCACGGACCGGTACGTGCTGCGCACCCTCCGCCTCGGGCGCGCCCAGGCGATGGCCGCGGTGGCCTCGGACGACCTCGACAACATCGCCGTCTCGGTGGCGGCGCTCGCCGTCGCGCCGGAGCTGCGCGTGGTGATGCGCGCCGGGGACCACGAGGCCATCGCGGAGACCCGCTCGCTGTTCAAGATCGGCCTGGTGCACGACCTGGGCAGCCTGAGCGCCGCGTACACCACCGCGAGCCTCACCGGGCTCCGCCCGCGCGGGGTGCTGGCCCACGACAAGCGGCTCCTGGTCGAGCGGTCGGACGGGGCGTTCGTACCGTGGCCGCAGCCGGAGCGCTGCGGCCACGCCTGACCTCAGCGGTTCACGTCAGCCGTACGGTGAGCGTGTTCCGGGAGTACGACGGTATGGCCGTGTACGTGTGCCCCTCCGAGTGGACCCTGATGGCGGCGAACCGGCCGTGCAGTCCGCCACGGGCGTGCAGCACCCGGATGACGGTGTGCCGGGCGGGGGAGTGGCGGCCGTCCAGCCGGATGCCGAGGACACTGCCGTGGCCGAGCACGGCGGAGCGGGCCACCGTGAGCGCGGGAGTCGCGCCGCTGGCTGCGACTGCCTCCCGTTCGCCGGGGTTTGGCGCCACCTCCAGCGTGGCGCCGGAGGCCACGACGAGGCCCCGGCGCGCCCGTACGCCGCCCGGGGACGCGAGCCGCAGTGTCCCGCCGTCGTGGACGTGGACCTCGCCCGCGCCCAGCGCCTCCGGCGCCCCCGCGACCAGGGTTCCGGCCTCGACGCGGGTGCCGCCGCTGTAGCGGTTGCGGCCGGTGAGGGCCAGGGTGCCGGTGCCGCGCTTGATGAGGCCGCCGTCGCCGGTGATGTCGTTGCGCCAGGTGTCGGCCGCGCTGAACCCGCCGTCGCGCGCGGCCATCTCCACGCGTACGTCGCGGTCGAAGGCACCGTAACCGTCCGCCGCCGCGAAGAGGTTGAGCCGCCCCCACTGCTCGGGCCCCTCCAGCAGGGCGTAGCCGGAGGGCAGGGCGGTGGTGCGCAGCACCTCCCGGCGCTGGTGTGCGCTGAGATAGGGCAGCCGGGTCTCGATGAGCACTTCGGCACCCTTGGGCACGGTCATCTCGCGGTGTTCGCCGCCCCGGGGCAGGACGTACGTCAGGCGCGGGGTGAACGCCCGTGCGTTGGCGGCGCGATCGGCGTACGGGTCGGTGTCCGGGCCCGCCGCGTGCGCGTAGTCCCAGAGGGTGTCGGCCGTGGTGCCGGTCCGGGCGCGGAGGTAGTCGGCGGCCTGCCGCCGCGCGGCGGCCTTGAGCCCGGCGTTGGCCGGGTCGTGCAGCGCGGCGGCGGCCAGCGCGGTGGCCATGACGCGCCCGCCGACGACGTCGAGGGAGGAGTGCATGCCGGATACGACGCGGGTGTGGGAGGCCGCGGAGGCGTGGGTCACCAGCTCCTGGAACCGCTCGGGAATGGCGTACGCCAGCGCGAGTCCGGCCAGATACAGGGCGTTGGTGTGGCCGCTCGGGAAACCGCCGTCCTCGGACGGCTTGCCGCCGCGCTGCCGCAGCAGTTGCGGGGTGACGGACACCTCGGACGCGTAGACGGGGAAGCCGAAGGCGTCGGTGGCGCCGGTGGCCACGACCTCGTTGTGCTCCGTCATCCGCCAGGGCCGCGGGTACTGGAAGCCGAACTTGGCGGGGTTGCTGGACGCGTACGGACCGCGCAGCGTCTGTACGAGCCGTACGACATCGCCCAGATCCGAGTCGGTGGCCCCGGCCCCGATGGCGGAACCGGCGGGCGCGCCGGGCGGCACGGCGTCACTGACCGTGGTGTCCGGGGTGGTGTCCGGGGCGCTGGCGATGCTGGTGACGGCCTTGGCGCCGGTGCGGTAGATCTCGGTGAGCGGGCCAAGACCGGCGGTGGCCGCGTAACTCTGGTCCTGGCGGTCGTAGATGAAGGTTTCCCGGGCCTGCGCGTCGGTGCGCCGCGCGGTGAGGGCGATCGAGTAGCGCATGTTGGCGCGCAGCACGGCGGCCGCGCGCGGGGTGCCGTTGTCCCAGGCCGTGCCGGTGTGCCAGAGCCGCTGCACACCGCTCAGGACGCGGAGGACGGCGTTGGTCTCGGGGGTGAGATTGGCGGTGGTGTTGGTCTTGTAGTCGTCGACGAAGGACGTCAGCGCCCGCCCGGCGGCCTGCCCGGCCGCCCGCTCCGCAGCCCGGGCCGGTGGGCCCGTCAGGAGGGCTAACGCCGCCGGGGCGGTGATCAGCCCCGCCGGCACCGAGGCGGAACGCCGGAGGAAACCCCTGCGGTCCAGGAGGGATCCCGTGGACCGGCCGGGGGAGGTACGCGCCGTCATGCTGCCCTCGCGATTCGTGTCGTAAGCGCTTGCGATGCGTTAACGCGAAGGAGTGTAGAGGTCGTCACCCGGCGGAGGGGGTGCGGATGGCCGCGATGTCGAACTGGAGGCGCACCTTCTCGCTCACCATGGCGCCGCCCTGGGCCAGTTTGGCGCTGTAGGTCAGGCCCCAGTCGGACCGGTTGATGGTGGTGGTGCCGTCGAAGCCGACCCGCTCGTCGCCGAAGGGGTCGGTGACGTGTCCGATGTAGGTCAGCTCCAGGACCACGGGGCGGGTGGCGTCCCGCAGGGTGAGGTCACCGGCCATGCGGTACACGTCCTGGCCCGCGAGCCGCACCTCGCGGCTCCGGAAGCTGATGCGCGGGAAGGCGCGTGCGTCCAGGAAGTCACGGCTCATGAGATGGGCGTCGCGCTGCTCGACACCGGTGTCGACGCTGGCGGTGGACAGCACGATCTCGGCGCGGGAGCGGGCCGGGTTGTGGCCGTCGAAGTAGAGGCGGCTCTCGTATTCGGTGAAGGCGCCGCGCACCGTGGTCACCATGGCGTGCCGGACGGAGAAGCCGATCCTGCTGTGCGCCGCGTCGATAGTCCACTCCCCGGTGAGCGCCGGCAGTCCGGTGCCCGGCTGGTCGGTGCGGTCGGGGGTGGCGTGGGCGGCCGGGGTGTCCTGGGCGGCAGTGGACCGGGGCGAGAAGTTGCGAGTAAAAAGTTTCATGGGGCATCTAGTTACTGCAAGGGTGAGTTTCGCTGCAAGTCCTGTTCTGGAACCAACCCGGGACTGCGCACGTCACCCTACCGCCCGGGTCTCAATTCCCGGTGAGAGCCCGCCTTTTCGCGACGGGTCCGGCACCGGGTCTTCACATATAAACGGCGGGCGCGAATTTCTTCAAAAGATCTCCACTATCGGTATTCCAGCCAGGTGGTCAGGGCCCACCACCAGTGCAGCGCGTCCAGCGGCCCGCCACGGCCGCCCGGCCGGGTGTCGGCCAGCGAGGTGCCGGTGATCTGCTGGAAGCGGCCGAGCCGGTAGCGGATGGTGTTGGGGTGGGTGAACAGGGCCGCCGCGGT
This sequence comes from Streptomyces sp. NPDC001700, assembly GCF_053596435.1. Classification (NCBI taxonomy): domain Bacteria; kingdom Bacillati; phylum Actinomycetota; class Actinomycetes; order Kitasatosporales; family Streptomycetaceae; genus Streptomyces; species Streptomyces sp. NPDC001700. The sequence continues at coordinate 128,497 of NZ_JBSFGE010000008.1, forward strand.
CTGGTCCAGACGGCGGCCGTGGTCGAGGAACGTCAGTGCGGTGAGCGCGAGTTGCCGGTGAAACGTGTCCGACGGGTCGAGGCCACCCAGGAGCCGGTCGCTCAGGTGTGAGCCCAGCAGCGGCTGGTCCGCCACGGCGATCTCCCCGGCGAAGTCGGTGAGTTCGTACCATCCGTGCCGTCCCGCCGCCGCTCCGAGGTCCACGGCGCGTACGCAGAGCCGGTACAGCGGGCGTAACCGGTCCAGGGGAGCCGCCGGAGAGGCCACGATCAGGGCGGGCACGGCGGGCAGGTCCGGGTCCCCGCCGTCCTGCGGCAGCCGGGCGCACAGGCTCACCACACGGCCCTCGACCACACCGGTCACCCCGCGCAGCGCGGACAGCCCGCGCAGCAGGCGGTGGGCGTGGCCGGGCTCGGTGGCCTCGGCGACCAGACAGTGGTGCGGGGCGTGGCCGTCCTCCGCCCGGATCCCGGCGCTCGTCAACTCCTCGGCGCGGGGCGTGACTCCGTCGATCAGCACCTGCCGGAGGAGTCTGGTGCGGATTTCGTGTGTCTCGTGTGCCGGTCCCCGCTCCGCCGCGTGGTACCCGTTGATGACATGGCGCTCGATAGCGTCGCCGTACTCCTTCAGCCGGAGGACCACGGGCAGCAGCGCGCCGTCGGGCACTCCGGACATCCGGCAGCGGTCGACGCTGATCTCCACGGCCCGGGTGAGCGCGGCCTGCACACCGCGCAGTACGGCGGTCATCGGCACGCCCTGGCCCGCCCGGTCGGCGCCCAGCAGCAGGGCGGTGGTGAAGTCCTGTTCCTCGACCCGGTCGAAGGTGCTGAACCACGCACCGGCCGCGCGGATCATCGCGAGGACATGGGCCCGGGTCTCCGCCTCGGTCAGCCGCGCCACCTCGGGGGAGTGGGTGCGCGCCGCGCGGACGAGTTCGCCGCACACGTCCGCGTCGTCGGCCATGGCCAGCAGGATCTCGGTGACCGGCTCGCGCTCGTGGACGACGGCCATGCGCCCCTCTTCTCTGGCGCTGTCGCCGGGACACAACGAAGCGGTGACCGCGTTGGCGCCCAGCTACTACCGCGCCGCTGTGCCGACCTGATTTCCTGTGCGCTACCGACGGTAACAGCGCGGCCGTCGCGGTGACAGCCATCGCGTCGCTCCGCGCTGCCCGCACCCACCGCGCACCGTCCGTACACACGCACCCCGCACCTCCGCACACACGCACCCGCACCGTCCGCACGGCTCGCACCGTCCGCGCTTCACCGGGAGGGCATCCCATGGAGAACCCCGTATCCCCGACGTCGCTCACCCGGCGCCGCGCCCTGACGGTGGCCGGAGGCGTGCTCGCGGCGGCCACCCTCGACCAGGCGGCCCCCGCCTTCGCGGCCGGGTCCGCGGCCGAGGACGCGGACGCGATCGTGGTCGGCCACGGGCTGGCCGGACTCGTCGCGACGGCGGAACTGGCGGCGGCGGGGCGCAAGGTGCTGCTCCTGGACCAGGAACCGGAGAGCAACGTCGGCGGGCAGGCGTTCTGGTCGTTCGGCGGACTCTTCTTCGTCGACTCCGAAGAGCAGCGCCTGATGGGCATCAAGGACTCCCACGAACTGGCCTGGCAGGACTGGCTGGGCACGGCCGGATTTGACCGTGGCGTGGGCGATCCGCGCGGCCAGGACTACTGGGCCCACCAGTGGGCCGAGGCGTACGTCGACTTCGCCGGGGGCGAGAAGCGGTCCTGGCTGCACGGGCTCGGGGTGCGCTGGTTCCCGATCGTCGGCTGGGCCGAGCGCGGCGGCGGTCTCGCGGACGGGCACGGCAACTCGGTGCCCCGCTTCCATGTCACCTGGGGCACCGGACCGGCGGTGGTCGAGCCGTTCGAGAAGAAGGTGCGGGCAGCGGTGGCGGACGGCCGGGTGGTGTTCAAGCACCGGCACCGCGTCGACGAGATCGTGACGAGCGGCGGCGCCGTGACCGGGGTGCGCGGCGCGGTCCTGGAACCGAGCAACGCCCAGCGCGGCAAGGCCAGTTCACGTACCGTGGTCGGCGAATTCGAGCTGCGCGCTCCGGTGGTCATCGTCACCTCGGGCGGCATCGGCGCCAACCACGACCTCGTACGGCAGAACTGGCCGGACCGGCTGGGCACCCCGCCCAAGCGCATGATCACCGGTGTCCCGGCGTACGTGGACGGCCGCATGCTCGCCATCACCGAGAAGGCGGGCGGGCGGATCGTCAACCCCGACCGGATGTGGCACTACACCGAGGGGCTGAAGAACTACGACCCGATCTGGGCCGACCACGGCATCCGGATCCTGCCGGGGCCGTCCTCGATGTGGTTCGACGCCAAGGGCAAGCGCTTCTCCGCCCCAGACCTGCCCGGGTACGACACCCTCAGCACCCTGAAGACGATCACCGAATCCGGCTACGACTACTCCTGGTTCGTCACCACGCAGAAGATCATCGCGAAGGAGTTCGCACTCTCCGGCTCCGAGCAGAACCCGGACCTCACCAACAAGGACATCCTGCAACTCCTCTCGCGCATCTGGCAGACGCCCGAGCCGATCGAGAAGTTCAAGAAGAACGGCGTGGACTTCGTCGTCGCCACGACCCTGTCCGAACTCGTGCGCGGGATGAACAAGCTGACCGGGGACAGCCTCATCGACCTGGCCGACCTCAAGCGGCAGATCGACGCCCGGGACCGGGAGATCGACAACCCGTACACCAAGGACGTCCAGGTCATGGGCATCCGCAACGCACTCGCCTACCCCGGGGACACCCTGAGCCGCACGGCCTCGGCGCACAAGATCATGGACTCCGGCGCCGGACCGCTGATCGCCGTACGCCTCAACATCCTCACCCGCAAGACGCTCGGCGGCCTCCAGACCGATCTGTCCGGCCGGGTCCTGGGCGCCGACGGCGAGCCGGTCCCCGGGCTGTACGCGGCGGGTGAGGCCGCGGGGTTCGGCGGTGGCGGGGTCCATGGCTACCGGTCCCTGGAGGGTACGTTCCTGGGCGGCTGCCTGTTCTCGGGCCGCCGTACGGGCCGGGCCGCGGCGGACGCCACCGCGACCTGACAGCCTCCTGCACAGGAGGCTCAGCCGGGCAGCCGTCCCTTGCTGCGCATGGCGGCGCGGACCCGATCCTCGGCCAGCCCGCGCCCGGCCGTGTGCGGGGTGGTGCCACGCCGCTCGGCCTCGTCGAGGACGGTGACGGCGTTCGCGCGCAGCCGGGTGGAGATCGTCTCGAAGATGGTGGCGGTCTCGGGCCGGAAGCCGGAGTAGCGGGCGTCCATGGCGAACGCGGCGGCCACCACACCGCCCGCGTTGGCCACGAAGTCGGGCAGCACGGTGACACCCCGCCCGGCAAGGATCTCCTGGGCCGCCGGGGACGTGGGCAGATTGGCGCCCTCGACCACCAGCCCCGCCTTGATCAGGTGGGCCGTCCGGTCGTCGATGACGTCCTGCAGCGCGGCGGGGACCAGGATGTCGCAGTCGACGGTGAGTTCCTGCCCGGGGCTGAGCACCTCGCCCTGGGAGTGCCGCCCGACGAAGTCGTCGCCGTGCTCCTCGCGGGCGGCCAGCAGGGCCCGTACGTCCAGCCCACCCGGGGCGTGCAGCGCCCCGCGCGCCGTGGACACGGCCACGACGGTGGCGCCCAGTTCGGCGAAGCGCCGCGCCGCCGCCGCGCCCACCGCGCCGAACCCCTGGATGGCCACCCGGCAGCCGGACAGGGACAGCCCGCGCCGCCGCGCGGCGGCGTCAGCGGCCTCGGCCACGCCGTAGCCCGTGACCCCGAGCTTGTCGTAGGCCACGCCGCCCAGGTGCTCCGGGGTGCCGACGGCGGCGCCACGGTCGCCCAACTCGTCCTGGATGATGGCCGCGTCGCTCTCCGTCAGCCCCATGTCCAGCCCCATCACATACTCGCGGGGCACCTCGTTGGACAGCGCGCGGGCGAACGCGCGCAGGACCGCCTCCTTGTCGCGGGACGCGGGATCGGCCGCGATGCCCGCCTTGGCGCCACCGTAGAAGAGGTCGACACCGGCCCACTTCCACGTCATGACCCGGGCCAGCCGGGCGACTTCCCCGACCGTCACCGTGGGGCTCATCCGGGTGCCGCCCTTGCCGATGCCCCGGGCCGTGTTGTCGATGACCAGCACGCCCTTCATGCCGGTGCGCCGGTGGGAGACGACGACGATCTTCTCGGGGCCCCAGTCGTCGACGAGCGAGAGTGCGTCAGCCACGTCTGTCCGTCCTTCTCCGTAGATCGGTCCACCTCACGATGTGGCCGCTGACCCCGCCCCACAAGGGTCGGCAGGACGACAGAAATGACGCCGGGGAGCAAGCAACGCTTACGCTCCCTGGGTTTCGGTGGACTGCGCCGCCCCGCCCAGCCCCGTCCGCACCACGGCGCGCAGAACGTCGACGAGGGCCACCACCGAGGGACGGCGCTCCGCGGCGCAGCGGAACACCACGACGATGTGCCGCTCGATCGGCTCGCGCAGCCGCACCACATCGAAGTGCGAGGGCCGCAGCCGGAGCATCAGATCCGTCACCGTGCTCACCCCCACCCCCGCCTCGACGAGCGCCAGCGTCGCCGCCGTGTCCGTCACCTCGTGCAGCACCTCGGGCTCGACGCCCGCCCGGCGGCAGGCGGTGCGCACGGCGCGCCCGTAATAGCTCTCGGCGGACGGCAGGATCCACCCGAGCCCCCGGGTCTGCGCCAGCGAAACGCTCTCCCGGCCGCCCATCGAACCGGTCGGCACCGCGAGCGAGAACCGCTCCCGGTGCAGCCGCGTCACCCGCAGGGCCGGATCGCGCGGGATCGGCACGTCCGGGTAGTCGAGGCCGAGCGCCAGATCCACGGCCCCGGAGGCCACCGCGTCGTACACCTCGTCCACGTCCATGTCCCGGCTGTGCACCGTCAGCCCCGGATGGTCCTCGCGCGCCGTGCGCAGCGCCGGGGGCAGTAGCTCGGCGGCGGCCGTGGTGAACAGGCCCACCAGCAGCGTGCCCGAGGCGTCGTTGCGGGTGCGCTCCAGCGCCTCGACGGCCTCGGCCTCCGTGGACAGGATCCGCTCCGCGTGCCGGGCCAGCGTCATCCCCGCGTCGGTCAGCTCCACCCTGCGCCCGGTGCGCCGCAGCAGCTCCATGCCGGTGGCCTTCTCCAGCGCCGCGATCTGCTGCGAGACCCCGCCGGGGGTGTACCCCAGCGACTCGGCCACCGCCGTGATGGTGCCGCGCCGGGTCAGTTCGACGAGGGAACGCAGCTGGGCACTCGTCCAATCCATATAGCGACCCTAATAGATCACGAGCAATAACTGTTCATGGACGTCAACGGTCGGGGTGCTGCACGATGACCGGCAGATAGCTGATCGGCATCGTCCTGCACTGCGACAGCCGCGCCGCGCCCGGGGCCGGAGACCCGTCCGGCCCCCGGCGCCCGCCTCAGGAAGGGATCGGCCACGTGTCCTCCTCGTCCTCCTCGCCCTCCTTCCGCACCGTTCCGCCCGCCGCCGACGTCGTGATCATCGGCGGCGGGGTGATGGGTACCAGCACCGCCTTCCACCTGGCCGAGGCCGGGGTGGAGAACATCGTCGTCGTCGAGCGCGGAGACCTGGGCTGCGGCAGCTCGGGCAAGCCCATCGGCGGTGTGCGGGCCCAGTTCTCCGACCCGCTCAACATCCAGCTGGGCAGCCGGAGTCTGCGCGCCTACCAGGACTTCCCGCACCGCCCCGGCGCCGACATCCGGCTCGACAGCGTCGGCTACCTCTTCCTGCTCACCAGCGACCAGCAGGCCGCGGACTTCGAGGCCTGCGTCAGGACCCAGAACGGCCTCGGCGTGCCCAGCCGCATGATCGGCCCGCAGGAGGCACGCACGCTGTGCCCCTACGTCAGCACCGACGGGCTCGTGGCCGCCGTCCACTCGCCCACCGACGGCCACGCCCGCCCCGGGCTGGTCATCGAGGGCTACGCGCGCGCCGCGTCCCGTTCCGGCGTGTGTATCGCCACCCACACCGCCGTCACCGCCATCGACACGGCCGGGGACCGGATCACCACCGTGCACACCGACCAGGGGCCGATCTCCTGCGCCACCGTCATCTGTACCGCGGGCGCCTGGTCGGCGCGGATCGGGGACATGCTGGACGTCAGCCTCCCGGTGCGCCCGGTGCGCCGTCAGGTGGCCTTCACCGCCCCGCTCACCCCGCCCGCCCCGCGCATCCCCTTCACCATCGACTTCTCGTCCACGGCCTACTTCCACAACAGCGACGACGGGCTGCTGTTCGGCCTCGCCGACCCCGGCCAGGCCGATGGCTACGACACCACCTGGACCCCGGACTGGCTGGAGCTGTTCCGCGCCGCCGCACGGCGACAGGCCCCGGCCCTGGCCGATATGGAGACGGTCGGCGGCTGGGCCGGGCTCTACGAGATCACCCCGGACCACAACGCCCTGATCGGCCGCTCAAGCGAGGTGAGCAACTTCCTTTACGCGACCGGGTTCTCGGGGCATGGCTTCCTCCAGGCCCCGGCGGTCGGCGAGATCGTCCGTGACCTGTATCTGGACCGCACACCGTTCGTCGACGTCACGCCGTTCAGCGCCGACCGCTTCACCATCGGGGCGACGGCGCGCCCCGAAGCCCACGTCGTGTGAACGGCCAACCGAAAGGCAGCACTCTCCATGACCAGCCGGACACATCGCCAATGGCAGCTGCGCGCCGCGTTCGCCGCCCGGCTCTCGGACATGTACGGGCGGGAGGTCCCCGCCTACACCACCCTTGTGGACGTCTCCCGCGAGGTCAACGACGATGTGCTGCGCGCCCGGGGCGCCGACGCCGAACGGCTGGGCTCCATCAGCCGCGTCACCGCCGAGCGCCACGGCGCCATCCGGGTCGGCACCCCACGGGAGATGAACCAGGTCGCGCGCGTCTTCGGCGCCCTCGGCATGCGTCCGACCGGCTTCTACGACCTGCGCGAGGCCGCCGCCAGCGCGGTGCCCGTCGTCTCCACCGCCTTCCGCCCCACCGACGGCGAGGAGCTGGCGCGCAACCCGTTCCGCGTCTTCACCTCCATGCTCACCCCCGCCGATCCGCGCTTCTTCGACGACGATCTGCGCGCCCGGCTGGAAACCTTCCTCGCCGGACGCGAGCTGTTCCCGCCGGAGCTGCTGGCCCTCGCCGACCGGGCCGAGGCCGAGGCCGAACTGCCCGAAGCGGAGGCGACACGCTTCCTCCAGCTCGCCGTGCACGCCTTCGAGCTGTCGACCGAGCCGATCGACCAGGGCTGGTACCGAACCCTGGAGCGGGTCTCCGCCGTCGCCGCGGACATCGGCGGTGTCCGCAGCACCCACATCAACCACCTCACCCCACGCGTCCTGGACATCGACGAGCTGTACCGGCGCATGACCGAGCGCGGCATCGAAATGATCGACGCCATCCAGGGCCCGCCGCGCTGGGACGGCCCCGATCTGCTGCTGCGCCAGACCTCCTTCCGCGCCCTCGCCGAACCCCGCGCCATGCGCACCGCCGACGGCGGCGTGGCCGAGGGGTCCCTGCGGGTGCGGTTCGGCGAGGTCGAGGCGCGCGGCATCGCCCTCACCCGCGAGGGCCGCGCCCTCTACGACCACCTGCTGACCCGGATCGACCAGGAGGCTGCCGCCCGACCCGACGCGGACCGCGGCGACATCGCCCGCGCGCTGTGGGCGGACCACGTCCCCGCCACCGAACGGCAGCTCGCCGACCGGAGACTGGGCTACTTCACCTACCACGTGGTGCCCGACCGGCCACGGGACGGCAGCCGCCCGCCCGCCGACCTCGGCGAGCTGGTGGCCGGGGGCTGGCTGCGCGCCGAACCCATCGTCTACGAGGACTTCCTGCCCCGCTCCGCGGCGGGCATCTTCCAGTCCAACCTGACCAGCGAGGGCGCGCGCGACAACGACCACGCGGGCACCCCCTACGACAGCGCGTGGCTGTCGGGCGCCATCGGACGCGACGTCCTCGACCCCTTCGCCCTCTACGAGCGGCAGCGAGACGACTCCATCGCCCGGGCCGCCCAGGCGCTGCGACTCGACGGCGCGCTCAGCTGAAACAGCCCACACGTCCCGAGGGAGCATCCATGACCAGCACCACCCTTCCCACCACCGACGACCTGCGCGGCCGGGCCCGCACCGCCCTGGAGCGCGTCGGCGCGCATGTCCCAGAAGGCAGCGGCCTCACCGCGCGCACCCCGATCACCGGTGACGACCTCTTCGGCCTGGCCGCCGCGACCCCGGCCGACGCCGAGGACGCCATCGCCGCCTCCCGTACGGCCTTTCTCGCCTGGCGCACCACCCCCGCCCCCCGGCGCGGTGAACTCGTGCGCCGCCTGGGCGAGTTGCTGCGCGACCACCAGGGCGACCTGGCCGACCTCATCACCATCGAGGCGGGCAAGATCCGCTCCGAGGCGCTGGGCGAGGTCCAGGAAATGATCGACATCTGCGACTTCGCCGTCGGCCTCTCCCGCCAGCTCTACGGACGCACCATCGCCTCCGAGCGCCCCGGCCACCGGCTCGCCGAAACCTGGCACCCGCTCGGCGTGGTCGGGGTCATCTCCGCGTTCAACTTCCCCGCCGCCGTCTGGTCCTGGAACACCGCCGTCGCCCTGGCCTGCGGCGACACCGTGATCTGGAAGCCCTCCGACCTCACCCCGCTGATCTCCCTGGCCTGCGACCGGCTCCTCGCCCAGGCCGCCGAGGACGTCGGCGCGCCCCGCGACGTCCACCGGCTGCTGCTCGGCGACCGCGCCATCGGCGAAAAGCTCGTGGACGACCCCCGGGTCGCCCTCGTCAGCGCCACCGGCTCCACCCGCATGGGCCGCGAGGTCGGCCCCCGCGTGGCCGCCCGCTTCGGCCGCAGCCTGCTCGAACTCGGCGGCAACAACGCCGCCATCGTCGCCCCCTCCGCCGACCTCGACCTCGCCGTCCAGGGCATCGTGTTCGCCGCGGCCGGAACCGCCGGGCAGCGCTGTACGACGCTGCGCCGCCTCATCGTCCACCGGGACATCGCCGACACCCTCATCGCCCGGCTGACCGCCGCCTACACCAAGCTCCCCATCGGCAACCCCTTCGACGAGGACACCCTCGTCGGCCCGCTCATCTCCACGGGCGCCCTCGACACCATGCGGGACGCCCTCACCCGCGTCCAGGCCGAGGGCGGCACGATCCTGGCGGGTGGCAACCGCCGCTTGGCCGAGGCGCTTCCGCAGGCCGCGTACGCCGAACCCGTCATCGTCCGGGTGGACGAGCAGAGCGAGGTCGTACGGGAGGAGACCTTCGCGCCGATCCTGTACGTGCTGACCTACGACACCCTGGAGGAGGCCATCGCCCTGCACAACGACGTACCGCAGGGCCTGTCGTCCAGCATCTTCACCCGCGACCAGCGGGAAGCCGAACTCTTCCTCTCCGCCGAGGGCTCCGACTGCGGCATCGCCAACGTCAACATCGGCACCTCCGGCGCCGAGATCGGCGGCGCCTTCGGCGGCGAGAAGGAAACCGGCGGCGGCCGCGAGTCCGGCTCCGACTCGTGGCGCGCGTACATGCGACCGGCCACCAACACCATCAACTACTCCAGCCAGCTGGCCCTGGCCCAGAACGTCAGCTTCCTGTGATGTTCTCAAGAGGCTGCTCCGCCCAGATGCATTTTCCCTGGGCGGTGTAGCGGGCGCCCCACCGATGGGCGAGGGCGGCGACCAGCTGCAGTCCGCGGCCGCCCTCGTCCAGGTCGCCCGCCCGCCGGATCCGCGGTGTGGCCGGGCTGCCGTCGGACACTTCGCAGATCATGGCCCGGCTGCGCAGCAAGCGCAGCCCGATGGGGCCTTCGGCATGGCGGACGACATTGCCCACCAGCTCGCTGACCAGCAGCTCGGTGGTCGTGGTGAGTTCGTCCAGATGCCATGCGCCGAGCTGGCCGCGCACATGGGCGCGCGCCTGTCCGGCCGCCCGGGGGTCCTCGGGCAGCGACCACGTGGCGATGTCCTCGGCGGGGAGGGGCCGGAGCCGGGCGATGAGCAGCGCCGCGTCGTCGTCGGTGTGCTCGCCGGGCGGCAGCAGAGTGGCCATGAGGGTGTCGCACAGCCGGTCGGGATCGGCGGTGTCGCCGTCCGGTGTGCGGCGCACCGCGCTGGTGAGGTCGCGGGCGAGGTCCGCCATGCCCTGCTGGATGTCGCGGGCCGCCGTCTCCACCAGGCCGTCCGTGTAGAGCACCAGCAACGCGTCCTCGGGCAGCGCGAGTTCACAGGTGTCGAACGGTGGCGTCGCGGCTCCCAGCGGCGGTACGAGGGGGAGGTCGGGGAAGAACACCGAGCCGTCGGCGCGGACCACGGCGGGCGGCGGATGTCCGGCACGCGCGATGGCGCAGAGGTGGCGGGTGGGGTCGTATTCGGCGTACAGGCAGGTGGCGTAGAAGTCGTCGCCGAGCCCGCTGACAAGGTCGTTGAGGTGGAAGAGGAGTTCCCCCGGCGGGAGTTCGAGGTCGGCGAGGGTACGGACGGCCGTGCGCAGCCGCCCCATGGTGGCGGCCTCGGACAGGCCGTGGCCCATGACATCGCCGATGACGAGCGCCACCCGGCCCCCGGACAGCGGGATGAGGTCGTACCAGTCGCCGCCCACTTCCGCGCTCGCGCTGGCGGGCAGATAGCGTGCCGCCGCGGTGGCGGCGGGCAGTTCGGGCAGGCTGCGGGGGAGTAGCCCGCGCTGCAGCTCCTGGGCGTGCTGGTGCTCGGCGTCGTACAGGCGGGCCCGCGCCAGGGCCTGGGCGGCCAGCCCGCCGAGCGCCGTGAGCAGGGTGCGCTCCTCGCCGCTGAGGATCCGCGGATGGTCGAACGAGACGGAGCAGTAGCCGATGGCGTCCCCGGAGACGATCAGCGGGAGGAACGCCCAGGCCTGCTTGCCGGAGGCCGTGGGCAGATGGGCCAGTTCGGGGTAGCGCTGGACGAACTCCTGCGACGAGGAGACGAAGGTGGGGACGGCCGAACGGAGCGCCACCGTCAGCGGGTTCTCACGGGGATGCCCCGGGTCCGCCAGCAGCGCGATGAAGTCTTCGGAGTAGCCCCGGGAGCCCGCCGTGACCAGGCTGGTGCCGTCGACCAGCTGGACCAGCAGCCCGACGGCGCCGAAGAGCGGCAGCACGCGGTCGGCCAGGGCGTCGACCACATCGTCCACGGTGGCCGCCGCGGCCAGGCTCCCGGCCAGCTCCTCCAGCCGGGTGGCGCGGTCGCCCCCGGTGCGGGCGCTGCCCCGCTCCTGGGCGGCGTCGGCGAGGTGGAGGGTCACGCCGCCGTCCACGGGGACCAGCCGTATCCGGTAGAGGTGGCCGGTGGCGGGCCAGCGCGCGTCGAAGCTGAACGGGTGTCCATCGGCCATGGCCTGCCGGTACGCCGCCTCCAGGCCGAGGGCGCGCAGCGCCGGGACCGACTGCCAGGGCACGGTGCCGACGGGGGGTGCGGTGGGTGCGAGGAGGTGGTCGGCCTCCGCGTCGATCCGGGTGACGCGACCGGTGGCATCGAGGGTGAGGAACCCGCCCTCGGCGTGGTCCGGCGGCGGCCCGGCGGGGTTCTCCGGCGCGTCCTGGAGGCTTCCCGTCATGCGAAACGGAGTGCCGTCGTCCCCCGACAGCAGATGACCCCGGGCCTCGACCCGGAGGTACCGTCCGTCCGGCTGGCGCACCCGGTAGACGGCGCCGTAGGTGCCCCGGGTGCGGATCGCCTCCTCGGCGGTGGCGAGCACCTGGGGCAGATCCTGGGGGTGGACGAGGTCCATCCACTCCTCGACGCGCGCGGAGGCGGGGAGGGAACCGGCGCCGAGGATCGCCAGCGCGGGCTCGTCCCAGTGGATCGTTCCGGCGGTGAAGTCCCAGGCCCAGCTGCCGACGCCGGTCCCGCTCCGGGACCGCCGGAGGGCGGAGCGGGTGGGCCAGGTCCAGCCGGGCGGGCCGCCTTGCGGCAGCGCCGGTTCGTGCAGCCGCTCCGAGACCCATCCGGCCACGGCGGTGAGCAGGGCCCGGTCCGCCGGTCCCGGCCCGTCGCGCGCGGCCGCCAGGACGGACAGCGCGCCCTGCGGTCCGCGCGCGGCGGGCATGGGGACGGAGGCCAGCCCGGTGCCGACCGGAAATCCCCGGCCCCCGGTGCCGCCGGTCAGGGGCGTCCAGGCGAAGGTGTTGTCCCGTACGGCGAGGGCGGGCGCGACCGGCTCGTCACCCCCGACGCGTTTCCACGCCTCGATCAGGGCCTCGGAGAGCCCGCAGCGCGTCGCCAGATACAGCTGTCCGCTGCCCCCGCCGCCCAGATGCACCATGCCGCCGAGCCCGCCCACCCCGGCCACCGCCTGATCGAGACCGATCCGCAGCGCCTCCGGCGCGCCGATGTCCTCGCCCGCGGCCATGAGCATGCCGATCCGGGGGTCCCTCTTCATCGCGTCACCTGTTCCCACATGCTCTTATCCACCCTATCCGGGCATATGGGACGCAGCGGGGGTGAAGAAGTTGACGAGGTTGCCGTCCGGGTCGCGGAAGAGGAGCGAGCGGTTGCCCCAGGGCATCGTGGTGGGCTCCTTGACGACGTCCCGCACGAAGCCGGTGCCGGTCAGGTTCCGGTACACGCTGTCCACGTCGTCCACCCGGAACTCCAGGATGACGCTGCGGTTGTCGGCCGGGTGGGACGAGCCGGGCGCGAACATCGGGACGGTGCGGGTGCTGCCGATCGCCAGGGTGGCCGAGCCGATGCTCAGCTCGGCGAAGTCCTCGGTGGCCCAGCGCGCCCGCACTCCGGTGGCGTGTTCGTAGAAGCCGACGAGGCGGGTGATGTCGCCGGTGATGACGCGGATCGAGACGAAGTCCATGGGTGTTTCTCCTGGTCGGTCGGTGCTTCGGACCGCACGCTACGGGCAATACCGGGCAGAACCCGCCCGGTATCTACGGGAGACTTGTCGGTATGCCCCGACCGATCGCGCGCGTGCTCACCCTGCTGGAACTTCTGCAGTCGGGCGGCCTGCGCACCGTCGCCGAACTCGCCGACCGGCTCGGCGTGGACGAACGCACGGTGCGGCGGTATGCCGACCACCTCATCGACCTCGACGTACCCGTCGAGTCGGTGCGCGGCCGCTACGGCGGCTACCGGCTCGCCCCCGGTTTCCGCATGCCCCCGCTGATGCTGACGGACGACGAAGCGCTCGCCGTGCTGCTCGGCCTGGCCGCCGGGCGGCGCAGCGGCCTGACGACGGCCCCGGGCACGGCGGCCGAGACCGTGGCCGGGGAGACCGCGGCGGCCAAGATCCGGCGGGTGCTGCCCGACCGGCTCCGCCACCGACTCGACGCCGTGCTCGACTCCCTCGCCTTCACGGCCCCGCCCGGCGCGTCCGCCGCCCCGCAGACCCCGGTCCTGCTGGCCATCGCCGACGCGGTGCGCCACCACCGGCCGGTCCGTATCCGCTACACCGCCGCCGACGGCCGGTCCGGCGAGCGCACCCTGCACCCGTACGGGCTCGTCGCCCACGCGGGCAAGTGGTACGTGACCGGCGTGGATGCCGGGATCGGCGAGGACCGGACGTTCCGGCTGGACCGCGTCGCCGATGCGCGCACCCTGCCCGGTTCGTTCGAGCCGCCCGCCGGACTCGACCCGGCGCGGCGCGTCCTGGAAGGGCTCGCCACCGCGCCGTACCGGCATCAGGTGACGCTGCGGATCCAGGGGACGGCCGAGCAGATCCACACCCGGCTGCCCGCGAGTGTCGCGCTCGTGACCGAAGCCCCGGCGGCCGGGGAGTGGTCGCGCGTCGAACTGCGCGTGGAACGGCTCGACTGGCTGCCCGGCGTGCTCGCGTCGCTGGACCTGCCGTTCGTCATCGAGCGCCCCGACGAGCTGCGCGCCCTCGTCGCGGCCCTCGCCGACCGGCTTACGCGGGCCGCCCAGGCATGACGGAGGCTACCCCGCCAGGGCGGTGCGGGCCGCCGTGAGGGCCTGCTCGGCGTAGCCGCGTCCGAAGAGCACCGCGTGCACCAGCAGCGGGAAGAGCTGGTGCAGCCCGATGCGGTCCGCCCAGCCCTCGGCGAGCGGCGACGCCTCCTGGTAGCCCGCCAGCACCCGGTCCAGGTGGGGGCAGCCGAACAGGTGCAGCATCGCCAGGTCCGTCTCCCGGTGTCCGCCGTGCGCGGCCGGGTCGATCAGCCAGGCCTGCCCGTCCGCGCCCCACAGCACATTGCCGTTCCACAGGTCGCCGTGCAGCCGGGCGGGCGGCTCGGCGGGGCCCGCCAGCTCGGGCAGCCGCTCGCAGACCCGCTCGATCGTGGCCGCCTCGGCGGCGCGCACCGTTCCGTCGTCGACCGCGCGGCGCAGATAGGACAGCACCCGGTGCTCTGCGTACCAGCCCGGCCAGTCGCCGCCGGTGACGTTGCGCATCGGGGCGAGCCCGATGTACGCGTCCTCGGGGCCGCCCGGCGGCGGGGCGCCGAACGCGGGCGCGCCGGACGCGTGCAGGGCGGCCAGAGCGCCGCCGAACCGCACCGCCGTCTCCGCGCTCGCCCGGCCGGACGGGACCCGGTCGGACACCAGCCAGCGCGGGTCGTGGCCGTGCACCACCGGGACGTTGACCGTGCCGGTGTCGGCCAGCCAGCGCAGCCCGGCCGCCTCGGCCGCCACCGCGCCGGGGTCGTCCCCGCGCTTGACCATCACCACCTGCCCACCGTCGAGGGTGACTTCGGCGAGCGCCCCGGACAGCGCGCGCTCGCCGGTCACCGGGAGGCCGGTGAGCCGGGCCGCCGCCGCGCCCGGTCCTTCGCCGGTCATACGCTCGCGCGCTCGCGGGCCCAGGCGAGCAGGCCGGGTGTCGCGGCTTCGATCATGTCCAGCACCTCGTCGAATCCCTCCGGACCGCCGTAGTACGGATCGGGCACGTCCAGGTCGCCGGTCGCGTCCGGGTCGAAGGACCGCAGCATCCGGACCCGGGACGGATCGTCGACCAGCTGGCGCAGCGCCCGCTCGTGGCCGCTGTCCATGGCCAGAAAGAGATCGGCGTCCAGATGCTCGGCACCGACCTGGGCCGCGACGTGCTCGACCGGATAGCCGCGCTGGTCCAGCACCTCACCGGCCCGTTCGTCGACGGGTTCGCCGACGTGCCAGGGGCCGATCCCGGCGCTGGTGACCCGTACCGCGCCGTCGAGGCCCGCGCGGCGCAGCTGCTCGGCGAAGACCAGGGCGGCGGAGGGTGAACGGCAGATGTTCCCGCTACAGACAAAGCAGATGTGCACGGCCACCAGCGTAAGGCCGCCCCACCCGCCGCCGGTGTACGGGGCCGCGTTCAGGCCCGGCCGATCCCCCGGCCACCGACGACCCCGCGGAACGCCCACAACCGGGGGTAGCGTCCTGCTCATGACCCCGTTACGTAACGGCCTCACCGACCAGGCCCCGGCCGATCCCGCCGCCACCGACGACATGCTGGCGAGCCAGCCGGTCGGCTACTGGACCGGGCTGGCCCACACCACCGTCACCCGGCAGCTGCGCGACGCGATGGCCAGGACCGACGCCACCCAGCCGCAGTACTGGGTGCTCAACTGCGTACATTCCTGGCCCGCCGCGCCCAGCCGCGCGGACGTGGCCGAGCGGCTGACGCCCCTCGCGGACGGCCCGTACGAGATTCCGCGCGTCATCGACCAGCTGCTGCACCGCGACTGGCTGCGGGCCGACGCCGACGGCCGTCTGCACCTCACCGACGCGGGCGAAGCCGCCCGCGCCCGGCTGCGCGCCCTGGTCACCGAGCTGCGCGCGGTGGTCCACGAGGGCGTCGGCGACGAGGAGTACGTGGCCGCGCTCAAGGTGCTGCGCACGATGGTGGCCAACGTCCGGCGTGCCGAGGAGGGCGTCAGCTGAGCAGGGGCAGGGCCGGGAAGGTGTGGTCCTGCCAGAGGACGCGGGAGACCTCCTCCGGGTAGGCGGTGACCTCGGGCGCCGCGTCGAAGACCTGGGTCAGCCGCCGCGCCGGGTCGTACGCGGGCCAGCCCGGGTCGCCCGTCGCGGCGAACGCGGTCCAGGCCGCGCGGAAGCGGGACGACAGCGCCTCGGCCTCCGGCGAGGGCCCGGAGGCGTCGAACAGCAGCATGCCGAGGTCCGCGTCGAAGGTGCCGAACAGCAGCGGGACGTCCAGGCCGTGGCAGGCGCCCAGGGCGCCGCCGCCTCCCGGGGCGGGCCAGGTCAGCTCGTACACATGGGCGCGGCCGCCCCCGGCCACCTGGGCCTCGGCCAGCCGGAGCGAGGGCATGTGGAACAGCCAGTCGGACTGGACGCGTTCGTGGAGTCCGGCGGGGGAGGCGTCCGGGAAGGCGGCGCGGTAGGCCCGTTCGCCGTCCGGCCCCGGCCCGAATGTGCGCAGGGCCGCCGCCGCTTCCTCCTCGCCCGCCTCGCCGAGCTGTCCGCTGAGGGCGAGGAACAGCCGGTACTCGTCCCGGTTGTGCCCGGCGATCAGCTCCACGTCGCGCGCCGCACCGGCCGCCAGCGCCTGCCACGGGGTGGTCGGCAGCACCTCGCCGTCGACGACGGGGGAGAAGGGGGTCTGCGTGTGGACGACCTTCCCCCACGTCTCCTCGTACTGGCGCATCTTGGGGCCCAGCGCCTCGCCCGCCGAGGTCAGCCGTCGCGGGTCGACCGTGGCCAGATCGGCGGCGGTCGGGCGCAGGCCCGCCTCGGTGGCGAGCGCGCCCGCGATGTCCCGGGCCAGCTCGCCGGAGAAGAACGTGCCCGGCACGCTCTGCGCGATGGCGCGCCGGAACAGCCCCGCCGCGCTCGGCATGGCCAGCAGCGAGGCGACCGACCCGGCTCCGGCCGACTCGCCGAACACGGTGACCCGGCCGGGGTCGCCGCCGAACGCCGCGATGTTCTCCCGCACCCACTCCAGGGCCGCGACCTGGTCGAGCAGACCGCGGTTGGCGGGCGCCCCGTCGAGGTGGGCGAAGCCCTCGATGCCGACGCGGTAGTTGAGGGTGACCACGACGAGGTCGCCGTCGCGGGCGATGCGCCGGGCGTCGTAGCCGGGGCTGCCGGAGTGGCCGAGCTTGTAGGCGCCGCCGTAGATCCACACCATCACCGGGCGGCGCGCGGCCGGGTCCGGCTCGGGGGTCCAGACGTTGACCGTCAGCCAGTCGTCGCCCGTGGGCGCCTCCAGCACACCGGTGCGGCCCATGAACCCCGACTCCTGCGGGGGCGGCGGCCCGAAGGTGAACGCGTCCCGCGTCCCCTCCCAGGCGCGTACGGGGCGCGGCGCCTGGAACCGCGCCTCCCCGACCGGCGGCTCGGCGAACGGGATGCCACGGAACACGGCCAGACCGTCCTCCCGGCGGCCGCGCACCGCACCGGCGGCGGCGCGCACCACGGGCTCGGCGGACCCGGCCGCCGCCTCACGGGACTCGGCTGTCGTCATCGATGACTCCTCACGGCTCCTGGGCGAACACGTCGGTAGCCACGATGCCCGAGCCGCGCGCGGATGCCCCCGGCGGGGGTGCGACGCGTTGGCGCGGCGGACGGAAGAGGCGGATAGTTGAGGTGGAGCAATCCCGAGAGATCGGAGGACGCCATGATTGTCCTCGGGGTCATTCTCCTCATCATCGGCCTGCTGACCGGTATCGCCGTCCTGTGGACGATCGGCATCGTCCTTCTCGTCATCGGGGCGGTCCTGTGGGCCCTGGGCACCGCGGGTCACGCGGTCGCCGGGCGCAGGCACTTCTATTAAGGAGACCGCTGCTCACCCCGCCCGGTAGAGCGCGGTGAGCAGCTCGATCACCGCCTGTCCGGCGGGATGCGGATCGTCCCGCCACCAGCCCAGCCGTACCGCGATCGGCTCGGCGTCGCGCACCGGCCGGTACACGATGCCGGGCCGCGGATACTGGTGCGCGGTCGACTCGGCCGTCATCCCCACGCAGTGGCCCGTGGAGATCAGGTTCAGCCAGTCGTCGACGTCATGCGTCTCCTCGGTGGCCGGGCGGGCGCCGGGCGGCCACAGCTCGGGTGTGGTGGTGCCGGTCCGCCGGTCGACCAGCAGCGTGCGGTCGCCGATGTCGGCGAGCCTGATGGAGCGGCGCCGGGCCAGGGGATCGTCCGCCGCCATCGCGCACAGCCGCCGCTCTAGCCCCACGATGGCCGAGTCGAAGCGGTGGTCCTCCAGCGGCTTGCGCAGTACGGCCAGGTCACAGGCCCCCTCCGCGAGACCTGCCGTGGCCGTGTTGACCCGTACGAGGTGCAGCCGGGTCTCCGGACGCGCGGCCGCCCAGCGGCGCTGGAAGGCGGGGGTGTGGCTGCCCAGCGCCGACCAGGCGTAGCCGATCCGCAGCCGGGTGTGGCCCGACGTGGCCTCCCGCACCAGATCGTCCACCTCCCCGAGCACCCGCCGGGCCTGCGCCACCACCCGCAGCCCGGTCCCGGTCGGGGTCACCGTCCGGGACGTACGCCGCAACAGCCGCACTCCGAGGGCGCGTTCGAGCGAGGCCAGCGTGCGGGAAACGGCCGCCTGGGACACCCCGAGCGCGATCGCGGCATCGGTGAAGGTGCCCTCGTCCACGATCGCGACGAGACAGCGCAACTGCCGCAGCTCCACATCCATAACCACAGCGTATAGGTGCGTTGTGGAACGCATTTTGCGCAATGGTCGCCCGGCCCCACGATCGGGGCATGGACGCAGCCCACGCCCCCGCTTCCGCCCCCTCCCCGGCCCCCGCGCACCGGACCGCTACGTCACCCACGAGCCCGGACTTCCCGGAACCGAAACCGGCCGGGCGGCCGCTGGCCGGGGTGCTCACCATGGCCGGGAGCGGTCTGTCCAACCAGACCGGGGCCGCGATCGGCTCCCTCGCCTTCCCCGTCCTCGGCGCCACCGGCGTCGTCGCGGTACGCCAGTACGTCGCCGCCATCGCCCTGCTGGCCGTCGGCCGCCCCCAACTGCGCTCCTTCACCAAGCGGCAGTGGTGGCCGGTGCTGCTGCTGGCCCTGGTCTTCGGCGTCATGAACCTGTCCCTCTACAGCGCCATCGACCGCATCGGCCTCGGGCTGGCGGTGACCCTGGAATTCCTCGGCCCGCTCACCATCGCCCTGTCCGCCTCCCGCCGCCGCACGGACGCGTGCTGTGCGCTGGTCGCCCTGGCGGGCGTGGTCACCCTGATGCGCCCGCAGCCCTCCACCGACTACCTGGGCCTCGGCCTCGGGCTGCTGGCCGCCGCCTGCTGGGCGTCGTACATCCTGCTCAACCGCACCGTCGGCCGCCGCGTCCCCGGACTCCAGGGGTCGGCGGCGGCCGCCGCGCTCTCCGCCCTGCTGTTCCTGCCCGTCGGCATCGTCATCGCCGTGCAACACCCGCCGACGCCGGGGGCGGCCGGTTACGCCATCGCCGCCGGTGTCCTCTCCTCCGCCGTGCCCTACCTCGCCGACCTGCTGACCCTGCGCCGCGTCCCCGCGCAGACCTTCGGGCTGTTCATGAGCGTCAACCCGGTCCTCGCCGCGGTCGTCGGATGGATCATCCTCGGCCAGAGCCTGGGGTGGACCGAGTGGGCGAGCATCGGCGCCATCGTCGCCGCCAACGCGCTCAGCATCCTCACCTCACGCGCCTGACGCGGGAGACCCGTACGAGTCGAGGGCCCGTACGGGTGACCGTGCCGCCGCGCGGCCGTCATAGCCGCCGCTGAAGGGAACCCGCATGGTGGCGCCCGGACAATCCGGCCGCTCCGCACCGGGAAGGCGGTACCGCTATGGGTCCCCCTCGTGGCCGCGCACACGGCACCGTGACACAGCGGCTGATCGGCGACCACCTCGTCTCCGGCCGCATGGAGCCGGGGGAGGAGATCGCGCTGCGCGTGGACCAGACGCTCACCCAGGACGCCACCGGCACCCTGGTGATGCAGGAGCTGGAGGCGCTGGCGCTGGACCGGGTCCGTACGCAGGTCAGCGTCCAGTACGTCGACCACAACATCCTCCAGGCCGACGAGCGCAACGCCGAGGACCACCTCTTTTTGCGCTCGGCCGCCCGCCGCTTCGGCCTGTGGTTCTCGGGGCCCGGCAACGGCGTCTCCCACCCGACCCATATGCAGCACTTCGGCGCCCCCGGCAGAACACTCGCCGGATCCGACTCCCACACCTGCGCGGGCGGCTCGCTCGGCATGCTGGCGATCGGCACCGGCGGCCTGGAAGTCGCCCTCGCCATGGCCGGACGGCCGCTCCACCTCACCATGCCGAGGATCTGGGGCATCCGGCTGACCGGCGAACTGGCGCCGTGGGTCAGCGCCAAGGACGTGATCCTGGAGATGCTGCGCCGCCATGGTGTGCAGGGCGGTGTCCACCGCGTGCTGGAGTACCACGGGCCCGGGCTGGCCTCCCTCACCGCCATGGACCGGCACGTCATCGCCAACATGGGCGCGGAACTCGGCGCCACCACCACCGTCTTCCCCTCCGACGACGCGGTGCGCGGCTTCCTCGACGGAGTGGGGCGCGGCGCGGACTTCACCGAGATCGTCGCCGACGAGGACGCCACGTACGACCTCGACGAGGAGATCGACCTGTCGTCCCTGCAGCCGCTGATCGCACGGCCCACCTCGCCGGGCAACGTGGTGCCGGTCCGGGAGGCCGCCGGGGAGCCCATCGGACAGGCGGTCATCGGCTCCTCCGCCAACCCCGGATTCCGCGACTTCGCCGTACCGGCCGCCATGGTGGCGGGCCGGCAGACGGCGCCCGGGGTGAGCTTCGACGTCAACCCCACGTCCCGCGAGATCCTGCAGGACCTGACGCGGTCGGGCGCCACGTTCGACCTGATCGCCGCCGGTGGCCGTATCCACCAGGCGGGCTGTCTCGGCTGCATCGGCATGGGGCAGGCGCCCGCGGCGGGGCGCAACTCGCTGCGTACCTTCCCGCGCAACTTCCCCGGCCGCTCCGGCACCGAGGACGACGCGGTGTGGCTGTGCTCGCCGGAGACCGCCGCGGCGTCCGCGCTGACCGGCGTCATCACGGACCCGCGCGACTGGGCCGACCGCCTCTCTGCGGACCCGCCCGCGCCACCCGCACCCGAGCCGCCGTCGGTCAACGACGCCATGCTGGAGCCACCGCTGCCGCCGGACGAGGCCCACCGCGTCCAGCTGGTGCGCGGCCCCAACATCTCCGCGCTGCCCGACCTCGACCCGCTGCCGGACACCCTCGAAGGGCCGGTCCTGCTCAAGGCCGGTGACGACGTCTCGACGGACGAGATCTCCCCGGCCGGGGCGAAGGCCCTGCCCTACCGGTCCAACGTCCCGAAGCTGGCCGAGTTCACCCTCACCCGGCTGGACCCCGACTACCCGCGGCGCGCCGCGTCGGTGCGGGACACCACCGGACACTTCATCGTGGCCGGTGCGAACTACGGGC
Source organism: Streptomyces sp. NPDC001700 (assembly GCF_053596435.1). Taxonomy (NCBI): domain Bacteria; kingdom Bacillati; phylum Actinomycetota; class Actinomycetes; order Kitasatosporales; family Streptomycetaceae; genus Streptomyces; species Streptomyces sp. NPDC001700. Next base: position 149,877 of record NZ_JBSFGE010000008.1, read on the forward strand.
AGGGTTCGTCCCGCGAACACGCCGCCATCACTCCGCGCTACCTCGGGCTACGAGCGGTCATCGCGGTGTCGTACGCCCGCATCCACTGGCAGAACCTCGCCAACTTCGGTGTCCTGCCGCTCGAATTCGACGATCCCGGCGACTATGAGCGCGTCGAGGCCGACGACCGGCTCTCTCTGTCCGGTCTGCACGAGGCCCTTAACCGGACGGACGACCGGACCCTCCGCGTACGCAATACCACCCGGGACGAGGAGTACCTGCTGCGCCACCGGCTCTCGCCCCGGCAGCGCGAGGCGGTTCTCGCGGGCGGCATCATCCCGGCCCTCGCCCGCTGAGCCCTTGTCTGCTGAGAGGCATGCATACGGGTTGGGGCGCCGGGTACCCGCGCCCCACGCTGTCAGTGAGTCCCCCGGGGGAACGCGATGGCCAGGCTCTTCCGGTCCAGAATGCGGGCCGGTGGAGCCGCATTGCGGCGGCACGGCGGCCCTCAGCCGTCGATGCCGCCGCTCTCACATACCTGCCGGGCGATGTCCCGCAGCTTGATGTTGCGCTCCTGGGACACCCGCCGCAGCACGTTGAAGGCGTCGTCCTCACTGACCTTGAGGCGTTCCATGAGGATGCCCATGGCCTCGCCGATGGTGTGCCGGGTGGAGAGCGCCTGCTGGAGCTGGTCGGCCGTACGGGCGCTGGAGAACGCGACCGCGGCGTGCGAGGCCAGCAGCCAGCCCGCCGTCTCGCTGCCCTTGGTGAAGACGCCCGTACGCCGTGCATACAGGTTCAGCGAACCGAGTTCCTCTTCCCTGGTGTAGAGCAAGAACCCCATCATGCTCCCGATGCCCAGGTCACGGGCGCGGCGCCCGAACTCGGGCCACTTCTCCTGCGGCTCGGCGAGGTCCCTGATCCGGTAGACGGGCTCGCTGTGGAGAGCGGCGTCGAAGCACGGTCCCTCGGCGGTGTGCTCCTGCAGCTCATCGGAGCGGACCACCAGCCCTTCGGTCGGGGCCAGGGTTTCCACGTGCTGACCGTGGAGGAGCAGGATCCCCGCCGCGTCGCACCCCTCGACGTTCTCCACGGCGCTCGCGGTGATCCGCTCCAGCGTGGCGTCCACCGAGTCCTGTGCCAGCAGGTCCCGCGCCATGACGGCCATCTGCTCCGCGAAGCTCTCCCAGTCCATGCCCACCGTCTCTCGTCGACGCCATCTCGCCCCGCAGGGACATCATGGTCCCTGAAGGGAGCGGCGGACCACGTAGGGCAGGATGCCGCCGTGGCGCAGGTAGGCGAGTTCCTGCCGGGAGTGGATCCGCAGCCGCAGCTCCGCCGTGGTGGGGCTGTCGCCGTGGAGGCGGAGGACCACCCGGTTGGTGCCGACGCTCAGTTGGCCGAGCCCTTCGAAGGACAGTTCCTCCGCTCCGGTGAACGCGTGGGCCGACGCGCTGTCGCTCTCCGGGAACTCCAGGGGCAGGACGCCCATGCCGATCAGGTTGCTGCGGTGGATGCGCTCGTACGACTCGGCCACCACCACGCGGACGCCGAGCAGGGCCTGCGCCTTGGCGGCCCAGTCGCGGCTGGAACCGGCGCCGTAGTTGCGGCCCGCGACGACGACCAGGTCGTAGCCCGCGTCGCGGTAGGTGGGCGCGGCCTCGTGCACCGGCAGGACCCGGGTGCGGTCGGCCGTATGGGTGTGGGCGCCGGGTCCCTTCTGGGTTCCGGGCAGCAGATTGGCGACGGCCGGGTTGGTGAAGGCGCCGCGCAGCATCACCTCGTGGTTGCTGCGGCGGGTGGAGTACTGGTTGAGGTCGCGGCGGGCCACTTGGCGCTCGGTCAGCCAGTGGCCCGCCGCGCTGTCGGCGGGGATCCGGCCCGCGGGGGAGATGTGGTCGGTGGTGACGTCGTCACCGAGGTGCAGCAGCACCTTCGCCCGGCCCAGGGTGACGCGGTCCGGGGCCGTGGCCGACAGTCCGGTCAGATGCGGCGGGCGGCGGACGTACGTCGACTCGGGGCTCCAGGGGAAGCGGGTGCTGCCCGGGGCCTCGACGCCGCGCCACGCCTCGGTGCCGTCGTGGAGACGGGCGGCGTTCGCCCGGAACAGCTCGGGGCGGACGTGCTCGGCGATACGGGCGCTCACCTCCTCGTCCGTCGGCCACAGGTCCCGGAGGTGGACGGGTCGGCCGCCGGGGGTGGTGCCCAGGGGGTCGCGGCCGAAGTCGTGCAGGATCGAACCGGCCAGGGCGTAGGCCACGACCAGGGGCGGGGAGGCCAGATAGGACAGCGGGGTGCGGGGGTTGACCCGCCCGGCGAAGTTGCGGTTGCCGGACAGGACGGCGACGGGCTCGACCGCGCCCCGCTCGGCGAGGTCTTCCATCGCCGGGTGCAGCGGTCCTGAGTTGCCGATGCAGGTCATGCAGCCGAAGCCGACGATGTGGAAACCGGTCTTCTCCAGGGCGGGCAGCAGCCCGGCCGCCCGCAGATACTCCTCGACCACCCGCGAACCGGGGGAGAGGGACGTCTTCACCCAGGGCTTGGCACTCAGCCCGGCCTGGACGGCCCGCTCGGCGAGCAGCCCCGCCTGCACCATGAGCGCCGGGTTGGCGGTGTTGGTGCAGCTGGTGATCGACGCGATGGCCACCGGGCCCTCGGGAAGCGGCTCGCCGAAGGTGTCCCCGGTGTCCTTGTCCCCGGTGTCCACCGCCGTGGGAGTCGCCGCCGCGCGGTACGAGGCGGGCACCCGCGACAGCGACAGCCGCTGGTGGGGGAGGTTCGGCCCGGCCATGCTCGGTTCCACCGTGCCGAGGTCGAGGTCGATGACATCGTCGTAGCGTGGTTCCGGCCGGTCCTCGGTGCGCTTGAGCCCCTGGGCGTCCAGGTAGGCGTCGACGAGCCGGACGTGTGCCTCGTCCCGCCCGCTGAGCCGCAGATACGCGGCGGTCTCGTCGTCGTACGGGAAGAACACGCAGGTGGCTCCGTACTCGGGCGCCATGTTGGCGACCGCGGCGCGCTCCGCCCAGCCCAGCGTCGTGGCGCCGGTGCCGCAGAATTCCACGAAGCTGTCCACCACGCCCTTGGCGCGCAACCGTTCGGTCAGGGTGAGGGCGAGGTCGGTGGCGCCGACGCCGGGCCGCAGCCGGCCGGTCAGCCGCACGCCCACCACCGTCGGGTACGGGATGGTGACCGGCTCGCCCAGCATGGCCGCCTGGCCCTCCAGCCCGCCGACACCCCAGCCGATGACGCCCAGCGCGTTGATCATCGGGGTGTGGCTGTCGGTCGCGACGAGCACGTCCGGGTACAGCCACGGCGGGTCCTCGCCGGGGGCGTCCTGCTGCCAGACGACCCGGGCCAGCGCCTCCATGTTGACCTGGTGGATGATGCCGGTCCCGGGCGGGACGACCCGGAAGTTCCGCACGCTGCGCTCGGCCCACTTGACGAACTCGTAGCGCTCCCGGTTGCGGCGGAAGTCGATCAGCAGATTGCGCTCGACGGCGTCGGGGTGGCCGTACTCCTCGACGATGACGGAGTGGTCCACGGTGAGGTCGACCGGGATGGCGGGCTGCAACCGCTCCGCCTCGCCGCCCAGTTCCGCGACGCTGTCCCGCATGGCCGCGAAGTCGGCGAGGGCGGGCAGGCACGTGGTGTCGTGCAGCATGATCCGGTTCGGATGCACCGGCACCTCGCATCCCCCGCCCCCGGACCGGGCCCGGCCGACCACATCCGCCAGCGCACCGGGAGCGCGCCGCGCGACGTTCTCCAGCAGGACGCGCACCGCGTACGGGAGGGTGTCCAGCTCCGCGCGCGGCAGGAGGCGGTCCAGGGGCAGATAGCGGTACGGGCGGCCGTCCACGGTGAGCACGGCGGTGCGGTCAGCGTTCATGGTCCCACAATATTGTTTCAAGGCGCGCATTGATACAACAGACCTCGCACTCGGTTGCCTCAGGAGCGCTGCGGGACTACGCCTCCGGGTCGATCCCGGTCTTGAGGGAGCGGACCTTGTCCAGATGGCCCTGGAGGAACGCCGACGCCTCCTTGATGCCGCCGCCCTCCATCAGATCCAGCAGGCGCAGATGCTCGCGGGCCTGGTGGGTCAGCCGGGAGCGGTCGACCTGGTGGCGGTACTCGATCAGGCGGCGCAGCCGGTTCTGCCGCCGTACGGCGTCCAGCAGGAACTGATTCCCCGAGCAGCCCACCAGCATCTCGTGGAACGAGGCGTTGACCTGGAACAGCTCGGCCCGGGGCAGCAGCAGGATGTCACCGCGCAGCAGCGCCTCCTGCTGCCGTCGGTGCCGTGCGAACGCCTCGGTGTCCACGGTGAAGCCGGGCTCCAGCAGCGCCGCGGGCTCGATGATCATCCGAAAGCGGTAACTCTGGTCGTGCGCCTCGACGGTGGTGAGGACGTGCTGGAACTCCCAGCCCCGGCCGCCCGCTCTGCGGCGCACCAGGTCCTCGCCGTCCATCCGGACCAGTACCCGGTCGGCCTGGCGCGGCGTCAGGCGGTAGCGGCGGCTGATGTCGGCGGCGGTGAACGAGCCGGTGAAGCGGCCGCCGACGTAGTCGTCGGCGATCTGGAAGTACGCCTCCTGCTCGACGTCGGTGTCCTCGGACAGATCGCGCCGGGTCAGCGTGGCCGCGCCACGGGCCAGGAAGAAGCCGCGGTTCGGGACCCGGGTGAGGATGCCGACCTCGGTGAGGAAGGCCATGGCCTTGCGGACGGGGGTGCGCGAGACGTCCAGTGCGTCCGCCGCCCACTGCTCGGTGATGTGGGCCCCTTCGTCGAGGCCGCTGTGGCGCATCAGGTCCACCAGGCGGGTGGCGATCGAGGTGGTCAGATTCGGCCGCGACATCAGCCCCTGCGCTCTTCGTGTGGTGGACGAGGACGCTTCATCCTAGGCTTGACCGCTGCGCCGCGGCCGCGAGCAGAGGGCGCACACGGGCGACCCCGATCGTGTGCGCGTACGGGAGACAGGAATGCAGATTGTATCAACCTGTGCTTTGATGCAACGATGAGTACCGTGGCCATAACGGGTGGGGCGGGCCTCGTCCTGCGCGGAGCCATCCGCGACAGCGCCGCCCTCGCCGAGGTGCGGGTCGGCGTCCAGGCCCTCGGTGCCACCCCGCGCAAGAGCGGGAAGGCAGGGCGCGGCGCGATCGGCGTGCCCTCCGGCGCGCGTGCGACACTCATCGGGTGAGCTGGTCACCGGATCACGAGGCGCTGCGCGGACGGGTCGCCGTCGTCGCGGGGGCGACCCGTGGCGCCGGGCGCGGCATCGCCACCGCGCTGGGCGAGGCCGGTGCGACCGTCATCTGTACGGGACGCAGCAGCGTCACGGGCTCGGGCCACTCGGACTACGACCGGCCCGAGACGATCGAGGAGACCGCCGACCTCGTCACCCGCCTCGGCGGCACCGGAATCGCCATCCAGGCCGACCACCTCGACTCCGAGCAGGTCCGCGGCCTGGCGCGGCGCATCCGCCACGACCACGGCGGCATCGACATTCTCGTCAACGACATCTGGGGCGCCGAACGCCTCAAGGGCGGGCCCGCCGACTGGAACACCCCGATCTGGGACCACGACCTCGACGCCGGTCTGCGCATCCTCCGGCTCGGCCTCGACACCCACCTGATCACCTCGCACCATCTGCTGCCGCTCCTGATCGGGAAGCCGGGCGGTCTGCTCGTCGAGGTGACGGACGGCACCGCCGAGTACAACGCCGGGCGCTACCGGATCTCGGTCTTCTACGACCTGGTGAAGACCGCCGTGAACCGGCTGGCCTTCTCCCAGGGTCATGAGCTGGCCCCCTACGATGCGACGGCCGTGGCCATCACGCCCGGCTGGTTGCGCTCGGAAATGATGCTCGACAACTACGGGGTCCGCGAGGAGAACTGGCGTGACGCGCTGCTCGCGGACCGGGGCGAGGGCCGCCCGACCGCGCCCGAGAGCTTCGCGTCCTCCGAGTCGCCCCGCTACGTCGGCCGCGCCATCGCCACGCTGGCCGCCGACCCCGGCCGGGCCCGGTGGAACCAGCGGTCCGTCAGCTCCGCCCAGCTCGCCGCGGAGTACGGATTCACCGACACCGACGGCTCCCGGCCGGACATCTGGAGCGCGGGCTGACCCGCTCCCCGCACTCGAACCCTATTGATATCTCCCACGTCTCAATAGGCTGTGACCAGGTATTTGTGGTGTATGGGACGCGTTCCCTACGCTGAGTCGCAGTGTGAGGGGAGTTTCCGATGGAACTCAGGCAGCTCCGGTATTTCGCGGCCGTCGCCGAGACACGGCACTTCGGGAGGGCCGCGGAACGGCTGCACATGGCCCAGCCCCCGCTGTCCCAGGCGATCCGGCGGCTGGAGACGGAGCTGGGGGTGGAGCTGTTCGCCCGCACCACCCGGCACGTCGCCCTGACCGGGGCCGGTGAGGTGTTCCGTACCGATGTGGAACGGATCCTCACCGTGGTCGACGAGGCGGTGGCCCGGGTCGGGCGGTTCGCCTCCGGCGCGGAAGGTGTGCTCCGGATCGGGCTGACGGGCTCCGCCTCGTACCGCCAACTGCCCGTGCTGGCCCGGCTGGTGAAGCGCGAGCTGCCGCAGGTGATCCTGGAGGTGCACACCGACATGCTCACACCCGCCCAGGAAGCGGGGCTGACCGAGCGCCGTCTCGACGTCGGCGTACTGCGTCCGCCGGTGCGCCAGGAGGGCATCGTCCACCGCCCCATCGCCACCGAGCCCCTGGTGGCCGCCGTCCCCGAGGGCCACTGGCTCGGCGAGGCGGACTCCGTACGGGTGGAGCAGCTGCGGCACGAGAACTTCATCATGTACGCGGCCGCGCTCGGCTCCGTCGTGGGCGACGCGGTGATCCGCAGCTGTCTCGCCTCCGGCTTCTATCCGCACCGTGCCTACGAGGTCACCGAGACCTCGGCCGCCCTCGCCCTGGTGGCGGCGGGGCTCGGGGTGGCCGTGCTGCCGGACTCGATCCGCTCGGCGCCGCGCGAGGGAGTGGTGTGCAAGGACATCGAGGACGCGCTGTGCGTCCGGCTGGACCTCGCCTGGCGCGAGGACGACGACTCACCGCTGCTGCGGAACCTGCTGAAGGCGCTGGAGCAGAACGACGTGTTTCTCGCGGAGAACACGCTCGAAGGAGAGCTCGAAGGAGACTCGGAGGAGAGCGGCATTGAAGATCGTCAAGGTGGAGGCCATCCCCTTCGCCATCCCCTACGAGAAGCCCCTGAGGTTCGCGAGCGGTGAGGTCCACACCGCCGACCACGTCCTGGTACGTGTGCACACCGACGAAGGCCTGACGGGGACCGCCGAGGCGCCGCCCCGGCCGTACACCTACGGCGAGACCCAGGAGTCGATCGTGGCGGTGATCGACAAGATCTTCGCACCGCAGATCCTGGGCCTGACGCCACTGGAGCGGGAGGCCGTCCACGACAAGCTCGACCGGACGGTGGGCAACCCCACCGCCAAGGCCGCCGTCGACATGGCCCTGTGGGACATCCTCGGCCAGGCCGCGGGCATGCCGGTGTCCGCCCTGCTCGGCGGCTTCGGCGACCGGATGCGGGTGAGCCACATGGTCGGATTCGCGCCCACCGGGCAGATGGTGGACGAGGCGCTGCGGGTCCGGGACACCTACGGCATCACCACGTTCAAGGTGAAGGTCGGACGGCAGCCCTACCGCGCCGACGTCGACGCCTGCCGGGCGCTGCGCGACGCCCTCGGCCCGGACGCCGGGCTGTACATCGACGGCAACCGTGGCTGGACCGCGTCCGAATCGGCGCGCGCCCTGCGCGAGATGGCCGACCTCGGCCTCACCTTCGCCGAGGAACTGTGCCCCGCCGACGATGTGCTGGGGCGGCGCTGGCTGGTCGCCCAGAGCCCCATCCCCTTCATCGCCGACGAGAGCGCCACCCGGGCCGCCGAGGTCACCCGCGAACTCCTCGGCGGATCCGCCACCGCCATCAGCATCAAGACCGCCCGCACCGGGTTCACCGCCTCCCAGCGCGTGCTGCACCAGTGCGAGGGGCTGGGCGTCGAGGTGGTCATGGGCAACCAGATCGACGGCCAGATCGGCACGCTGTGCGCGGTAGCCTTCGGCGCCGCCCACCGGACGGCCTCCCGGCACCCGGGCGAACTCTCCAACTTCCTCGACATGTCCGACGACCTCCTCGCCGAGCCGCTGACCATCGCGGACGGCACCCTGCGCGTCCGCGAGGGCGCGGGGCTCGGCATCGCCGTCGACCCCGCCAAGCTGGCCCGCTACCGCCAGGACCGCTGACCGCGACCCCGACCCCGACACCACCCCACCACCCACGATTCGACGGACAAGGAAAGCGATCATGACCGACATCAGCACGGACCGGCCCACCGAACAGGCCACCGCCGCCGCGTCCGGTGCCGCCGCCACCGAGCGGTTCCGCACCAAGCAGCACACCGGCGCCGCCGGGGCCGACACCGCACGCGTGGACACCCTGGTCTCCGAACTCCTCGCCGCCACCCACGACATCATCCGCCGCCACAAGCTGACCTACGCCGAGTACGACGCGCTCAAGGCGTGGCTGATCCAGGTCGGCGAGGACGGCGAGTGGCCGCTGTTCCTGGACGTGTGGGTCGAACACGTCGTGGAAGAGGTGGCGAACGAGAGCCGCGAGGGCAGCAAGGGCACCATCGAGGGCCCGTACTACGTCCCCGGCGCGCCGAGCCTGCCCGCCGAGGCCACGCTGCCCATGCGCGACGGCGAGGAGGGCACCCCGCTGCTCTTCCAGGGCCAGGCCACCACCGCGCTCGGCACCCCGCTGCCGGGCGCCGTGATCGAGATATGGCACGCCGACAACGACGGTTACTACTCCCAGTTCGCCCCGGACCTGCCCGAGTGGAATCTGCGTGGCACGGTCGTCGCCGACGGCCAGGGCCACTTCAGGATTCACACCATCGAGCCCGCGCCCTACCAGATCCCCACCGACGGCTCCTGCGGGCAGCTGATCTCCGCCGCGGGCTGGCACGCCTGGCGCCCCGCACACCTCCATCTGAAGGTGTCCGCCCCCGGCCACCAACTCATCACCACCCAGCTGTACTTCAAGGGCGGCAGCCATGTCGCGGACGACATCGCCCAGGCCGTGAAGCCCGAACTCATCCTCGACCCCGGCCCCGCCGTAGACGGCAGCGGCCGCCAGGTCACCTACGACTTCGTCCTCGACAAGGTGTGACGCCCGATGCTGTTCGCGGTACGGATGAACGTCGACATCCCGCGCGACCTCGACCCCGGGGTGCGCGCGGACCTGGTGGCGCGCGAGAAGGCGTACTGCCAGGAGCTGCAGAAAGCGGGCACCTGGGTGCACATCTGGCGCTGCGTCGGGCAGTACGCCAACCTCAGCGTCTTCGACGTCGAGGACAACGAGGCGCTTCACCAGATCCTGTGGAACCTGCCCCTCTTCCCCTATATGGCGATCGACGTCACACCCCTGGCCCAGCACCCCTCCGACCTGGCGGCCGACGCCGCCGGGACATGAGGGGACGTACGACGAGCACAACGAGCACAACGAGCATGACGAGGAACGGAGGCGGAAACACCATGGGCACGGCTGCACCGCGCGTGGCGATCGTGGGAGCGGGCATCGGGGGACTGACCCTCGGGCTCTTCCTGCGGCAGCGCGGCATCGACGCCGAGATCTTCGAGCAGGCGGAGGAGCTGAAGGAGACCGGTGCCGCGGTGGCGCTGTCCGCCAACGCCACCCGGCTGCTGGACGAACTCGGCCTCGGCGCCGCCCTCGCGGAGGCCTCCGCGGTCCCCACCGAACTGGTCTACCGCCACTGGCGGGACGGCCACCGCGTGGCCGCGCACCCGGTCGGCGAGGTGTACCGCGAGCGGTACGGCGGCGCGTACCGGGGTGTGCACCGGGCGGTGTTCCAGACCCTCCTGAGCACGGCGTGGGGCCGGGACGGCCTGCACCTCGGAGCGCGGGTGCGGGGCCTGGCCGAGGAGCGCGACGGATTGCGCCTGGAGCTGGACGAAGGCCCCCGCGAGGACCGCTTCGACCTTGTGGTCGGCGCCGATGGCGTCCACTCCGCAGTGCGCCGCTGGGTGCACGACGGTGAGCCCGCCGTGTACTCGGGCACCAGCGGCTTCCGGGGCCTGGTCCCCGCCGAACGGATGCCGTCGCTGCCCGACCCGGGGGCCATCCAGTTCTGGATGGGTCCGGGCGCGCACGTCCTGCACTACCCGATCGACCGGGACGGCACGATCAACTTCCTCGCCGTGGTCCGGGGCCCCGCCCGCTGGACCGCCGGTTCCTGGCGGACCGAGGCCGCGCCGGGCGAACTCGCCGCCGCGTTCGACGGATGGCATCCGGCGATGGCCGAGATGGTCACCGGCGCCCCGCAGAGCGACCGGTGGGCCCTGTTCGGCCAGGACCCGCTGCGCAGCTGGACCCGAGGCCGCGCGGTCCTGCTCGGCGACGCCGCGCACGCCATGCTGCCCCACCACGGGCAGGGCGCCAACCAGACCATCGAGGACGCCGCCACCCTGGCGGACTGTCTGGCCGGGGCGGACGGGCCGCAGGCGTACGGCTCGGCGCTGAGCCGTTACGAGCGGCTGCGCCGCGCCCGTACCCGGCAGGTCCAGCGCAGCTCGTGGGTGACCTCGGACCTGCTGCATCTGCCCGACGGGCCCGCCGCCCAGCGGCGCGACCGCGAACTGGCCACCGTGCCCGAGGACTTCGGCTGGATCCACGCGTACGACGTACGGCGTGCGGGAACTGCCGCCGGGTTCCGTCGAGAAGGTTGACACTCCTGCGCGGCTCCCTGACCATGCGCTGAGGTGGGAGCGCTCCCATCGCGAATGCTCCCATCGCCTCGTCCCATCTCCATGTCCCGTCGTCAGCACGGCCGCCCCGAAGGAGACCCACGCGCATGACTCCGAGAGCCGCGTCGGCGGCCGTGGTGCTGCTGGTGGCCGCCGCCGGTCTGGCAGGCCCCCACCAGGCGAGCGCCTTACCGGACGGGGGAGCGCGGTCGGCCGCCTCCTCCGCCGTCGCGGAAGGCCCCGCCCTCAGCGTCGACACCACCACCGGCCGCAAGGCGATCGACCCCAACATCTACGGGATCAACTTCGCCGACGAGGCACTGGCCGAGGAACTGCGCCTGCCGGTCCGGCGCTGGGGCGGCAACGCCACCAGCCGCTACAACTACCAGCGCGACGCCTACAACGCGGGCCACGACTGGTACTTCGAGAACCTGTACTACGAGAACGGCACCGCCCAGCTCCCGGACGGCTCGCAAGCGAACAAGTTCGTCGAGCAGGACCGCCGCACCGGCACCGACACCGTGATGACCGTGCCCATGAGCGGCTGGACGACCGGGGCGCGCAACGCCGCCTGCGGCTTCAGCATCGCCAAGTACGGCCCCCAGAAGGCGAACGACGCCCAGTGGCGGCCGGACTGCGGCAACGGGGTGAAGACCGACGGTACGAACGTCACCGGCAACGACCCCGCCGAGACCAGCATCCCCGCGGGCCCGGAGTTCACCAAGGGCTGGGTCGAGTACCTGAAGCGCACGTACGGCCCTGCGGACGACGGCGGCGTCCGCTTCTACAACCTCGACAACGAGCCCGACCTGTGGTGGAGCACCCATCGCGACGTCCACCCCGAGGGCACGGGCTACGACGAGATGCGCGACAGCACGTACGCCACCGCCGCCGCCATCAAGGACGCCGACCCTAAGGCGCAGACCCTCGGCCCGGTCGGCTGGGGCTTCAACTCCCTGATCTACTCCGGCCTCGACCAGAAGACCTGTAGCGAGAAGGGCGGCGACTGCTGGAACAATCCGCCCGACCGGGCCGCCCACGGCGGGCAGCTGTTCGCCCCCTGGTACCTCCAGCAGATGAAGACGTACGAGCAGACCCACGACCGCCGCATCCTGGACTACTTCGACGAGCACATCTACCCCCAGCAGACCGGGGTGTTCGGCGGCAGCGTGGACGCCGCCACCCAGGAGCTGCGGCTGCGCTCCACCCGGCAGCTGTGGGACCCCACGTACGTGGACGAGAGCTGGATCAACCAGCCCATCCAGTTCATCCCGCGCATGCGCTCCCTGGTCGACGAGAACTACCCGGGCACCAAGCTCGCCATCACCGAGTACAACTGGGGCGCGCTGGACCACATCAACGGGGCCCTCGCCCAGGCCGATGTGCTCGGCATCTTCGGACGGGAGGGGCTGGACCTCGCCACCCTGTGGGATCCGCCCACGTCCACCGAGCCCGGCGCCTTCGCGTTCCGCATGTTCCGCAACTACGACGGTGAGGGCGGCTCCTTCGGCGACACCGCGGTCCGCGCCGCCAGCGCCGATCAGGACAAGCTCGCGGTGTACGCGGCCGAGCGCAGCAGCGACAAGGCCCTGACCGTGCTCGTCGTCAACAAGACCACCGGTGATCTGACCGCCCCGGTGTCCGTGACCGGCGCCACCGCCCCGGGCGGCGCGGCGCAGGTCTACCGCTACGGTCAGGACGACGTCACCGCGATCAAACACCTGGCCGACCAGCCGCTGACCAACGGTGGTTTCACCGCCACCTTCCCGGCCTACTCCATCACCGAGTACGTGCTGCCCGCCGGATCCTCCGAGGCCAAGCCGCCCACCGCGCCCGGCACCCCGGCCGCCACCGCCGTGGCGTCCGACCGGGCCACGCTCACCTGGGGCGCCTCCACCGCCGGATCGTCCCCGGTGGCGCGTTACGAGGTGTACTCCGGCGACACCACCGGCGCCCCGGTCGCCACCGTCGACGCGCCCGCCACGAGCGCCACTGTCGCCGGGCTGTCCCCGGCCACCGCCTACACCTTCCGCGTGGTGGCCAAGGACACCGCCGGACGCAGCTCCCCGCCCTCGGCCCCGGTACGGGTGACCACGGCCGGGGCCCCAGCGGCCTCCTGCACGGTCGACTACCGGGTGACCACCGACTGGGGCAGCGGCTTCACGGCCAACGTCACGATCACCAACAAGGGCCCCGCCCTGAACGGCTGGCAACTGGGCTTCTCCTTCACCGGCAACCAGAAGGTCACCCAGGGCTGGAACGGCACGTGGCGCCAGAGCGCCACCGAGGTCACCGTGAAGGACGCGGGCTGGAACGCCACCCTGGCCACCGGCGGCTCCACCGCCATCGGCTTCAACGGCGCCTATACCGGCACCAACCCCGCGCCACGGGACTTCACCCTGAACGGCAAGCCGTGCACCGCCCCCGGCACCTCGGCCGCCGCACACATCACGGCCCCGGTCGGCTACGCGCCCGGCCCGGACGCCGTACCGGACCGGAGGAGGACACGGTGACCGCGTACGCCGTCGGACGCACGCTCAGGGCCGCCCTGCTCGCCACTGTGCTGGCCCTGGCGGCGGCCCTGCTCTCCGCGCCCACCCAGGCGTCCGCCGTCGACGCGCTCAGCATGCGCGGCGCCGATGTGTCGACCGCGCAGCGCGCCCTCGACCTCGGCGCCCCGTACTACGACGCGAACGGCAACGCCGCCGACCCGCTCGACATCCTCAAGGGCGCCGGAGTGAACTACGTCCGCCTGCGGGTCTGGAACAACCCCGCCAGCGGCTACAACAACAAGGCCAAGGTGCTGGCCTACGCGAAGAAGGTCAAGGCCAAGGGGCTGGCGCTGCTGGTCGACTTCCACTACTCGGACACCTGGGCCGACCCGGGCAATCAGCGCAAGCCCGCGGCCTGGGCGAGCCACGGCATCGGCCAGCTGCAGACCGACGTCTACAACTACACCTACGACGTGTGCAACAGCCTCAAAGCGCAGGGCACGGCCCCGGACAGTGTGCAGATCGGCAACGAGATCAACGTCGGCATGCTGTGGAACGACGGCAAGGTGGTCAACAACGACTTCACCAACCTCAGCCTGCTGCTCAAGGCGGGCTACAACGCCACCAAGGCGTGCAACGGCGGCACCAAGGTGATCATCCACACCGCGAACGCGGACAGCGACGCCCACGCGCGCTGGTTCTACGACGGGATCAAGGCGAAGGGCGTCAGCTGGGACATCACCGGGCTGTCGTACTACTGCATGTGGCACGGCTCGCTGTCCACCCTGTACGACGTCACCGCCGACATGCGGTCCCGGTACGGCAAGGACGTGGTCATCGCCGAGACCGCGTACCCCTTCACCACGGCGAACGCCGACAGCACCGGCAACTCCGTCACCTCCGGCTGCTCGGGCTATCCGCTCACCTGGGCGGGCCAGGCCGCCAACTTCACCGACGTCCAGAACACCGCCCGCAACGCCGGTGCGATCGGTGTCTTCTACTGGGAGCCCACCTGGTACGCGGTGCCCGGCAACGGCTGGGACCCGGCCGACATCAACAACAGCGGGGACGGCTGGGACAACATGGCCGTCTTCAACTGGACAGGCCAGCTGAACCCCAGCATCAGGTGGTCTCCGTAGCCACGTCATCGTACACATGCTCGAACGCGCCACGCGGCCCCGGATCAGCGTCCAGTTCCGGCCCGCCGGTGTGCGGTGAACACGTGGCCTCTTGAGCGGGCCGACGCTTTGCACGATGCTCATGGCCTGACCACGCACCTGCTCATGCGGGAGGAAGGTGAAGGCGATGCGTGCTGAGCTGGAGGGCGACTCCCTGCTGCGCAAGGTGCGGCTGATCCTGGGCGCCTTCGACACCGGGGCCCCGGTGCTCGGTCTGTCGGAGCTGGCGCGGCGGACCGAACTGGCGAAGACCACCGTCCACCGGGTGGCCACCGAGATGGTCGGCGTCGGCCTGCTGAACCGGCACGGCCGCCGCTACGAGCTGGGGTCGCTCCTTTTCGAGCTGGGCCAGCGCGCGCCCCGGACCAGGGCCCTGCGGCTGATCGCCGCCCGCTACCTCGAAGACCTGGCGCTGACCACCCGGGAGACCGTGGTGCTCGCCTTCCCCGGGGACCATGACGTGCTCTTCGTCGAGAAGTACTTCAGCCAGCGCGGTGGCGGCGTCGCCGTCACCGAGGTGGAGGGCCGGGTCCCGTTCCACTGCGGGGCGTCGGGCAAGGCCCTGCTGGCCTTCGGCGCCGAGGAGATACGCGAGGCCGTCATGGCCTCACCGCTGCGCCGCCGCACCCGGTGGACGATCACCGATCCGGCCCGGCTGGAGGCCGAGCTGGAGCAGGTGCGCCGCCAGGGCTACGCCGTCGACCGCCAGGAACTGGTCGCGGGCTACGCGGCGGTCGCCGCGCCCGTGTTCGCCGACGGTGTCGCCGTGGCGACGCTGACCGTGGTCGGCCCGGCCGAGCGGCTGGACGTACGCAAGCTGGCCCCCGTGGTCGGGGCGGCGGGCCGCGCGCTGACGCGGGACGTCGCACCGGTGAAGGGCTGAGTCCGGCAAAGCGGCCGCGCACGCGAACTTTTCGGTCCGGTGACCGGGCCAATGGCATTTCCTCCCTCCACGCCTCCGCAAACAATGCGTGAACAGCTGGGCCGCATTGGTGATCGGAGAAGCGGCCCGATGGAGGGCCAATATGGCAGCAACGAAGGGCGCCCCGCGCCAGGTGCGCACGGCAGCGATAGCGAGCCTGGTCGGCAGCGCCCTGGAGTGGTACGACTTCTTTCTCTACGGCACGGCCGCCGCGCTGGTGTTCAACACCTTGTTCTTCCCCACCTTCGACCCGCTGGTGGGCACGATCGCCGCCTTCGGTACCAACGCGGCGGGATTCCTCGCCAGACCGCTCGGCGGCATCGTCTTCGGACACTTCGGTGACCGGCTCGGCCGCAAGGCGATGCTGGTCATCACCCTGATGATCATGGGGGTTTCGACCTTCTTCATCGGCGTACTGCCGGGCTACGCCACCATCGGGGTGTGGGCCCCGGTGCTGCTGGTGGGCCTGCGGATCGTGCAGGGCATCGCCGTCGGCGGCGAGTGGGGCGGCGGTGTGCTGATCGTCAGCGAACACGCCCCGGACCACCGCCGGGGCTTCTACTCGGCCTGGAGCCAGACGGGCGTGGGGCTCGGGTTCGTCCTCTCGGCCTCGGTCTTCACCCTGGTCCAGGCCGTGACCAGCAAGGACGCGTTCCTCGCCTGGGGATGGCGCATCCCGTTCCTGGCCGGGATCGTGCTCACCGCCGTCGGCCTGGTGATCCGGATGCGGGTCATGGAAACACCCGCGGCCCAGCGGGCGGCATCGGCAGAGAAGGCCGGGAAGACCGGGCAGAAGGCCAGGCTGCCTCTCCTCGACGTCCTGCGCACCCACCCCAAGGCGGTGCTGATCGCCTTCGGCGCGCGCATCGCCGAGAACGGCGCGCTGTACGTGTTCCTCACCTTCAGCCTCTCCTACGCGGCCACGATCGGCCTGGACGGCGATTTGGTGCTGACCGCGGTCGTGGTGGGGATGCTGGTCGAATCGTTCGCGATGCCGATGTGGGGAGCGCTGTCCGACCGGGTCGGCCGCCGCCCGGTCTACCTCGGCGGTGCCCTCGCGATGATCGTCTGGGCGTACCCGTTCTTCGCGATGTTCGACTCGCGCAACCCCGTCCTGGTGTTCGTGGCCGCGTTCGTGGCGCTCGTGATCTGCCACGGGACGATGATCGGCACCCAACCGGCGTTCTTCCACGAACTCTTCGACAGCCGGGTCCGCTACAGCGGGGTCGCCCTCGGCCACGAGCTGGCCTCGATGGTCGCCGGTGGCTTCTCGCCCATCATCGCCACCGCGCTGTTCGCCTGGGCGGGCGCGTCCTGGCCGATCGCCGTGTTCCTGATGGGCATGGGTGTGATCACCGTCGTCGCCGTGGCGCTCGCCCCCGAGACGGCGGCACACCCCGATCACGCAGAGGAGGCCGTTCCCGCATGTCCTCGCCCGAACATCTCGCACACGGGACGTTGATCCGCTACCTGGAGCTGTGCGACGTCCCCCGGCCATCGGACGCCACCGGCCGGTTGGAGGACCTGTTCACCCCGGACGCCGTATGGGAGGGCGTCGGCCCGCTCTACACCGCGAAGTTCGGCCGTACGACCGGCGCGCGGGCCATCGCGGAGATGGTGGCGGCACATCTGCCGCCGAACCCGCACTTCCGGGCGAATGTGCATCTGCTCCACCCCGGCACGACAAGCGCCACCGGGGGCGAGGTCCGGGGGAGATGGCTGATGCAGCAGCTGGCCCGGTACGTGTCCGGAGCCGCCGAACTCGTCGTGGCCCGGCTGGAGGTGGACTTCCGTATCGACGGCGACCCCGCCGCCCGCGCCACCCGCGCCGCCCGCATCCGCCACTTCCGCACCGAGCGCGTCTTCACGACCGCGCTCCCCGACGAGGCAGCGGGGGCGGCGTGATGACCGCACCCGGCGACGGCCGGACGATGCTCCTCACCTGCTACCGCGACATCCGCCCCTACGGCTGGCACCACGTGGACCTGTTCCTGTGTGACCGGGACGGCAGAGAGCTGAACTGGGTGCACTGGGGCGCCGCCGAGGAAGGCCTCGACGGCGCGGACGCCGCCTGCGCGGCCGTCGAACCCACCCTGCGCAGGACCACCGAGTGGCGCCATGGCATCCGGGCCGACGGCAGCGACTACTGGACCGCGGAAGCCGAGTGGGACCAACAAGCCGCACGCGACGACTCACAGGAAGCGACGGAATGAACATATCCAGCCTCGTCCAGAACGACCGCGTGGACGTCTCGCTCTACACCGACCCGGAGTTGTTCGAGCGGGAGATGGAGCGCATCTTCCAGCGCACCTGGGTCTGGGTGGCGCACGAGAGCGAGATCCCGAACGCCGGTGACTTCCGGACGGCCATGGTCGGGCGGCAGCCGGTGATCGTGACCCGCGACCGGCGCGGCGGGATCAACGTCCTGCTGAACCGCTGCCGCCACCGCGGGGCCAGCCTGTGCGAGGCGCCCCGGGGCAATGCCAACGGCTTCACCTGCCCGTACCACGCCTGGTCGTACGCGCTCGACGGAAAGCTGCGCGGCATCCCGTACCCGGACGGCTACGAGGACGTCCTGGAGAAGAAGGACTTCCCGCTGCACCGGCTGAAGGTCGACAGCTACGCGGGGATGATCTTCGCCAGCTTCAACCCGGACGTGGAACCCCTCGCCGACTTCCTGGGCCCTGCCCGGCACTGGATGGACCTGTTCATGAAACAGGGCGCCGGATACCCGGTCAAGGTGCAGGGCGAGCACAAGTTCCGCTTCGACGGCAACTGGAAGATCCAGCTGGAGAACACCACCGACGGCTACCACTTCCCGATCGTGCACCGCTCCTGGATGTCCTCCGTGGACGCGGAGACCGCCGAGATGCTGTCGTTCATGACCGACGAGAAGGCGGTCACCCACTCCCTCGGCAATGGCCACAGCGTCATGATCATGGTGCCGGAACATGTCGACCTCGACGAGGACGACGGCACCGAGCAGTTGCAGGGGCGCTTCGGCCACATCATCGAGGAGCTGTCCCGGGAGTTCGAACCGGCGACGGTGCGGCGCATCGTGCGCTCGATGCACGGCGCCGGATTCAACCTGAACCTGTTCCCCAACGTGGCGATGTCGATGGCGTTCTTCCGGGTGCTGCGCCCCATCTCCGTGTCCGAGACGGAGATCCGGCACCTGGCGCTGGGCCTGGACGGCGGCCCGGAGATCGTCAACCGTGAACGGCTGCGGATCCACGAGCACTTCCAGGGCCCGTTCGGGTTCGGCAGCCCCGACGACTCCGAGGCCTGGGACCGGGTCCAGCGCGGCGCGGCGGCCGGTCCCGGCGTGCCGATCATGGTGAACCGCGGTCTGTCCCGGGAGCGGGACGACCACCAGGGGCGCGTGGCGCACGCCACCGACGAGACCGGTATGCGCGAGGCGTACGCGATGTGGAAGGCGATGATGACCGATGTCCGTTGAGCCGATGTCCGTTGAGCCGATGTCTGTTGGGCCGATGTCCGTTGAGTTGGCCCCGGCCATCGAACTCATGTGGCGCGAGGCCCACGTGCTGGACCGCAAGCAGTACCACGAGTGGGACCGGCTCTGGGCGCCCGACGGCCGGTACGTCATCCCCATCGACCCGGAGACCGAGGACTTTGAGTCCAGCCTCAACATGGTCTACGACGACGACCGCATGCGCCGGATGCGGATCGAGCGGCTGACGTCCGGCTACTCGATCTCGGTCGCCGCCGCCGCGCGCACCGTGCGCACCCTGTCCCGGTTCGTGGTCCTGCGCCGCGACGAGGACACCGTCACGCTCAGTTCCGCGCAGGTGCTGGTCGGCCACCGGCGGGAGCGGACCTTCGTACTCGGCGCGGACGTCACCCACCGGATCCGGCTGGACGGGCCCGAGCCGCTGATCCAGGAGAAGGTCATCCGGCTGGTCAACTCCGAGGACGCCGTCAACGCGTCCGGCTTCCTGCTGTAGGAGAGGCACACCATGATCAGGGCCACGGTCAGCGAGGTCACGGCCGAAACCGGCGCCGTGAAGTGTTTCCGGCTGCGGCGCAGCGACGGTCGCCCGTTCGCACCGTACGAGGCGGGGGCGCACGTGGACGTGGTGGGCCCGAGCGGCGTCACCCGGCAGTACTCGCTGTGCGGACCACCCGACGACGGTGGCGCCTATGTGATCGCCGTCAAGCGGGAGGAACTCTCCCGGGGCGGGTCCTCGGCGCTCCATGACCAGGTCGGGGCCGGTGACGAACTCGTCATCAGCGAACCCCGCAACCTCTTCCGCATCGAGCCCGCGGCGGCCCGCCATGTGCTGGTCGCGGCCGGTATCGGGATCACGCCGCTGCTCAGCATGGCGTATCAACTCCGCCGTACGGGCGCGCCGTTCCGGTTGCACTACTTCGCCACCAGCCGGGAGCGGGCGGCGTTCGTCCCGCTCCTGGAGAGCGCCGAGTTCGCCGCAGATGTGGAGTTCCACTTCGGGCTCGGCCGGGACGCACAGCCCGGGGCGCTGGCGGAGGCGCTGGCGGACCCGGCCCCCGGGACGCACGTCTACACCTGCGGCCCGAAGGAGTTCATGCGACGTGTCGTGGAGGTGGCGGCGGTCCGCTCGCTGCCCGAGGACCAGGTCCACGTCGAACACTTCCAGCCCCTGGAGCCGGTGGCCGAAGCCGGTGACGCGTTCGAGGTGGAGCTGGACACGGGCGAGGTGTTCGCCGTGCCGCCCGGGCGGAGCATCGTGGATGTGCTGGCGGAGGGTGGCATCGAGGTCGACACGTCCTGCCGCGAGGGCATCTGCGGCACCTGTGTGCTCCCGGTGCGGGGCGGCGTACCGGACCACCGGGACAACTGCCTGACCCGCAAGGAGAAGGAGGCCGGGGACCAGATCGCCACGTGTGTGTCACGGGCCCGCACCGCCCGCCTCGTACTGGAGCTGTAGCCCACCGGAAGGGAGAGACACCGATGCCGGAAGTCCGGTACAAGGCAACGGACCTGGTGCGCGACGCGCTGGAACGGCTCGACGCCACCGAGCCCGACATCCGGGCGTGGGTGCGGGTGGACCGGGACGGGGCGCTGGGCACCGCCCGGCAACTCGACGCCACGCCGCCACCGGGCGGGCCCCTGCGCGGCGTCCCGTTCGGGGTCAAGGACATCATCGACGTCCGTGGCCTGCCGACCGAATGCGGTTCGCCCCTGCGGCAGGGCCGGGTGGCAGCGTCCGACGCCCCGGTGGTCGCCCGGCTCCGGCAGCTCGGCGCGATTCCCCTGGGCAAGACGGTGACCACTGAATTCGCCTACTTCGCGCCCGGACCCACCCGTAATCCGCACCACCTCGCGCACACGCCCGGGGGCTCCTCCAGCGGCTCGGCGGCTGCCGTGGCGGCGGGCGTGGTGCCGCTGGCCCTCGGCAGCCAGACCGCCGGTTCGCTGACCCGGCCCGCCGCGTACTGCGGTGTCGCGGGCTTCGTGGCGCCGGTCGGGGCGCTCGACACGACCGGGTTCGCGGGGCTGTCCCACAGCCTCGACGCGGTCGGACTGCTCACTCCGACCGTCGCCGACCTGCACCTCGCCTATCTGGCGCTGACCGGCGCGGACCGGCTTCCCGGCCCGCCACCCGAACCGCCCGCTCGCGTGAGGCTCGCGGTGTGGCCGGGCACCGAACTGACCGACATCGCGGACACCATGCGCGCGGCCCTGCGGCGCACCGCCGACCGGGCGGTGGCGGACGGCGCGGTGCTCGTGGACGTCGACTGGGCCGCGCGGACACCCGCGCTCACCGAGGCCCACGCCACGGTCATGGCCTACGAGGCCGCCCGCGCCCTGGCCATCGAGGCCGCACATCCGGAGCGGCTGAGCACGCCCCTAAGCGAACTCCTCGCGCGGGGGCGCGCCACCACGGCCACGGAGTACGTGGACGCGTTGTCCGTCGCGGAGCGGGGGCGTGGCGAGATGCTGGCGCTGCTCGCCGACGTGGACGCCGTACTGGGCCCGGCCGCCCCCGGCCCCGCCCCCAGCGGCCTCGCGGCCACCGGTTCGCCGGTCCTGAGCCGCCCGTGGCAGCTCCTGGGCCTGCCCGCGCTGACCGTGCCGGGCCACCGGGACGGCCACGGCCTGCCCCTGGGACTCCAGCTCATCGGACACCCGGACCGGCTGGAGGGGCTCTTCTCGCTCGGCCACGCCATGGAGCGGGCCATAGCCGCTATGGGGCCGGTTTGATGGTCTTCATCGTGAAGTGCGAGGTGACGTTCTTGACCCGCGGGATGGTCATGACGTGCTGGCTGAGGAACGTCTCGTAGGCGGCCAGGTCGGCCACGGCCACGCGCACGAAGAAGTCGGGCGTGCTGAACAGCCGCCGCAGCTCGACCACCTCCTCGGCCTGGGTGAGCGTCTGCTCGAAGTGTCCGGTGGTCCGCGCGTCCTGGGAGTCGAGGCTGACGTCGAGCAGCACCTCGAAGGACCGCCCTACGGCGACGGGGTCGATGACGGCCCGGTAGCCGCAGATGACCCCGTCGGCCTCCAGCCGCTGCACCCGCCTCAGGCACGGCCCGGTGGTGAGCCCGACCCGACGGGCCAGCTCCACGTTGGTCAGCCGCCCGTCCCGCTCCAGCTCGGCGATGATTGCTCGGTCCATGGCATCCATGGCATAAAGATTGCACGATGACGGGGGCGGCCTGCAATATTCGCAACCACATGGCGCGGCTTCCGCGAGACGATGAGCAGGTGCGACACGACGTACCCACCCAGACCACAGCGCCGGATCCGCCACCGGCTTCCGCCTCGGACACTCAGCGGCAGCGCATCGCCGCAGGGGTGCGCGATTCCTTCTCGGCGGGGCTCGGGATCTTCCCGCTGGGCATCGCGCTCGGCCTGCTGGTCGTCCAGGCCGGACTGCCGTGGTGGCTCGCCCCGGCGCTGTCCCTGTCCGCGTTCGCCGGATCGCTGGAACTGCTGCTCGTGGGCATGGTGGCCACCGTCACGCCACTGGCCTCGATCGCGCTGACCGTCCTGGTGGTCAACTTCCGGCATGTGTTCTACGCCTTCTCGTTCCCGCTCCACCTGGTCAGGAATCCGTTCGCGAAGGCGTACGCCGTGTACGCGATGATCGACGAGGCGTACGCCGTCAGCGCCTCCCTGCCCGAGGCGGAACGCTCCGCGCCACGCCTGCTGGCGATGCAGATCGCCTCCGAGATCTACTGGGTCGGCGGCGGCCTGGCCGGTGTCGCCCTGGGCGCGGCCCTCCCCGGGCCGATCAAGGGGCTGGAGTTCGCGCTGTGCGCCCTGTTCACCGTGCTCACGCTGGACGCGTTCCGTTCGCGCGAGGAGATCCCCTCCGTCCTGCTGGCCGGGGCCAGTGTCACGGTCGCGCTCGTCCTCACCCCGGGCGTCGCGCTGTTCACCGCGCTGCTGCTGTTCGTCGCCCTGCTGCTGGCCCGCCACGCGTACACCACCCGCCGCCCGACTCGCCGCCCGACCCGCTGCTCCGCCGAGGAGGCCGCCGATGCCTAGCACGTCGTACCTGGTCGCCGTCCTCGCGATCGTCTTCACCATCACCCTCGCGCTGCGCGCCGTGCCCTTCGCTGTGCTGCGCACCCTGCGCACCTCGCCGATCGTGCGGCAGCTGTCGGTGTGGATGCCGGTGGGCATCCTCGCCATCCTCGCGGTGACCGCCCTGCACGGCAGCGTGGCCGCCGCACCGCACACCACGTCGTACGCGCTGCTCGCCGTCGCCGTCACGGTGGGCGTTCACCTCGCCTGCGGCCGCCGCACGATCCTGAGTGTCGGCATCGGTACCGCCGTCTACGTGGCCCTCGTCAACGCCCTCTGATCGGCCGGGGATTACGGGCGTTGGCCGTGCAGCGCGGTGCGCAGTGTGTCCGTGGCGAGCGTGATGGCCGCCCGGGCCGCGTTCGTTCCGCGCAGGGCGTTGAGCATGACGAAGTCGTGGATGATGCCCTGGAAACGTACGGCGGTGACGGGGACACCGGCCGCGCGCAACTTGTTCGCGTACGCCTCGCCCTCGTCGCGCAGCACATCGGCCTCCGCCGTGATGACGAGGGCGGCGGGCAGCCCGGTGAGCTGCTCGGTGCTGGCCCGTAGCGGGGAAGCGGTGATCTCGGCGCGTTCGCCCTCGTCGGTGGTGTACTGGTCCCAGAACCAGCGCATGCCGTCGCGGCGCAGGAAGTAGCCCGCCGCGAACTGGTGGTACGAGCCGGTGTCGAAGGCCGCGTCGGTGACCGGGTAGAACAGCACCTGCTGGAGCAGGGGCACATCGCCGCGCTCCTTGGCCATCAGGGTCAGGGCAGCGGACATGTTGCCGCCGACCGAATCCCCGGCCACGGCCAGCCGGGTGCCGTCCAGGTCCTTGGCCGCGCCGTCCCGAACGATCCACTGAGCGACGGCGTAGTTCTGCTCGATGGCGATGGGGTAGCGGGCCTCGGGGGAGAGGTCGTACTCGGGGAAGACCACGGCGGCGCCCGCGCCGACGGCGAGTTCGCGCACCAGGCGGTCGTGGGTGTGCGCGTTGCCGAACACCCAGCCCGCGCCGTGGATGTAGAGGATCACCGGCAGGGGGCCGGTGGCACCGGCCGGTGTGACGATACGGACCCGCACACTGCCGGTGGGACCGCCGGTGACGGTGATCCACTCCTCGTCGGCGTCCGGCGTGTCGACCGGGCCGGACTGCACCTCGTCGACGGCCTTGCGGCCCTCGGCCGGGGCGAGGTCGAACAGATACGGCGGGTTGGCCGTCGCCTCCGCGAAGGCGGCCGCGGCCGGTTCGAGGACCGGCTGAACCGGCCTGATGCCGTTGGACATGCGTCACTCCTGAACTGTGGTGTCGTACGCCGGTGGAAACCGGACAGAGTGGTCCCCCGGGCGGAGAGGTACGGCGCGACCCTAGGCGCGCTGCCGCGCCCCGCCTTGACCAGGGACGCACGCCTTGTCGTCCATCCGTGCAGCGGCACCGGCACCGGCACCGGCAGCGGCAGTGCCGGTCCGCTTTCCCGTCGCGCCGTCGTGGGTGGTGCCCACCGGCTCCCGCCACAGCGCCTGCCATTCACGGGGTGACATTCCGTAGGCGGCCCGGAAGACCCGGCTGAAATGGGCCGGGCTGATGAATCCCCAGTGCTGCGCCACGGCGGCGACCGTCCGGCTCGCCCGGCCGCCACGCGCCAGCTCTTTCCGGCATTCCTCCAGTCGGCGCTGTCTGATCCACCGGCCGACCGAGGTGCCGTGTTCCTGGAAGAGCTTATGCAGATAGCGCACGGATATTCCATGATGCCGAGCGATCGTTTCCGGTGAAAGCCCGGAATCCGCCAGGTGTTTGTTGATGAAAGCCTGCACGCGGGCCAGATGCGCGCGGTCCGCACCGGTGCGCCGGTCCTCAGCGGCGCGGGTGTCGAGCGCGTCCAGGGTGTCGAGGGTGCCTGTCGCGAGCGTGGCCAGCAGTTCCAGCAGGGTGCGGGCGATCTGGCGCCGGATGTGCCACGGATGGGCGCCCGCGCCGCCCGCGAGCCGGGAAATGATGGGCAGCAGCATGGCCGACAGCGCCGTATCGGCCGGAATGGGCCGCGCGGTGAGGCGGGCGAGTTCGGGTTCGGGCAGCCCCAGCGCGCCGCGCGGCAGCGAGAGGACCGTCGCCCGATACGCCTCCGGCATGACCAGGGTGAAGGGGCGCGAGGCGTCGTAGAAGGCCAGGGCTCCGGGCAGGAGCGCCCCCGTTCGGCCGTCCTGATGGACCGTGGACGTTCCGCCCTCCTGCAGACGGGCCAGCAGGCAGTCACGGCCGTCCGCGAGAATATGCCCCGGGGTGCGGGAAATTCGTATCGGATCCGAGTCGATCGCCGCTATCCGCACCGGGTCGAGTTCGTCGGCCGTGATGCGGGCGGACCATCGGTCCGGCTTTTCCAGGCGCATATCGAGCGAGAGCAAACTGCGCGCTACGGCGCTGCTCCAGTGCGACGGTTTGTCGTCCGGCGGAAGCGTCGCCGGGCAATGCAGGGCGTGCCGCGCGGATAACCTGCTCTCTCCACCCAGTGGCGCATTTTTGTGCACCGCACATCCTCCTCGGGATACCGTTCGCGGTCGGGTGTGGAGAGCGTAGGTTCATGCGGTGGAAGAAGAGTGAAAACGGGGGGCCGCCGGGGCCCGGTGCCCCCGGCGGGTGAGTCCTTGCGGTTCGAGATCCTGGGTCCGATGCGCGCCTGGCGGGCGACGACCGAGCTGGATCTCGGGGTTCCGCAGCAACGGGCCTTGCTGGGGCTGCTGTTGATACGGGCCGGGGAACACCTGCGGCTGAGCGAGATTGTCGACGTCCTGTGGGCGGAACGGCCTCCCGCCACCGCCGTGAACGTGGTCCACCGCTACGTCGGCCTGCTGCGGCGCCTCCTGGAACCGCAACTGCCGCCCCGCGCGCCGGGCACGCTGCTGCCGCGTGAAGCGGGCGGGTACCGGCTGCTGGTGGCGCCGGACTCGGTGGACCTGCTGCGCCACCGAGACCTCGCGCACCGGGCCGTGCGGTCCGCCGACGCTGGTCAACTGGAGGCGGCACTAGAGCTGCTCACGGAGGCCCTAGCCCTCTGGCGTGGCCCGGTCGCGACGGGCGTCCCGGAGCAGGTGCGCAGCCATCCGGTGTTCACCGGCCTGGACCGCGAGTACCTGGACACCGTGGCCGAGGCCGCCGACGTGGCCCTGCGCTGCGACCGGGCGGGCCGCGTGGTCGGCCTGCTCCGCCAGGCCGCCGCCCGCGACCCGCTGAACGAACCCCTGCACGCCCGCCTCGTCCTGGCCCTGTCCGCCTCAGGCCACCGCGCCCAGGCCCTGGCCGTCTACGCCGACATCCACACCCGCCTGGCCGAGGACCTGTCCGTCCCCCCAGGCCCCGAACTACGCGCAGCCCACCAGCGGGTTACCGCTTCCACCCCGGCCCCCACAGGACGACCACCTTGGGTCCGCCCCGCCCAACTACCAGCAGATTTACCGGTATTCGCGGGCCGCCTAGCGGAACTCACCCAGCTCCTCAGCCTGCTTCCGGCCAATGAGCAGCCCGATCGCCCCGGGCGGACCGACACCGCAGGACAGCCCGGCGATCCCGGACAGCACACCGGCGGCGCGGGGGCGCGCACCGGCTCTGGACAGACCTGCGGCGCAGACCAGCTCACCGGTCCCGGGCAGCCGACCGGCGCGGGGCAGAGCTGCGGCGCGGGGCAGGCCACCGGCTCGGGGCGGCAGGCCACCAGCCCCGAGCAGCCCACCGCCACGGGGCGGTCTGGCGGTGCGGGGCACCCCGATGGTGTGGGCCAGCCGACCGGCACCGGGCAGTTCACCGACCCCGCGCAGCCGACCGGCACCGGGCAGCCCACCGACACCCCACAGCCCACCGGCGGCCCGCGAGACCGCACCGCGGCCGTCGCCGTGATCAGCGGGATGGCGGGCGTCGGGAAGAGCGCGCTCGCCGTGCACTGGGCTCATCGCATCGCTCACCGGTTTCCCGATGGGCAGCTCTACCTCAACCTCCGTGGTTTCGATCCCGGTGGGGCGCCCACTCATCCCGCCGAGGCCATTGCCGGGATGCTGCACGCCCTGGGTGTGCCTCCGCAGCAGCTGCCCGCCGGGCTGGACGCACAGACCGCCTTGTACCGGAGCCTGCTCGCGGGGCGGCGGGTGCTGGTGCTGTTGGACAACGCGCGGGACCACGAGCAGGTGCGTCCGCTACTTCCGGGCGGTCCCGGGTGCCTGGCCGTCGTCACCAGTCGTAGCCAGCTGCCGGGGCTGGTCGCCTCGGACGGGGCCGTGCCGGTGGCCCTGCGGCTGCCGCCGATCAGCGACGCCCGCGCCTCGCTGGTGCGGCGGATCGGGCAGGAGCGGGCGGCCGCCGAGCCGGGGGCCGTGGAGGACATCATCGGGCTGTGCGGGCGGCTTCCGCTGGCGCTCGCCATCGTCGCCGCCCGGGCCGCCCTCCACCCCGGGTTTCCGCTGGCCGCCGTCGCCGCCGAACTCCGCCGTACCCACGGCAGCCTCGACGCGTTCGCCGACACCGGGAGCGCCATCGACGCCCGCGCCGCCTTCTCCTGGTCCTACGACGCCCTGCGCCCAGAGGCGGCCAGGGCCTTCCGGCTGCTGGCCCTGCACCCGGGGCCGGACCTCACCGCCGCCGCGGCGGCGAGCCTCACCGGGCTGTCCGTACGCCGCACCCGGACCCTGCTGGCCGAACTCACCCGGGCCCATCTCCTCACCGAACACACCTGGGGCCGCTACACCTTCCACGACCTGGTGCGCGCGTACGCCACCGAACTCGTCGAGGACCAGGACACCGAGGCCACCCGCCACGCCGCGCTGCACCGGATGCTCGACCACTACGTGCACACCGCCCACCCGGCCGCGCTGCTGCTGTCCCCGGACACGGACCTCATCCCGCCGGGCCCGCCGCTGCCCGGTGTCACGCCCGAAGCCCTCGCCGACGACCGGCAGGCCCTGGACTGGCTCACCGCCGAGTACACCGGGCTGCTCCCCGCGATGGAACGGGCCGCCACGTCCGGGTTCGACGCCCACCTCTGCCACCTGGCCTGGGCCCTGGAGGCGTTCTTCGACCGGCGCGGACACTGGCACGACTGGCACACCGCCCAGCGCGCCGCGCTGGACGCGGCGCACCGGCTGGGCCACCCGGAGTGGGAAGCCTTCGCGACACGCTCTCTCGCCCGTGTCGACGGCAGGCTCGGCCACTACGCCGAGGCCCGGACCGGCCTCGACCGGGCCGCCGAGGTGTTCGAGCGGCTGGGCGACACCGTACGGCTCGCCAACACCCACCGCAGCCTCGGCTGGACCTCCGACCAGCAGGGCGACCTCGCCGCCGCCCTCGGCCACAACCAGCGGGCGCTGGAGCTGTTCCGGGCGGCGGGCCACCGGGCCGCCGAGGCCCGGGTCCTCAACGCGGTCGGCTGGTATCTGTCCCAGCTGGGCCGCTACGAACAGGCCCTCGCCCACTGCGAGCAGGCCCTCGCCATGATGCGGGAAACCGGCGACCGCTACGGCGAGGCCGCCACCTGGGACAGCATCGGCCACGCACACCACCACCTCGGCCAGTACAAACAGGCGGTCATCGGCTTCCACAACGCCCTCACCGTGTACCGCGAACTCGGCGTGCCGTACCAGGAAGCCGACACGCTGACCCGCCTCGGCGACACCCACCAGGCGACGGGGGAGCAGGCCACCGCCCGGGATTCCTGGCGGCAGGCCCTCACGCTCTTCACCGAACTGGGCCGGGCCGGTGAGGCCGACGACGTACGCGCCCGCATGCGCGACCGCGAACGCGACCTCGCCTGACGGCAGACGAACACCCCCGTGCGCGCAGGGAAAACACCCGGTGCGCTGGCGGACAACGCGCGGCGACCGGGCCGACTTAGCGTGCCGGACACCAGGTGACCGCGAGGGTCGGTCACGAAGCCACGCTGTTCCCTGGAGGGTGCCGAGGTGTCCACGATGCCGGTCGGCGGGCTCGTGCCCGTCGCCACCGACGACGAGGCCGCGGACGTGATCGTCCGTAACGCGAAGGTGCACACGCAGGACGCGGCCCGCCCGCAGGCCGGTGCGGTCGCCATCCGCGACGGTGTGGTGCGGGCCGTCGGGGACGACGCCGACATCGCCCCGTATCTGGGCGCGAGGACCCGCGTGGTGGACGCCCTGGGGCGCAGGGTCGTCCCCGGCCTCAACGACTCCCACCTCCACGTCATCCGCGGCGGACTCAACTACGTCCTGGAGCTGCGCTGGGACGGCGTGCCCACCCTGCGCCAGGGCCTGGCGATGCTGCGCGAGCAGGCGGCGCGTACCCCGAAGGGCCAGTGGGTGCGGGTGGTGGGCGGGTGGTCCGCCGAGCAGTTCGCCGAACGGCGCATGCCGACCGTCGCCGAACTCAACGCCGCCGCCCCGGACACCCCGGTGTTCGTCCTGCACCTCTACCAGTCGGCCCTGCTGAACCGGGCGGCACTCAAGGCCGCCGGATTCACCAAGGACACGCCCGACCCCAAGGGCGGGCAGATCGTACGCGGCCGCGACGGCGAGCCGACGGGCCTGCTGCTGGCCGCGCCCAGCGCCCTGATCCTCTACTCGACCCTGGCCAAGGCACCGGCCCTGCACGGCGAGGACAAGAAGACCTCCACCCGCCACTTCCTGCGCGAGCTGAACAGATTCGGGCTGACCTCCGCCATCGACGCCGCCGGAGGTTTCCAGAACTTCCCCGGAGACTACGGCACGGTCACCGAACTGGCTGCGAGTGGCATGCTCTCCCTGCGCATCTCCTACCACCTGTTCCCGCAGACGGCGGGCCAGGAGATCGAGGACCTGACCCGCTGGATCGAGATGGTGCGCCCCGGAGACGGGGACGCGTGGCTTCGGCTCAACGGCGCGGGCGAGAACCTGACCTGGGCCGCCGCCGACTTCGAGAACTTCGCGCAGCCCCGACCGCAGCTCACGGGCGACTACGAGGCCGCGTTCGAGAAGGCCGTACGCCTGCTCATGGAGAACGGCTGGGGCTTCCGGCTGCACGCCACCTACGACGAGACCATCCGGCGCGACCTCGCCGTCTTCGAGAAGCTCGCCGCGGAGGGCCTGTTCCCGGCCGGGAACAGGTGGCTTTTCGACCACGCGGAAACCGTCTCCCCGGACAGCCTCGACCGCATCGCGGCACTCGGTGGGGCGCTGTCGGTGCAGAACCGGCTGTCGTTCCAGGGCGAGGCGTATCTGCGGCGGTACGGCGCCGGAGCCGCGGCCGAGGCGCCGCCGATGCGCGCCATGCTCGGCCGGGGGCTGACCGTCGGCGCCGGAACCGATGCCACCCGGGTGTCCTCGTACAACCCGTGGGTCGCCCTGCACTGGCTGGTCTCCGGCCGATCGGCCGGAGACCTGACCCTGCGGCCACCGCGGAACCGGGTCAGCCGGGAGACCGCGCTCGCGATGTACACCAGGGCCGGGGCCGAACTGACCGGCGAGGACGGCGTCAAGGGCGTGCTGCGGCCGGGTTTCTACGGCGATCTGGCGATCCTCTCCGACGACTACTTCACCGTGCCCGAGCAGGACATCCCGCACATCGAATCGGTGCTGACGATCGTCGGCGGCCGGATCGTGTACGCGGCCGCCGAGTACGAGGGCCTGGACGAGGACATCCCGGCCGTCAGCCCGGAGTGGAGCCCGGTGGCACACTTCGGCGGCTACCAGGCCACGCGTCAGCCGGGAAACTCCGGCGCCCGCCAGGCGGAGTCGCTCGGCCAAGCGGTCGCCGAGTCGGAGCAGCACCGGCAGTGGCGTGTCCGGCGCGGCGCCCTCCCCGAGGACCACGCCCCGGCGTTCGACAGCTGCTTCGCGCTGTGAGCGCCCGAGCCACCGCCCGGGATCCGCCACCAACGCGTACCACGCGAACACACCCCACACCCCCACGTACTTAAGAGAAAGGGCCCACCATGGCCGACATCGCCCAGGTCACCGCCACCCCCAGCCCCGCCCTGCTCACCCCGGACAACGCGGTGATGCTGTTCATCGACCACCAGCCGCAGATGTTCTTCGGCACCGGCAGCCACGACCGCACCACGATCATCAACTCCACGGTGGGCCTGGCGAAGGCGGCCAAGGTGTTCGATGTGCCCGTCGTGCTGAGCACCGTCGCCGCCGACACCTTCTCGGGCCCGCTCCTGCCGCCGCTCGCGGCCGTCTTCCCCGACCAGAAGGTCATCGACCGCACCTCGATGAACGCCTGGGAGGACGTGGCGTTCGTCGAGGCCGTCAAGGCCACCGGCCGCAAGAAGATCGTCATCTCCGGGCTGTGGACCGAGGTGTGCCTCGTCCTGCCCGTGCTGTCCGCCATCGCCCAGGGCTACGAGGTGTACGTGGTCACCGACGCGTCCGGCGGCGTCACCCCGCAGGCCCACGAACACGCCGTCCAGCGCATGGTGCAGGCCGGTGCGGCGCCCGTCACCTGGGTGCAGGTCCTGCTGGAGCTGCAGCGCGACTGGGCCCGCACGGTGACGTACGACGCGGTCACGGACCTGGTGAAGGAGCACGCGGGCGCCTACGGCCTCGGGGTGCTGTACGCGCAGTCCATGCTCGGCGAGCACGCCGCTGGCTGAGCGCCCCCCTTTCGCCCACACCGATGGCGGCCACCGCCGCCATCGGTGTCACCGAACCGCCGGGGAACGGACCTTGACGATGCGCGGACTGCTGACGAGCGGCCCCCACGGCCCGCTGCCACCGCTTCTGCTGACGCTGACCGTGGTGACGGGGCTGGTCGACGCCGTGAGCTATCTGGGGCTCGGCCATGTCTTCGTCGCCAACATGACCGGCAATGTGGTCTTTCTCGGATTCGCCCTGGCGGGCGCCCCCGGCCTGTCCGCCCCGGCCGCCCTGGTGTCCCTGGGCGCCTTCCTCACCGGCGCGTTCGCCGGGGGCCGCGTCGGCGCCCGGCCGCCCGCGCACCGCGGGCGACTGCTCGCCGTCGCCACCGGCACCCAGGCGGCCCTGGTGGCGGCCGCCACCGCCGTATCGGCACTCGCCCACGGCCAGGCCGGTACGGGCGCTGTCCGCTACGCCCTGATCGTGCTGCTCGGCCTCGCCATGGGGCTCCAGAACGCGGTCGTACGGCGCCTGGGCGTCCCCGACCTGACCACCACCGTGCTCACCCTGACCCTGACCGGCCTCGCCGCCGACTCCACCGCCCCCGGCGGTGGAGTGGCCCGCCGCGTGCTGTCCGTCCTCGCGATGTTCCTCGGGGCCCTCACCGGCGCCTGGCTGTTCGCGCACGGCGGGCTCTCCGCCGCCCTGGGGCTGGCTCTGGCGCTGCTCGCCGCCACCACCGTCGCCGCTGCCCGGGTCCGGCCGGGGAGTTGAGCGGCCGCCTCCGCGGGCTGATTCAGGCCGCACTTTACGGCGACGCACCGCGTGGGCGTGGAATTCAGAATCCGGAATGTGCTCCGCCGATTGGGTTCGATCGGCCCGCTCAAGTGGTTTACCCAGTGGGACTCCCGCTGGGTAAATGGTGCATTCGAGGGGCACAAGGGACGCCGGTGACACGCTCTCTTCCGTCCCAGCTCACGAAAGGTACATCAATATTTAACAAGGGAAGAGAGGGGCGGTGCCGCGATGGATCTCCCCACCTATGGCGTGATCCAGCCCGTCCTGGCAGGTACGCCGCCCGCAACTTGTTGACGGCTCAGTAACCGGATCGCTAATTTCGCCTCCGCGTCGTTCTGTGTAAATGGCGCAAGCCGTACGTTAGATGCACATGCCAGAATTATCTCCCCTTTCGCGGCTTTAGCGATTTACCCGGAGAAAACATGTCATCCGTTGCGTATCCTGGCGATCTTGTTATAGGCATCACTCCGTTCGGGGAACCGGACCCCCGACTCGCCGCGGCGGTCAGCCGCGCGGGCGGTCTCGGCGTCCTCGACCTGGGAACGACGCGCCGAACAGCACTGGACGCGTGGGAACGCGTCAACGACTGGGTGGCCGACGGACGGTACGCGGTGCGTGTGGGGGCGGGCTGCCCCCTCACGCCCGCGGATCTGCGGCACGCGGCGCCACCGGACACCGGACCCCCGGGGCCCGGCGGCGGGCCCGGACCGCACACCGTGATCCTCGGCGCCGGTGCGCCCTGGCCCATCGACGCCGTCGCCACCCGCCACCGCGTACTGGTCGAGGTCGCCGACCTGGACCAGGCCCTCGAAGCGGTACGGGCCGGGGCACACGGGCTGATCGCCCGGGGCAGTGAATGCGGCGGCCCAGTAGGCGAGTTGAGCACCTTCGTCCTGCTCCAGCGGCTCCTGGCCGAGCCCGAGGTGTCCGTACCGGTGTGGGCCTGGGGCGGCATCGGCCCGCGTACCGCCGCAGCGGCGGTGATCGGCGGCGCGGCCGGGGTCGTCCTGGACACCCAGCTGGCCCTGCTCGCCGAATCGGGGCTCCCCGAAGACCGCGCCGCGCTGCTCCGGCCCATGGACGGGTCGGAGACCACCGTGGTCGACGGACACCGTGCGCTGCGCCCGCGAGCCCGCTCCCCGCACCCCGTGGCGCCGCCCCTGCCGGTGGGCCAGGACGGATTCCTCGCCGCGCGGTTCGCCCAGCGCTGGGGAGACGTCGGCCGGGCCGTCAGGGGCATCACCGAGGCCGTCCAGGACGCCGTACGGGACGCCACGCACGAGCCCGCCCCCCAACTGCCCGTCGCACAGGGCCCGATGACGCGGGTCAGCGACCGGGCGGGGTTCGCCTCCGCCGTCGCGGCGGACGGCGGGCTGCCGTTCATCGCGCTCGCCCTCGCCGGACGCGAGCAGGCGCGCACCCTGCTGGAGGAGGCCTCGGCCGCGCTGGCCGGGCGTCCATGGGGAGTGGGCGTGCTCGGCTTCGCCCCCGAGGAGATCAGAAGCGCCCAGCTGGAGGCCGTACGGGAGATCCGCCCGAGCCACGCCATCATCGCGGGCGGACGGCCGTCCCAGGCCGCGGCGCTGGAACAGGACGGCATCACCACGTATCTGCATGTGCCCTCGCCCGGACTGCTGCGCCAGTTCCTGGAGGGCGGGGCGCGGCGGTTCGTCTTCGAGGGCTCCGAATGCGGCGGCCACGTCGGCCCGCGCGCCAGCTTCCCGCTGTGGGAGGCACAGATCGCGGTCATCGAGGACTACCTCGACGACCCCGCGCGCCCAGCGGATCGCACACGCATCGAGGTGTACTTCGCCGGTGGCGTGCACGACGCACGGTCCGCCGCGATGGTGGCCGCGCTCGCCGCCCCGCTGACCCGGCGCGGCGTCGCGGTGGGGCTGCTGATGGGCACCGCGTACCTGTTCACCGACGAGGCCGTCGCGCACGGCGCCGTACGGCCCCTCTTCCAGCGCCAGGTGCTGGCCGCCGAGCGCACCGCGCTGCTGGAGACCGCCCCCGGCCACGCCACGCGCTGTGTGCCGAGCCCCTTCACCGAGAGCTATCACGCACTCAAGGACCGGCTGCGGGACGAGGGCGTCCCCGACCGGGAGCTGTGGGAGCGGCTGGAGCGGCTGAACGTGGGGCGGCTGCGCATCGCCAGCAAGGGCCTGGACCGCGCCACCGACGGCCGACTGACCGAGGCCGACGAGCAACGCCAGCTCTCCGACGGCATGTTCATGGCCGGACAGGTCGCGGTGCTGCGCTCCGACACCACCACCATCGCCGCGCTGCACCACGCGGTGGGCCCCGCCTCGGCGGACTTCCTCGCCGAGCGGGCCGGTGCGCTGCGTACGCCGCTGGGCGTGGACGCGGCCCCCTCGGCGGCACCGGCGCCCGCGCCGCTGGACGTGGCCGTGGTCGGCATGGCCTGCAAGTTCCCGCAGGCGCCCGACCTCGCCTCGTTCTGGGCCAATGTGGTGGGCGGCGTGGACGCCATCACCGAGGTACCGCCCGAGCGCTGGGACCCCGCCGTCCACTACACGGGCGACGGGGACGGCGCCTCCACCTCCCAGTGGGGCGGCTTCCTGCCGCGCATCCCCTTCGACCCGCTGCGCTACGGCATCCCCCCGGCCTCCCTCGGCAGCATCGAACCCGTCCAGCTGCTGGCCCTGGAGGCCGCCCGCCGCGCCCTGGACGACGCCGGGTACGGGGATCCCGCTGATCGTGGCCGGGCCTTCGACCGCTCGCGCACCTCCGTGGTCTTCGGCGCCGAGGCGGGCAGCGATCTGTCCAACGCGCAGACCCTGCGCACCGTTCTGCCGTCGTACTTCCGTGCGGTGCCGGACGCCCTGGCCGAGCAGCTGCCCCGGCTCACCGAGGACTCGTTTCCCGGCATGCTCGCCAACGTCATCTCCGGGCGGATCGCCAACCGGCTCGACCTCGGCGGCGCCAACTACACCGTGGACGCGGCCTGCGCGTCCTCGCTGGCCGCCGTCGACGTCGCCTGCAAGGAGCTGACCTCGGGCACCAGCGACCTCGTCCTGTGCGGCGGCGCCGACCTGCACAACGGCATCAACGACTATGTGCTCTTCTCCTCCGTGCACGCGCTGTCCCCGACCGGCCGCTCCAAGGCGTTCGACGCGTCGGCCGACGGCATCGCGCTCGGCGAGGGCGTGGCATGTGTCGTCCTCAAGCGGCTGGCCGACGCCGAGCGCGACGGCGACCGGATCTACGGCGTCATCAAGGGCGTCGGCTCGTCCAGCGACGGCCGCTCGCTCGGGCTGACCGCCCCGCGCCCCGAGGGCCAGCGGGCCGCGCTGGAGCGCGCCTACGCGAGCGCCGGGGTGTCCCCGGCGAGCGTCGGCCTGGTCGAGGCGCACGGCACCGGTACGGCGGTGGGGGACCGTACGGAACTCACCGTCCTCAGCGAGGTGTTCGCCGACGCCGGGGCGGCCCCCGGCGGCTGCGCGCTCGGCTCCGTCAAGTCCCAGATCGGGCACACCAAATGCGCCGCCGGGCTGGCCGGACTGGTGAAGACGGCGCTGGCGCTGTACACGGGCGTCAAGCCGCCGACCCTGCATATGTCGCGACCGAACCCGGCATGGGACGCCGAGCGCGGCCCCTTCGCCTTCCACACCGAGGCGCGGCCGTGGGCCACGGCGCCCGTGGACCGGGTGGCCGGGGTGAGCGCGTTCGGCTTCGGCGGGACCAACTTCCATGTGGTGCTCGCGGCACACGGGAAGGGCGCGCCGCCACCCGCGCACACGCTCGACGCCTGGCCCTGCGAACTCTTCCTCTTCCGTGGGACCGACCGGGCGGCGGCGCTGCGCGCGGCCCGGGACACGCTGCGGCAGGCCGAGACCAACGACACAGCGGGCCGGCCGTGGCGGCTGCGCGACCTCGCGCTGACCGCCTCCCGGCGGGCCGACGCGGGCCACGAGCCGGTGCGGGTGGCGGTGGTGGCCACGGACCTGGACGACCTGGCCGAGCGGTTACGGCGGGTGCTGGCGGGCGACGTGGCCGTGGCCGTCCCCGGATCGCCGCCCAGACCGGGCGGACGGGACAACGCCGGGCTGTACGTG
Source organism: Streptomyces sp. NPDC001700 (assembly GCF_053596435.1). NCBI lineage: Bacteria > Bacillati > Actinomycetota > Actinomycetes > Kitasatosporales > Streptomycetaceae > Streptomyces > Streptomyces sp. NPDC001700. Next base: position 186,216 of record NZ_JBSFGE010000008.1, read on the forward strand.
GCCTCTGAGGCTGCGCCGGACACCGCGCCCGACGAGCCCGTGGGCAAGGTGGCTTTCCTCTTCCCCGGGCAGGGCAGTCAGCGTCCCGGAATGTTCGCGGACGTGTTCGTGGCCTTCCCCGAACTGCGGCACCAGTTGCTCCACGGTTCCGGCTACGCCGGTGTGCTGTACCCCCCGGCCGCCTTCGACGAGGACGGGAAGAAGGCGCAACACGCCGCCCTCACCGACACCCGGGTGGCCCAGCCCGCCCTGGGGATCGTGGGGCTCGCCGCCCACACCCTGCTCACCGAGGCCGGGGTACGGCCCGACATGGCGGCCGGACACAGCTACGGCGAGCTGGTCGCGCTGTGCGCCGCGGGCGCTCTCGACCCGCGCACCCTGCCCCGGCTCAGCGCCGAGCGGGCCGCCGCCATCCTCGGCGCCGCCGAGGCCGCCGGACACGAACCCGGCACCATGGCCGCCGTCACCGCCCCGGCCGACGACGTCGAGCGGCTGCTGCGGGAAGCCGGACTCGCCGAACACGTGGTGGCCGCCAACCACAACGCACCCCGGCAGACCGCGATCTCCGGTCCCGAGCGCGAAGTGGCCGAGGCGGTCGCGTTGCTGAGGGAGGCCGGGCACACGGTCCGGCGGCTCCCGGTGGCCTGCGCCTTCCACAGCCCGCTGGTCGCCGGGGGCGGACCGCGCTTCGCCGAGGCGCTGGCCGAACACCCGGTGCGGACACCGGAGTTCACGGTCTGGGCCAACCGCACCGCCGCCCCGCACAGCGCCGAACCGGACGCCATCCGCGCCGAACTCGCCGCCCAGATCGGCGCCCCGGTCCGCTTCCAGGAACAGATCGAGGCCATGTACGCGGCGGGCGCCCGCGTCTTCGTGGAGGCCGGGCCCGGCACCGTGCTGACCCGCCTGGTGGCGGAGATCCTGGGCGACCGGCCGCACCGTACCGTCGCCTGCGACGCGCGACGCGCCGCCGGTACGGATGGGCGGCGTGGCTTCGAGGGCCCGCGCGGGTTCCTCGACGCCCTCGCCCAGCTGGCCGTCGCCGGGGTTCCGGTGCGTACGGGCTGGTTGTTCCGGGGCCGGGACGCCGTCGACCCGGCGTCCACCGCCCCGCCGAAGCGGCCCGGATGGACGGTCGACGGACACCTGGTCCGCACCGCTGACGGTGACCTTCTCCCCGGTGCGCTGGCACCGGCCCGACGTGTCGTGGAGGCGACGGTGAGCCAGACGGACCGCACGGACAACGGCGGACACGGGGACCGGGAGGCCGACCGGGATGCCCTGATCGCCGAATACCTGAGAACCAGCCGCGAGATGATCGCCGCTCAGCGCGATGTCCTGCTGACCTACTTCGGTGGCGCGCCGGGGGAGCGGCCCACTGCCCCGCCACCGGTGGCCGCCGCCGCACCCGTGCCCCTGGCCGCCCCGGCCACCGCGCTGCCCCTGCCCGCGCAGCACGTGGCGCCCACTCCGGTGCCCGCCACCGCCGTACCGGCCGCCGTCCCACCCGTGGCGGAAGAACCGGCCGCACCCGCCACCGGGCCCGATGTCCTGCGCGCGGTCTCCGAGATCATCAGCGAACGCACCGGCTATCCAGTCGACATGATCGACCCCGATCTCGACCTCGAAGCCGACCTCAGCATCGACTCCATCAAGCGCGCCGAGATCGCCGGTGAGCTGGCCAGACGCCTCGGTGTCGCGGGCGCCGGAACCGCCGCGCTGGGCGATGAGGAGCTGGAGGAGCTGGCCAAGGCCCGTACGACGGCGGCCGTCACCGAATGGCTCACCGCGCGGCTCGCCCCCGCCGTCGCTGACACCGCCCCCGCCGACACCGTGGTCGTACAGGAGGAACCCACGCCTGCGCCGGGCGTGGCACCCCGGCGGATGCGGCTGGTGCCCGTACCTCTGGAGGAGACAGGCGGGCGGCCCGATCTCACCGGCAAGCGCTTCGCCCTGCTCGGCGGGGACACGGACGGGATAGCCACCGCCGTCGCCACCCGCCTGGCCGCGCACGGGGCCGAGGCCCTGCCCCTCGCCGCAGGCCACCTTCTCGCCGAGGCGGACGGCCCGGTGGATGGCGTGGTGCTGCTCGACCCGCTGGCCGGGTCCGGCGCGCCCCTGCTGCCCGAGGCGTTCGCCGTGCTCCAGGCGGCGCTGCGACACGGACCGCACTGGCTGCTGGCCGTGCGCGCGGCCGACCCGCTCGACCCGCGCCCGGCCGGGCTGCGCGGAGTGTTCCGTACGGTGGCCAGGGAGTACCCGGACACGGCCGCCACCCTGGTGGAGCTGGCCACCGACGCGCCCGTGTCCGCCGATGACGTGGCCGACGCCCTGCTCGACGAGCTGTCCGCACCCGCCCGTACGCCCGTCGTCCTGCGCACCGCCGATGGACGCCGCCACCGGCTGGACCTGACACAGGCCCCGCTCGGGCCGCTCGCGGCCTCGGGCGCCGGGCCCGCCGGAGACGGCGTGGCGGAGGCCGCCGCGCTCGGCCTCGACCGCGACTCCGTGGTGGTCCTGGTCGGCGGGGCGCGTGGCATCACCGCCCGGTGCGCCCTCGCCCTCGCGTCCGCCGCCCGCTGCCGGATCGAACTGCTCGGCCGCACGCCCGAGCCCACCGGACCGGAGGACCCGGACACCGCCTCGGCGCGCGAGGAGACGGCGCTGCGCGCGGTGCTCGCCGCCCGGGGCGGGGCGACACCGGCCGAGATCGAGCGGGAGGTGGCCCGGATCCTCGCGCGGCGCGAAGTCGCCGTGACCGTAGCGGAGTTGACCGCCTTGGGCAGCCGGGTGCGCTACCGCTCGCTGGACGTCCGGGACGACGCGGCGGTGCTCCAGGCCGTGAAGCAGATCCACGCCGACCACGGGCGGCTGGACGGCGTCGTGTACGCGGCCGGTGTCATCGAGGACCGGCTGATCGCGGAGAAGTCCGCCGCGTCCTTCGGGCGGGTCTTCGGCACCAAGGTGGACGGCGCGCGGACCCTGCTGGACGCCCTCGCGGAACTGCCCGAACCTCCGGCGTTCACGGTGCTGTTCGGCAGCATTTCCGCCGCCCTCGGTAACCGGGGTCAGGTGGACTACGCGGCGGCCAACGACGCGCTGGAAACCCTCGCCGCGCGGTGGCGGGACCGCACCGGCCGCCGGGCGCTGACCGTGCACTGGGGGCCGTGGGCCCCGAGCGGCGCCCACGGCGGCATGGTCACCCCGGAACTCGGCCGGGAGTACGCCCGGCGTGGCATCTCGCTCATCGACCCCGAAGAGGGCGCGCTGGCGCTGCTGCGCGAGCTGGCCTGGGGCGAGGAGCCGGACCAGGCCGTCGTCTACACCGCCTCGGGCTGGTGACCATGACCGACCGTCACCAGCTGCCACCGGTGGCCATCGTCGGGATGTCCGTCCTGCTGCCCGGCTCCCCGGACCTGGACACGTACTGGCGCAACCTGACCGGTGGCGTGGACGCCATCACCGACGTCCCGGCCGGGCGGTGGGACGCGGGGTTCTACGACCCGCAGGGCGGCACCGGCACCCCGGCCGCGCCCGACCGGGTGTACTGCCGCCGGGGCGGCTTCGTCGACACGTACGCGGAGGTGGAGGCGGCCCGGTTCGGCATCATGCCGAACTCGGTGTCCGGCACCGAGCCCGACCAGCTGATCGCCCTCGGTGTCGCGGCGGCCGCCCTCGCCGACGCGGGCGGTGGCGACCGGCTGCCCGACCGCGAGCGGGTGGGCGTCGTACTGGGCCGGGGCGGCTACCTCACCCCCGGGCTGGTCCGGCTCGACCAGCGGGTCCGTACCGCGCACCAGCTCGTACGGACCCTCGGCGAGCTGCTGCCCGGCCTCGGCCCCGGCCACCTGGACCGGATCCGGGACGCCTTCACCGAACAGCTCGGCCCGGACCGCCCCGAGGCGGCCATCGGGCTGGTGCCCAACCTCGCCGCCTCCCGCATCGCCAACCGGCTCGACCTGCGCGGGCCCGCCTACACCGTGGACGCGGCGTGCGCGTCGTCGCTCGTCGCCGTCGACCAGGCGGTGGCGGAACTGGCCTCCGGGCGGTGCGATGTGATGCTCGCGGGCGGTGTGCACCACTGCCACGACATCACCCTGTGGAGTGTTTTCACGCAGTTGCGCGCGCTGTCCCCGAGCCAGCGCATCCGGCCCTTCGACCGCGCCGCCGACGGCCTGCTGATCGGCGAGGGCACCGGAGTAGTCGTCCTCAAACGGCTCGCCGACGCGCGGCGCGACGGCGACCGCGTGTACGCCGTCATCCGCGGTACGGGCGTGGCCTCGGACGGCCGCGCCACCGGCCTGGTCAACCCCGACCCGGGCGGCCAGACCCGCGCCGTACGGCAGGCCTGGCGCGCCGCGGGCCTCGACCCGCGCGCACCGGGCTCGATCGGCCTGCTGGAGGCGCACGGCACGGCCACCCCTGCCGGGGACGCGGCCGAACTCACCACGCTGGCCGAGGCGTTCGGGCCCGGTTCGGCTCGTGGCGAGCCCGCCGTCATCGGCTCCGTGAAGTCGATGATCGGCCACACCATGCCCGCCGCCGGGGTCGCGGGGCTCGTCAAGGCCGCCCTCGCCGTCCACCACGGGTGGCTGCTCCCCACCCTGCACTGCGACGACCCCCACCCGGGGCTCATGGCCACCCGCTTCCGTACCCTCGACGCGGCCACGCCGTGGGAGGCCACCGTGCGGCGCGCGGCGGTCAACGCCTTCGGGTTCGGTGGCATCAACGCGCATGTGGTGCTGGAGCAGGAGCCGACCGAGGCGGTGAAGCGCCGCCCGGCGGCGGTCGTGACGGAACCCGAGCGGGTGCTCGCCCTGGCCGTGGACACGCCGGAGCGGCTGGCCGAACTGCTCGCGGCCGACGACGCGACCGTACGGGCCGCCGCGCCCGCGTCCGCTCGGGGCGGCCCCACCCGGCTCGGCATCGTCGACCCCACCGCCAAACGCCTCGCCCTCGCGCGGCGCGTGGTCGCCAAGGGCCGCCCGTGGCGCGGCCGCAACGACGTGTGGTTCACCCCGGAGCCGCTGCTCGCGACCGGCGGGAAGCTGGCCTTCGTCTTCCCCGGCCTGGAGGCCGAGTTCGAACCCCGCACGGACGGGATCGCCGAGTACTTCGGGCTGTCCCGCAAGACTCGTGACCAGTACGGTGAGGCCGCCCGCGTGGGCGACATCGGCCGCCACGGCGTCGGTGTCTTCGGCGTCGGACGACTGCTCCACGCGGCGCTCGGGCGCATGGGAATCGTGCCGGACGCGGTGGCCGGACACAGCGTCGGCGAGTGGTCCGCGATGGCCGCGGGCGGCCTCTACGCGGGCGACGCGGTCGACGCCTTCCTCGACTCCTTCGACCCCGACGCGCTGCGCGTCCCCGGCGTGACCTTCGCCGCCCTCGGCGCGGGCGCGGAACGCGTCCTCGGCGCGCTCGCGGAGCTGCCGGAGAGCCGCATCGTGCTCTCACACGACAACGCGCCCAGCCAGTCGATGGTGTGCGGACCCCGGGCCGACGTCGAGGCGTTCGTCCGGTCGCTGCGCGCGACGGGCGTGATCGCGCAGGTCCTGCCGTTCCAATCCGGCTTCCACACCCCCATGCTGGCCCCCTACCTCGACCCCATCCGGACCCTGGCGGAGCGCTTCGAACTCCTCCTGCCACCCCGTGTCCCCGTCTGGTCCGGCACCACCGCCGCGCCGTATCCGGACACCGAGGCCGAGGTGCGGCGGCTGTTCGTCCGGCACCTCCTGGAACCGGTGCGGTTCCGGCGGCTGACCGAGGCCCTGCACGACGCGGGCTTCCGCGCCTTCGTCCAGCTGGGCACCGGCCAGCTGACCTCGCTCATCGGCGACACCCTGCAGGGCCGCGACCACATCGCGGTGGCCGCCAACTCGCCCCACCGCGACGGCGTCGCCCAGCTGCGCCGCGTGGCCACGGCCCTATGGACGGAGGGCGCCCCCACGGACCCCACCCTCCCGCGCCCAGGCCGGGCGACGCGCCCTTCCTCCCCAGTACGCCTGAACCTGAACGCCGCCCTGATCTCCCTGCCCGAGCCCCGCCTGGCGGAGCTGCGCGCGCTGCTGGGCGATTCCCCCACCCCGCCCCTTCCCGAAACCGGGGGGCTCCGCCCCCCGGCCCCCCTTCCGGCGACGGCCGCCACGAGCCAGCCAGCGCCTCCACACCCCGCGACAGCGAACGTGCCCCCAGCCGCACCGCCGCACGCGGCAATGGCGAGCACGGGCCAGGTCGCCCCGCCGCAGACGCCAACGGCGGACACCTACTACGCCCCGCCGCCGTACCCCGCGACGGCGGGCACGCCCCAGCCCACGCCGCCATACGCGCCCCAGCCCGCGCCACCGCCCCCGGCGACGGCCAGCACGCCCCCCGCCGCACCGCCGTACCCCGCGACGGTGGGTGCGGGCCAGGCTGCGCTGCCGCACTCGGTGGCGGGCACGAGCCAGGCCGCCTCGCCGCAGGCGCCGACGGTGGGTGTCCAGCAGGCCGCGTCGCCGTATCCCGCGACGGCGGGTCCGGTGCAGGCCGTGCTGCCCCACGCCGGGTCGCTGTACTCCGCGACGGTCGGCGCGCCCAACGTCGCGCCGCCGTTCGCAGGGGTGGCGGGCACCCGTCACGCCACGCCCTCGTCCCCGCCCTGGGCCGCCGAGTTCGACGCGCTTCTCCGGGAGACCGCCGACACGGCGGCCGTGGTGGTCGCGGCGGGGCGTAGCAGGCGGGTCGCGCGGACCTTTGACGTGCGCGTTTCCACCGAGTCCATGCCCTACCTCCGCGATCACTGCTTCTTTCCGCAGCGGCCCGGCTGGCCCGATGAGTCCGACCGGTGGCCCGTTGTTCCGGCCACCACGATCGTGCAGCACCTCATCGACGCGGTGGAGCACGCAGCGGGAAACGGGGCCGTGGCCGTGGCCGTGCGGGGGGCGCGGTTCGATCAGTGGGTGACCGCGACGCCGCCCAGCACCGTCGCGGTCACCGTGACACCGTCCGCCGCCGATCCGGCGTCCTACACCGCTACGTTCGGGCGCAGTGCACGCGGCACCGTTCAGGTCGCGGCCTGCTACCCGGACGCCGCCGAGCGGCCCGCGCCGTGGCGTATCGACCCCGCCGCCGAGCGCGAACCCGAGCACACGGCGGCGCAGATCTACGGCGAGCGCTGGATGTTCCACGGCCCGGCGTTCCAGGGGCTCACCCGGCTCACCGCGATCGGGGAGTCGCATGTGCGCGGCACGATCGCCACCCCGGCCGCGCCCGGCGCGCTTCTGGACAACGTCGGTCAGCTCCTCGGGTACTGGATCATGGCGACCCGCACCAAGCGCTCCGTCGTCTTCCCGGTCGGCATGCGCCTGATGCGCTTCTACGGTCCGCCTCCTCAGCCCGGCACCGAGGTGGAGTGCCTGGTCAGGATCGTCGCGCTGACCGATGCGGCGCTGGAAGCGGACGTCCAGCTGCTGACCGGCGGTCAGGTGTGGGCCGAGCTGAACGGCTGGCACGACCGCCGGTTCGACAACGATCCGCAGACCCGCCCGGTGGAACGCTTCCCGCAGCGCAACACGCTGTCGCAGCCCCAGCCGGGCGGCTGGTCGCTGGTGTACGAGCGCTGGCCGGATCTGGCCTCGCGGGATCTGATCATGCGCAATCACCTGGGCAGCGCCGAACGCGCCGAGTACGCGCGGCGGCCACCGCTCGGCCGCAGACAGTGGCTGCTGGGCCGGATCGCGGCCAAGGACGCGGTACGGCGATGGCTGTGGGAGCACGGAGAGGGGCCGGTCTTCCCGGCCGAGATCCGGGTGTACGACGACGAAGACGGCCGCCCGTACGCCGTCGGCGTCCATGGCCGGACCCTGCCCCCGCTGGATCTGACGCTGGCACACGCGGCCGAGGCCGGGGTCGCCCTCGTGGTGCCGCGCCACGCGGAAAGCGCGCAAGGCGGCCCCGGCATCGCCATCCAGGAGATCGCCGACCTCGACCGGGCGGCCCTCGCCACCGCCTTCGCCACCGCCGCCAAGGAGGCGGTGGCGAAGGCGGACGGCACCGGCCGGGACATCACCATCGTCGGCGCGGACACGACGCCGCTCACCGTCGAGGTGGCCGCCGCCCCCGGACACCCGCCGCGCCGCTACCGGGTGCACCGCACGACGACCGCCAACCCGTCCGGGTTGCCGGGCAGGGAGTACGCCGTGGCCTGGACGACCGGTCCGGGCCACCGGGATCAGGACGAGGAGACCGATCAGTGACCACCGTCGAACCCACCGCCCCGGCACCCGCGCATACACCATCGACCGTGCTCGCGGACGTCGCCGGAATGCTCCGGACCATGCTCGACGAGGAGGGCCTCGACGACATCGAGGTCGCCATGGACACCCGCTTCACCGACGACCTGGAGCTGGAGAGCATCGACCTGGTGACCCTCGCGGGCACCCTTCAGGACCGGTACGGGCAGGAGGTCAACTTCGCCGAGTTCGTGGCCGATCTGGAGCTGGACGAGATCATCGGCCTCACCGTCGGACAGCTCGTGGAATACATCGTGAGGTGCCTCGCCGTGACCAATGTCAGAGTGGGCGAGGGGAGCTGATCATGGCGATGATCCACCTCGGCGGCCCGCCCGGCACCGGCGACGGACCGGACGGCATCCGTCTGCACGTACAGCGGCTGTCCCCGCCCGGCGGCCGCCCGCCCACCGCCACCGTCGTCCTCGTCCACGGACTGCTCACCGACTCCCTGGCCAGCTGGTACTTCACGGTGGCCCCCGACCTCGCCGCCGCCGGGCTGGACGTGGTGATGTACGACCAGCGGGGGCACGGCCGCAGCGAGCGCCCCGGCTCCGGCTACCGGCTGGAGACGTTCGTCAGCGATCTGGAGCGGCTGCTCGACCAGCTGGACATCACCACCCCCGTTCACCTGGTCGGCAACTGCTTCGGCGGCACGGTGGCGTACGGATACGCCCTGCGCCACCCGGAACGAGTGGCCGGTATCGCCACGATCGAGGCGAAACCCGCCACCGAGGGCTGGCTGACGGACATCAGCGGCATCATGCGCCGCATCGTCGTCGAACTCGTCGCCCACGAGGCCGAGTCACTGGCCTGGGTCACCGCCCACCGGGGCGCGCACACCGCGCGGCTGGCCAAGTCGGCGGCCCGGCTGGTCCGTACGACCACCATCGCCGAGGACGTGGCGGCGAGCCGGACGGTGAGCGAGGAGCGGGCCCGCTCCCTGCGCTGCCCGGCGCTGGCCGTGTACGGCGCCGACTCCGAACTCGCCGGTGAGGACGGATGGCTCAGGGCGCTGCCACCCGGCACCCGGACCGTCATGCTGCCGGGGGAGGGGCACTCGGTGCTGGCCGAGGCGCCCGCGCGGATCCGCGCACTGCTGCTGTCCTGGATCAGCGAACAGGAGAGCGCCGCCGTCCCGGTGGCGGCCGGGTTCGAAGGGGCTGATGTGTCGTGAGCGACATGGCCGTACCCGTACCTGTACCCGTACCCGTACCTGTACCCGTACCCGCACCCGTACCTGCGCCCGCATCCGCACCCGCGCCCGGCAGCCGCTTCCTCTTCGTCGTCCCGCCGCTCGTCGGCCACGTCAACCCCACCGTCGGCGTCGCGGCCGAACTGACCGCCCGTGGCCACCACGTGGCCTGGGCCGGGCTGCCGGAGGTCGTCCAGCCGCTGGTCGGCCCCGACGCCACGGTCCACCGCTGCGCCGGGCCGGTGATCGGCGACGGCGGGGCGGAGCGCCCGCCCGAGGTGCGCGGCCCGGGCGCGCTGAAGTTCCTGTGGGAGGACTTCCTGGTGCCACTCGCCGAGGCCATGGCCCCCGGCGTGGCGCGGGCCATCGAGGAGTTCCGCCCGGACGTGGTGGTGGCCGACCAGCAGACCGTGGCGGGCCCGCTCGTGGCCGAGCGGCTGGGCATACGGTGGGCCACCTCCGCCACCACCTCGGCGGAGTTCACCGGCGCGCTGGACGGCATGCCCAAGATCGACGCCTGGCTGGACGGGCTGCTGGCCACGCTACGGGGCCGGATCGGCGACCGGTACGGCACGGCCGACCCCCGGTTCTCGCCCGGCCTGGTGCTCGCGTTCACCACCGAGGAGCTGGCCGGGCGGCCCGTACGGGCGGCCGACCACATCCGGTACGTGGGCCCGTCCATCGCCGGGCGCCCGGCCGAACCGGACTTTCCCTGGGAGTGGCTGGACCCCGCCCGCCCCACCGTCCTGATCACCCTCGGGACCGCGAACACCGACGCCGGGGCGCGTTTCCTCGCCGCCTCGCGGGACGCCGTACGGGCCAGGGCCGACCGCTTCCAGACGGTCATCGTCGACCCGGCGGGCACCCTCGGACCACCCATCGACGGGGACAAGAACCTGCTCACGATCCCGCGCATCCCCCAACTGCGCCTGCTGGAGAAGGTGTCCGCGGTCGTGTGCCACGCGGGACACAACACCGTGTGCGAGGCCCTGTGGCACGGCGTCCCGCTCGTCGTGGCCCCGATCCGGGACGACCAGCCCGTGGTGGCCGCCCAGGTGGTGGCCGCGGGCGCGGGCGTCCGGGTCAGGTTCGGCAGGGCGCGGGCGGCGGCGCTCGGCGAGGCCATCGACGCCGTGCTGGACGGACCGGGCCACCGCGCCGCCGCCGAGCGCGTCGGCGCGTCCTTCCGCGCGGCGGGCGGCGCCCGCGCGGCCGCGCGACACCTGGAGCGACTGGCCGCCACCACGGCCACCACCCACGCCACCACGACCCCCGAGGGGGAACGATGAGCCAGGACAACGCCACCTCGTCCATACCCGGCGCGGAAGCCCCGCGACCGTCCCGCGCCGAGGCCGTGGCCGCTCTCCGGCCGCGCTACCAGGCCGACCTCGACCAGGGCACCGAGCGGTTCTTCGAACCGCGCCGCACGGACTGCCCGTTGTGCGGCTCATCCCGGCTGAAGCGGCGGCTGCGCACCAGGGACCGGTTCCAGAACAAGCCGGGCCGCTTCGGACTGGACCTGTGCCGGGACTGCCACCTGGTGTTCCAGAACCCCCGGCTGAACGGCGACGGGCTGGAGTTCTACTACCGCGACTTCTACGACGGGCTGGGAGAGGAGGGCATGGGCAACGTGTTCTCCGGGCGGCAGAAGATGTACCGCGGCCGCGCGGAGGCGCTGAGACCCGCCGCCGACGCCCCGGCGAAGTGGCTCGACGTCGGCACCGGCCACGGCCACTTCCCCGAAGTGGCCCGCACCGTCTTCCCCGACACGGTCTTCGACGGGCTGGACTTCACCGAGGGCGTCGAACTGGCCGAGCGGGAGGGCCGGATCGACCACGGCATCCGGGGCAGCTTCCCGGAGCTGGCCGGGGAGCGGCTGGCGGGCCGCTACGACGTGGTCAGCATGTTCCACTACCTGGAGCACAGTACGGACCCCCGCGCGGAACTCCGCGCGGCCCACCGCGCTCTCGGTCCCGGTGGCCATCTGCTCATCGAAGTGCCCGACCCGGAGTGCTGGTTCGCCCGCCTCTTCGGCCGCTTCTGGCTGCCCTGGCTCCAGCCCCAGCACCTGTACTTCCTCCCGGTGGCGGCCCTGCGCAAGGAGCTGGAAGCGCTCGGCTTCACCGTGGTCCTCGAACAGCACCGCGAGTCGTCCGACACGGTCGACCTGCTCGGCGCCGTGTGGCTGGCGGCCAACGCGGCCCTGCCCGTCGACGACGCCCCCTGGCTGGCCAAGCCGCCCGGCCGCGCGCGCTGGCTGCTGCGCTGCGCGGGCCTGGTGGCGGCCATTCCCGCCCTCGTCGTGGCCACCACCCTGGACCGGCTGCTGCTCAAGCCACTGGCCGGGCTGGGGAAGATGTCCAATGCCTACCGAGTAGTAGCCCGGCGCAATGGGTGAATTCGTTCAGCACTTTGCGTTTCGTAACGCCAGTGGACATGTCAGTGGCCCTTCGTAGCGCCTGAACTCGAATAATGTGAACTCCCTTGAGCCGCATCGGTTCCGTATGCAAAGGTGCAGGTGTCGCCACGTGGGACAGGTGTTTTTCCGCGCCACCGACAGGGCCGACACCCCCCATTGGTACGGACTTTTCTCGCTGCCCTGTGAAAGGGAAAAGACGTGAACGATGCTGCCCTGACGCATTTCTTGACCCCCACCCCCCTCTTCGGCATGACGGATGAACAGCTCACGGCCGAACTCAAGAAGTGTTCTGGGGAACTGTCCGAGCAACACCCCGTCGGGGAGCTGCTGGGCCGTCACTGGGAGGCGGCCTTCTCCTACGCGAGCCTGTGCACCACGGGCGCCCACCCGGCGGGGATCCTCACCTCCACCGCGTTCACCAGACTGTTCGGGGAAGCGTTACGGCGGACCGCACCGGCCACCGCGTGGCGGCCACGGGTGCTGGCCACCGTGCGGGGCATCGCGGAGGAGTGGAACACGGGCCCGCGTGGCGCGCTGCTCCACCCCGGCCTGCGGGCCGCCCCCAGGGAGCGGGGACACCTGGACGGGCGGCTGCGGCCGCCGGAGAACAGGCGACTGGTGTTCCGCGCGTTCCAGCGGCTCCCCGACAGCGCCCGCTGTCTGCTGTGGCACACGGAGGTCGAGGCGGATCAACTGGCTGTACCAGCAGGGCTGTTGGGGATGACCGACGGGGCCCACGCCGAGCTGGAACGGGCCCGTGAGCGCTGGCGTCAGGCCTGTCTCGAAGCCCACTGCGACACGGCCCCCGAGGAGGAGTGCCGACACTACAGCCGTCTGCTGGACGTCTCGCTCCACCGTGGCGACACCCACCTCGACCCCGATCTGCGGCAGCATCTGTCCCGGTGCGAACACTGCCGTCAGGCCGCCGACCAGCTGGACCACTCCACCGGCCGGCCGGGCGTCCTGCTCGCCGAAGCGGTCCTGGGGTGGGGTGCGCGGGACTATCTCGACTCCCGGCCCGGCCGCCGCGCCTCCGAGCCCGACCCGGCCGCGCATGCCTCCCCCGTACCACCCATGCCCTCCACCCCGCCACGGATCGGCGCGCTACGGGCCGGTGGCCCTCGCCACTCGGCGCGGAAGGACCCCTGGTGGAAGGCGCGCCCGGCGGCGGGCCCGGCGTTGCGCCAGGCAGTGCGCCTGGCGGCCCGCCCGCCCGCGCGCCGAAGGCGGCCACGTGTCACCCGTGGACGGCTCCTCGTCGTGGCGGCGGCCACGGTGAGCGGCTGCGTCCTGGTGTCGGTGGCGGTGGCGTCCGTCCTCCCGTCCGGCGGTGGCGACGACGCGGCGTACGACCGCGATACCCCCTCGACGACACCGGGCGCGGGTGGCACCGACGCTCCCGGTTCGAAGCCCTCCTGGATCGGCGCCGGTGGCAGTGGCACGGACACCCTGCGCGGGCCACTGCGCAACGCCACGAGCGGGCTGTGCCTCGACATCGCGGGCGGCAAGCCCACGGCGGGCGCCGAGACCGAGGCCGTCTCCTGCGCCTCCGCGGCCACCCAGGAGTGGTCGTACGAGGCCGACGGCCTGCTGCGCAGTGGCGCCGACCCCGACCTCTGCCTCAACTCCCGCCTGAGCTTCTCGATCCGGCTCGGCGCCTGCGAGACCACCTCACGCCGGGACGCCGCGAACGTGCGGTACGACTTCACCCTCCAGGGCACCCTGGTGCCGCGCTGGAACCAGGAGCTGGCCCTGACCCCCGACTCCACGGAGAAGGGGGCCGGGCTGGTCGTCAAAACACGGGACGACTCCGCGATGTCGCAGCGCTGGCTGGCGGGCGACCCGGCGGCCGGGAACCGGCACCGGACCGAGACGGCCCGCCCGGACCGGGGCGGGGAGACGGCGACCCGCCAGGTGTCCGTCGTCCGCCCGAAGCCCGAGAAGCCCGCCCGCACCGCGCCCCCGGCGCCTCCGCCCGAGCCCTCGGCGCCGCCACGGTCCGCCGCGCCACCGCCCCCGTCGAAGCCCTCGAAACAGCCCCGTCCCAAGCCCCCGGCGGCGGACCCGCCCGGACGGCAAGCAGGCCCCTGGTACGGCCAGCAGGGGCAGCCCGGATGGCACGGGCGCCACGGGTGGCACGGGCAGTACGGGCAGCCCTGGAGCCGGGCCGGACACGACCGCGGCTGGGGGCGCGGCGGCCACCGCTGACGACGCGGCGTGGCGCGACGTGGCCTGACGCGGCCCGGCGCGAGGACGCTACTTCACGGCCACCGCCGACCTCGGAGCCGAGGGGCGCACCGGACGGTCGGCGGTGCCGGACGCGAAGTACACGTCGGACGGCCGCACCCGCGAGGTCGCCCACACGCTGACGACCGCGGTGGCCGCGAGATAGCCGCAGGCGATCCACGGAGTGCCGTGGCCGAGCGCGAGGAAGGTCGTCATGAGCAGCGGTGTGATGCCGGAGGCGTACACACCGGACAGCTGGTAGACCACGGACATGCCGGTGTACCGGACCTCCGTCGGGAACAGGGAGGCGAACAGGGTGCCCTGGGCCGCGTAGAAGGTGGCGTGGACCACGCCCAGTGTCAGCGCGATCGCCGCGGCGAATCCCCACACGCCGGTGGAGTGGAACAGCCAGAACGCGGGGAACACGCTCAGCCCGAACAGCGCCATGCCCACCATGTACATCCGGCGCGCCCCGTGCCGGTCCACCAGGGAGCCGGACAGCGGGATCAGTACGGCCATCAGCAGTGCGGCGAAGGTGACGGCGAGCAGGACCGGGGTGCGCGGCAACTCCAGCGTCGAGGTGGCGTAGGAGATGGCGAACACCCCCCAGGTGTTGAACGCGGCGCCCTCGCCCCACCTGGCCAGCATGCCCAGCACGGTGTGCCGCCGGGTGTCCGGGTCCCGCAGCAGCCGCGCCAGCGGGATCCGGGACGCCGACTGCCGCTGCTCGATCTGACGGAAGGCGGGGGTCTCGTCCACCTTGAGCCGCACGGTGATGCCGAGGACGACGAGCAGCAGGCTCACCAGGAAGGCCACCCGCCATCCGTAGCTGAGGAAGGCGTCGTCGCTGAGCACATTGCTGAGCAGGGCGAACACGCCCGTCCCCAGCGCCAGCCCGAGGGCCAGTCCGATCTGCGGGTAGCTGCCGTAGCGGCCCTCGCGGCCCGCAGGGCCGTGTTCCACCGACAGCAGCACGGCACCGGCCCACTCCCCGCCGAGCGCCACGCCCTGCGCCACGCGCAGGACGAGCAGCAGGATGGGCGCCCAGATGCCGATCTGCTGATAGGTGGGCAGCAGGCCGATGAGGGTGGTGGAGCCGCCCATCACGCTCATGGTGACGGCGAGGGTACGTCTGCGGCCGATCCGGTCGCCGATGTGCCCGAAGAGCAGGCCCCCGATGGGCCGGGCCAGGAAGCCGACCGCGAAGGTGGCGAAGGAGAGGATGGTTCCGACGGTGTCGTTGCCGGTGGGGAAGAACAAGTCGCCGAAGACGAGGCCCGCGGCGGTGCTGTAGAGGAAGAAGTCGTACCACTCCACCGTGGTGCCCAGGAGGCTGGACAGCACCACGGTACGAAGTGGCCGACGAGACGTGTCGGGCACGGGGAACTACCGTTTCGTTGCATGCCGGAGCGCCGGAAATGCGGTGACGAACCGTCAGAAGCCCGCTACGGGGCCGGAAGCGTCGCCATCCGCGGGGAAGAAGCCGGGATCAGGGGCGACAGCAGGCGCTGGACTGACGGCACAGGTCGACGTGGAGGCGTTCCACGAGCGGGCCGACAGTACTCAACATGGCCGCCAGTATGGTCGGCCTCCGCCACCCGGCTCAAGGCGGCGCCGGAAGAGTCTCACCGGCTGGGACGGGCGACGGTCCCTTCTGGGTAAAAGCCACAAAATTGCGCAAAATGGGCTAGCGTCGTAGATATGAAGACCGTACGACGCGTCTTCCGGATGACGCTGGTGCTTCCGCTGGTCGTGCTCGCGCTGCTGCTCGCCGCCATCGTCGCGGCTCCCGGCGCGCGGGCCGCCGACTCCCTCGACACCGCCGCGGCCTCGCTGCGCAACGGGCCGGTCTACGTCGATCCACGAGCCCGGGACATCCTGCCCAGGACCGAGGCCGACGCCCTGTCGCAGAAGATCGAGAAGGCGGGCAAGCCGGTCTTCGTCGCCGCGTTCCCCGCCGCCGAGAAGCACGACCGGTCGACCCTGCTGCGGGATCTGCGGACGAAGGTCGGCGTCACCGGTGTGTACGCGGTCGCGCTCGGTGACCGCTTCGACGCGGGCGCCGACCGATCCGTCCTGTCCCGCGACGCCGTGCACAACCTGACCGGCGCCGCGCAGCGGTCCCACCCCGGCGACTCCGGGGCCATGCTCACCGACTTCGTCGACCAGGCCGTGCAGCAGGCCAAGGGCGACGCGCCCGCCACCTGGAACAACGGCGCCACGCCCACCAGCAGCACCGGCGCGCTGGGCCTGCTCATCACGCTCGGCGTGCTCGTCATCGTCGGCGTCGGCGGCACCTTCCTGGTGAGCAGGCGCGTCACCAAGCGACGGCAGCAGCAGGACCGGGCCCGGCTGGAAGAACTCCGCCCGGTGGTGGACGAGGACATCACCGCCTTCGGCGAGGAGCTGACCCGGATCGGCTTCGAGCCGTCGTCCCCGAAGGCCGACGACGCGATGCGCGAGGACTACGCCCGGGCCCTGGACTCCTACGAGCACGCGAAGACCGGGATGGAGAAGGCGCGGTCGCCCAGGGACGTACGGGACGTGAGCGAGGCCCTGGAGGACGGCCGGTTCTCGCTGGCCACCCTGGAGGCCAGGCAGGACGGCAGGCCGCTGCCGGAGCGCCGCCCGCCGTGCTTCTTCGACCCACGCCACGGCCCCTCGGTCGAGGACCGGCAGTGGACCCCGGCGGGCAGCACATCCGAGCGGACCGTACCGGTGTGCGCGGCGGACGCCGCCCGGCTGGATGACGGCGAGGAGCCGCTGGCCCGGCAGGTCGACACCGCCAAGGGGCGGCGCCCGTACTGGGACGCCGGACCCGTCTACGCGCCCTGGGCGACCGGCTACTACGGCGGCGCGCTGCTGCCGGGCCTGCTGGCGGGCACCCTGCTCGGCACCTCGCTCGCCTCACCCCTCGCGTACGGCGACTACTACGGCGCCGGTCCGGCGGGCGACTACTCCGGCGGCGACCAGTCGGGCGGCGACTTCGACTCGGGCGATTTCGGCGGCGGCTTCGATGGCGGCGGCTTCGGCGGGGGAGACTTCGGCGGAGGGTGACGTCACCCGCCCCGGCCGGACCGAAGCCCGGCCGGAACCCGACCTCTCAAATCTGCCGAGCAATCTTGTGCACACATCTTGTATCCCAGATTGCTGAACTCTAGTGTCCCAGTCTCAGCGGCCCGGCCTGCCCACCCTCTCCCGCCGGGCGCATCGACGAAAGGGACGAGAGTGGCAGACCTCAGCGGTCTCTGCGTCGCGGTCACCGGTGCCGGGCGCGGCATCGGACGGTCCATCGCCCTGCGGCTCGCCTCGGCGGGCGCGCACCTGGCCGTCATCGACCGCGACGCCGCCCGCGCCGAGGCCGTACGCGCCGAAGTGGCCGCCCTCGGCCGCCCGGCGCTCGCCGTAGCGGGCGATGTGACCCGGGCCGCCGACTGCGCCGAGATGGTGGCGCGCACCGCCGACGGCCTCGGGCGGCTCGACGTCATGGTCTGCAACGCGGGCATCGTGCAGGTCAAACCCTTCCTGGACATCACCGAAGAGGACTGGGACGCCACCTTCGCCGTCAACGTCAAGGGCGCGTTCCTGACCATGCAGGCCGCCGCCGCCCGGATGCGCACGCAGGAACCCCCGCAAGCCGCCCGTCCGCGCGGGAAGATCATCACGATGTCGTCGATCGCCGGACGTTACGGCGCCGGTCCGATGGCGCCCCTCACCCCCCACTACCGCGCCAGCAAGGCGTCCGTCATCAGCCTCACCCAGACCGCGGCCTACGCGCTGGCACCGGACATCACCGTCAACGCCATCTGCCCCGGCCTGGTCGGCACCGACATGTGGCGCCAGATCGACCAGGAGTGGTCCGCCACCGAGGGGTGGACCGCGGGCGAGGCGTGGCAGCGGCGCACCGCCACCGTACCGATGGGCCGCCCGCAGACACCGGACGACGTCGCGGGCCTCGCCCTCTACCTCTGCTCACCCGATTCCGACTACATGACCGGCCAGGCCGTCAACATCGACGGCGGACTGATCATGAGCTGAGCCGCCCTCCTCCCGCACGACGCGCAACGAAGCGCACGATCGAGGAAGCACATGACACACGCACCCAGCGGCACCCCCGCCCCGGCCCTGGACGAGGCCGGGCAGCGCGCGGCCGTCTCGCGCATCTCCTGGCGCATCCTCCCGCTCATCGCGGTCGGCTACGTCATCGCGTACGTCGACCGCACCAACATCGGCTTCGCCCAGCTGGGCATGGGCACCGAACTGGGCATCAAGGCCGCCGCGTACGGCCTTGCCGCCTCGATCTTCTTCGTCGCGTACTTCTTCTTCGAGGTGCCGAGCAATCTGCTGCTGCGCCGCTTCGGCGCCCGCGCCTGGCTCGCCCGCATCATGGCGACCTGGGGGATCATCACCGTACTCACCGGGTTCACCACCAACGTGCAGATGCTGTACGTGATGCGCTTCCTGCTCGGCATCGCGGAGGCCGGTTTCTTCCCCGGCATCATCGTCTACCTCACCCTGTGGTTCCGCTCCGGCGACCGGGCCGTCGCGCTCGGCTGGCTGGTGCTGGCCCAGCCGGTCTCGTTCATCTGCGGCGGGCTGCTCGGCGGTCTGATCCTGGACCACACCGGGTGGTTCGGCATGGCGGGCTGGCGCTGGCTGTTCATCCTGACCGGCGTCCCCGCCGTCCTGATGGCCGTCGTGACGTACGCCTTCCTCCCCAACTCCCCGGCCACCGCGCGCTGGCTCGCCCCCGCCGACCGCGACTGGCTGCGCACCTCCCTGGAGTCCGAGCAGGGCACCGGCCACGACGAGGGCGTACGGGCGCAGCTCGCCGCCCTGCGCAACCGCCGGGTGCTGCACCTGGCCGCCACCCATCTCGCGCTCGCCATCGGCACCTACGGGTTCAACCTCTTCCTGCCACTGATCATCAAGCAGATCAACCCCTCCTACTCGGCCACCAACATCGGCTTCACCGCGGCCGTCCCCTATATCTGTGCCGCGCTCGCGCTGCTGGTCACCGCCCAGTTGTCCAAGCGCGCCCGCGAACGCAAATACCTGGTCGCCATCCCCCTCGCCATGGGGGCCGTCGGCCTCGCCGCCGTCATCGCCCTGCGCGACCACCCCGGGCCCGCGGTGGTCGCGCTCGCGATCACCGGGATCGGCGCCTTCGCCTGGCTGCCGCCGTTCTGGGCGCTCACCACCGACAGCCTGTCCAAGACCCACGCCGCGGTCGGCATCGCCGCCATCAACTCCATCGGCAACCTCGGCGGGTTCTTCGGCCCGTACATCGTCGGCAAGGAGACGGACGGCAGCACCGTCACCGCGGGCCTGCTCATCCCCGTCGTGTCCCTGGCCGTCTCCGTCGTGCTGATCCTGCTGTGGCGCAGCCCCGCGCGGCAGCCCGGCTCCGAAACCGGCCCGGCGGCGGTGGCCGACACACCCGCCGCCGCCCGTTGACCGTCCGTTGACGACCCGTGACACCCACCGAAAGGAGCCGACCGTGTCAGCCGCCACGTCGCTCACGGCCCTGCTGGACGGCCCCGGCATCGTCCAGGCCCCGGGCGCGCCCGACTCGGCCACGGCCCGCCTCGTCCAAGCCGCCGGTTTCCCGGCCGTCTACCTGACCGGCTTCGGCGCCACCGCCAGCCGACTCGGCACCCCCGACATCGGGCTGCTCACCCAGACCGAGATGACCGAACACGCCCGCAACATGACCCGCGCCGTGTCCATCCCGGTCATCGCGGACGCCGACACCGGCTACGGCGGCCCCTCCAACATCCACCGCACCGTGCGCGAATACCTCCAGGCCCAGGTGGCGGCCATCCACCTGGAGGACCAGGTGGCGCCCAAGCGGTGCGGCCAGATGAGCGGCATCCGGCTGATGGACGAGGACGAGAGCGCCGCCCGGATCGCCTGCGCCGTCGAGGCCCGCGGCACCGACGACCTGCTGGTCATCGGGCGCACCGACGCCCTGCCCGCCGCCGGTATCGACGAGGCGGTACGCCGCGCCCGCCGCTACCGGGACGCGGGCGCCGACCTGGTCTTCGTGGACGGCATCAAACGCGTCGAGGAGGTGGAGGCCGTCGCCAAGGCCATCGAGGGACCCAAGGTGGTCTCCATCGTGGACGGCAACGAGACCACCCGGCTCACCGCCACCGACCTGGCGGACATGGGATTCTCGCTCGTCTTCTACGCGGTCACGGCGCTGTTCACCGCCACCCGCGCGGTCGCCGACGCATTGGACCATCTGCGCACCGCCGGAACCCCCGCGGGCGGCCCGGCCCAGCACACCTACGCCGAGTTCTGCGACCTGGTCGACCTCGGTTTCCACCAGGACCTCGACCACCGTTTCGGGAGCTGAGCGCCATCATGTTCACCGTGGTCGTCACCGACTACGAATTCGCCGACCTGGAGCCCGAGCGGCGGGTCCTGGAGGGGGCGGGACTCACCCTCGTCCCCGCCCAGGCCCGCACCGAGGACGAGCTGATCGAGATCTGCGCCGACGCCGACGCCGTGATCAACCAGTACGCCCCCGTCACCGCCCAGGTCATCCGCAACCTGACCCGCTGCCAGGTGATCTCCCGCTACGGCATCGGGCTCAACACCATCGACGTCCCGGCCGCCACCGAAGCGGGCATCGCCGTCGCCAACGTGCCGGACGGCTCCCTGGAGGAGGTGTCCGACCACGCCGCCGCCCAGATCCTCACCCTCGCCCGGGGACTGCACCGCTACGACGCTGCCATCCGCCGGGGCACCTGGGACTACACCGTCGCGAAACCACTGCGGCGGCTGCGCGGACGCACCCTCGGGCTCGTCGGATTCGGCCGCATCCCGCAGCGGCTCGCCGAGAAGATGAGCGGCTTCGGGATGACCCTCCTCGCCCACGACCCCTATCCGGACGCCTCCCGGGCGGCGGCGCTCGGCGTCCGGCTCGTGGACCTCGACACCCTCTGCCGCGAGGCCGACGTGGTGTCCGTGCACGCCCCGCTGACGGAGCGGACCCAAGGGATGCTCGGGCCCGCGCAGTTCGCCGCCATGAAGCCCACCACCTGCCTGGTCAACACCGCGCGCGGCCCGGTGGTGGACGAGGCCGCGCTCATCGAGGCGCTGCGCTCGGGACGTATCGCGGGCGCCGCCCTGGACGTCTTCGCCCACGAGCCCATCGGCCCCGACAGCCCCCTGGCACACTGCGAGAACGTGGTCCTCACCCCGCACACCGCCTGGTACTCGGAGGACTCCGAGATCGAGATCCGTACGAAGACGGCCCGCAATGTGGTAGACGTCGCCGAGGGGCGGCTGCCCACGTACCTGGTCAACGACGTGAACCTCACCGTAGGAGGACGGCACACATGACCCGTACAGCGGTGGCCACGGTCTGCCTGTCGGGAACCCTGGACGACAAGCTCACCGCCGCGGCGGACGCCGGATTCGCCGGGGTGGAGATCTTCGAACCCGACCTCGTCGCCTCTCCGCTCGCCCCCGCCGCGATCCGGGCCCGGTGCGCCGACCTCGGCCTGTCCATCGACCTCTACCAGCCCTTCCGCGACCTCGACTCCACCTCGCCGGACCGCTTCGCCGCCAACCTCACCCGGCTGGAGCGGAAGCTTGAGGTCATGCGGGCGCTCGGCACCGACACCCTGCTGGTGTGCTCCTCGGTCTCCCCGGACGTGGTGCCGGACCCCGACCTGCTCGCCGGGCAGCTGCACACGGCCGCCGAACGCGCCGCCGCACACGGCATCCGCATCGCCTACGAAGCCCTCGCCTGGGGCGCCCACATCAACACGTACGAGGCGTCCTGGGACGTGGCCGCCCGCGCCGACCACCCGGCGCTCGGGCTGTGCCTGGACAGCTTCCACATCCTCTCCCGGGGCTCGGACCCGGCGGGCATCCGCGACATCCCGGCCGAGAAGCTGTTCTTCCTCCAGCTCGCCGACGCGCCCCACCTGGACATGGACGTCCTCCAGTGGAGCCGCCACCACCGGCTCTTCCCCGGCCAGGGCGCCTGGGACCTCTCCGCGTTCCTCACCCATGTGCTGGCCGCGGGCTACCGGGGACCGCTGTCGCTGGAAGTGTTCAACGATGTCTTCCGGCAGGCCGACCCGGGCCGCACCGCCATCGACGCCCACCGCTCGCTGCTCGCCCTGCGGGACGCCACCGCCCGCCACGCGGACGGGCGTACGGCGGGCGCCGTGCCCGCCGTACCGGCCGCCTCGGCGCCCAGTGGCGTGGCGTTCGCCGAGGTCGCCGTCGACACGGAGTCCGGGCCGCTGATCGCCCAGGCGCTGGCCGGGCTCGGCTTCGTCCACACCGGCCACCACCGCACCAAACCCGTCCAGCTGTGGACCCAGGGCGAGGCCCGGCTGCTCCTCAACACCGGCGCCACCCGCCCCGGCGGCGCCATCAGCGCGCTGGGCCTGCACACCGCCGACCCGCACGCCTCGGCCGCGCGCGCCGAGGCACTGCTCGCACCGGTCCTGCCGCGCACCCGGGGCCCGGCCGAGGCCGACCTCGCCGCCGTCGCGGCCCCGGACGGCACCGAGGTCTTCTTCTGCGGCACCGGCGACGACTGGCTGGCCGACTTCACACCCGCCGCGGCGCCGCCCGACCGGCCCGGCGCGGGCGTCACCCGCATCGACCACATCGCGCTGACCCAGCCGTTCGACCACTACGACGAGGCCACCCTCTTCTACCGCGCCGTCCTCGGCCTCACCCCGCAGCCCACCGCCGAATACGCCGCGCCCTTCGGCCTGGTCCGCAGCCGCGCCTTCACCGACCCCGCCGAGCGGCTCCGCATCGCACTGTCGGTCACCCTGCTGCGCCGGGGCGACTGGGCGCCGCCGGTGGCCAGCCCCCAGCACATCGCCTTCGCCACCGACGACATCGTGGCCACCGCCCGTGCCGTACGCGACCGCGGAGCGCCCCTGCTGGCCGTCCCGGACAACTACTACGACGACCTCGACGCCCGGCTCGGCCCCGACCCCGCGCTCCTCGCCGACCTCCGAGAGCTGGGCATCTTCTACGACCGCGACGCCGACGGCGCGTTCCTCCACTGCTATACGGAGATCCTGGGCGGCGCGGTGTTCTTCGAACTCGTCCAGCGCCTCGGCCGCTACACCGGCTACGGCGCCGCCAACGCCCCCGTCCGCATGGCCGCCCACCGCACCGCCCGCCTCGCCCTCACTCAGCCCGGACCGGATCAGGCGATACGGCAGCTACGGTAACGTTCGGTATACCGATGGACATTAGCGCTGGGAGGGGCATGACAGGCACAACGGGCGGCGGCGGACGGTCATCCTCGCTGGCCTCCGAGGTGGCACGGCGTCTGCGCGCGGCCATCGTGGACGGCGAGTTCGACCTCGGCGAGGCACTCTCCGAGGACGGCCTCGCCTCCGCCCTCGGAGTGAGCCGCACCCCGGTCCGCGAGGCCCTGCGCATGCTGCGGCTCCAGGGCCTGGTCGAGATCGTGCCGAAGTCCGGGACGTATGTCTTCCAGCCCACCGAGGACGAGATCTTCGAGCTGTGCGAATACCGCACCACCCTGGAGATCCGCGCCGCCCAGCTCGCCCTCGAACGCAACCCCGATGCCACCCTCGCCGCCATGCGCCGGGCCGTCGAGGCCATGACCGACGCCCTGGCGGGCAATGACACCAAGGCGTACGGCACCGCCGACACCGCCTTCCACGAGGCGTTCTTCGCCCACTGCGGCAACCGCTACCTCAGCGACGCGTACCAGATGAGCCTGGCCCGCGTCTCGGCCCTCCGCGTCCACCTCACCTTCCTCGCCACGACCGAACCGGCGCGCTCCTTCGAGGAACACCGGCGGATCACCGAGATTTTCGCGGCGGGCCGTATGGACGAACTTGAGGACATCCTGAACGCGCACATCATGCGGACCCGCGAGAACTACCTGCTGGCCCTGCGCGCCCGCGCCGCCCGCGACACCGAGTCCAAGGCGGCGGGCCTGCGCCGCAAGCTGGGCCTGTCCAGCTGACCGCTCACGGCTTCCAGGGGATCGTCAGCCACGGGCTGGTGGGGTCGGTGGTCAGGATGCGATGCGCTTCCAGCATGTCCTGGTACCAGCTGCCGAATTCCTCTTCGTCGAAGTGGAGGCAGCGGCCCAGAATGTACGACGCGGAGAACTCTTCCCAGGAGCGGTAGTTGGCCCGGCCGAGCCTGCTGGCACGGAGGATCGCGTTCTCAGCCTCTCGCTGGTCGCAGTAGCGGGCACCCAGTCCCCAGCGGGCCATTCCGACGGCCCGCCCGTAGTCCCACGCCTCCACGGTGGGGATGAACTTCCCCTCCGCCAGCAGACCGTCGGCCCGGAACCGCTTCTCGTAGCGGGCGATACGGCCGATGAGCCGCTGCACTCCCGCGATCTGCGCCGTCACATCGGCGCTGTCGCGGGGGCCGACCTTGGTCACCCCGTCGGCACTCAGCCGGTATTCGGTCTCCTCGGAGCCCCGCCGCAGCACCTGCTCGGCCGCCTGCCGCCACTGGTCCACCTCGACATGGCCGCCGAACTCCCGGGACAGCGCCCGCCGGACGCCGAGCACGAACTCCCAGACGCCGCTGACCAGTTCCGCGTCCAGCAGCCGCTCCTCGCAGCTGCGCCACTCCTCGCGGCTGGTGATGCCCCACCACTCCTTGAGGCGCCTCTTCTCCCCGGTGTAGCCCGTGCCGTGGTAGGCCCTGGTGTTCCACAGATCACCGTTGCTGACGGACAGCAGCCCGATCAGCCCCAGCCCGTGCGCCAGCGCTCCCGAGGCCGCCATGTCTCCCTCCACGGCGCGCAACCGCATGTGCTGGTGCGAGTGATCGCAGTCGGATTGCTCGATGCGCCGCACATGCTGCTGCCACAGGGCGCGATGGGCCGGTGTCGCGGGGAAGAACACCTCGCACGGACTTCCCGGGTTGATCACGATCCATGAGACGGCGCTGTCCTGCCACCCGTCCGCGAGCCAGTCCAGGGAGGTGCGGCAGAAGGCGGTCTCCGCATCGGGAGCGGGCAGCATGCCCTCGGTGAGGAGGGGCAGACAGTTGGTCCGGACCTGGGAGTACCAGTAGGACGTGAACAGATGTGTTCCCGGATGGGCTTCGATCTTGGCGACGGAGTCGGCGAAGAAGAGATCCGCCTCGGCCAGCGCATCGAAGAACGCGGGCCAGTCGCCGCGCAGCTTGGCCTCGTACAGCGTCCGCTCGACCGCACCCGGCGCCTGCCATGCGGGCGGCGCCTGGTATTCCGTCCGGCCGACCGCGATTCCCTCCCCGTCACCCATGCCACAGGACTCTACCGAGCCCTTCCGGTCCGCCGTGCGTCACCCCGCGATCACCATGGCCAGGATGTACGCGACGAACGCGGCGGGCGGCAGCCCGATGAGGGCGCCCGGACGGAGGAAGAGGGGTTTGCCGGGGGCGAGCCGGGAGGCGAAGGGGTCGGGGCCGGGGCCCGGCAGGCGCTCGATCTTTGAGTGGACCCGCCAATTCAGCAGGAGGGTGACGGGGTTGAACAGCAGCGCGGACAGCGGATGCCACCACCCCTGCCACAGCGTCATGGCGGTGTGCTTCCGGAGCAGCGCCGTGCCACAGGTCCGGCAGAAGTGTCCCTTCCGCTTCCGGAACAGCATGAAGAGGACCAAGCCCTGGTGATGGCGGATCGCCATCTGCGCCGCGGGCGACCCGCCGCACATCTGGCAGGCGAGCTGCTCCGGCGCGGCATACGGGGCCTCCGGCCCGGCCTGGCGCGCCGACGGGGCGGGGCGGAGGGGATACCCCGGCAGCGGTGGCCGATCGGCCACGGGCTGCGCTGTTCCGTACCCCGTACCGGGAACCGCGCCATAAGGGTTGCTGGCGGGCAGTGTCGGCGGCGATATCGACTTCCTCACGATGTCACCCTATGCGACGCGCCGTGCGCGGCCCAGGTTGCCCGTACGGGGCCGGACGCACCGGCCCCGTACGGGTGTTGTCGTCACTTGGGGGCGGCGTCCGCGCGCATCATCACGCAGTCGAACTCCACCACGCGTCCCGTCGTGTTCTCGCGCGTCACCGGGTACATGCCCGTGATCCCGAAGCCGTTGTCCTCGTACACGGCGACGGCCTCACTCATCGGCGGGCTTCCCTCGTAGAGCCGCAGCACCGCGACCTCCGACTGCAACCCCACGAACTCCTTGATCCGGTCCCCGGCGCCCGCGAACACCTCCAGGTCGTATCCCTGGGTGTCCATCTTCAGATAGGGGCGGGGATCGGTGAGACCGGCCAGCGCCTTGTCCAGCACGCTGTCCAGCCTGCGGATCTCGATCTCCTCCGTACGGTCCTTCGCGAACCGGCGGTAGCGGTCCTTGCCGTAATCGCTGGCCGGGAGCAGGGAGTTCATGGTGGCCCAGCCCACGTGCATGGACTGGCTGGACTCCTCGCGCCCGAGGGCGAAGGGGAACACCCACCACTCGGGATCGTTCTCGGCGGCCTTCTCCAGCTTGGCGAACGCCTCGTCGGTGGGCTCGAAGGAAACGATTCTGCCGGTATAGCCGAGGCTGCGCAGCCGCCTGCCGTACTGACCGGCGTTGGCACCCACGTCGAAGACGCAGTTCACCTCGTACTTCTCCAGCAGCCCGGCCACGTGGTGGCCGCACAGATACGCGGCGGCCGCCAGCTGGAGCGAGCGTTCGTCGGAGGCCTTCGCGTCGAAGAGCAGATGGGCGCCGGTGTCACCGAGCCGGACGTTCGTCCACGTGTCCGGCGGGTCGCCGCGGCCGCGGGCCACCACCCAGGTATCCGGTCGCACCCGCGTCACCGCGAAGCGGCCGCCGCCGCGTGTCACCAGATCGGCGTCCCGGCCCACGGCGACGCGCTTCCGCTTACCGCGCCGGGAGAGCACCGCGGTGCCCGAGCCGAGGTCGAGCACCTGCACACCGATCCGGGGAAGCACATTCAGCAGTCTTCTGTAAAGGGTTTGCATTCAGACAGCGTCGCAGGTCTCGGCCCGCTCGGCTCCCCCCTTGCGGCCAATTGATTGACTTCTCTGCCGCCTCCCCGGGCTGGCCTCCTATTTCTTAAGAAAAAATGTGCCAAGCGGCTCGACCGCCGAGAGTGACTGAGCCGTGCTCGGGTTAACGGGAGGTGGCCGAAAACGGCCGGGAATGAGCAGGCCCCACCTCCACGGTCCACGCGGCCGTCATGGTGGCGCGGGCCGGGGCCTACCGGTCCGTCAGATGTACCTGGCTGGGCCGCACATGATGGACACCAGCACAATGGTTTGCGCACGGTCAACGCAGTCTCGGTCAAAGGAAATCGGATGAACACTCACGACTACGTCATCGTCGGCGCCGGATCCGCGGGGTGCGTGCTGGCGGCCAGGTTGTCGGAGGACCCCGAAGTCCGGGTGGCGTTGATCGAGGCGGGAGGCCCGGACACGGCGCAGGAGATCCACACTCCCGCCGCCTTCCCGCAGTTGCTCAAGAGCGAGGTCGACTGGGACCTCCACACGGGCCCGGAACCGGGGCTCGGCGGCCGACGAACCTATCTGCCCCGTGGCAAGGTGCTGGGCGGCTCCAGTTCGATCAACGCGATGATCTATATGCGCGGCAACCGCGCCGACTACGACGGCTGGGCCGCCGCCGGGGCCACCGGCTGGTCGTACGCCGAGGTGCTGCCGTACTTCCGGCGTGCGGAGGACAACGAGCGCGGCGAGGACAGGTTCCACTCGGTGGGCGGACCGCTCGCCGTCAGCGACAGCAGGTCCAACCACCCGCTCGCCACCGCGTACATCGAGGCCGCGGTGCAGGCCGGATATCCGCGCAACGAGGACTTCAACGGCCCGACGCAGTTCGGCGTCGGGCGGCATCAGGTGACCCAGCGGGGTGGCATGCGCTGCAGCGCGGCGGTCGCCTATCTGCATCCCGTTCTGAAGCGGCCGAACCTCACCGTGCTCTCGTCGGCGCGGGTCCACCGCGTGCGGATCGAGGGGGGCAGGGCCACCGGCGTGGAGGTGGAGCGTGGCGGCGCGGTCGAGGTGCTCCGCGCCGAGCGCGAGGTGATCCTGTCCGCGGGTGCCTACGAGTCCCCGAAGCTGCTGATGCTGTCGGGGATCGGGCCCGCCGCCACGCTGTCGGCCTTCGGACTCGACGTGGTGAGCGACCTCCCGGTGGGGGAGGGCCTGCAGGACCACTACATGGCGCTGCTGAACTTCCGTACCGATGTCGAATCGCTGATGACCGCGGCGAGCCCGGAGAACGCGGCGCTGCTGGCGAATGAGGGGCGCGGCCCGCTGACGTGCAACATCGGCGAGGCCGGTGGCTTCTTCCGCAGCCGCGACGGACTGGACATACCGGATGTGCAGTTCCACATGGCGCCGGTGCTCTTCCACCAGGAGGGGCTGGGCCCCGCCACCGAGCACGGCTTCGCGCTGGGTCCGTGCGTGCTCGCCCCGACCAGCCGTGGCCGGGTGACGCTGGGCTCCGCCCGCCCGGACGCCGAACCCCGCATCACGCACAACTACTTGATGACCGCCGAGGACCAGTACTGCATGGTCCAGGGGGTCCGTATCGCGCTGCGCATCGCGGCCCAGGACGCGCTGACGGCGGTCACCACCGGGCCGTTCGACGTGCCGGAATCGGACTCCGACGCGGCCCTGCTCGCCTTCTCGCAGCGGGTCGGGCAGACCCTCTACCACCCGACGTCGACCTGTGCCATCGGCTCGGTCGTCGACCCCGAGCTGCGGGTGTTCGGCACGGAGGGGCTGCGGGTCGTCGACGCGTCGGTGTTCCCGACGGTGACGCGGGGGAACACCAACGCGCCCGTCATCATGGCCGCGGAGAAGGCCGCCGACCTCATCCGGGGTTTCCCCGCGGCCATACGCTGACGCCCTCACCGCACCCGGCCCGGCTCAGCCGTTCCAGCTCTCGTCGTACGGGTCGCGCGGGGCCGGGACCGGGGTGGCGCGGCTGACGTCGAGATACGGGATGACACCCCCGCCCACCGGATCCTTCGTCCGCTTGGCGGTGTAGGTGCCGGTGACCTCGAGCCAGGTGTCCGGCCGCAGGACCGGGGGAGTGCGCCCGGACAGGCCGACCTTGACGGGCTGCGCGTCGGCGGCGCAGCAGTTGAGGGCCATGCGCACGAGATAGGGCGCGCCGTGGCGGTCGAGGGCGACGAAGCCGGTGATCTTGATGTTCCGGTCGCGGAGGGACCGGCCGTGGTCGTAGACCGCGCGGCCCGCGTAGTCGGCCACGTTGAGGGTGAGCGGGCCGCGCGCGGAGAGGTCGGGGAAGCCCCAGGGCTGCCGCTGCAGCGCCGTGCCCGTGTGCATGGCGCTGTACGAGCCCAGCGCGGGCGGGGCGACCAGGATGAGGGCGAACAGGGGCAGCACCAGCAGCCAGGACACGCGTGGTTCGCGGTGGCCGTGCCCGTGGCCGTGCTCGTGGTCGTCGCGCGGCTGCCGCAGTTCGTACCAGACGGTGGCCAGCGCGGTGGCGATGAGGACGACACCGGCGGCGAGCAGCAACGGGCGCAACCCGGCCTTGACGTAGCGCAGGTAGAGGTCGGTGAACCCGGCGTGCAGCACCGCCACGCCGAGCAGGAACAGCACGGCTGCCTGGGCCTGGCGGTTCACAGCAGCACCGCCCCGACCAGCGCCGATACGAGAATGGCCACCGCGAAGGTGGCGGGCGCGAACCGCAGCGCGAACCCGCGGCCGAAGGTACCGGCCTGCATGGCGAACAGCTTCAGGTCGATCATCGGCCCGACGACGAGGAACGCCAGCCGGGCGGTGAGCGAGAACTGCGACAGCGACGCGGCCACGAACGCGTCGGCCTCGGAGCAGATCGACAACACCACCGCGAGGAGCCCCAGGGCGAGGATCGCCACCACGGGATTGTCCGCCGCCGTGTGCAGCCAGCTCGCGGGCACCACGGCCTTGAGGGTGGCCGCGGCCATCGCGCCCACGACCAGGAAGCCACCGGCGTGCATCACATCGTGGCGGATGGATCCCCAGAACGCCGCGCCCTTGCCCGCGCCGTCGAGCGACGGGTGGGCCGGTGGCCGCATCCAGTCGGTGCGGCCCAGCCGCTGCCACAGCCAGCCCATCGCGCAGGCCACGAGCAGGCTCGCCACGAACCGGGCGAGCACCATGCGCGGTTCGCCGGGAAACGCGACGGCCGTGGCGGTCAGCACGACCGGGTTGATCGCGGGGGCGGACAGCAGGAACGCCAGCGCCGCCGCCGGGGTGACACCCCGTCGTACGAGCGCCCCGGCCACCGGTACGGAGGCGCACTCACAGCCGGGCAGCACCGCCCCGGCCATCCCGGCGACCGGCACCGCGAGGGCGGGCCGCCCGGGCAGCGCGCGGGCGAAGAACGACGGTGGCACGAACACCGCGATGACGGCCGACAGCAGTACGCCGAGGACGAGGAACGGCAGGGCCTGGACGATGACCGCCACGAACACCGTCATCCAGCTCTGCATCACCGGTGCGGACAGCGCCCCGCGCACCGGTCCCTGCAGCGCCACCACCAGGACCAGCAACAGGGTCAGCGCGAGGGAGGAGTTGAACCGCCGCTCCCGGGGGCCGTCCGCGTCGTCCCGGCGGCCGCCCCGGGCCGGGGGCGCTTTGGTGAGGGTCACGGGTGAGGTACCTCCGGCGTGGACGAGCGTCGAGGGTGGGTTTCCCTCGCCGTTCAGTACGCCGGTTCAGGCGCGGCTTCTCACTGTGATCTTCGTGATCTTCGCAATCTCGTGATCTCCGAGCGGCCAGTGGGCCGCCGGGGCCCCGGGCGGTCAGCCGTCGAGGCCCTGCGGCGCCTGCTCGGCCCAGATGACCTTGCCCTGCGCGGTGTAGCGCGTGCCCCAGTGCCGGGCGAGCTGGGAGACCAGGAACAGGCCCCGGCCGCCCTCGTCGGTCACCCCGGCCCGCCTCAGATGGGGCGAGGTGCTGCTGCCGTCGGACACCTCGCAGATCAGGCTGCGCCCGTGCAGCAGCCGTATCCGTACGGGAGGGGCGCCGTACCGCAGCGCGTTGGTGACCAGCTCGCTGATGACCAGCTCGGCGGAGAACGCGACATCGTCCAGCCCCCAGTCCCGTATCCGCTCGGCGCAGGCCGCGCGCAGCGGGGCGACCGCCGCCGGGTCGGTGGGCACCTCCCACTGGGCCACGTCCTTGGGGTCGAGCAGCCGGGTGCGGGCCACCAGCAGGGCCGCGTCGTCGGTCGGACGCGCGGGGAGGACGGTCGCGAACAGCTCACGGCAGGTCTGGGCGGGGTTGAGTTCCGGTGCGGCGGCGAGGGTGCGGCACAGGAGGTCGAGACCGGTGTCGTGGTCCCGGTCGTGGCTGGCGACGAGTCCGTTGGTGTAGAGGATCAGACGGCTGCCCTCGGGCACCTCCAGGTCGGCCGCCTCGAACGGTTCCCCTCCCAGGCCCAGCGGCGGGGAGGCCGGGATCTCGGGGACGTGTACGGTGCCGTCCGCGCGGGCCAGAACGAGGCCCGGGTGCCCGGTCCGGGCCACGCTGCACCGGCCGGAGACCGGGTCGTAGATGGCGTACAGGCAGGTGGCGCCGGTGATGCGCGCGCTGTCGGCGTCCGTCTCGCGCTCCAGGTCGAGCCGGGCGACCAGCTCGTCCAGCAGGGCGAGGACCTCGTCGGGCGGCAGGTCCAGGGCGGAGAAGTTCTGCACCGCGGTGCGCAGTCGCCCCATGGTGGCCGCCGCGTGCAGCCCCTGTCCGGCCACGTCCCCGACGACCAGGGCGACCCGTGCCCCGGGGAGCGGGAGGACGTCGAACCAGTCCCCGCCGACCCCGGCCCGCGCGGGCAGATAGTGGGAGGCCACCTCGACGGCGTCCTGGTCGGGCAGGGCGCCGGGCAGCAGGTTGCGCTGCAGGGTGGTGACCATGGTGTGCTCGCGGGTGTAGCGGCGCGCGTTGTCGACGCACACCGCGGTGCGCGTGGCCAGCTCCCCGGCGATCACCCGGTCCTCGTCGTCGAACGGCCCGCTCGGCCGCGTCCGGCAGAAGGTGGCCACGCCCAGGGGTACGTCGCGGAACCGCAGCGGGACCGTGATCAGCGAGTGGATCCCCTGGTCGAGCAGGCGGCGGGCCTCGGACTCGTACCCCTCGGGCCATCCGGCGGGGTCGCTCAGATCGGCGTGCAGGACGGCCTGCCCGCTCTCCAGCGCCCGGCGCTGCGGCGAGGACGGTGAGTGGACGGCCTTCTCGCCCGGCCGGAAGAGGGGGTGCCCGGGCGGTACGCCGCCGACCGCCGTGCGGTGCAGTACGCCGTGCGGTGTCGCCGGTTCCTCGCCCCGCAGTACCGGCTCCAGCAGTTCGACGGTGGCGATGTCGGCGTACCGGGGGACGGTCACCCCCACCAGCTCCTCGGCGGTGCCGCTCAGCTCCAGGGTGGAGCCGATCCGTACGCCCGCGTCGTACAGCAGCCGCAGCCGCTCGCTCGCCGCCTCGGCCCGGCCGGACAGTGCGCGCAGTTCGGTGGTGTCCCGCAGCGTGGCCACGCTTCCGGCGGGGCCGCCCGCCCGGTCGGTGGGCCGGATGTTGACGGCCAGCAGCCGGTTCCCGGCGGCGTGCACCTCGTCGGTGACGGGCTGCCCCGCGGTCAGCAGCCGGGTCAGTGGCGGTTCGAGGCCGAGTTCGGCGGCGTGCCGCCCCTCGGGTTCGGCGGTCAGCTGGAGCAGCCGCCGGGCCTCGTCGTTGACCAGCAGCAGCCGCCCGTCGGCGTCCGAGATCAGTACGCCTTCCCGGACGGAGTGGAGCACCGCGTCGTGGTGGGTGTACATGCGCGTCATCTCGGCGGGCCCGAGCCCATGGGTCTGCCGCCGCAGCCGCCTGTTGGCCAGGGCTGTCCCGGCCGTCGCCAGGGCGAGGGCGGCGCCACCGGCGCCGAACAGCAGCGGCAGCTGGCGGTGGACCTCGTTGTTCACGCTGTCGATCCTGACCCCGACCGACACCCCGCCGAGCAGCCTGCCGTCGGCCCCGGTGATGGGGACCGCCGAGATCACGGAGGGGCCCTGGCTCGCCCGGAAGGTCCGCGCGACCGTCTTCCCGGCCAGTTCCTGACGCACCACCTCGTCGGGGCCGACGATGCGCTTGCCGATCAGCGCCGTCTCGGGGTGGGTGAGGCGCAGCCCGCGCCGGTCGAAGACCACGACGCTGTCGACGCCGGTGCGCTCGCGCACCTCCTCGGCGCGGGGCTGGAGCAGCGACGTCGGGCGGTCGCCGGTCATGGCCTCGGGGACCCCGGGGCCGCCCGCGAACGCCCTGGCGACGCTCAGGGACCGCTGGCGGGCTTCCGCCGAGGCGTGGCTGCGGGCCTCCAGCGCGAGCGCGGCCACCGCCAAGGAGACGAGGACGAGCGTCAGCAGGACCTGGAGGATGAAGACCTGTCCGGCGAGGCTCGGCGCCCGTGACAGCGCCCATATTCGGCCCCGGACCATACGAGCAAAATTGCTCATGTCGGCATTTATAACATCTGGCTTCGGGTGGCTGACCCGTGCGCCCGCCATCCGCTGTGGAGGATCATGTTCCGGCCGATCCGGGGACGAGGGTGATCTGCCTGGTCATCCGGCGGATCGCCGCCGGGGATTCCGCCCGTCGCCGGGAGAGGTGCCTTGCTTCGTGGGCCGTGCGCGGGGTGCGCCTGGCTTGTTAACGACGCGTTCCCGGCGGTGTCGCAGCGTAGCCGTGTCAAACGCTTAGGATCACCGCATGGTCACGGCCCGGTCGCTTTTCGGTATCCAGTTGGCTCGCGTGGTGGCGAGCCCGCTGCGTCTGTTGTGCCTGGTCGCGCTCCTGCTCGGCTTCGTCTCGCTGCACGCGGTGAGCGCCGAAGCCGTTTCCGGCCACCTGACCGGCTGCGCGTCCTCGGCATCGGCGAGCGCGGAGACCGGGGAGCGCGGCGATGCGGAGGGGCATCACGACGACGAGTCGGCCCACTCCACGCACGAATGCGTCCTCGCCCAGCCGGAGCAGGGTCCCGACGTGGCGGCCCCGTGCCCGGCTCTCCCGGCCGGTGCCGTAGCCGATGCCGCGCGGCGTACGTCCTCCTCGCACCCGGCCACGGCCACCGGTTTCACACCGCCCGATCTCCAGCGGACCACGGTTCTGCGCATCTAGCACGGACCGGCGCGACGAGTTCCGCGCCGTGATGGCGTCGTAGCGGCCTTCCGCGTCCGGGGTCTTCCGGCCCCGCGCCATGCCCACCGGCGCCCGTCTTCCGTTTCCTTGCCACTTCCCGTCCGCCACCTCCCGCCCACGTGGCGGGAGGGCGGCCGCCGTGCGGAGAAACCGAGAAACCGTGCCGATTCCTGTCTCCTGCCCACCTCCCCGGGCCGCTCGGGGTCCGTGGGGTCCGTGGTGGCCTCGCCGGATCCTGGCGTTCGTCCTCGGCGCCCTGCTGCTGACCGGACCCACCTGCCTCGGCCACCTGACCGGTGCCGAACACGCCCAGGGTTCGCGGGCCGCGTACGACGCGCGGCAGTCCCCGGCCACCGGGCCCGCCGCGCAGCCCTCCGCCGACGGCCCGGCGGGCGACGAGCACTGCGCGCCCTCTCCCCGCGAGACGTCCGGCCGGGCCGCCCAGCCGTCGGCGCGGGCCCTGCCCGCCTCCGCCGCGACCGAGGCCTCCCGGACCGTGGTCCCCGTGGCGGATCCGGACCGCCCGCACACGCCCGCTCTGCGGGCGCCGCCCGTCAGATCCACCCTCTGCTCGACCAGTCGGTGGCGCATATAGACCTGCCCGTGCCCGAGATGAGCATCCGACGAGCCATCAACCACCGAAAGCGGACAGATGCGATCTCTGACCCTCAACGACGCCACCCCCACCACCCCCGGCCTGTCCGGGCTGGTCGGCAACACGCCCGTCCTGCGGGTGTCCGAGCCCCTGACCCCGGCCGGCCGTGGCTTCTGGGCCAAGCTGGAGGGCTTCAACCCTGGCGGCATCAAGGACCGGCCTGGTCTGCACATGGTCGAACGGGCCCGCGCCCGGGGTGACCTGCGCCCCGGCGGCACGATCGTCGAGTCGACCAGCGGTACGCTGGGGCTCGGCCTCGCCCTGGCCGGACTGGTGTACGGCCACCCCGTCACCCTCGTCACCGACCCCGGCCTGGAGCCGTCCATGACCCGGCTGCTCACCGCCTACGGAGCCTGGGTCGACATGGTGACCGAACCGCATCCGGAGGGCGGGTGGCAGCAGGCCCGCCGCGAGCGGGTGACCGAACTCCTCGCCCGCGACACCGGTTCCTGGTGCCCCGACCAGTACAACAACCCCGACAACACCGCCGCCTACACCCCGCTCGCCCTCGAACTGGCCTCCCGCTTCGGCCACATCGACATCCTGGTGTGCAGCGTCGGCACCGGCGGACACTCCGCCGGGATCTCCCGCGTGCTGCGCCAGCTCTACCCCGAGATCACGGTGGTCGGCGTGGACACCATCGGCTCCACCATCTTCGGACAGCCCGCCCGCACCCGGCTGATGCGCGGCCTGGGATCGAGCATCTACCCACGCAACGTGGCCTACGACAACTTCAGCGAAGTGCACTGGGTCGCCCCGCACGAGGCGGTGTGGACCTGCCGCCAACTGGCCTCCTCGCACTACGCCACCGGCGGCTGGAGCGTGGGCGCGGTCGCCCTGGTCGCCGGGTGGCTGGCCCGGACCCACCCCGTGGACGCGCGGATCGTCACGGTCTTCCCGGACGGCCCGCAGCGGTACCTGGACACCGTGTACAACGACGACTACTGCGCCGCCAACGGCCTGCTGGACCAGCCGCCCGCGTCCGAACCGGACGTGGTGGGGCATCCCGGTGAGCGGGAAGTGTCCCGCTGGACCCGCTGCACCGCCGTGGCCGACCCGCTCGCCGCCCGGGCCGCCACCGCCGCCACCGCCGCGCCGGAGGCCGTCGCCTCGGAGGCCGCCCGATGAAGGCGACACTCACCCAAGTGCGGTCGTACGAGCGCAGCGTCCAGCTGCTGATGGTGAACCAGTTCACCATCAACCTCGGCTTCTACATGCTCATGCCCTACCTCGCCGCCCATCTGTCCGGGACGCTCGGGCTCGCCGGGTGGCTGGTCGGACTCGTCCTGGGCGTACGGAACTTCAGCCAGCAGGGCATGTTCCTGGTCGGCGGCGCGCTCGCCGACCGGTTCGGCTACAAGCCGCTGATCGTGGCGGGCTGTGTGCTGCGCACCGCCGGTTTCGCCACGCTCGGGCTCGTGGAGTCGCTGCCCGCGCTGCTGGCCGCCTCCGCGGCCACCGGGCTCGCCGGGGCCCTGTTCAACCCGGCGGTCCGGGCCTATCTGGCGGCGGACGCGGGGGAACGCCGGGTGGAGGCGTTCGCCCTGTTCAACATCTTCTACCAGGCGGGCATCCTGCTCGGCCCGCTGGTGGGCATGGTGCTGACCGGCGTCGACTTCCAGGTCACCTGTCTGGTCTCGGCGGGGATCTTCGCCCTGCTGAGCGTCGTACAGATCCGGGCGCTGCCCGCCCGCCGCGCCGATGACGACCCGGCCACCCCGGGGCAGGACGGCCGGGAGCGGGTGCTGACCCAGTGGCGCGGGATCCTGGCCAACCGCCCGTTCCTGCTGTTCTCCCTCGCCATGATCGGCTCGTATGTGCTGTCGTTCCAGGTCTATCTGGCGCTGCCGCTGGAGGTACGACGGCTGGGCGGCGAAGGGGAGTTCGGCACCGCGGCGGTGGCGCTGCTCTTCGCCGTCTCGGGGCTCAGCACCATCGTCGGCCAGACCCGGGTGACCGCGTGGTGCAAGGCCCGCATGGCGCCCGGCCGGGCCCTGGGCTGGGGGCTGGCCCTCATGGGCGTGGCCTTCCTGCCGCTGCTGGTGGCGACCGCGCTGCCGGTCCCGGACGGCGGGCCCGGCCGGTGGGTGCTCGCGGCCGTGCCGCCCGCGCTCGCCGCGTTCCTGCTGGCGCTGGGCACGAT
The DNA here is from genome assembly GCF_053596435.1 of Streptomyces sp. NPDC001700. Lineage (NCBI taxonomy): Bacteria > Bacillati > Actinomycetota > Actinomycetes > Kitasatosporales > Streptomycetaceae > Streptomyces > Streptomyces sp. NPDC001700. Next base: position 223,255 of record NZ_JBSFGE010000008.1, read on the forward strand.
GATCGCGTACCCGTTCGAGATGGACACCATCGTCCGGCTCTCGGGGGAGCGGCTCGTCGCCACCCACTACGGGCTGTACAACACCATCTGCGGAGTCGGCATCACGCTCGGGAACCTGCTCACCGGCGCTTCGCTGGACGCGGCCCGCGAAGCGGGCATGCCCGCCGTCCCGTGGCTTGTGCTGCTCGCCCTCGGCCTGGCCTGCGCGGCCGCGCTGTTCGGGCTGCACCGTACGGGCCGACTGGCACCGGTGGTGCCCGAGCGGCGCCCCGCGGCGGCCTGACCCGGCGAAGAGTCGCGACGACGCCCCCGCCGGTGGCCACGCCCGGCCACCGGCGGGGGCGTTCCCGGCCACCGCCGAACAGGTGCCACCGCCGGGCGGCCGCGGCGGTGGTCGCGCCGGGGCCCGGATCAGGCTCGTACGGTCGTCTGGACCCGCCCAGCCGACCCCCGGGAGCGCCACGTGCGGAACACCAGCCCCCTGACCGGACGGCTCGCCGTCGTGACCGGTGCCGCCCGTGGACTGGGCGCGGCCATGGTCCGGGAACTGGCGGGGCGCGGCGCACGGATCGTCCTCCTGGGCCGGGAGGAGGACACCCTCGTGCAGGTGGCGGACTCGCTCCCGGCCGCCACGGAGACCCACTGCTACGCGGTGGACGTGGCCGACGACGCGGCGATGGCCCGGGTGGCCGACCGGATCCACGACCGCGTCGGCAGCCCGTCGGTCGTCGTCGCCAACGCGGGCGTGGCCGAGGGCGGGCCCTTCGGGGAGTCGACCCCGGCCACCTGGCGGCGCGTCATCGAGGTGAACCTCATCGGCAGCGCGAACACCGCGCGGGCCTTTCTGCCCGGCCTGCTCGCCACCCGCGGCTACTTCCTCCAGATCGCCTCGACGGCCGCCTTCGGTTCCGCGCCCATGATGAGCGCGTACTGCGCATCGAAGGCGGGCGCCGAGTCCTTCGCCCAGTCCCTGCGCGCCGAACTCGCCCACCAGGGGGTCGGTGTCGGCATCGGCTATCTGAGCTGGACCGACACCGACATGATCCGCGACGCGGACCGGTACGGGGTGCTGAGGGAACTGCGTGCCCATATGCCGCCACCGGCCCGGCGCGTCCACCCCGTCGCCACGGTGGCCGCGCGCATGGTGACCGCCGTCGAACGCCGCGCCGCCACCGTCTACGCACCGCCCTGGCTGCGCCTCGCCCAGCCGGTCCGCCCGCTGCTGCCGCCGCTGGTCACCTGGCTGTCCACGCGCGAGCTGCCCCGGCTGGCCGAGCGGACCCGCTTCGAGGCCACCGGACTCCTCGGGGCCGGTGGCCGCGCGGACCAGGCGGCCGCCGAGGGGTGAGACGCCACCGGGGTCAGCCGTTGTCGAGGATGGTGCCGTGCTCGTCCATGGTCGGGTGCATCTTCATGGGGCCGTAGGTGTCGAGGTCCGAGGGGCGGGGGGTCTCCGGCCCCTCGGGGCCGCTGCGCACCATCCGCTCGATGCGGCAGATCCGGAACAGACGGCCCTCCACGCGGGCTTCGTCGGCCCGGCGGGCGCGCCGGAATTCCTCGGCGGCCCGCGCGTACACCGCGCGCTTGTGGTCGTCGTACTCGTAGAGCAGCGGCCACATCTCGGCCATCCCCTGGTAGAGCAGCCGCCGCGCGTCGTGCGGGGTGGGCATCAGGGCGCCCTGCGGCCGCCACCGCTGCCCGGAGCGCTCGGCCACGCCGAAACCGACCGGCAGCAGGATGATGTCGGGGTGGGTGGCGACGGCCCGCTCGGAGTGCTTGCGGACGACGGCGGGGAAGCGCGAGCCGGAGTAGGCGAAGGTGCTCAGCGCCAGCTTCATGGCGCCCGCCATCAGCCCGGCCTCGTCCTGCTCGGCGTCCAGGACGAACCCGGTGTCGGGCGACCGGGCCTCGTGCCGCCCGTCCCAGGAGATGAGGGACGGTTCGGGGTCGGTGGGCCGGGGCGGCTCCAGGTTGTGCTCGCCGGTACGGGCGAACTCGTCCCCGCGCACCACCCGGTAGCGCACCCCGAGCACCGTCACCTCGTTCAGCGGCTTCTTCTCCAGCTGGGCGACCGCCGCCAGCAGCGCGCGGCGGGTGGCGGGGTCGTCGGTGTCGTCCTTGGCCTTGAACCACAGGTACGAGTTCAGCTCGTCGCGGACCTCTTGCGGCATGCCGCTGGTCACGGGCTTCACCAGCCGCCAGTGCGGTCCGGCGGCGGGGTCCTGTATGGCGAGGCCGAAGACGGGTCCGCGGAGGGCGAGATGCGGATAGCGGGAGGACGCGTCCACGGCGTCGGCTTCGGTCACCCAGGCGGCGGGGTCGTCGCGCCGCACCAGATCCGCGTGGAGCCGGTCCAGCTTTCGCTTCCAGTGTTCGGCCATGCGCACATTGTCGAGGCTTCGGGGCGGCACACGGGCGGGAACGCCTCAAGTGATCAAAAGCCTTAAATCCGATGTCACTACTGTGTGTTCGCCGAGCCGGGCCGGTCGCGAGGTGGTCGGCGGAATGGTCGCGAGGTGGTCGACGGAGCGCTCGGCGTGGCGCGTCGCGGAAGGGCGATGGGGTGCGGCGCATAGCCTGACATATCCGTGTCTGCCGGGAGGCGTTCGAACGATGACGGCACGTCAGCACTGGCTCTTCGGCGATCAGCTCGGTCCCCACTTCGCCGACCACCGCCACCACGGCCCCGACGCCCGGGCCCAGCTGATCATGATCGAGGCGCGGTCGGTGCTGAGCCGCCGCCGCTTCCACCGGGCCAAGGCGCAGCTGCTGCTGTCGGCGATGCGCCACCGGGCGGCCGAACTCGGCGACCGGGTGACGTACGTCCAGGCCCGGACCTACCGCGAGGGGCTGGCCGAGGCCGCCGGACGCGACCGGGTGACGGTCTGCCACCCGACCTCCCGCCGGGCGCTGGAGCTGGTCGGGTCGCTCGACCAGGTCGACGTCCTGCCCGCGAAGGGCTTCCTGGTGACGAGGGAGGACTTCGCCACCTGGGCCGCTGGGCACACCAGCGGCCGCCTCCGGATGGAGGACTTCTACCGCTGGGTGCGCCGTGGACACGAGCTGCTGATGGAGGGCGACGAGCCCGCGGGCGGCCGGTGGAACTTCGACGAGCGCAACCGCGAACCCCCGCCGCGCGGCGCGCGCACCCTCGACGCCCCCGGCCCCTGGCGCCCCGACGAGGACGAGATCGACGAGCGGGTACGGCACGACCTGGACCGCTGGGAACGCGAGGGCACGGTCTCCTTCGTCGGCCGGGACGGCCCACGGCGGTTCCCCGCCACCCGGCGCGAGGCGCTGGCATCGCTGCGCCACTTCGTGACCCACCGGCTGCCCTGCTTCGGGCCGCATGAGGACGCGATGCTCGCGGCGGACCCGGTCATGTGCCACAGCCTGCTGTCGGCGCCGCTCAACCTCGGGCTCCTGCATCCGGCCGAGTGCGTGGACCGGGCGGAGCGCGCGTGGCGCGACGGTGCCGCGCCGCTGGCCGGGGTCGAGGGGTTCGTACGGCAGATCGCCGGATGGCGGGAGTACGTCTGGCAGCTGTACTGGCACTTCGGCGAGGACTACCGAGGCCGCAACGCGCTGCGCCACACCGCCCCGCTGCCCGGCTGGTTCCTGGACCTGGACGCCGACGCGGTGACCGCGCGCTGCCTCGCCACGGTGCTGGCCCAGGTCCGGGACACCGGGTGGACCCATCACATCCCCCGGCTGATGGTGCTCGGCAGCCGCGCGCTGCAGGAGGGCTGGGACCCGGTGGCGGTCACCGACTGGTTCCACCGCTGTTTCGTCGACGGGTACGACTGGGTGATGCTGCCGAACGTCGTCGGCATGTCGCAGTACGCGGACGGCGGGCTCATGACGACCAAGCCGTACACCTCCGGCGGGGCGTACATCAACAGGATGAGCGACCTGTGCGGCCCCTGCGCCTACCGCCCGGCGGACCGGACCGGGGAGCGGGCCTGCCCGTACACCACCGGCTACTGGTCCTTTCTGCACCGGCACCGCGAGCGCCTGGCCGGGAACCACCGCATGGTGCGGGCGGTGCGGGGGCTGGACCGGCTGGGCGATCTGCCGGAGGTGCTGGAGCGGGCCACGGCGCGGGGCGACGCGCCGCCGTGAGGTAAAAGCGCGCGTGAGATGTCGGCTCCCTGCTTCCCCAACAATTGCTTTACGGCATGTGAAGTATCGCTGAATCTCAAGCCTCTTGTCCGCCGTGGGTGCCGGGTCTACAACTGACGCAACACCGAGACCCGCACGCCCTTCAGGAGGTTCCCCTTGCGCCCGGAAACACTGAACGGCGGCCGCGTCGTCATTGTCGGCGGCGGCGTTATCGGCACCTCCATCGCATTCCACCTGAGTGAACGCGGATACCGCGATATCACCGTGGTGGAACGCGGACTGCCGGGAGAGGGGACGACGGCGTACGGGACCGGAGGCATCCGGCAGCAGTTCTCGACGCGCGTGAATATCGAGCTGGTGCGGCGCTCGCTCCCGTTCTGGCGGGACTTCGAGGAAATGACCGGGGCGCCGATGCATTTCCGGCAGCACGGTTACCTTTTCCTCATCTCGGATGCCGCCACCCTCCGTGTCTTCGAGAAGAACGTGGAACTGCAGCGGTCCCTCGGCGTCGACGTCACGATGCTCGACCCCCGGCAGGCGGCCGACATCTTTCCCGGAATCCGGACCGATGACCTGCTGGGCGCGACCTACTCCGCCGACGACGGGTCCGGTTCCCCGGCCGACGCCGTCGCCGGATATCTGCGCGCCGCGCGGGCCCAGGGGGTCGAGGTCCGGCAGCACACCGAGTTCCGCGGGCTCATCACCGACGCCGACGGCGCGGTACGCGGCGTCCGCACCGCGCACGGCACGCTCGACGCCGAGCTGGTCGTGCTCGCGGCGGGGCCGCAGGTCCGCGGGGTGGGGCGGCTGTGCGGGGTGGACATCCCCGTACGGCCGCACCCCCGGCAGGCGTTCGCCACCGGCCCGCTGCCCGCCCTGCACGGCGGGCTGCCACTCGCCGTCGACATGGCCAGTGGCGCGTATGTGCACCCCGAGGCGGCCGGGACGGCGATCGTCGGAGGCAACGACCGCGACGCGCCCAGCAGCGAACACGCGGCGGTGGACTGGTCGCGGGTCGAGTCCCTGGCCGGTGCGCTGTCCCACCGGTTCCCCTCGCTGGAAGGGCTGGAGGTCACCCGGGGCTGGGCCGGGCTGCGGGAGATGACCGCCGACGACCACGCGATCGTCGGCCCGGTCGACGCGGTGCCCGGGCTGTGGGTCGCGGCGGGCTTCTCCGGCCACGGCTTCATGCAGTCCCCGGCCGTCGGCGCGGCGCTCGCCGAGTGGTGGCTGACGGGCGCTCCGCCCCTGGACCTCTCCGCGCTGCGGCTGTCCCGGTTCACCGACCGGGCGCTCGAACTCGAAACCGCCGTCTTCTGAGCCGTCTTCCGGTCTGTCTGCTGAGCCACCTTTCCGAGCCGCTTTTCCGAGCCGTCTTTCCGAGCCGTCTTCCGAACGGAGCCCGCCATGGCCTGCGACCCGAATCCGACCGGGGCCGAACTGCTCGTCGAAACGCTCGTCCGGCACGGCGTCGACACCGTCTTCGGCGTCCCCGGCGACACGGGCGTCGTCCTGTACGACGTGTTCGCACGGCACACCGGCACCCTCCGCCACGTGCTCGCCCGGGACGAACGCCACGCGGGCTACATGGCCGACGGCTACGCCAGGACCCACCGGCGGCTCGGTGTGTGCGAGGCGTCCAGCGGCGGTGGCGCCGTCTATCTGGCCGGTGGCCTGGGCGAGGCATACGCCTCCAGCGTGCCGGTCCTGGCGATCACCAGCGACATCCACCGGCGCAGCCGGGGCTCCGGCGCCATCACCGAGATCGACCAGGCGGCGCTCTTCGGCGCCGTCACCAAGTGGTGCCGCACCGCCGAGCGCGCCGCGGACATTCCCGCACTGGTCGCGGAGGCCGTCGCCACCGCCACCCGTGGCCGCCCCGGACCGGTCGCGCTGATCTTCCCCGAGGACATCCTGGAGGAACACGCGGCGGCCGACGTCCCCGAGGGGGATCCGGCGCTCCCGGCGGCCCGCCCCGGCGCCTCCGGGTTCGCCGTCGCGGGCGTCGCCGCCGATCTGGCCCGCGCGGAGCGGCCCGTGATCTTCGCGGGCGGCGGTGTCCACGCCTCGGGCGCCTGGCGGGAACTGCGCGCGCTCGCCGAGCACGGCGCGCTCCCGGTGGCCACCACGATCCACGGCAAGGGCGCGGTCCCGGAGGACCATCCGCTCTCCCTCGGCGTGGCGGGCGGCAACGGCTGCCGAGGCTACGCCAACGCGTACCTGGCCGGTGCCGACGCCGTTCTCCTCGTGGGCAGCCGGGCCAACGCCACCGACACCAACGGCTACACCGCCCCGCCCCGCGACCCCGGTGTCCGGGTGGCGCAGATCGACACGGACGCCTCCCGGGCGGGCCGCAACTTCCCCGGCAGCGTGCCCCTCGTCGGTGACGCGGCGACCGTCCTGGACCAGCTGCGCGGGCAGCTCCCGGCCGCCCCCGCCGAGGTCGTGGCGGCCCGGGAGGCGGGCATCGCCGAGGTACGGGAGACCTGGGCGCGCACCGCCGCCGAGGCGCTGCCGGACCCGGGCGAGGGCGTGCTCCAGCCGCGCGAGGTGATCCGGGTCCTGCACCGGGTGTTCGGCCCGCGGTGCTGGGTGGTGGCCGACCCCGGCACACCGACGCCGAACCTCTCGGCGTACTGGGTGAGCGCGGGGGAGGGCTGGCGGGTGGTGATACCCCGTGGCCACGGCCCGATGGGCTACGCCGTCCCGGCGGCGATCGGCGTGGCCGTCGCCCACCCCGGCGAGCGGGTCCTGTGCGTGACCACCGAGGGCAGCCTCGCCATGGGCGTCGGCGACTGGGAGACCGCGGCCCGTCTCGCGCTCCCCATCACCTACGTCGTGCTGGACAACACCTCGATGGCCTGGATCAAGATGCTCCAGCACCTGTTCCTCGAACAGCGCTACTTCGGGGTGGACCCCGGGCCGATCGACCCGGTCCCGCTGGCCACCGGCATGGGTCTGCCCGGCGCCAAGGCCACCACGCTTGACCAGCTGGAAGCGCTGGTCAAGGAGTCGGCCGGCCGCCAGGGGCCGTCGGTCGTCCACGTCCCCGTCCCCGAGCACAAGGACGCGCCGCCGCCCGTCGCACCCTGGGAGGCCGCGCTGACCGGACGGTCCACCGGCCGCCCCGTGTACTGACCCCGCCGCTTCCCGCCCCCGCTCGTCCGCCCACTTCACAGCACTCGCAGGTTTCCGGAAGGATCCGCTCATGGAGGCTCCCGCAACACTCTCCACGCCGCCTGACTCCGCCACCCCCGTGGTCGATCATCCGACCGCCATGCGGGCCGCCCGGGCGAGCTTCACCGGCACCGCCATCGAGTGGTACGACTACTTCCTCTACGGCAGCGCCGCCGCCGTGGTGTTCCCCAAGGTGTTCTTCTCCGACCTCGGCGCCACCGCGGGCACGCTCACCTCCCTGGCCACCTTCGGTGTCGCCTTCTTCTTCCGGCCCCTCGGCGGCGTGATCTTCGGTCACTTCGGCGACCGGCTCAGCCGCAGGCAGGCCCTGGTGGCCACGCTGCTGATCATGGGTATCGGCACCTTCGCGATCGGGCTGCTGCCCACCGTCGGACAGGTCGGTGTCCTCGCCCCGATCCTGCTGGTGTTCCTGCGCATGCTCCAGGGCATCGGACTCGGCGGCGAATGGGGTGGCGCGGCGCTGCTCATCGTCGAAAGCGCCCCCACGAAACGCCGCGGGCTGTACGCGTCGGCCTGCCAGCTCGGCGTACCGGCCGGGCAACTGGCCTCCGCGGGCATGGTGGCCCTGTTCTCGATGCTGCCCGAGGACCAGTTCCTCAGCTGGGGGTGGCGGATCCCGTTCCTCTTCAGCGGCCTGCTCGTGGCCTTCGGCCTCTACCTGCGCAAGCGGCTGCCCGAACCGCCCGAGTTCCAGGCGCTGAAGGACGCGCGGAAGCGGCCCAAACTGCCGCTCGCGGAGGTCCTGCGCCATGCGAAGAAACAGACCCTCCTGCTGATCTTCGTGCAGGCCGCGTCCACGATCGGCTACTACCTCTTCACGGTGTACTCGCTGTCCTACGTCGAAGGCGATCTGGGACTGCCGCAGTCCTGGGCGCTGAGCGGAGTGCTCATCGGCGCCGCGCTGCTGCTGGTCGCGATGCCGCTGTACGCCGCCCTGTCGGACCGGATCGGACGCCGCCCGGTGTACTTCGCCGGAACCCTGTTCATCGCCCTGTTCGCGGTCCCCTTCTTCTGGCTGCTGGACACCCGCAACCCGTATCTCATCGCGCTGGCCATCATCCTGGCGCTGGTGTGCGGCTACGGTCCCACCGGGGCGCTCAACAGCGTCCTGTACGCCGAGCAGTACCCCACGCGCTACCGCTACACCGGAGCCTCGGTGGCCTACCAGATGTCCAGCGTGGTCGCTGGAGCGCCCGCGGCACTGGTCGCCGCCGCGCTGGTGTCCGCCACCGGATCGGGCATGGCAGTCTCCTGGTATGTGATCGGGGCGTCGGTGATCTCGCTGATCTGCGTGATCGCGCTCAAGGAGACCCATCGCACCGAACTGACGAAGGAGTAGAGACGATGGCGGACATCGGGATCGTCATGCTGGACAACCGGATTCCCCGCCCGGCCGGTGACGTGGGCAATCCCGCCAGCTTCGACTTCCCCGTCGCCATGGCGGTCGCCCCCGGGGCCGGTACCCGCCGGGTGGTGGAGCGCTCGGCCGAGGGCTTGCTCCCCGCGCTGACGGCCGCCGCCGTCGGCCTCCAGGAGGACGGGGCGGCCGCGGTGACCACCTGCTGTGGCTTCCTCGCCGTGCACCAGCCGGAGCTGGCCGACGCCCTGCGGGTCCCGGTGGCCACCTCCAGCCTCCTCCAGGTCCCCCTGGTGCTCCAGACCCTGCGCCACGACCAGACGTGCTGCGTGCTCACGGTCAACGCGGGCACGCTCACCGACGCCCATCTGCGAGCGGTCGGCGTCGGACCCGGCCTGCGCGACCGCGTCCACCTCGCGGGGCTGGAACACACCGAACACCTCTTCCACGTGCTCACCGGCGACGACGAGACCCTCGACGTGGCGCGTGCGGAGGCCGAGGTGGTGGCCGTGGCACAGGCCGTGCTCGGCGAGCACCCCGACGTCGGCGCGTTCGTCCTCGAATGCACCAACCTCCCGCCCTACTCCGCCGCCATCAAGGCTGCCACCGGCCGCCCCGTCTGGGACGCGCTCACCCTCATCCGATGGCTGCACGGCGGATGCGCGGGGACGACGGCACCCGGGACACGATGATGCTGAACATGGTGCATCTGCAGACCCTCCAGGCGGTGCTGGCCACCGGCTCGCTCAGCGGGGCCGCCAAGGAACTCGGCTACACCACCTCGGCGGTGTCCCAGCAGATCGCCGCGCTGGAGCGGGCGCTCGGCGTACGGCTCTTCGAACGCGGCCCGCGCAATCTGTGGCCGACCACGGCCGCCCTCCAGATGGGCCGCCACGCCACCGCCCTCCTGTCCCGGCTGGAGGAGGCCGAGGAGGACATCCGCGGGTACGCCGACGGCAACCGGGGGCGGCTCAGAGTGGCCGCGTTCCCGACCGTGAGCGCCGGGCTCCTGCCCAGGGCGCTGCGGCGACTGGTCGCCCGGCTCCCCGACGCCGAGATCACCCTGCAGAACGACGACGACCCCACGGACGTGGCCCTGGCCGTGTGCGAGGGCCGGGCGGACCTCGGCCTCGTCTACGCGTACGACCTCGTCCCCGAAACCTGGCCGGGCGAACTGACGCTCCGCCCGATCCTCGACGAGGAACTGCTCATCCTCTGCGGACCGGAACAGCACACCGCCGACGCGGACACCGTGGACCCGCGCGAACTCTCCGGCGCCATCTGGGTCACCAACGAGGAGGGCACCGCCGCCCACCAGAACCTCCTGCGGCTCTGCGCCCAGTGCGGATTCCGCCCCGAAATCCGCTTCACCAGCAACGACTACGACGTCATCCGTGGCATCGTGCGGGAGAACCTCGGCGTCGCGCTGGTCCCCGCGCTCTCCCTCGGCATCGACCGGGCGATCACGATGCGCCGCATGCGGCCCCCCGGCCCGCGCCGCAAAGTGCTCGCCGTGCACCGGTCCACGGACCCCAACCCGCTGGTGCCCGCGGCCGTCGACGCCATCCGCGAGGCGGCGGAGGAGTTCGTGACCTGGACCACCGAGGCCTTCGGCGCCCGCGTCGACTCCCCCCTCGCCACGACCCCCGGCTGAGCCCGCGACAGCCGGGCCACCCCGCACAAGGACCTTCCCATGAACGTGGTTCCCCCCTGGCAGCTGCGGGCCCGATTCGCCCGCTCCCTATCCGACCTGTACGCCCACGAGGTGTCCGGCCACACCACGCTCGTGGACATGACCGCACGGGTCAACGCCGATGTGCTGCGCCGGGACGGCGCCACGGCACAGCAGCTGGGCGGCATCGAGCGGGTGACCGCCGAGCGGCACGCCGCCATCGGGGTCGGCACACCCGCCGAGCTGCGCCGGGCGGGCCAGATCTTCGCCGCCCTGGGGATGCACCCGGTCGGCGCTTACGACCCGGGGGACGCGGCGGCCCGCCCGGCCCCGGCCGTCTCGACGCTGTTCCGGCCGGTCGACCCCGGGGAACTGGCCCGCGCTCCCTTCCGGGTGTTCGCCTCCGTCCTCGTCCCCGGCGACCGCCGGTCCTGCACCGCCGAACGCCGACAGTGCGTCTTCCCGCCGGAGCTGCTGGGCCTCGCCGAACGCGCCGAGGCCGAACACGGGCTGCCGCCCGAGGACGCGCGGCGGTTCCTCGACCTCGCCACCGCCGCCTTCCGGCCCTCCCGCGCACCGGTCGACCTCACACCCCGGGTCCTCGACATCGACGAGCTGCACCGGCGCATGGCGGAACGCGGCGTCGCGGTGGCCGACGAGATCCAGGGCCCGCCCCGCTGGGACGGCCCGGACATCCTGCTGCGCCGGACCTCCTTCGGCCCACGGTGCGCGGCGGAGACCCGTGGCATCGCGCTCACCCCCGCCGGATGGGCCCGCTACGAGGCGATGACGGCCGAGACCGACCGGCTGCTCGCCATCGATCCGGGGCTCTCCCGCCAGGAGGCCGCCGCCAAGATCTGGGCCATGTGCCTGCCCGACACACAGGCCGGACTCGCCCGGCGGGATCTCGCGTACTTCACTTACCACGCCACCGACCCCGCCCACCGCCGCGACGGCCTGGGCCCGCCCGCCGGGCTGGCCGGGCTGCTCCACGGCGGCTGGATCACCGCGCGGCCGATCGTCTACGAGGACGCCCTGCCCCCGCCGGACCCGGACTCCACGCCCCTCGGCGCCGACTGGCTGGCCGGGGTGCTGGAGCGCCCCGTACACGACCCCGACGAGCACTACGCCCGGCAGCGCAGGGACTCTCTGGACGAGGCGGCGCGAGCCCTCGGCATCGCCCCCATCGCACCTCCGGTCGCCCCCGCCCCCGCCGACGCCGACGCCAACGGCTGAGCGCCCTCAGGTGCGCGGCACCGTGCCGTTCAGGAAGCGCAGGAGCAGGTTGCGGCCGACCGCGCCCGCGATGCTGTGGTACGTGTCGTCGAAGGCGTGGTCGCTGTAGGGGATGGCGTTGAACCGCACATCGTCACCGGCCTGGCGCAGCTGGTCGGCGAGCCCGTGGACCCGGGACTCCCGGATGAGGTGGTCGGAGGCGCCGGTGACCAGCAGCGACGGCATCAGCCCTGGGCGGACGCGGCTGGTGGCGGAGGCGTAGCGGTAGCGCTGGGGGTGCTGGGCGGGGGTGCCGCCGGTGTAGGCCTCGGTGATCTCGCGCCCGTATCCCAGCAGGCCGTTGTCCTGCCAGGTGCCCTTGAGGTCCGCGGCGGGGTAGAACCCGGCGACGGCGACCGGCGGGTCGGGCAGCCGTTCCGTGCAGCTGCTGCTGACCTGGCCGGTCTTCAGCCCGTACGCCACGTTCAGCGCGAGGCTTCCGCCCGCGGAGCCGCCCACCAGCACGGTGCGGGAGGTGTTGACGTCGTACTGGCGGGCCTTCCTGGCGAGCCGGGACATGGCGCAGACCACATCGCCCGAGGCGTCCTGCCAGCGCGGCGGCGGGCTGAGCCGGTAGTCGATGGACAGGACGGGGTAGCCGTGGTTCGCCAGCCAGCGGTAGTCGCCCTCCCGCTGGTTCCGGCTGCCGGTGGCGAAGCCGCCGCCGTGGATCCACACCACCATGGGCTTGTCGCCCTGGCTGTCTTCCGCGCGCGGTGCCCACAGCCCGGCCGCGAGCGTCCGGCCCTCGGCGCGGGCGTAGCCGATCACATGGTCCGGCGGCGCGGTGGGCTGATCGACGGCGAGGACGTCGGCGGTGGACACGGGCACGTGCTGGGCGTGGGCGTAGAGCAGCTGGGTGATCAGCACGGTGGCCGCGCCGATGGCGGTGATGGCCGAGGTGGCGGTGGTCCACACCGCCGTCCGGCGCTTCCCGCGCTTCCACGCCACCACCGCGCCCGCGGCGATGAGCAGGCCGAAGACCACGTACCACAGCGGCCGGGGCCCGACCCAGGTGGTCGCGTAATAGCCGAGCACGGGAACGGCCGGGACGAGCGTGCCGAGTGTGACCAGCGCCACCAGCCCCGAGACCACCAGCCCCAGGCCGAGGGCCGAGCGGCGCACCCATCGGGGCACGGCGCTGCGTGAGGATATGCGGACACGGGTGTTCATATCGGGCCGTTCTCCTGTTCGCTGTCGTCGTTGGCTCAGGCGCCGTCAGCAGTGAGGAGGGCCCAGCTCGGAATTCAGGGTAGCCAGCGCATGGCTACTTGGCGTACAGCAGGGTGCCGAAGCCGGTCTGGTCGAAGCCGCCGCTGGTCGAGCCGTAGTCACCGCCGCCGCCCTCGGGCCGGACGCTCTCGGCGATGGCCTTGATGTACGGCACGTCCAGGCCGCGCCTGCGGCCGTAGTGGTAGTACAGGAGGTCCCAGACCGGGCGGACCTGTCCACGGCTCGCGGCGGAGATCACGGTGTGCGACCGCTGGGCGCAGTTCTGGCCGGTGCCCCAGGTGTAGGTGGTGAAGGGCACATCGTGGCCGAGGTTGTACTTGGCGACGTACTGGGCGGCCTTCATGAAGCGGTCGCCGTCGTAGCCGTACAGATCGTCGCCCTGGGACCAGGCCATTTCGCAGAAGGCGCCCAGCTGGCCCATGCCCATCATGGTGTGGCCCTGGTCCCGGCCGGACTCCTGCCACTGGCCGAGGGCGTAGCCGTCGACGTTGTCGTACACAAACGGGACGGCGTGCCGGATGGAGCCGTTGCCCGCGCCGCTCTTGAAGTAGTTCACCGCCTGGTCGTACTTCGCGGCGTCGTCGCACAGGATCCCGATGGCGAGGATCGAGCTCATGGTGCACAGGTCCCAGTTGGCCCAGTAGTTGGTGACGCAGGCGTCGTTGTGCTGGTTGAGGAACTGGTTGTTGAGCGGGTAGAAGACGTCGCGCATCATCGTCTGGAAGCGGCCGAGGTCGAATCCGCTGTAGCCGCGCATGAGTTCGGCGGCGTTGGCGAACTGGTAGCCGTAGAGCCCGGCGGCCAGGAAGCGGTCCGCGTTGCCGGTGACGGTGGTGAGGGTGGCCGACCAGGCGTTGAGGATCGCGACGGCGGTGTCGCCGTGGGCGGTGGTGCCCGCGATCTTCCAGCGCAGGGCGTTCTGATAGGCGGCGTGGATGTCGTTGTAGAGGATGCCGTAGTTCTCGCCGGTCCCGCCGCGGATGATGGTCTTCTGCGGGTTGGGGGCCCAGGTGCTCGCGGAGTGGCGGTTGGCGGTCAGGCGGTTCCATCCGGACAGCCACGGCTCGGCGCCCGCGGCGACCCGTACCTTGGCGCGGTTGAGTTCGCCGTAAGCGTGCAGCATGCCCGGGTGGGTGAAGGCGGCGGGCGCGGCGTCCGCGCTGCCGCCGGTGACGGCGGCCGCTCCGGCGCCGACGGCGAGGGCGGCGGTGAGGCCGCCCGCGGACCGCAGCAGGGTGCGGCGGGTCGGCCGGTGTGCGGGCGGGGGAGTGGGGGTGTGTTCACAGCTCATCGTGGGGTGTCTCCGCTCTGTGCGGGGGTGATGTGCACGCGGTCGAACCGCGTGGTGGTGCGGGCCAGTGGGTCGCGGGAGCAGACTACGAGGCCCACGTGGTACGGGGCGTCACCGAAGCCGGGGACGGTGCCCTCGGCGAGGGGAATCCACGTGGCGCCGTCGTCGGTGGACATGGCGGCGGCGAAGGCGGTCCCGGTGCGCTTCAGCCGCAGCAGGCAGGGCAGGGCGAGGCGGCCGTCTCCCGCGAGGTGGCCGTCTCCGGTGAGGCGGCCGTTTCCCGCGAGGCGGCCGTTTCCGGTGAAGGCGGACGGGCCCGCCACCACCGGGCGCAGCATGAGCTGCGCGGTGGTCCCGCCGGTGACGATCGCCCCGGCCGCCTGGTCGAACGGCGACAGGGACTTGGCCATCAGCAGCCCGACCCGGTCCGCGGCCGTGGCGCCGGTCCGCGAGACGAGCCGGGCGGTGAACTCGCAGTCGCCGCTGACGTACCTGCGCGCGAACTGTCCCGTCATTCCCTGCCCGTTGACGGTGAGATCGGTCCCGGCGCCGCGCACGGTGAACGTCCCCGCGTCGTACGCGGTGATTCCTGGGGTGCGTACGGCCACGACGCCGTACGTGCCGAAGGCGCGCTCGTCGAGGACCGGATCCCCGAGATCGCCGTACGACCAGGGAGCGGGCGGTGGCGTGCCGACGTCAAGGGTCAGGCTGCCGGTGGCGGTGCCGGACGCGTTGCCCGCCCTGGTGGTGAGCGTGAAGGTGCCGGTCGCCGAGGGCCGTCCGGAGATCAGCCCGGTGCGTTCGTCGACGCGCAGGCCACCGGGCAGGCCGGTCGCGGTGAACCGTACCGGCTCGTGCGTGGCGCGGAGGAGATGGCGGAACGGGACACCGAGGTTCGCGAACGCCGTCTCCGCTGAGGTGAGTTGGGGCATCGAAGGGGTCGGCATGCGGGCGCTCGCGGGAGCGGAGCGCGGCCCGCGCCCGCCGCGGTTCGTCTTCGCGACGGCGTAGTGGTACGTCCGCCCGGGCGCCCCGGTGGCGTCCGCGTACCGGACGCGGGTGCCGAAGCCGACCGGGCCCACGCCGGTGGCGACGGTCTCGTACGGGCCGAGGGCGCGCTCGGCCCGCAGCACCGTGTACCGGGCGGCGGGGTCCGGATCGGTCCAGGCCAGCTCGATGGCGTCGGCCTCGGCCGACGCCCGCAGGCCGGTGGCAGTGCGCACCGGGCGCGGCACGGTCCACAGCGGTCCTGCCGGGGAGACCACGCTGACGTTGTCGAAGGCGCCGGTACCGGTCTCGGCGTACGCCTCGTCCGCGCCCAGACAGGAGGTCAGGGTGAGGCCCGCGCAGGTGGTGCGGCCGAGCCGGACCTCGGTCGAGCCCACCTCGGTCCACCGCTCTCCGTCCGGGGAGATGGCGCCGGTGCAGCGGCCGCCCCGGCGGGTCACCCGTACCCAGTACGGAGCCCGCAGCCGGTAGCCGTCGCCCGCGCCCTCGACCCAGGGAGCCTCCAGTGGCGTGGCCGACGCGGGCAGGGTGCCCAGGTCGGAGATCGGGAACGCCGCGGCGGTGGTGATGGCCTGCCGCTGGGACGGCGGCACGGGCGTGCTGCCGGTGGCCGAGACGGGAGCACCGGCCGAGCGGCGTACGGACCACACACCGCTCCAGGTGTGCAGCGGCAGCCCCTGGATCAGCATCGAGGCATACGGGGCGTCCGGGTCGAGGGAGCCGCGGACCGTGACGCCGATGGTGGAGTACTGAGAGCTGAGCGGCCACACGATCCGTGCGGTCACCGTGCCGTCGCCGTGCAGCGGCAGACGCACCAGGCGGCAGGTGTCCGCGCTTCCGCCCGACTCCAGGACGAAGCGCTCACCGTCGAAGGCGGCGGAGCCCGCTGTGCGCGGTGTCCCCACGTCCCCGGTCGACCACGGCCGGGGCAGCCCGGCCGTCGCCGCCGTCCAGTCCGAACTGCGGCTGATGCCAAGGGAGTTGGAAGAAGTAACCGTGTAGTAGTAGGTCCGTCCGGTGCGCACGGCACGGTCGGTGTACGCGGGTGTCCCGACGCCGGAGGCGATCGGCTCGTACGGCCCGTCGGGTCCGGTGGCGCGCCGGACCGTGTAGCCGGTCGCCCACGCGGACGGCAGCCAGGCCAAGGTGACGGCGTGCCGGGCGCCGGTCGCGGTGAGCCCGGCGGGCGCTGTCGGCACGGCGGGGGTGGCCTTGGCCCCGGCGTAGGTGAGTGTGCCCCACCCGGGCAGGTCGTCGTTGCCGCCCTCGACGGCGCGGGCGCCGCCGGTGCCGCGGAAGACCGCGCGCTTGGTGTGCGGGGTGGCGAGGCCGCGTACGCCCGCGTAGTGCGCGTACGCCATCTCGTAGACCGGTGGCAGGGCGCCGCGCGCCTTGTCGGACACCGACGTCTTGAGGTATTTGCCGGTGCGGTCCAGGTCGGGGGAGAAGGGGACGTCGCCGCCGAGGTTGTAGCGGGCGGCGTACTCGACGTTCGCCAGGATCCTGTTGCCGTCGAATCCCCACAGGTCGACGCCCTGGTTCCAGGCCACCTGGGCGGCGTCGCCGAGCAGGCCGACCGCGAGCTGCTCATGGCCCTGGTCACGGCCGCTCTCCTGGCCCTGACCCGCGTCGGTGACGACGCGGTGCCGGACGCTTCCGTTGCCCGCGCCGACCGCCGCGTACCGCAGCGCGTCCTCGAAGAGCGCGGGCTCCTCGCAGAACACACCGATGGCCAGGATGGTCTGGACCGCCGTGAGGTCCCAGTTGCCATTGGCGTAGAGCATGTACCCGGACACCGCCGGATACCAGACGCGCAGAAAGGACTCCTCGCAGCGCGCGATGGCCGCCGGGTCCCAGTCGTCGTAGCCGCTGTGCCGCAGCAGCTCGGCCGCGTTGACGAACAGGAAGGCCTGCAGCCCGGCGCCGAGGGGTCCGTCCGCTCCGGTGATGGCGGTGAGCGACGCCGACCAGGCGTCCAGGATGGCGCGGGTCTTGTCGGCGTGGGCACGGTCGCCGGTGACGCACCACATGAGGGCGTTCTGGTAGGCGGCGGCGGAGTCGGCGACGGCTTCGTTCATGAACCGGGCCGGACCGCGGCCCCAGGAGGTGATCTGGCCGGTGTTGCGCACGGTGTACACGGACGACGAGCGGGGGCTTGCCGCGAGCGCCGAAAAGCCGTCGTGGACCGGGGATTCCCCGGCGGCGACCGCGGCCCTCATCCGGGCCAGGTCGGCGGCGCCGTGCAGCAGCCCGGGGTGGGTGAAGGTCCGGCCGGTGTCCCGGCCCGGCTGTGCCAACGCAGGCGCGGCGAGGCCGCCCGCGCCCGGTGCGAGCAGCAGGGCCGCGGCGCCGCCGAGGAAGCCCCGGCGGCCCGGTGCGGGGGCCGTCATGACGCGGCGGCCTCGGCGGTGGTGAGGAACCTGAGGTTCGTCACATGCTCGTTGACGTGCATGGGGACGAAGTCCGCGGCCACGTACCAGGTCGGCTTCTTCATGCTGTCGGCGATGACCGTGCCGCCCACCACCAGGTTCTCGAAGGTCACGTTCCTGATGGCGTGCTCGGCGTCGTAGCCGAGCAGCAGACACGGGCTGCCGTGGGTCCCGGAGTAGCTGAGGTCCTTGACGTACACGTTCTCGATGCCCCGGCCGACCGAGGTGTTGTACTTCGCGTTGTACATGACCCGCATATGGATGAGCTGGCCCTGCCGGAAGTCCTCGACCCGGACACCGTCGACGCGCACGTCTCTGATGAGGTTGCTGTCGCCGGAGTTGAGCGCGATACAGCCCTGGTAGCCGGTCTGGGGTTCGCGGTGGTCGAGGATGTCGAGGTTGCTGAAGGTCAGGTTCTCCAGGACCTCGGGCGCGTCGGTGTTGCCGTGCGTGCCCACGTTGATGGGATGCGCCACGTCGGCCCACAGGGTGGAGTTCTTGACAGTGACGTTCCGGGTGTCGCCGTAGTAGTCCCAGCGGTGGGCGTAGATGGCCACGCAGTCGTCGGCGTTGCGCATGAAGACACCGTCGATCGTGACGTCGGAGCTGGAGAAGACATCGATGCCGTCGCCGTTGCCCTTGGAGCTGAAGGCGGCCATGCCGCTGAGGGTGATGTGCTCGGACTCGCCGATGGTGACGGCGTATCCGCCCGGGTTGAGCATCGTCACGGCGCCGATGGTGATGTTCTTCGACCCCTCGACGGTGGCGCCGCCGCCGGGCGCCGCGTGGATGACACCGCGCCCGGTGAGCCCCGCGTTCTCGACGTCCTTGAAGATCACCCGGGACTTCAGGACGGCACCGCCGTCCAGGTGGACGGTCTTGCCGGACGGCACGGTCAGGGTGCCTGACGGGGTGGTGTGCACCCCGGGGCCGAAGTGGATGACATCCGGATCGTCCACGGCCGGGCGGTCCGTCTCCAGGGGGCGGGCGAGCAGATGCAGACAGTCGAAGATCTGGTCGTCGGCCTGGACGACGAGGTTGCGCGGCTCGGTGAGCCGGAACCGGACCGTGTCTCCGCGCACCTCGGGAGTGATGCCGTAGGAGTCGGGCCGTATCCGCACCTTGCCGACGCCGCCCTTGATGAAGGTCACCTCGACGTCGACGCTGCCCGAGAAGTCGAAGTACGCGAGCGTCGAGTTCTGCTGACGGCCGCTGCCGGTGGTGGTGTCGACCAGGTTCAGCGTGGCCAGATAGGTGCCGAGCCTCCGCCATCTGCCGCCGGGAGTGCGGACCTTGACGGTGAAGCTGTCGGTCTTCACGGGGGCTCCCGACGGCACCGGATAGGTGACGAGCCGTGCCGCGCCACCGGCCTCACCGGCTTCACCGGCCCGGGCGTCGGTGGCGGCCGTGGCGGTGGTGCCGGTCAGACCCGTGGCGAGCGCGGTGGCACCTGCCGCCTGAAGGGTGGCGCGACGGGACAAGGGTGGGTTCATGGCTGACTCCCTGCGCAGTGGAAAACGGAAACCGGTTACTGCGGCCAAGTGGCCAGAGCTTCCGCCCTGTCCGGAAACGGAGTCAAGGGTCCGGGCGCACTTTCGAAAGGATCGGTCGCCCCGGCGGCGTACGGTCTGCCGATTGACCTGCCTCCCCGTCAGATCTACGTTAGAAGACGCTTTCTGGCAGTGTTTCTACAAGAGTGTTTCCCCGGCGCCTCAGGAGAGTCATGCCCAGTGCCCAGCCGCCGAGAGCCGTGTTCGCCATGGACCCGGTGCACCTCCCGCTGCTCTTCCCGCCGCCGCTCATGGACCGGCTCCGGCAGGTGGCCGAGATCGACACCGCGCTCGTCGTACGGGACCTCACCGACCCCGCCGCCGCCCCCGCGCTGGCCCGGGCCGAGGTGCTCATCACCGGCTGGGGCTGCCCCCGCCTCGACGCCTCCGCCCTCGCCGCGGCGCCCGAGCTGCGCACCGTCCTGCACGCCGCGGGCTCCGTGCGCTCACTGATCGGCGACGCCCTGTGGGACGGCGGAATCACCGTGTCCAGCGCGGTCACCGGCAACGCCCTGCCGGTCGCGGAATACACCCTCGCCATGATCCTGCTCGCGGGCAAGGACGCCCTGGCCCACCGTGAACGCTTCCGGGACACCCACACCTTTCCCACCCCCGCCGAGACCTCGGCCACCGGCAACCTCGGCCGCCGGGTCGGCGTCATCGGCGCCTCACGCGTCGGCCGCCGACTGCTGGAGCTGCTGCGGCCGTTCGACTTCGCCGTCTCGCTGTACGACCCCTACGTGGACGCCGCCGAGGCCACGGAGCTCGGCGCCGAACCGCTGCCGCTGGAAGACCTGCTGCGCCGCAGTGACATCGTGAGCCTGCACGCCCCCGACATCCCCGAGACCCACCGGATGCTGGACCGTAAGCGGCTCGCCCTCATCAGGGACGGCGGCGTGCTGGTCAACACCTCCCGGGGCGCGCTGGTCGACACCCGGGCCCTCACCGACGAGCTGGTCACGGGCCGCCTGAGCGCGGTGCTGGACGTCACCGACCCCGAACCGCTGCCCGCCGGGTCCCCGCTGTACACACTCCCCAACGTCTTCCTCACCCCGCACATCGCCGGCTCGCTCGGCAACGAGCTGGCCCGCCTCGGCCGCGTCGTCGCCGAGGAGCTGGAACGCATGGTGGCGGGACTGCCGTTGGCCCACGAGGTGCGCCATGCGGACCTGGCGCGCGTCGCCTGAGGACCGCCCCTGCGGCCCGCCGCCGCGGAGTAACGATGGGATACGGTTTCCGCACCGGCGCAAGCCACGGGACCCGGCCCGGCCGGCGGGGGGAGTCGCTACGGTGAAGGAGCCGCTACGGTGAGCGAGCGCAAGGCGTCGGACGGCGCCGGACGGGCCACCATCCGCGACGTGGCGGAGCGCGCGGGTGTCTCCGTCGCCAGCGTCTCGCGCGTCCTGTCCGGCAACTATCCGGTGTCGGACGAGCTGCGTCGCCGGGTGATGAAGGTCGTACGGGACCTGGACTACGTCACCAACGCCCACGCCCGCTCACTGGCCGGCGGCGGCACGCCCACCGTGGCCATCCTCATCAACAACATCACCGGCGCCGCCTTCGCCCACGTGGCCAAGGGAGTCGAGGGCGCGGCCACGCTGCGCGGCTGGCTCTCGCTGGTCGGCACCACCGGAGACGACCCCGAGCGGGAACTCACGCTGGTGAACCTCATGCGCCAGCAGGGCGTCGCCGCGGTGGTCCTGCTCGGCGGCGCGTACGACGTCGACGAGTACCAGTTGAGGATGGCCCGGTTCGCCCGCTCCCTCGACGCGGCCGGATCGCGCCTCGTCCTGGTCGGCAGGCCGCCGCTGGAGGGCGACGTGGCGGCCACCACGGTCGACTACGACAACGAGGGCGGCGCCTACGCCATGGCCAGCCACCTGCTGTCCGCCGGGCACCGCCGGGTCCTCGTGCTGCCTGGCCACGCCGAACTCACCACGGCCCAGGGCCGGTTGAGGGGCGCCCAGCGGGCCTTCGAGGCGTACGGCGTCCCGTTCGACCCGGGCATGGTGCTCCACGGCCCGTACGACTACGGCCACGGGTACGAGGCGGTCGAGGAGGGCCTGCGCCGCGCGCTGGACTTCACGGCGGTGCTGGCGGGGACCGACGTGGTCGCCGCGGGCGCCATGCAGGCGCTGCGCGCCGCCGGGCTGAGGGTCCCCGAGGACGTCTCGATCGTCGGCTACGACGACATTCCGCTGGCCTCTCAGCTCACCCCGCAGCTGACGACCGTTCATGTGCCGTACGAGGAGATGGGGCGGGCCGCGCTGCGCGCGGTGGCCGACCGGCGCGAGGGTGGCGGTGGCCGCCGTGCGGGCGGTGACGGCGACCATCTGGTGCTGGGCACCCATGTCGTCGTACGGAACTCCGTCCAGCCGCCGGCCCGCCGTTCCTGACCACCGCCCCGGCGGACCACTGTCGTAAACGGTTTCCGCAACTCATCGCGTCCGGCCTCTTGTCGAGTCCAGGCCAACCGGCCTACCGTCCACAGCAACCGGTTACTACCGCTTTCGCTTGCCCGGCCTCCGCCTGCCGCGCCTGGCCGCCACCGACCCGCCGTCCTCGCGTTCCGGTAACGCCAACAGTCAAAGGATCACGGTCAGATGAACTTCACCCTGCCCCGGAGAAGGTTCTCCCGCGCCGCCGTCGCGGGTCTCGCGCTGACAGGTCTGCTCTCCGCTTGCGGCGGATCCGGCTCCGGGGGTCCTGGGTCATCCGGGGACTCGGGCCCGGTCACCCTCCCCTACTGGGGCTGGGCCAATGGCCATGAGGCCGTCGTCAAGGCGTTCAACGCGAGCCACCAGGACATCAAGCTCGAATACACCAAGGTCACCGACCAGTTGACGACGCAGAAGCAGCTGGCCAACGCCGTCAAGGCGGGCAAGGCCCCCTGTCTGGTCCAGAACACCGCCGAATACGTGACCACCCTCGTCTCGCAGGGTGTGCTCGCCGACATCACCCGGTACGTCCGCTCCGCGAAGGACAAGTTCAACGCCGGTGCGTGGGCGGGGGCCGGGGTGCAGGGCAAGGTCTACGGCGTTCCCACCAGCTCCGCGCCCGCCTTCACCATCCTCCGCACCGACATCTTCCGGAAGTACGGCCTGAAGCCGCCCGCGACCTGGGACGACTTCATCGCCGCCGGAAAGGTGCTGAAGAAGCACGGCATCCACATCACCAACTACGCGGGCGAGGACCCGAGCACGCTCGAAATCCTCGCGATGCAGGCGGGGGCGCACTGGTACGCCATCGACGGCAACGCCTGGCGGGTGAACTTCCAAGGCCCCGGCACCCTCAAGGCGGCGAAGGTGATCCAGCGGATCATCGACAACGATCTGAACTCCACGCTCTCCTTCGCCGACTACGCGGCGGTCCAGCGCAACTACGACAACGGCCGCACCGCCACCCGGCACATCTCCACCTGGCAGATGGCCGGTATGGTCCAGAACTTCACCAAATCCAACGGCAAGTGGGCGCTGTCCCCGTGGCCCGCCTTCCCGGGCGAACCGGCCAAGACCCCGGCCGGGACCAACCAGAGCGGCGGGCTCACCCTGGTGACCGAGCAGTGCGCGCACCAGGAGCAGGCCGCGGCCGCGGCGCTGTGGATGTCCACCGACAGCGGCGCCGTGTCCACCATGGCGAGTCCGGAGACCGGCAACGGCGTCATGCCCGCGCTGGCCGACAGCGCGGCGTACGTCGAGAAGCCGCTCTCCGCCAAGCTGCTCGGGGACCACTACGAACCGGGCAAGAAGGTGGTCACCGACAGCCTGAACACCGTCACCACCGACTGGATCTTCGGTCCGGACTGGACCGCGATGTTCACCGAACTGCAGTCCGGCTGGGCCAAGGTCCTGAACAAGCAGCAGAAGGTCACCGACCTGCTGGCCCATATGCAGAGGTGGACGGTGGCAGACCTGAAGTCCCGCGGCATCAGCGTCAAGGACTGAGGGCCCGCATGATCCGCTCCCAGCGCTGGAAGGGGGCCGCCTTCACGGTGCCCTTCCAGCTCGGCTTCGTCTTCCTCTACCTCGTCCCGATCGGCTACGCGGTCCACCAGTCCCTGTTCCGGGAGCAGCGCTCCGGCCTCGGACTCGGCGGCGCCACGGTGACGTTCGCCGGACTGGACAACTACCGGCACGGCCTGACCGACCCGGCGTTCATGGCCTCCGTCCTGCGGGTGGTGCTGTTCGCCTGTGTCCAGATCCCGGTGATGCTCGCCATCAGCCTGCTGCTCGCCCTGTGCCTGGACGCGCTCACCTCGCGGGCGGCCGCCCGGTTCCGGATGCTGCTGCTGATCCCGTACATGATCCCCGGGGTGGTGGCCGCCATCGTATGGATCAACCTCTACAGCCCCGATGTCGGCCCGCTGACCGCACTCGGCAGGTTCTTCGGGCTCTCCTGGAACTTCTTCGCGCCCTCGATGGTCTGGCCGTCCATCGGCAACCTGCTGACCTGGCACGGCATCGGCTACAACATGGTGATCATCTACGCGGCACTCCAGACGGTGCCCCGCGAGCTGTTCGAGGCCGCGCGGCTGGACGGCGCCTCCGAGACGCGCATCGCGCTGAGCATCAAGGTCCCACGGGTGCGCGGTGCACTGGTGCTGACCGGCATGCTCTCCATCATCCAGATGCTGCAGATCTTCAACGAGCCCGCGCTGTTCCGGAACGTCACGCCGCAGACGGTCAGCGACAGCTTCACCCCGATCATGATCGTCTACAACCAGGCGTTCAACGCGGGCGACTACCACTACGCCGCGGCGCTGTCGGTGCTGCTCGCCCTCGTCCTCGGTGCGGCCTCCTTCCTCTTCTACCGGCTGACCTCGAAGGAGACCGACTGATGGTGATGACGGAACCCGCCTCGGAATCCGCCCCGGAATCCGCCACCGAGCGGCCCGAGGCGCGCACGGTACGGCGGCTCGCCCGCCCCGATCCGGCCGCGCGCGGGCGAGGCGGCCAGCGCTTCCTGCTGCTCGGCCTGATCCTGGCCGGGGCGTACAGCCTCTTCCCGGTGTGGTGGCTGATCGTCGCCGCCACCAAGGACCGGACCGGGCTGTACCAGACCAGCGGTCTGTGGTTCTCCGGCATGCACCTGTGGGACAACCTGCACCAGCTGGTCACCTACGACCACGGCATCTTCCTGCGCTGGACCGCCAACTCGTTCCTGTACGCCGGAGTGGGGTCGCTCGGCGGCACCCTCATCGCCCTGGCCACCGGATATGGCCTCGCCCGCTTCGACTTCCCCGGGCGCGGCGTGGTGTTCGCGTGCGTCGTGGGCTCCTTCCTGATCCCGATCGCCCTGCTCACCCTCCCGCTGTATCTGATGTTCTCGTCCATCGGGCTGGTCGACACCCCCTGGGCCATGCTCATCCCGTGCCTGATCAACCCGTTCAGCGTGTACCTGGCCAAGGTCTACACCGAGTCCACGGTCCCCTTCGAACTCCTGGAAGCGGCCCGCCTGGACGGCGCCGGGGAACTGCGGATCTTCTTCAGCATCGTGCTGCGGATGATGGCCACCGGCGGCGCCACCGTGTTCCTGCTCGCCTTCGTCAACACCTGGAACGCCTTCTTCCTGCCGCTCACCGTGTTGCGCGGCGAGGAGAACTGGACCCTCAACCTGGGCCTGTACAACTGGACCGGCAAACGGCTGGAGTCGGGTATCGACCTGACCAGCCTCGTCCTGACCGGCGCACTGCTGTCGATCGTGCCGCTGGCCGTCATGATGACCGCGATGCGCCGCTACTGGCGGACCGGTGTCACCCTGGGCGCCCTCAAGTGACCGTGGCGCTCCGCAACGCCTAGGATCGCCCGGTGACCGCCGCGAACCAGCAGACCGGGAAGAGTGAGGCGTCGCCGGGCGATACGCGTGCGGGCGCGGCCCGGAGCGCCACCGTCAAGGACGTGGCGACGCTCGCCGGGGTCTCCCCGAAGACCGTGTCGAACGTCATCAACGGCTTCGTGCATGTGTCGCCCGCGACCCGGGAGCGGGTCCAGCGGGCCATCCGGCAGCTCGGCTACCGGCCCAATCGGGCCGCCCGCAATCTGCGCCGTGGCAGCACCGGCATGATCGCGCTGGTCCTGCCCGAGCTGGACGTCCCGTACTTCGCCGAACTGGGGCGCCACTTCCTCACCACGGCCGAGGCACACGGCCGCACCCTGCTCATCGAGCAGACCCTCGGCGACCGCGACCGCGAGGCGTCCGTCATCCACGGTCTCGGCGAGCGCATCGTGGACGGCCTGGTGGTCAGCCCGCTCGCCCTGCACGGCAGCGCGCTCGCGGGCCACCTCGGCGCCGTGCCGCTCGTGCTCATCGGCGAACGGCCCAGCGGCGGGCTCACCGACCGTGTGGTGATCGACAACGTGGCCGCCGCCCGGGAGGCGGTGACCCATATGATCCGTGGCGGGCGCCGCCGGATCGCCGCCGTCGGCCCGCAGCCCGAGCCGTACATCGGCACGCCGCTGCTGCGCAGGACCGGCTACCGCCAGGCGCTGGAGGAGGCCGGACTGCCGCTGGACCCCCGGCTGGAGCACGAAACCCCCCGCTACCACCTGCGGGAGGGCGCGCGGGCGATGGACGCGCTGCTGGACGGGGCCGAACCACCGGACGCCGTGTTCTGCTTCAACGACGCGCTGGCCCTCGGCGCGCTGCGCACCCTGTACGAGCGCGGGCTGCGGGTCCCGCAGGACGTGGCCGTGATGGGGTTCGACGACATCGAGGCCACCCGCTACAGCACGCCCAGCCTGAGCACCGTCGCCCCGGACAAGGGCGCCATCGCCCGGCACGCCGTCAGCCTGCTGCTGGAGCGGATCGACGCGCCGGGCAGACCGCCCCGGGAGGTGGTCGTCGGGCACACGCTGCGCGCCCGCGAGTCCACCGAGGGCGGCGCGATGCACGAGTACGGTCACTGACCTCCCAGGCCCGTGGTGGCCACCGACTTCACGATGCGGCGCTGGAAGAGCATGAAGACGATGAGCAGCGGGAGGGAGCCGAGGACCGAGGCGGCCGACTCCTGCGCGTTCCGGAGCCCGGTGGAGTCCTTGACGGTCGACAGCCCCACCGGCAGCGTCATCAGCTGGGGATCGCTGGTGCTGATGAACGGCCAGAGGAAGTTGTTCCAGGTGTTGATGAAGACGAAGATGGCCACCGCCGCCAGGATCGGCCGGGAAAGCGGCAGCACCACGTTCCAGAACACCCGGAAGCTTCCCGCCCCGTCGATCCGGGCCGCCTCCTCCAGCTCGCGCGGAATGCCGTCGAAGAACTTCTTCAGGATGAACACCATCGCGGGCGCCACCACTTGCGGCAGGATCACCGCCGCGTAGGTGTCGACGAGGTTCATCGCGAGCATCTGCCGGAACAGCGGCACGATCAGGATCTGCGGCGGCACCATGATCGAGGCGACGATGACGGCGAAGAGCACCCGGCGGCCGCGGAAGAGGGTGCGCGAGAAGGCGTACGCCGCCATCGCCGACACCGCCACGGTGAGCGCCGTGACGCACACGGCGACCACGACGCTGTTCACCGCCCACACCGGAAGGTTGCCCTGCCCGAAGATGGTCCGGTAGGCGTCGAGGGTGAAGCCCGCGTCGGGTAGCCAGTCGACGCCCGACGCGCTCGCGTCGACCTCCGACTTGAACGATGTGTCCACGCCCCAGCCGAACGGCACCCGCCAGACCACCGCCATCAGCGCCAGCGCCAGCAGCGTCAGCACACGGGGGAGGGGACCTGTCCCGAGGGTGGGGTGCCAGGCGCGGTCGCCGCCGGGGCGGCGCCGCCGGGCCACCTCGCGGGGCATGGTCGAGCGCGGTTTTCTCCGCGTACGGGGTGAGAGTGTCCCGGGGGCCATGGGGTGATCAGTCCTCCCTGCGCGAGAAGATCTTCAGTTGGGCGAGCGAGAGGATGATGATGACCGCGAAGAACACGTACGAGATCGCCGAGGCGTAGCCCAGCCGGTAGTTGGTGAAGCCGGTGTCGTAGATGTACTCCAGGATCGGCCGGGTGGCCCCGTCGGGACCGCCCTTGGTCAGCAGGTAGATCTGGTCGAACACCTTGAGCGACGCCATCACCTGCAACACCGCGATCATCACGGTGATCCGGCGCAGCTGCGGCAGCGTCACCGACCACAGCCTGCGCCACGCCCCGGCGCCGTCGAGCGCGGCCGCCTCGTAGAGGTGGTCGGGGATGGCCTGCAGCGCGGCCAGGTAGAGCAGGAAGTTGAAGCCCACGGTCCACCACAGGGTCACCAGCGCGATGGACCACATCGCGTACTTCTCGTCCGTCAGCCAGCCGATCCCTTCGATGCCGACCACGTCCAGCAGGCCGTTGAGCATGCCGCGATCCGGCTGGAACACCATGTTCCAGATCTGGTAGACCACCGCGACCGGCAGCAGATGCGAGGCGAAGAAGGACAGCCGCCACAGCCACTGCCCCGGCAGCCCCGTGTACACCAGCAGGGCCATCACGAGGGCGACGAGCACGAGCGGGACCGTGGACAGGATGGTGAACCAGACCGTGTTGCCGAGGGTCTGCCACACCTGGCCGTCGCCGAGCGCCTCGGTGTAGTTGTCCAGGCCGGTGAAGCTGCTGCCACCGGCCCCGGTGAGGCTCGCGTCGGTGAAGCTCATCCACAGGCCGATGCCGAGCGGCACGGCGAGGAAGAGCCCGAAGAACACCAGGAAGGGGGTGGCGAAGAGCCAGCCGGTGGCGCCCTGAGGGCGTGGCGTCATGACGATGCTCCTTTCCGTTGTGTTTCCCTCGCCATCAGGCCGGATTCGGCTGGGCCAGCAGGGTGTTGATCTGGGAGACCATCGTGCGGACCGCCTTCGCCGGGGACGAGCCGCCGATCGCGGGGTCGAGCGCCTGGGACATCCGCGTCTGGAAGTCCGAGCCGGAGCCCGCGAACCACACCGGAGGGTCGAGCGCGAGCTGCTGCGCGGCGGCCGCGTACTCGGACTGCGGGCGCAGCTTGGCGTACGCGGCGGACGAGACCGCCGGGGTGTACGCCGGGATATGACCGGCCGCCGCCCACTGGAGCCCGGACTTGACCAGCCCGGCGACGAACTGGTGGGTGCGGCGGCGCCGTTCGGGATCCGGGTTGTCCTGGTGCGGCAGCACCAGCGCGTGGCTGTCGGCGGCGCCCGCCGGACGGTCGTAGAACGTGGGGATGGGGGCGCCGCCCAGCCGGTCCTTCAGGGTTGACTGGTAGGTGGCCATGTCCCACTCGCCCGAGAAGATCATCGGTGACCGGCCGCCCGCGAAGGCGGCGATCGCCGTCTGCACGTCCATGGTGCGGCTGTCGCGTGCCAGCTCGGCCATGAAACGCACCACTTCGACGGCGGTGTCCTCGTCTATCTCGGCCCGCTCGCCACTGAGGTCGAAGGTGGCGCCGGTCTGGCTGAACAGCGTCCAGAACATCCGCCAGCTCATCGCCGGGTCGTTGGAGTGGCCGAAGACGGGCCCGAGCTTGCCACCGTCCTTGCGGAGCTTGTCCATCAGCTCCAGGGCGTGCCGTGGCGATTCGAAGGGCACGAGCCGCCCTTCGCCGGTCAGCAGACCCGCCTTGTCGAGGACGTCCCGGTCGAAGAAGACCACGAAGGGGTGGGTGTCCAGCGGGATGGCGTACGGAGTCCCCTCGTACAGGCTCCGTTTGACGAGCGTGCTGTTGAGGTCGTCCCGCTTCAGGCCGAACTCGGCCAGCAGATCCATGTCCCACGGGTCGAGCAGACCGCCGGGGGCGTAGCCCGCCAGCCGGGTGAGGTGCATGATGGCCACGTCGGGCGAGCGGCCACCGGCCGAGGCCATCGCGAGCTTGGTGTAATACGGCGGGCCCCACTCCAGGACCGTCGTCCTGACCTTGAGACCCGCTGTGCGCTTCTCGACGTCGCGCGTGAGCTGCTTCATCAGCGCGCCGTCCGGGCCGGTGAACAGGTTCCAGTAATTGATCTCGTCCGGGCTCGCCACGCTTCCGGCGATCGACCCGCAGCCGGTGAGCGCTGACCCGGTGGCGGCGGCGCCCGCGCCGTACAGCGCCCCGCGCAGCAGACCGCGCCGTGAGGGGTCGGTCACCGCCCCTCCTCGAAGGCTGCGGGGCGCACTTGGGCCGCTCGCACCCGCGCCACGTCCAGCTTGGGCCCGCGGTTGAAGCGGTAGACGCCGTTCTGTTCCTGGAACACATCGGTGAGCTGGGTGTAGCAGTAGCCGAACATCTGGGGGTCGTCCAGCAGCGCCGCCGTCAGCCCCGCGAAGCGCTCGTGGAACTCCTCCTCGCTCCGTGGCCGTTCCCCGTAACCCCAGGACACATCGCGGTCGTCCCCGGCGGCCGCGGCCTCCTCCGGATTCCACCAGATGCCGCCGAACTCGCTGCAGAAGTACGGCTGGCCACGGTACGTCAGCGACCACACCGCGTCGGTGTCCCGCTTCCCGGGATTGCCCGTGCGGTCTGGATTGATGAACGGTTCGTCCTTGTCCAGCCCCGCCATCTGGTGGCGGAACGCCTCCGGGTCCTGCTCGTAGCTGTGCGAGTCGTAGACGTCGGTCTCGGCCACGCGATGGGAGTAGCCGGAGGCGTCCAGCACCGGGCGGGAGGTGTCGGCGGCCTTGGTGGCCAGGAACATGGCCCGGGTGACGTCGTCCAGGACGGTCTGCCGGTCGTGGAGTTCCTGGTGTGTCTCGTTGAGCGGACACCAGCCGATGATCGACGGATGGGAGTAGTCCCGCTCCACGGCTTCCAGCCACTGGGCGACGAAACCGGCGGTCGGCCGCTGGTTGTCCCCGGTGGTACGCCCCTGGTTCGCCCCCCAGTCGCCGAACTCGCCCCACACCAGATAGCCCAGCCGGTCCGCGTGGTACAGGAACCGCTCCTCGAACACCTTCTGGTGCAGCCGGGCCCCGTTGAACCCGGCGGCCAGCGACAGTTCGATGTCGCGGACGAGGGCGGCATCGTCCGGCGCGGTCATCAGCCCGTCCGGGTACCAGCCCTGGTCGAGGACGAGCCGCTGGAAGACGGGGTGGCCGTTGAGCAGCAGCCGCTTGCCGTCGATGGCCACCGACCGCAGCCCGGCGGTGCACTCGGCGCGGTCGACGGCCCGGCCGTCGGCGTCCCGCAGCTCGATCCGTATCCGGTACAGATGCGGGTCCTCCGGCGACCACGGCCTGACGGCGTCCTCGGGCAGCGTGAGCACCAGCCGTGGCGCCAAGTCCAGGTCGGCGCGTACCGTCGCCTCGGCCACCGTGGCGCCGTCCGCGTCGCGTGCCGTGGCCGTGACCCGGTGGCCGGGGCGGTTGGCGCTGAGCGGCAGTTCGAGGTGGAACGCGCCGGAGCCGAGGTCGGGGGTGATCCGGGGCCTGCGCAGATGGACCTCGGGCACCGGCTCCATCCACACCGTCTGCCAGATGCCGGTGGTGCGGGTGTAGTGGCAGTCGCTGTTGGCGTAGTCGGTGGCCTGCTTGCCACGCGCCTGCGGCCCGTGGCGGGCGTCCCGCGCCCGTACGACGATCGTCACCTCGGCCTCGCCGCCCCCGGCCGCGCCCGCCACATCGCCGAGGTCGGTGGTGAAGGAGGTGAACCCGCCGCTGTGCCGGGCCACTTCGCGCCCGTCGGCCCACACCGTGGCGTCGTGGTCGACCGCCCCGAAGTGCAGCAGCACTCGACGCCCGGCCCAGGACGCCGGGATCCGCACCGTACGCCGGTACCAGACGGCGGGGTGGAAGTCGGTGTCCCCGATCCCCGACAGCTCGGACTCCGGGCAGAACGGGACGAGGATCCGCCCGCCTAACTCCGCGTGCACCAAGCCGCGTTCCAGACCGCTGTCGCCGGGGTCGAACGCGAACTGCCAGGTGCCGTTGAGGTTCAGCCAGTCTTCGCGGACGAAACCGGGACGCGGATATTCGGGTCGTGGAACATCGTTCGGGATATCGGGCGGAGCGGTGGCGGCGCTGGGCATGGTCAACTCCGGGGCGCGGAAGTGCGGTTCAGCGGGCAGGGGTATGCCATCACCCGCTTACATCGTTGTAAAGAGCTGGTGCAGCGCGGGTTTCCGGGTCTGGTGGGGTTCATGGACACTCGGCACACGCCGTCGCAGACTGGCCCCAGGCTCCAGGAGTCACCCCGTACAAGGCTTCAGGAGCCACCCCGCATACGTCCCGGGGTGCGCCCCGGCCGACCCGCTGGAGACATCGTGGCCGTGCAGATCTGTTCGTTGATCGTCGCTGAACCGCAGGTGATCCAGCCCGGCGGCTACCGCGTGGTGCGGTTCCCCTTCGGCACTGCCGAGGCCTACGACGCGCGGGGCATGCATCAAGTGGCCCAGCCCGACGGCTATACGATCCGCAACTGGCGTACCGATGACCGCGCGGGGCTGATCTGGCCCTCGGCCGACGGGTGGGGCGCGCTGACGGCGATGGTCCAGTGGGAGGCCGGGGGCTACAGCGAATTACGGGACCGGTTCGTACGGGATCCGCTCGGGCTGTCCACGGGTGCGGACTCGACCGCCACCGATCACCGTCCCCCGAGCCGCGGCATGCAGTGCTTCACCAAGCACCATGAGATCTTCGTGCATCCGGGGACACCACTGGCGCTGATGGTCTCTCACAACAGCCGCTCTCCGGTGAGGCTGGTGCTCGCCGAGTTCAAGCTCGCCATCCATCAGCTCTGAGGGGCCAGACCTCGCCCCTGATGCCCTCGATGGCCGCCCGTACGAGCGGAGTGCTCTGTCGGCAATGTAGCCAACAAAATCGTTGACAATCTTGTTGGCCTAGATTTACCTTCGACACGCACTCACTCAGGGAGAGCACGATGCCGAAGGAAGCCCGTCCAGGCACCGGAGAACAGGCCAAGCAGCACGCGCTGACGCAGCTGAGGGAGGCGATCCTGCGCGGCGACATGGCGCCCGCCCAGCGGCTGGTGGAGAACGAACTCGCCGAGCAGTTCGGGGTGACCCGGGCCAGCATCCGCGCGGCCCTGATCGACCTGGCGTCCGAGGGGCTGGTGGAACGGATCCGCAACCGCGGATCGCGGGTGCGGGTGGTGACCGTCGAGGAGGCGGTGGCCATCACCGAGTGCCGCATGGTCCTCGAAGGCCTCTGCGCGGCCAAGGCGGCCGCCGAGGCCAGTGAGGAGCAGCTGACCGAGCTGGCCGACCTGGGCGCGGCGATGTCCAAGGCGGTCGCCGACGGCGAACCGATGACGTACTCCCGGCTCAACCACGAGCTGCACGCCCGCATCAGGGAGATCTCCGGCCAGCAGGTGGCCGTGGAACTGCTGGAGCGGCTCAACGCGCAGCTGGTGCGCCACCGTTTCCAGCTCGCCCTGCGGCCGGGGCGGCCCCAGCAGTCCCTGAGCGAGCATCTGGCCATGATCGAAGCGATCAGGGCCCGGGACCCACGGGCGGCCGAGTCGGCCGTCCGTACCCACCTCGCGGGTGTGATCGACGCGTTGCGCGAATGACGCGTCGCGCGCATGGCGCGGCAGGGGTGGAGGGTCAACGACCCGTCCATCAAGGAGAGTTCGGCTATGACGCACGGCAAGGCGCCCACCGCCACCCGCTCGACGCTGGTGATCAGCGCGCACGCCGGTGACTTCGTGTGGCGGGCGGGCACGCCGCCGGTGTTCTTCTCCGAACCGCACCAGCCTGAGTTGTGCGACGTCACCCCGCAGGTCACGGGGGAGCTGGCATGAGCGGTCCCGAGGGGGGCGCTGCATGCTGATGCGCGGCGGCACCTCCAAGGGCGCGTACTTCCTGGCCGAGGATCTGCCCGACGCGCCTACGGCGGCACCGTCATGACCCGCACCTTCGTCCCCGTCCGCTGCCATACGGCCATCGGCGTGCTGGGCGCCGCGAGCGTCGCCGCGGGGCTGCGCGTCCCCGGAAACGTCGGCGAGGACATCGCCGCGGTCGTCCGTACCGCGCGCAAGCTCTTCGACGGCACGGTCTTCCCCCGTCCCGTCTGAACTCCCCCTCACCTCAAAGGAGTTGCCGATGGCCCCGCCGCTCGGGGACATCGCCCACCTCGGGCATGTCGAACTGCTCACCCCCGACCCGGACCGCAGCCTGTGGTTCTTCACCACCATCCTCGGCCTGACCGAGAACGGCCGCTCCGGCGACTCGGTGTACTTGCGGACCTGGGACGACTACGAACACCACAGCCTCACCCTCACCGCACACCGGACCGCCGCCATCCGCCGCACCGCGCTGCGCGTGTCCGGCGAGGAGGCCCTGCGGCGCCGGGTGGAGGCGCTGGAGAAGGCCGGACACGACGGCCACTGGGCCGAGGACGAACCGGGCATCGGCCCGCTCTATGTCACCCGTGACCCCGACGGCCATGAACTCGCCCTGTACTGGGAGAGCGAGTGGTACGAGGCACCGCCCGAGCTGGCGCCAGGGCTGAAGAACCAGCCCCAGGCCAAACCCGCCCACGGCGTGGGCGTCCGCCGCCTCGACCACGTCAACTTCCTCGCCGCCGACGTCGAACCCAACGCGGTCTTCACCCGCGACCTCCTCGGCGCCCGCCCCACCGAGCAGATCGTCCTCGACACCGGACGGCTCGCCGCCCAGTGGCTGACCTTCACCAACAAGTCGTACGACCTCGTCTACACCGAGGACTGGTCCGGCTCCCACGCCCGGCTGCACCACATCGCGTTCGCCACCGACACCCGCGAGGACATCCTGCGCGCCGCCGATCTGTGCCTGGACAACGGTGTCCACATCGAGACCGGCCCGCACAAGCACGCCATCCAGCAGACGTTCTTCCTCTACGTCTACGAGCCGGGCGGCAACCGTATCGAGCTGTGCAACCCGCTCACCCGCCTCGTCCTGGCCCCCGACTGGCCGCTGATCACCTGGACCCAGGCCGAGCGCGCCAAGGGTCAGGCCTGGGGTCTGAAGACCATCGAGTCCTTCCACACCCACGGCACACCGCCCGTCGACTGACCCTCCCTCCATCCCTTCGAGGGGCCTCGGCCTCCAGGACGAGAGGAAACCCCCATGTCCCCGACAACCGCCCCCGCCGGAACACACGGCATACGACTGGCCGCCGTGGTCGTCGGCCTGTGCTGGATGGTCGTCCTCTTCGACGGCCTCGATCTGTTCATCTACGGCGCCGTGCTGCCGGGCATGCTCGACGACCCGGACCTCGGACTCACCCCCGGCCGGGCCGGTGACCTCGGCAGTTACGCCACGTTCGGCATGCTGCTCGGCGCCCTGTCGGCGGGCACGCTCACCGACCGGGCCGGGCGGAAGAAGGTGATCATCGGGTGCACCGTGGTGTTCTCGCTGGCCTCGGCCCTGTGCGCGGCCGCCCCCACCCTGGAAGTGTTCGGGCTGGCCCGGTTCATCGCCGGGCTCGGCCTCGGCGGGCTGCTGCCCACCACCATCACGCTCGTCGCCGAATACGCCCCGCGCGGCCGCTCCAACCTCATGATCGGACTGCTGATGACCGCCCACCAAGCGGGCGGCATCCTCGCCGCCTGCCTGGGCCTGTGGGTGGTGGAGCCGTTCGGCTGGCGCTCCGCCTTCTGGATCGGGGTGGCGCCGCTCGTCATCGCCGTGCCACTGGTGGCGAAGTTCCTGCCCGAATCCCTCGGTTTCCTCATCGTCCGGGGCCGCACCGACGAGGCGCGCCGCCTCGCCCGCCACTACGAGGTCGAACTGCCCGCCACCACCCACGCCCCCACGGCGCCGCCCGACCGCTGGGGCGCCCTGGCAGCGCTCTTCCGCGACGGCCGCTGGCCGCAGACCGTGCTCTTCTGGTGTGCCTCCTTCGGCGGGCTCCTCCTGGTCTACGGCGTCAGCACCTGGCTGCCCACGATGATGCGCGGCCAGGGCTATGAACTCGGCTCCGCGCTGTCCTTCCTCATCGTCATCAACCTCGGTGGCATCGTGGGCATGCTGCTGGCCGGGCGCACCGCCGACCGCTTCGGCGCCGCCCGCGTCGCGGCCATCTGGTTCGGGTGCACCGCCCTCGGCATCTATCTGCTGGGCGTCCACATGCCCCTGGCACTCACCTACGCCGTCGTCTTCCTGACCGGTCTGTGGCTCTTCAGCGCCCAGACCATGGTGTACGCGACGGTGGCCGGGCGCTCCACCACCGAGAACCGGGCCACCGCGATCGGCTGGACGTCCGGGATGGGCCGCTTCGGCGCCGTCTTCGGCCCGTGGCTCGGCGGCCGTCTCGTCGACGGCAACGCGGAGGGCTGGGGGTTCACCGTGTTCGCCGTCACCGCGCTGTGCGCCACCGTCCTGATGGTCCTGAGCGGCCTTGTCCGGACCGGCGCATAACGGTGCGTCAGGTTCGGCGCATCTCCAGCACCACCTTGCCCCACGGGTGGCCGGACTCGACTTCGCGCAGCGCCGCTTCGGCCTCCTCGAAGGGGAAGACCCTGGTCACCCGTGGGTCCAGCCGTCCCGCCACCACCCGGCGGGCCAGCTCGGTGAGGGTTTGTGGCGAGCTGTTACGGGTCAGCGGCCGGGCGCCGAACCGGGCCGCCGTACGAGCGTCGGCCACCGTCAGCACCCGGTAGCGCGGCGGGATCAGCGCCGCGACACCCTCCAGCGCCGCGCCGCCCACCAGGTCCAGAACCATGTCGGGGCCCTCGGGCAGGGCCGCCTTCAGCTCCTCGCCGAAGTGGCCGCTGTCGTAGGGGACCGAGGTGGCGCCCAGCGAGGTGACGAACTCCCGCTTGGCCTCGGCCGAGGTGCCGACGACCGCCACCCCGGCCTCGCGCGCGATCTGTGCCGCCGCGACGCCGACACCGCCCCCGATGCCCAGGATCAGCAGGGTCTCGCCGGGCGCCGGACCGAGCAGACGCACCGCGTCATAGCCGGTCCCCGCCGCCACGGGCAGCGCCGCGGCGTCGGTGAACGAGATCCCGTCGGGCTTCCGCGCCGTCCGGTTCGCGGTCAGGACGGCGAAGCGTGCGTAACCGCCGCAGCCCGCCGCGCTGCTGCCGAACACCGGATCGCCGACGGCGAAGCCGGTGACACCCTCGCCGACCCGCTCGACCACCCCCGCCGCCTCCCGGCCGAGAACGGCCGGGAGGTCGAGGGGGAGGAAGTCGCGGTGCATACCGGCGCGGACCTTCCAGTCCACCGGGTTGACGCCCGCCGCGTACACCGCGATCAGCAGCTCACCGGGGCCGGGCACGGGTGTCGGCGGATCGAGGAAGGCCTGCGTCTCCGGTCCGCCGTACCGGGTGAATCCGTAAGCGTCGGGCACGGTGTGTCTCCCCGCGTCGGTGGCTGTCCCGGACACATGGCTACGGGACACATGGCTACGGGACACATGGCTCCTGGACACGGGGCTACGAGCCCGCCGCCGCGAGCCCGCGACGCTGCTCACGGCGGTCCCGCTGCCGGTCCGGGTCGGGTACGAGGGCCGCGAGCATGAGCCGCTGGGTGTAGCGGTCGCGGGGCTGGGCCGTCACCGCACGGGTGTCACCGGATTCCACGATCTTCCCGCCGTACATGACGGCCACCCGGTGGCTGATGCGGCGCACGACGGACAGGTCATGGGTGATGAACAGATACGCGACCCCGGTGCGCTCCTGGATGTCGATGAACAGATCCAGCACCCGGGCCTGGGTGGACAGGTCCAGCGCGCTGACCGGTTCGTCGCACACGATGAGCTTGGGGTCGCGGCACAGCGCCCGCGCGATCGCGATGCGCTGGCGCTGTCCGCCGGAGAACTCCCGGGGCAGCCGGTGAGCGGCGTCCGTGGGCAGGCTCACCTGGTCGAGGAGTTCGCGGATGCGCCCGTGTGCCGTACCGCGTGACACACCGGCCACGAGCAGCGGTTCGGTGAGGATGTCGCCCACGGTCATCGCCGGGTTCAGCGAGGTGTACGGGTCCTGGAACACCACCTGGATCTCGTCGCTGAGCGCACGCCGCTCGCGCGCGCCGAGCCGTGAGATGTCCCGGCCCGCGTAAGCGATCCGGCCCTCCGAGACGGGGGCCAGGCCGAGCACGGCGCGCCCGAGCGTGGTCTTCCCGGAGCCGGACTCGCCGACCAGCCCCACGGTCTCGCCCGCCCGGATGTCCAGCGAGACCCCGTGCAGCGCCCGGAACGGCGGGGTGCGCCACCCCTTGGCGGGGTACTCCACCACCACCCGGTCGACTTCCAGGACGCTGCCGTGAGCCGGGGTGCCCGGGGTGTCCGGCTGCGGTGTCGGGATCGTCGTCATGCCTTCTCCTGCACGGTGGCGTGGGCCGCGGGGCCGTCGGCGAGCGGGGTACGGTGCGGGGCGTCCTCCAGCGTCGACGCCAGCAGCATCCGGGTGTACGCGTGGTGCGGGTTGGCGAAGAGCTGCCCGACGGGGGCCGACTCGACCACCTTCCCGGACCGCATGACGACGACGTGGTCGCAGATGTCGGCGACGACACCGAAGTTGTGGGTCACCAGGATCATGCCCATCCGGCGCTCCCGCTGCAGCTCCCGCAGCAGGTCCAGCACCTCCGCCTGGACGGTGACATCCAGTGCCGTGGTCGGCTCGTCGGCGATCAGCAGATCGGGGTCGCAGGAGACCGCACCGGCGATCAGCACCCGCTGCGCCATGCCACCGGAGATCTGGTGGGGATACGCGTCGTACACCCGCTCCGGCTGGGCGATGCCCACCCGCTCCAGCAGAGCCAGCGCCCGCTTGCGCGCCTCACCGGCCGAGATCTTCAGATGGAGCCGCATGGGGTCGGCGAGCTGGGTACCGATGGGGAAGGACGGGTCCAGGTTGGACATCGGCTCCTGCGGTACGTAGGCGATCCGCCGACCGCGCAGACCGTTCATGGCCTTGCCGCTCAGGCGCCGCAGATCCTGTCCGGCGAACGAGAGGCCGTCGGCCTCGCGCCGCGCCTCGGGCGGGAGCAGGCCCAGGACGGAGAAGGCGGTCTGGCTCTTCCCCGACCCCGACTCGCCGACCAGCCCGACGACTTCGCCATCGCGGACACTGAGCGAGACCCCGTCGACGACCGTGGATTCACCGTCGCGGGTGGGATACGACACCCTCAGATTCCGTACGGTCAGCAGCGCGCCGCTGTCATCGTCACTGGCGGAAGAGTCGGCAGCGGCAGACTTGGCAGGCGGGGCATCAGGCGCCTTGGTACGCCCCGGGCGGCGGGCGGGAGCCGCGTAACCGCTCTCCAGGAGGGTGTCCCGCAGCGCGTTGGCCAGCAGCCCGATCGAGGCGACAGTGACGACGATGGCCACTCCGGGCCCCACCAGCAGCGTGGGCATGATGTACAGGTTGGCGAACGCCTCGTTGAGCATCGCGCCCCAGCTGGCCTCGCTCGCCGAGCCGAGGCCGAGGAACTCGATGCCCGCCTGGATGACGACGGCGACACCGAACATCTGCGCCGCCTGGATGATCGTGGGCGCCTGCACCACCGGCAGGATGTGGCGGCGCACGATCCGCAGATCGCCGAGGCCCGAGACCCGGGCCGCGTCGACGTACAGCTCCTCGCGCACCGAGGTCACCGAGGCGCGGACGAGGCGGAAGACGCCCGGCGCGAGGATGACACCGAGCACCGCCATGGCCGCGTTGGCGTTGGGCCCGATCGCCGCGATGGCCACCAGCAGCACCATGATGGCGGGCGCGGCCATCACCAGGCTCGCCACCCAGCTGAACGCGGCGTCGACCCAGCCCCGGTAGTAGCCGCTGACCAGCCCGGCCGGGACACCGATCAGCAGCGCCACCGCGACCGCGATGAACGCGCCCAGCAGGCTCACCCGCCCGCCGTAGAGCAGCCGGGTCAGGACGTCCCGGCCCACGCTGTCGGCACCGAGCGGATGGTCGGCGCCGAACGGGGCGAACGTGTCCAGCAGCGTCGGGCGGGTGGGGCTGTAGGAGGTGAGCAGCGGCGCGAACACGCTGGCCAGGACCAGCAGCGCCAGCACCGCCAGACAGACCACCGCCACCGGGTTGCGCAGCAGACGGCGCCACACACCGCTGCGGCGGGGGAGCGCGTCGGCCGTACCGGGCGCGGACGAGGTGGCGAGCGTGGTCTCGCCGGGGGAGTCGGTCATCGTACGCGCACCTTCGGGTTGAGCCAGCCGTAGGCGACGTCCACCAGGAGGTTGACCGCCACCACGATGAACACCAGATACACCACGACGCCCATCACCAGCGGGGTGTCGCCGTTGGTCGACGCCGTGACCGCCGCCGAGCCGACCCCGGGCAGCCCGAACACCTTCTCGGTGATGACGGCGCCCCCGACCAGGCCGATGAACTGCACGGACAGCACCGTCAGCGCGGGCGGCGCCGCGTTGCGCAGCACATGCCGGAACAGCACCCGGCGCTCACTGAGTCCCCGGCTGCGCAGCGTCCGGACGAAGTCCTGGCGCAGTACGTCGATCACCGAGCCCCGGACCTGCTGGGCCGTCGCCGCGATCACACCGATGGACAGCGAGACGGCGGGCAGGGTGATCGAGGTGAACCATCCCGAGGGCGACGCCTCGAACGGCACGTATCCGGTCGCGGGCAGCCAGCGCAGCTTCACCGCGACGATCACGGAGAGCGCCAGCGCCGCCAGGAAACTGGGGACCGCGTAGCCGAGGATCGCCAGCAGCTGGACGACCCGGTCGAGCCAGCCCCGCCGTACGGCCGCGGCCACCCCGAGGACGACACTCAGCACCGTCGCGAGGACCAGCCCGGCCACCACGACCGACAGGGTCACCGGCACCTTCAGCGCCAGGCTGGCGGACACCGAGTCACCGCTGAACCAGGAGACGCCGAAGTCACCGCGGACGGCGTGGCCGAGCCAGCTTCCGTACTGGCTGAGCCACGGGCGGTCGAGGCCCAGTTCATGGGTCTTGGCCGCCACTTGCGCCTCGGTGGCCGTGTTGCCGGAGATGTTGCGCACGGCATCGGTGCCGGTGAGGCTCATCATCGCGAACGCCGCCGTGGCGAGGACGTAGAGGAGCACCACCCCGGCCGCCACGCGGCGTATGAGGAATGTCAGCATCGCAACCCTCTTTCGTTTCCTCAGGATGCCGGGGTCATCTGGTAGATCGGTATGGATGACTCGAACGGCTGCGGGGTCACCTTGATGCTGTTCGAGACGCCGTGGACGGAGTCGAGAACGTCCCAGGGGGCGTTGAACGCGTTCGTCTGCACATACCGGTTGATCTGCTGGAACAGATGCAGCTGGGTGGCGCCGGTCGCCTTCCGGGCCTTGCCGATCAGCTGGTTGAGCCTCGGGTCGAAGTCCCCCGCCGGATTCCAGGCGCCGTTCTCGGTGAGCTGGGTGGAGATGTAGTCCCAGGGCCGGTACGAGGCGAGCTTGAACCAGGACATCGCGTACTTGCCCCGCTGGAGTGAGGTGAACAGCTCGGTGCTCGGCACCTTCTTGGTCTTCACCCTGATGCCGATGTCCTCCAGCGCCTGGGTCATCACCGCCTGCTGGGCCGCCGCCACCGAGGACACGTCGGGCATCGTCACCGTGAAACCATGCGGGTAACCCGCCTCGGCGAGCAGTTTCCTGGCCTTCTCGGGGTCGTACGCGTACTTGCTCTGCAGCGACTTCTCGTAGGCGCTGCTCTCGGGGATGGCCATCTGGGAGGTCGCGGTGGCATACCCCATGTTGATCTTCTTGGCGATGGCGTCGCGGTCGAAGGCGTGGTTCAGGGCCTGGCGGACCTTCACCTTGCCCAGGGCCGGAACGATCTTTCCGGCGCGGTCCCAGATGTACAGGCCCTCGACGGCGTCCACATGTGAACTCACCCGCAGCCCACGGCCCTTGACCTGGCTCGCGCTCCGCGGATCGATCCGCGCCCAGTCCACCTGCTCGCCCAGCAGCGCGTTGAGGCGGGCGGTCGGGTCACTGATCGTCCTGATGACGATCTTGTTGAAGGGGAACGCCTTGGTGTTCCAGTAGCGGGGGTTGCGGGTGAAGGTGTAGACGCTGCCGTTGGTCGAGGCGGCCTTGTCCAGCTCATACGGCCCCGAGCCGACCGGGCCCCGCTTCCCGTCCAGCGCCTTCGGGCTGGCCACCATGCCGGACGGGTCGCCCAGGCTGGTGACGAGCGAGGGATCGGGCGCCGACAGGTGGATGGCCACCGTGGAGGGGTTCACGGCCTCGACGGTGTCGATGGCCTTCAGCTTTCCGGCGGCCTCGTTCGTGCCCTCCTTGGTGTGCAGCAGATTCGCCTTCACCGCGGTGGCGTCCAGGGCGGTGCCGTCGGTGAACCTCACCCCCTTCCTGAGCTTCATCGTCAGGACGGTCCGCGAGGTGTCGTACCGCCACGACGTGGCCAGGTTGGGGGTGGCCTCCGCGTTCTTGTCCAGGCGGACCAACGAGTCGAAGACCGGCTCGTAGTAGTTGATGTAGTCCCCCAGACCGGCCGAGGCCAGATCCCAGGGGGTGGCGGTGACCCCCACCGCGAGGGTCAGGGTCTTGTCCCCGTTCCCCATGCCGGAGACGCCGCCGCCACCGCATGCCGTCGCGGACACGAGGGCGAGAACGGCCCCGGTCAGCCCCACTCGTCGCATCGCGCACCTCCTCACCTTGTGCTGTCGCGCGTCGTTCAGCGGTTCTGCCGGGCCCACTTGCCGCACAGCCGGATGCTTTCCTCGGCGGTGTCCCGCGCACCCCGGTCGACCTCGATGATCAGCCAGCCGTCGAAGGTGCCGGGCAGTGCCGCGATGAGCCCGGGGATGTCCACCGAGGCGTGCCCCGGTTCGGCCCACAGGCCCGCGAGGACCGTGGCGCGGTAGTCCAGACCCTCGGCCTTGCCCCGGGCGGCCACTTCGGCGTGGTAGTCCTTGATGTGCATCGCGGCCACCCGGTCCCCGTAGTCGCGCAGGAGGCCGGGGACATCGGCACCGGCCCAGCCCAGGTGGCCGATGTCCGGGCCGAAGGAGAGGGTGTCCGCGGGCACGGTGTCGAGGATGAACCGGGTCTCCTCCTCCGTCTCCGCCCAGGTGCCCACATGCGGATGGAAGGCCGAGGCCACCCCGTTGGCCCGGGTGGTCTCGCCCATCTTCGCGAACACGTCGCGGACCCGCTCCAGCCGGGCGGGGTCGGACTCCGCGCCGACCGCCGGGCGCTTCACCCGGGGTGCCTCCTTGGACATGCCCGTGGCCACGAAAACCGTGGACAGGCCCAGTTCGGCCTGCTGCTCGCTGATCCGCGCCGTCTTGTCGAGATGCGCCCGCAGGCTCGCGTCATCCTCCGGCAGCGGGCCGGATATGTAGCCCGGGGCGGGCGCGAGACCGTGGTCGGAGAGCAGCTTGCCGTATTCGGCGGCCGTCATGTCGGCGGGGACGTCAGCGTGCACCGCGCGGATCCCCGCATCGCTGATGATCTTCAGCCGCTCGGGGAGCGGCGGCGCCAGGGCGGGGTCGATCCAGCCGTCCTCGGTCTGCACGAACTGCAGGGGGTTGATCGCGATGTTCTTCTCGCCGATCGTCATGCGGTGTCCTCTTTCCTACGCGGCTGGTGGCTGAAGGGGGCTGCGCGCTCAGGCGGAGAAGCGGGGCTCGGGGCGTTCGCAGGTGCTGTCCAGCGTCACGACACGCGTCTCTACGGAGGCCGCTTCCACGGCGCACATCGCCTCCAGCACATGGAAGGCGAACGGGGCGTCGGCCCGGTGCGGGCCGCCCTCGACGGCGTTCGCCAGGTCGCGCACCCCGAGACCGCGGCGGGCCTGCTCCTTGGTGCCGACAGCGCCGAACAGGTCGACCACCGGCTCCAGTACGGACCACTCGGCGTCGCCGTGCCGCCTGAGCCGCACATCGCCGTCGAAGTGGTTCGGGTTCGGCAGGGACAGCGTGCCGCCGGTGCCGTAGATCTCCATGAAGGGCAGGTCGGTGTCCCAGATGTCGAAGCTCATCTGCATCGTCGCGATGGCTCCGGAAGCGAAGGTGAGCACGGCAGCGGCGTGGGTGGGGACCGTGACGTCGATCGAGTCGACGGCCCGGCCGGGCGCGGTCACCGTCCGCCGCTCCGCCCCGATCCGGCTCGACCCGGTGACGGTCCTGACCGGGCCCAGCATGTTGACCAGGAGGGCGAAGTAGTACGGCCCCATGTCCATCACCGGGCCGCCGCCCTCCTGGAACAGGAAGCGCGGGTCCGGATGCCAGGTCTCCGCCTTGCTGTGGCGGATGAACGCCGAGGCGCCGATCGGTGTGCCGATGAGCCCGTCGTCGATGGCCTTGCGCGCGGTCTGGCCCGCGCTGCCGAGGAAGGTGTCCGGCGCCGAGCCGAGGAGGCGTCCGCTGCGGGCGGCCGCTTCGAGTACGGTCCGTCCCTCGGCC
This sequence comes from Streptomyces sp. NPDC001700, assembly GCF_053596435.1. Classification (NCBI taxonomy): domain Bacteria; kingdom Bacillati; phylum Actinomycetota; class Actinomycetes; order Kitasatosporales; family Streptomycetaceae; genus Streptomyces; species Streptomyces sp. NPDC001700. The sequence goes on from NZ_JBSFGE010000008.1 coordinate 266,622, forward strand.
ACCGTCGTGGCCAGGGGCTTCTCCACGTACACATGCTTGCCGGACTCCAGCGCGGTGATGATGGTGCGCCCGTGGTGCACCGGCGGGGTCAGATTGACGACGATGTCCACCGACGCGTCGGCATACAGTTCCGCGTCATCGCCCCAGGCCGGTATGGAGTATTCGGCGGCGGCCGCCTTGGCGCGCGCCACGTCGATGTCGGCCACGCGCACGATCTCCAGCTCCGGGTAGCGGGCCAGCCCGGTGACGTACCGGCCGAAGATGTTGCCGCTGCCCAGGATGCCGATCCGATGCGTCTGCTTGGCCATGGAGGTGATTCCTCTCCGGAAAGGGATGGGACCGTGCGGGTTCTGCCGCCCACACCGTCTGTTAGTTCGCATGGCCAAGGCAAGATGCCGTTTTTAGTTTTTTCTCTTGACTAAAGCCGGTCCAATGAACAGCCTGTCGGGCAGGCGGCAACGCCGTTGGGCGCGAGAGGGAGAGATTAGGTACGTGAAAGTGCATAAACCCGAGGCGCGCGCTACCGATAGGGCCTTGCTGCCCGCGGTGCCTTCCGCATTGCGCAGCGTGCTGGATCTCGTGGTGTCAGGGGAGGCGACCAGCCGCGCCGAGATCGCGCGGCGCAGCGGCCTGGCCCGGTCGACGGTCGGCCAGCAGGTCGACCATCTCGTCGGGCGGGGCCTGCTGCAGGAGCTGGGGTCGAGCGAGTCGGTGCGGGGGCGGCCGCCGAGGGTGCTGACACTCAGCCCGAGGGCGGGGACCATCGCCGTGGCGGACGTGGACACGCTGGAATCCCGGGTGGCGATCGCGGATCTCACCGGGCGCGTGATCGCGCGGGAGGCCGTGGACATCCGGGTCGCCGCCGGGCCGGACGCGGTCCTGGCCGCGGTGGCCGAGCGGCTGTCGGGCCTGCTGGCGGCGTACGGGCGCGATCCGGACCGGGTCCGCGAAGTGGTGGTGGGGCTGCCCGGGCCTGTGGACTTCCAGCGCGGCTGCCCGGTGCAGCCGACCGGCATGCCCGGCTGGGACGGCTATCCGGTCGCCGAGTGGGTGACCAGGACCTTCCGCGCCCCGGCCATCGTGGACAACGACTCCAACCTGATGGCGCTCGGCGAGGCCTGCCAGGACGGCATGGACACTCCGCTGCTGTGCCTCAAGATCTCGACCGGCATCGGGGCCGGAGTCATCACCGCGGACGGCGAGGTGTACCGGGGCGCGGACGGCGCCGCCGGGGACGTCGGCCACATCCGCGCCATCGGCGGCGGCGACGCCCTGTGCTCCTGCGGCAACGTCGGCTGCGTCGGGGCGATCGCCTCCCACCGGAGCATCCTGCGTGGCCTCGGCATCCCCGAGTCGACCGACGAGGACCCGCTGTACGGCGTGCACGTCCTGGCGGAGCGCGTCGCCGACAACGACCCGCCCGCCGTGCGCGCGCTGCGCCAGGCCGCCACCGAGATCGGCGAGATCGCGGCCATGCTGGTCTACATGTTCAACCCGCGCACCCTGGTGCTCGGCGGGCCGCTGAGCGAGCTGCGCGACGACCTCCTCTCCGGGGTCCGCGCCGCCGTCTACCAGCGCGCCCTGCCCCTGGCCACCCGCAAGCTGACCATCACCACGGCCCAGCTCGGCAGCGACTCCGGGATCCACGGCGGCGTCGCCCTCGCCTCCCGGGACGTCTTCAGTGCCGAGGGCATTGCGCGGATGCTGGTGGAGGACGCGGCGGGAGCGCCGGTGGCCGACCGCTGAAGCGGGTCAGAGCGTCGCTGAAGTGTGCTCAGAGCGGGGCGCGGTGGGCCTCGAAGACGGCGAGCCGCGCGGTGATGTCGCGGGACGCCTCGGTCAGCGCGGTGTGCAGCCGGGGGATGCTGCTGCCCGCCGTGGGGGCGATCACCGCGAGGGCGGCCAGATACGCGTGGTCGAGACCGCGCACCGGCACCGCGACGGCGAGATAGCCGCGACGGGCCTCCTCGACCTCCACGGCGTAGTCCTGCTCCCTGATCCGGACCAGCTCGGCGGCCAGCCGGGCGGGGGTGAGGGTGTGCGGCGTACGGCGGTCCATCAGCGGGAGGACGTTGGACAGCGGGTACTGCTCGGGCAGCATGGCGAGGGTGAGCTTGCCCGCGGCGCTGCAGTGCAGCGGGAGGTGACGGCCGCCCGCCGTGGAGCGGGCCCGGTTGCGGTGGCGTCCGGCGTTCTCGATCACCAGCAGTTCCGGGGCGCTCGGCACGGCCAGGTTCACGGCGTTGTCGAGCTGCTGCGCGAGGTTCTCGATGACGGGCCGGGCGGCCTCGCGCAGGGTGCGCTGGCGGGGCGCGCGCAGGCCGATCTCGTAGAGCTGCAGCCCGAGCCGGTACTTGGCGCCCTCCCGCTCCAGGAGGTCTCCGGCGACGAGTTCCTGGCACAGCCGGTGGACGGTGGCCTTGGCGACCCCGGTACGGGCCGTCAACTCCGCGAGACTGAGAGCGAAGTCGTTGTCCCGGAATGCGGACAGAATAAGGCCGACCTTACCGAGAACCGACTTGGGAGTCTCCGGGATCTGCCGCGGCTCTTTGTCCTTTTCGACATACACGTACCCAGTCACCGCACCTGACCTCCTCACGGCCGCCAAAGCCGAGGAAAGGAACGATAGGCGCTTTTCGGGGAGGCCGGTAGGGAGCGTGATCCACGCCTATCGGCCCCCCTTTGTCAATACCCGTGTCGATCCCCGTGTCCATGCCCGTGTCAATGCCCGGAATGGCCGCCGAGGGCGGGCAGCACCCCGGAACCGACCGCCTCGATCAGCTCGGTCGGCGGGTCGTACGAACCCACATGCTGGAGGAAGACCCCGGACACCCCGGCGCCGTGCAGGGCCGTGAGCCGCTCGGCGATCTGCGCGGCGGTGCCGAACAGACAGAATTCCCGGGCGAACCGCACGGCCGCCTCGTCGCTGATCCACCGCGAACACACGGCGACGGCCGCGTCCCAGTCCTCGGCGTGCACCAGATCCGGGTAGACGCCCTCCACCGTGGCCGGGACGTCCACCTCTATCCCCGCCAGGGCGAGGAAGGGCGCCCCGCCGTTCTGCGCGATCGACGCGCAGATCGGTTTGATCAGCCGCGCCTCGGCCTCGATGTCATCGGTGACCGCGCAGAACGCGGACACCGTCAGCGGTACCTCCGAGGCCGCCCGGCCCGCGGCCTCGGCGCCCTCACGCACCCGGGCGGCGGCCCCGGCCAGGGGCTTTTGGGACACGCCGCTGAGCAGGATGGCGCCGTCGGCGATCTCCCCCGCGAGCCGCAGGTTCTTCGGGCCGCTCGCCGCGAGGTGCACCGGAATACGTGGCCCCGGATCGCGCAGCCGGGAGCGGACACCGCCGCCGAAGTCCCATTCCCGGCCGTCCAGCAGCCCCCGCAGCATGGCCACTCCGTCGCGCATCGCCGCCGAGGTGGTCTGCCGCAGATTGACCGGCCCGACCGAGCTGTTGCCCACGCCGAGGCCGAGGGTGAACCGGCCGGGCGCCAGCTCGGCCACGCTGCGGGCGGCCGATGCCACGACGGCCGGATGGCGGGTCGCCACATTGGTCACCGCGGTACCCAGGCCGATGCGCTCGGTGGCCAGCGCGGCGGCGGTCAGGGTGGTGAACACGTCCCGCCACAGCAGCTGGGAGTCGGGAAACCACACCTCGTCGAAGCCCAGCTCCTCGGCCCGCCGCACGGTCCGGGCGATCCGGTCCGCCCGGTCGCACGGCGGCACCCGGATCCCGATCCGTGGCCGCGTCGCCCCGGCGCTCATGCCCGCCCCTCCGCCAGGTCCAGCGCCACATCCGTGATCATGTCTTCCTGGCCGCCGACCATGCCGCGCCGCCCGACCTCGACCAGGATGGAGCGGGTGTCCAGGCCATAGCGGGCCGCCGCCGTCTCGGCGTGGCGCAGGAAGCTGGAGTACACGCCCGCGTAGCCGAGGCTCAGGGTCTCCCGGTCCACCCGCACCGGCCGGTCCTGGAGCGGCCTGACCAGGTCGTCGGCGGCGTCCATCAGCGGGAACAGCTCGCAGCCGTGCGACCACCCCTGCAGATCGGCCACCGCGATGAAGGCCTCCAGCGGACAGTTTCCGGCGCCCGCGCCCTGCCCGGCCAGCGAGGCGTCGACGCGGGTGACGCCGTTCTCCACGGCGACCACGCTGTTGGCCACGCCGAGCCCCAGATTGTGGTGGGCGTGGATGCCCAGCTCGGTGTCGGGGGAGAGGACGTCGCGGTAGGCGCGGAAGCGGTCGCGCACTCCGTCCATGGTCAGCCGCCCGCCGGAGTCGGTGACATACACGCAGTGGGCGCCGTAGGACTCCATGAGCACGGCCTGCCGGGCGAGTTCGGCCGGGGGCGCCATGTGCGACATCATCAGGAAGCCCGCGACGTCCATGCCCAGCTCGCGGGCGGCGGAGATGTGCTGGGCGGAGATGTCCGCCTCGGTGCAGTGGGTCGCGACGCGCACCGAGCGGATGCCGAGCGCGTGGGCCTGCTTCAGATCGCGCAGGGTGCCGATGCCCGGCAGCAGCAGGGTGGTGGGCACGGCGTGCCGGACGGCGTCGGTGACCGCCTCGATCCACTCCCAGTCGGTGTGCGCGCCGACGCCGTAGTTGACGCTGGACCCGGACAGCCCGTCGCCGTGGGCGATCTCGATGGCGCCGACACGGGCGGCGTCGAGCGCGGCGGCGATGGTGCGGGCCTGGTCCGTGGTGTAGCGGTGGCGGAGGGCGTGCATGCCGTCCCGCAGGGTGACGTCCTGGATGTACAGGGAGGCCTCTGGCGTGGTCACTGGGCTGCCTCCACGGTCCGGTGTGCGGCCAGCCGCTCCGCGGTGCGCAGCGCTGCCGAGGTCATGATGTCGAGGTTGCCCGCGTAGGCCGGGAGGTAGTGGGCGGCGCCCTCGACCTCCAGGAACACCGACACCTTCACCGCGCCGTGCCCCGCTCCGGCGGGTACGAGGGTGCGCAGCGGGTCGTCGTCGGCGATCCGGTCGAACTGCACCTTCTGCTTGAGGCGGTAGCCGGGGACATACGCCTGGACGCGGCCCACCATGGCCTCGATCGAGGCGGTGACCGCCGCGTCGTCGCACTCCGACACCAGACAGTGCACGGTGTCCCGCATGATCAGCGGCGGTTCGGCCGGATTGAGGACGATGATGGCCTTGCCCCGGCCCGCTCCGCCGACCCGCTCGATGGCGGAGGCGGTGGTCTCGGTGAACTCGTCGATGTTGGCGCGGGTGCCCGGACCGGCCGAGCGGGAGGCGATGGAGGCGACGATCTCCCCGTAGTGCACGGGCGTGACGGCCGAGACGGCGGCCACGATGGGAATCGTGGCCTGTCCGCCGCAGGTCACCATGTTGACGTTGGGGCTGTCCAGCTGGGCGTCGAGGTTCACCGGCGGCACCACATACGGGCCGATGGCGGCCGGGGTGAGGTCGACCACCGTACGTCCGAGGGCGCGCAGTACCTCGTCGTGGCGGCGGTGGGCACCGGCCGAGGTGGCGTCGAAGACGATCCGCACATCGGCGAACTCGTCCAGCGCCACCAGCCCGTCCACGCCCTCGTGGGTCGTGGCCACCTTCAGGCGGCGGGCCCGGGCGAGGCCGTCGGAGTCCGGGTCGATGCCCGCCACCGCCGCCACCTCCAGGGTGTCGGACAGCCGCAGCACCTTGATCATGAGATCGGTGCCGATGTTGCCGGAGCCGATGACGGCGACCTTGGTACGGGTGCTCATGGCCTACTCTCCCTCCGTCGCGAACTCGACCGTGACCCGGCCCAGTTGACTGATGTGGGCCTCGAACCGGTCGCCCGGCGCCGCGGGCACCATCGGGCCCAGCGCCCCGGTCAGCAGGATCTCCCCGGCGCGCAGCGGATCGCCCTGGGCGGCGACGGCCGAGGCCAGCCAGGCCGCGGCGTTCAGCGGGCTGCCGAGGCAGTCGGCGCCGCTGCCCTCGGAGACCGTCCGGCCGCCGCGGGTCAGGGACATCCGCGCCCCGCGCGCATCGAGCCCGGTCAGCGGCACGGGTGTACCGCCGAGCACGTACAGCCCGCAGGAGGCGTTGTCGGCGACGGTGTCCACGATGCCGATGTTCCACCCGGCGATGCGGCTGTCCACGATCTCCAGCGCGGGCAGCGCGAAGTCGACCGCGCGCAGCACATCGGCCACCGTGCAGTCGCGGTGCGGCAGATCGGCGCCCAGGACGAGCGCCACCTCCGCCTCCACCTTGGGCTGCAGCAGTCGCCCGGCCGCCACCACACCGCCCTCGGTCACCGCCATGTCGGCGAACAGCGTCCCGAAGTCCGGCTGATCGACGCCCAGTTGAGCCTGTACCGCAGGCGAGGTCAGGCCGATCTTACGGCCCGCGATCCGCCGCCCCTCGGCCACACCGCGCCCGACGTTCACCCGCTGCACCGCGTACGCGGCCCCGATGTCCCCCTCGGCGAGGTACGTGCGCACCGGCGGGCACACCACACCGCTCCGCGTGGCCTCCAGCAGCGTGTCGGCCGCCTTGGCCACCTCCGGGGGAAGTCCCTGGCCGGTCATGAGGCGGCCCCGGCGACCAGCGGGGTGTCGACGCCGACCGGACCGAGCCCGGTGGCGCCGCCCGGGGTGCCCAGCGGCTCCGTACGGCCGGGCAGCGGCTCGGTGAAGAAGCGGCGGTTGTCCTCCCGGTGCTCGGGCCTGGCCAGCCGGTCCACCGCGATGGCCTGCTCGGGGCAGGCGGTTTCGCAGGCGCCGCAGTCGATGCACTCCACCGGGTTGATGTAGAGCTTGCGTTCCCCCTCGTAGATGCAGTCGACCGGGCATTCCTCCATGCAGGAGCGGTCCATGATGTCGACGCAGGCCGGGCCGATGACGTAGGCCATGTCAGTTCTCCTTCTCTGTGGAATGCCCGGGGAACAACATCGCCTCCGGATCGATGACGGTGGCCGCGTTGTTCACCGCGGTGGCGACCTCGCCGAAGCCCACGGAGATCAGCCGCACCTTGCCCGGGTAGTCGGTGATGTCCCCGGCGGCGAACACCCGCGGCACGTTGGTGGCCATCCGGGTGTCCACGGCGATCCGCCGCGCCCGCAGCTCAAGCCCCCAGTTCTGCAGCGGGCCGACGTCGGCGGTGAAGCCGAGGGCGGCGACGACGGTCTGCGCCGGGAGGGTACGGGTGTCCTTGGTCAGCCGGTGGCGGATCGTCACCTCTTCGAGCTGCTCCGCGCCGTGCAGCCCGGTCACCTCGGTGTCGGTGATGATCTCGATGCCGAGGGAACGCACCTTCTCCACGGTCGCGCCATGCGCCCGGAACCGGTCCCGGCGGTGGACCAGGGTGACGGACCGGGCCAGCGGAGCGAGCGTCGCCGCCCAGTCGAAGGCGCTGTCGCCGCCGCCGACGATCACGATGTCATGACCGGTGTGGCCGGACGGATCCGGGACGAAGTACACCTGCCCACGGCCGAGATAGTCCTCGCCCGCCGGGAGCGGCCGGGGCGTGAACGTCCCCACCCCGCCGGTGATGACGACGGCTCCGGCCCGGACCGTGGTCCCGCCGTCGCCGCGCACCACGGGCCGTCCGTCCTCCCCGTGGGACAGCTCGACCGCCCGCTGACCGAGGAGATACACGGGCCCGTACGGCTCCGCCTGGGCCACCAGGCTGTCCACCAGGTCGCGGCCGCGCACCGAGGGGAAACCGGCGATGTCGAAGATGGGCTTCTCCGGGTACATGGCGCTGATCTGGCCGCCGCACTGCGGAAGGACGTCCATGACCGCCACGCGCAGCCCGCGGAACCCCGCGTAGTACGCGCCGTAGAGTCCCGACGGACCGGCGCCGATGATGAGGATGTCGGTGTCCACCACGTCCGGGGCGGACGCGGTGGCCGGAACATCGGTAAGAACGCTCATGGCCCGGGAGCGTAGGCACCGCCGTGGCCGGGCCCAATGAAACCGTTCCGTCTGGCGGGACACCGCGCTTCGGGAGAGGCACCCGCGCCTGGGAACGTGGCGCGACCACAGGGATCCCGCGCTCGGAGGTCATGGCTCATGAACCCGGACAACAGCAGAGCGGGGCGGCTGCTCGTCGCCTGTACGGCGCTCCTCCTCGTCCCCGCCTGCATGGCGGGGACGGTGGACTCCGACGCGGGGGAGGTGAAGGGCGGCCCCACGGTGCGCGTCGCCCTCGGCGTCGACGCCTCGTACGCGCCCTTCTACCTGGCGAAGGAGCGCGGGATGTTCGCCAAGGCGGGCGTGAACGTCGAGCTGATGCGCACCGAGGGCGGCCCGACCGCGGGCCAGGCGGTGACGGCCGGTACCGCACAGCTGGCGGCCAACGCCGACTCCACCGCGCTGCCGCTGATGGCGGGCGATCCGGGGCTGCGGGCGCTGGGCGTCTTCCAGTCCTCCGACCGCTATCTCAAGGTCGTGATGCGCGATGGCATCACCTCGCCGCGCCAGATCAAGACGATGGCGTCCATCCAGGGCCTCGGCCTGTACGCGACCCACACGTATCTGCGCCGCCACGGCATCGACCCCGGGTCCGTGAAGATCCATCAGAGTTCCCCGCCGGAGATGCCCGGGCTGCTCCAGCGCGGCACCATCGACGCCTACGTCCTCTACGAGCCGTGGGCGGCCAAGGGCGCCGAGTCGGGCGGCCACATCGCGGGCCACAGCGGCGACTTCGGGGTGACGTATGTGCAGTGGCTGCTGGCGGAAGAGCGCTGGCTGAAGAGCAACCGGGCGGTCGCGGCCAAGGTGTTCAAGGTCCTCGCCGAGGCCGACCGGCTGGTGACCCGCGACCCCGGCGCCGCCGCGGAGGCCACCAACCGGCAGGTGAAACTGCCCGAGGCGCAGACACGGAAGGTGCTCCCGGAGATCACCTTCCGCGTCCGCGGACTGACCGGCGCCGATATCCAGCAGTCCGCCAGGATCACCGGATTCCTCACCGGGCAGAACCTCATCAAGAAGTCGCCCGATCTGGACCGCGCCCTGCTGCAGGGCTGGTACGAGCGGTACGCCGGTTAGGCCGGTCCACCAGCATGGCTCAGCTCGACCGTCCCGGTGACGCACGCGGTGCCGTCGTCCTTGAGGACGGACACGTCGAGCGAGACCCGATGCCCCTGGTCGGTGGGCTCGATGGCGGTGACCGTCGCGGTCCAGGTGAGCGGTTCACCGGCCACGGCGGTCGCCCGGTTGCGCCAGCTCACCCCCTCCAGCCGCGCGCCCGGCCCGGACCAGTCGAGGGCGTATCGCACGAGCATCTCGCCGTGCAGGGTGGACTGCACGACCGCGTCGGGGAACCCCTCCGAGGCGGCGAACTCCCCGTCGTAGTGGATGCGGTGGGCGTTCCAGGACACGGCGCTGAACCGGAACAGCTGCACCCTGCTGTGGGTGTAGCGGCGTGGCGGGCAGACCTGCCCGGCGGCGGGGGTGTTCACGCGGCGGCACCCCCGTTCGGCACCATGCCACCGTCCAGCACGACGATCGTCTCGTCCACGGCCATCAGCTCCTTCCCGCCCCCCGAGGTGAACCGGGTCGTGACACCCAGCAGGACGAACTCCCCCGAGCGGCCGCCCTTACGGTCCGCCGAGGTCACCGACCGGGACGCGGTGATCCGCACGCCCGCCACCGGGACCCCGGCGAGCCGCACCGACTGGCCGCCGTGCACCTGGCGCACCGGCAACCCCTGCGTACACGGGGACTCCCGGGCGGCCAGGCCGTCCGGGCGCAGCGCGTCCTCGTCCGGACCGTCCTCCCAGCTCATCATCGCCGCGAGGAACAGCGGGGGAGCCTCGACGGGCTCCCCGGCCGCCTCCCGGGCGCGGGCCCGCGCCACGTACCCGCCATCGCCCACCGCGGCCGCGTACCGGCAGAACTCCTTGACCGTCAGCACCCCGCAGTCCTCGGTCTCCCACCGGCCGATCAGCGTCCGGGCCCGCGCCACCACCTCCTCCAGCGCCGTCACAGGGCGGCCCGCAACGCTCGGCTGATCCCCAGACCAGCGGTGCGCAGCGCGCCCGTGTGGGCGCCCATGTCGAAACGGTAGGTGGGCGCGGTGATGGACAGCGCGCCCGCCAGCGAGCCGCCACGGGCGAAGACCGGTACGGCCATGCTGAGATAGCCCAGCCGGATCTCCTCCGCCTCGGTCGCGATGCCCTGCTCCCGGACGCGCTCCAGCTGGCACAGCAGCCGCGCGGGCGAAGTGATCGTGTACCGGGTGAAGGGCTTCAGTCCGTTGCCGATCACCTCACCGGCCAGCGACTTCGGCGAAAAGGCCAGGATGGCCTTGCCGGTGGCGGTGCAGTACAGCGGAAGCCGCCCCGCCACCCGGGACTCCTCGCTCAGCCCGCGATGCGGCAGGATCTTCTCCAGATAGACCACGTCGAGGCCGTCGTGGATCGCGAAGTGGATGGTCTCGCGGGTGGCCAGCAGCAGATCCTCCATGTACGGCTGCGCCACCTCGCGCAGGATCCGCTGCCGGTGCACCCGCTGGCCGATCTCGAACAGGCGCAGCCCCAGCCGGTAGTCGCAGCTCGCCCGCTCCAGCAGCCCCCAGACGACCAGCTCCTGGGCGAGCCGGTGCACGGTGGCCTTCGCCACGCCCGTACGGCGCACCAGATCGGCGAGGGAGAGGGTGTCGTCGTCGGCGGTGAACGCCTCCAGGATCGGGCGCACCTTGCCCAGGACGGAGTTCATCGAGCCCGGATCGGGTGGAGCGGCGGGGTCGAGCGGGACGACGGTCATGCCACGTACCTCCTTATCGCGTCGCCTCGTCGAGGAACGCCAGGCTGAGCGGGTTGTAGACCTCGGCCTTCTCGTGCTGCGGCCAGTGCCCGCACTCGTTGAAGATCTCCAGCCGGGCCCCGGGGATGGCGGCGGTGATGGCCTCGGCCTCCGGCACGGCCCCGAACGGGTTCTTGTTGCCCCACACCACCAGCGTCGGCGCCTTGATCCTCGCCATCCGGTCCGGCCGCAGCAGATTGCGCTCGCGCCGCTCGACCTCCTGGAGCGCCAGCAGGTTGTCCACGTTGGCCTGGAAGTCGGGGTGGTGGTAGATCTCGTAGCGGACCTGGGTCAGCTCCTCGCCCAGCTCCTCGTCCCAGTGCGCCCACAGCAGCTCCAGCCGCTTGCGGGTGGCGGAGATGTCGTCGGTGAGGACGGCGGCGCGGGTCGAGGTCTTCAGCCGCTCCATCACCTCCGGGTTGACCTTGGTGCCGCCCATGCAGAGCAGCTGGAGGGAGGCCACCCGGTCCGGGTGTTCGCTCGCCAGCCAGGACCCCACCCAGCCGCCCAGCGACTCGCCGACCAGATGCGCGCGCTGGGCCCCCACCGCGTCGAGGTAGGCGATCAGGTGATCGACGTAGGCGGGGATCTCCGCGGGGTGGTCCGGCTTGCCGGTGTAGCCGTGGCCGAGCATGTCGATGGCGTGGCAGCGGTAGCCCCGCTCGACGTACGCGGGGATGTTCCGTACGAACGCCTCCAGGTGGCCGGTGGTGCCATGCAGGAACACCACGTGCTCGCCGTCCTCGGGACCGGCCTGCAGGGCCCGGGTGGTGAGGTCGCCGGTTTCCACGTAGGCGTGCCGGTAGTCGATGCCCGACAGTTCCGTCCAGATGCTCATGGCTGCCTTTCGCTCGCGGTGTGCTCTGCGGGGTCTTGCGTGGGGTTCTGGGTGGGGTCGAGGACGGCGACGCCCATGCCGGTGAGCCATTCGGGCAGGGATTCGTACGCCAGCCGCCGCCCGGGGACGTGGCCGAGCACGGCCGCCATGAGCAGCCAGGTGCGCACCTCCTGGGCGCCGTTGCCCGCCACCTTCTCCAGCTCCTCGGTGGTGTACCGGGTCACCTCGTGGGTCCGGCCGCTGGTCACCAGGCGCAGGAACTCGTCGTCGAAGTCCTCGTTGATGGCGGCCTCGGCGGCCCGGATGATCTCGCGGCGCCTGACGTCGTAGTCCTTCCAGTGGTCGCGGCCGTTCAGCCACGCGCCCACCATGAACTCCTCGTCGTCGCCCCGTGGATCGCGCCAGTCCGGCCACGGCAGCCGGTGCGAGAGCCCGCCGGAGCCGATCACCGCCACCCGGCGGTTGCCGGGGAACGCCAGCACCGCGTCCCGGATGGCCCGGCCCAGCTGCTCGCAGCGCTCCAGCGTGGGCAGCGGATGCGCGAAGACGTTGACCACCAGCGGCACGATCTCCACGTCAAGACCGTCCAGCAGATACTGGATGGCGTGCGACTGGCCGTGGTCGATCTGCAGCCTGGCCGAGTACGCCGGGTCGAAACGGCCGCCCTCCACCAGGGTGTTCGCGATGTGCCGGGCGAGCGGCACGTCCACCGGCTGGGGGCCCTCCGGGGTGCCGGACTCGCCGCTGGCCACGCACTCGCCGACGCCGAGGGTGAAGCTGGGGATGAGGTCCAGCCAGAAGCCGCGGAAGTGGTTCGAGCCCACCAGGATCACGGTGTCGGGCCGGGCGGCGGCGATCTCGTCGCGCGCCTCGCGCAGCGCGTCCCGGAACCGCTCGGCGCGGTCCTTGTGGAAGGTCTCCTCCCAGTGGGTGTTCATGAGCGTGCTGTGCGACGCGCCCACACCCAGGACGATCTCGGTCATTCCGGCTCTCCTTCCACCTCGTCGCGTGTGCGGGTGACGGTGTCGACGGCCGTACGGATCAGATGGCGGGTCAGCCGCTCCATGGCCCGGACGTCGACGGTGTTCATCCCCCGCGCGAAGTCGATCTCGAAGGGCGCCTCGGTGACCTTCGGCATGCCGACGCGCACCGTGGGCACGCCCCGGCCGCGCAGGATGTTGGCGTCGGTGGCGCCGCTGTTGCCACGGATCACCTCATGCGGACGGTCTTCCAGGGCCTCCCAGCCCGCGATCGCGCTGCGGCACACCCAGCTGTCCGGATCGGTCCGGGTACCGGGGATGGCGAGGATCATCTCGGCGGTGACATCGATCCCGGTGTCCTCGCGGAGGGTGGCGAGCGCGGCCAGGAACTCCCGCTTGGCCCGCATCGGTGTCGTGTCCGGGCCGATCCGCAGATCCACCCGGAGCGTGCAGGCCGCCGGGGTGGTGGCCGCCATGCGCGGCCATCCGCCACGCACCGACGCCACCACGCCCTGCGGTGCGACGGTGCCACCGGTGTGGTGGAGCGCGTACGTCGCGAACCACTCCTCCAGCCGCAGCGCCACCGTGCCCGCGTTCGCGATCGCGTTGTCGTACGGCAGCCGGTGGCGCGAACCCACATAGGTGTGCAGGCCGCGCACGGTGACCTCGAACCAGACGAGCCCGACCTCGTCCCAGGACACCGTCCAGCCGGGCTTGGCGATCAGCGCGTAGTCGGTCCACACCCCCTGTTCCAGCAGGAACGAACACCCCACGCCCTGGCCCGTGTTGTACCGGACGCCACCGGGCCGGGCGTTGGTGGGCATGCCCCCCGCGCCGAACGCCGCGACGAGATCGCCGGTGAGCGGGATCCCCGCCCGGCGGATGGCCTCGGTGGCCATCATCACGCACGCGGCGTGGCCCTTGGGGTTGGACGCCCCGAGCCCGGTCACCAGATCGCCGTGGACGGTGGCGCGCGGACGCATGTCGTCCCGCAGCTCGGGCCCGATCCACGGGAGGTCTTCGCTCTCCTCGCCGACCGTGAGGGTGTCGATGGGCGCGTAGAGCATGAGGTCGGGGCCGGTGCCGTCGCCGGTCAGCCGCGCCCAGGCGTTGGCCTGCCGGTCGTCGACCGGCTGCACCCGGGCGTGGCATCCGGCGGCCGCGAGGGTGTCGGCGATGTGGGTGGCGAGCGGCCCCTCGTCGCCCGTCGGGCTCGGGACGTCGACCAGCCCGACGATCAGCTCGCGCAACCGGCCGGGGGTGATGTGGCGCCAGGCCTCGGAAACCCAGGCGCGACGTCGCTCGTCCAGCCCGGCCAGGCTGTCCGGTCCGTCCGGTCCGCCGCCGGTCACTGGTTGACCCGGTGGACCTGGGTCATGGTGGTGCGCGCGACGCGCTTCCTGGCCAGGGGGAGGCACACGGCGATCGCGGCTCCGGCCAGCAGGGTGAGCAGGGTGCGGCCCATGGTCATGCCTTCTTCTCGCGGGTGGGTTTCGTGGGTGCGGGGGAGTCGGCTTCGGCGCCGACCGCGGCCAGCTTCTTGCCGTACTCCTCCTCGCTGAGGTTCCGCCAGGAGGTCAGCGAGACATCGGGGCGGTACAGCTTCTCCGGCGGCGCGTCCGTGACGTCGACCATCCAGGCGTCCTGGCCGGAGAACTGCCCGTGGAACAGCCAGCGGACGGCGCCCAGGTACTTGGCGTAGAAGCCGAGCGTCTTCCAGCCTTCGGTGAAGTTGACCATTACCCCGACGTAGCGGTGGTTGTCCTCGTCCACCGGCACGTAGAACTCGTAGTGGATGAACTTGGGGTACGCGATGCGCAGCACACCCGGCATCGACAGGGACGCGAAGCCGGGGAACTCCTGCGCCTCGATCGTCGGGTTGATCTTGTCGGCCTTGCCGGTGTTGCCGATGTTGAAGGTCTCCTTGGGCGGCTGCATCTTCCACCACCGCTTGTTGGACCAGTGCCCGACACCCGGGTAGTCGGCCTCCCAGTGGACCTCGTCCTGCACCCGGAAGATCCAGCGCCCCTTGGGCACGATCCGGGTGATGTTCCACGTGGGCATCGGCTTGAACAGCCGCCACAGCGCGGTCCGGTGGAGATATTTCGCGTGGCCCTCGTCGAAGCCGTTCTCGCAGGCGAAGCGCCAGTTGCCACCGCGCGGCTCGATCCGGCCGCCCATGACGAACCCGTTGCCGACCAGCTCCTCGGGAAGCTGCGAGTCGATGGAGTGCGGCTCCTCGTCGGCGAGCGGGATGTACACCCACACCATGCCGAGGCGTTCCTCCACCGGGTACGTCCGCACCCCGACCTTGCCGGTGAGGCGGCAGCCGGGCCCGTCGGTGATGACCGCGGCCAGCTTGCCGGTGGGCAGATCGAACGTCCAGCCGTGGTACGGGCAGCTCACGGTGCCCGGAAACTGCTGGTCACCCTCCGACAGCGGCACCCCGCGGTGCGGACAGCGGTTGTGCAGCGCGTACGCCGTGCCACCGTCCCGGATCAGGGTGATCTTCTCGCCGCAGAGGGTGAACGGCAGTGGCTTGCCGGTGATGTGGCTGGACCAGGTGACCGGGTACCAGTACCCGCGGAAGCCCGCGCCCGCCGCATCGTAGTGGGGCCATGAGCTCCAGTCCTGGCGGCCGGGTTCCCCGGCAGGTCTGCCGCGGCCCCGGCCGGTGTGCTTGGTATCGGGCGAGCCCTCGACCGTCATCGTGCCTGTCCTCCCGCTGCCGTGGAAACGTGGCACCGAGCATGCGCGGGCCCGGCGCGTTCGCCTACGGACTCGTCCCGCTCAGCAGAACGCCCGGTGTCCGGGGAGGCGCGCGGAGGTGGCATTCACCTGGCGCCGCACCGCCCGGAAGGGCCATGTCCCGTTGAGCGGAACCACCTCCATGCGCGGGCGCGCCGCCGCGGTCTACCGTGCGCCAATTCGGTGAAGGGAGCACGATGACGAAGACCATCGCCACCCCCCGGCCCCCGGACGGCTCGGCGCCCGGGAGCGGCGGCACCCGCGGCGCGGCCCTGTCCGCCACCGGGGTCGGCATCCGGTTCGGCTCCTTCGAGGCCGTACGGGACATCTCGCTCGACATCGCCGCCGGTGAATTCCTCTGCCTGCTCGGGCCGAGCGGCTGCGGCAAGTCCACCCTGCTGTCCGCCATGGCCGGATTCGTCCCGGTGTCCGATGGTGGCCTCACCGTCGACGGCACCCAGATCAGCGGCCCCGACCCCGACCTCGGCATGGTCTTCCAGAGCAGCGAGGCCCTGTTCGACTGGATGACCGTACGGCAGAACGTGGCCTTCGGCCCGCGCATGCGCGGCCAGTCCCGGGCGGCGCGGGCCGAACTGGCGGACACCTACCTCGGCCTGGTGGGGCTGCGCCACTGCGCCGACCGGTTTCCCGGCCAGCTCTCGGGCGGCATGCGCCAGCGGGTGCAGATCGCCCGGGTGCTGGCGAACGAGCCGCGCGTGGTGCTGATGGACGAGCCGTTCGGCGCGCTCGACGCCCAGACCCGCCAGGTGATGCAGGACGAGATGGGCCGCATCTGGAAGGCGTCGGGCTGCACGGTCGTCTTCGTCACCCATGACATCGACGAGGCCATCCTGCTGGCCGACCGGATCGCCGTGATGACCGCGGGCCCGGCCGCCTCGGTCAAGGCCGTCTACCCCGTGGACCTGCCCAGGCCCCGCGACGAGACGGATCCGGCCGCAGTCGAACTCCGCCGCGCCCTGCGCGAGGACATCGGCGAAGAGGTGCGCAAGGCCCTGCGCGACCAGGGGCTCGACCTCGAGGACACACGATGACCGAGGACACGATGACCGAGGACACGATGACCGAGGACACGATGACCGAGGACACGATGGTGGAGGAGACGCGATGACCACCGTGACGGCGGGCACCTCCGCCACCCCGCGCCCGGGGCGGCGGCAGCGCCGCGCCACCGTTGTAAGACTGCGCACCGCCGGGCTGTACGCGGTGTCCGTCCTCGCCGGGGTCGCCGTGTGGCAGCTGCTGGCGGCGACGTACGGCTCCGCCCTGGTCGCCTCCCCGAGCCAGACCCTGTCGGCGGCCCGGGAGCTGGCGGCCGACGGCACCCTGTTCAACTCGGTCGTCGCCTCCGGCCGCCGCATCCTGATCGGCTGGGGGCTCGGTCTCGCCGTGGGCGTACCGGTCGGCCTGCTGATCGGGCAGATCCCGCTGGTGCGGCATCTGCTCGACCCCTACATCGAGTTCTTCCGGTTCATCCCGCCGGTCGCGTTCGTGACCCTGGCGGTGGTGTGGCTGGGCATCGGCGAGTCGTCGAAGGTCGTCCTCATCTTCTACACGTCGGTCTTCATCGTCACCCTGAACACCAGCGCCGGTGTGATGGCCGTGAACGAGTCGAAGCTGCGCGCCGCCGCCAGCCTGGGCGCGAACCGCCGCCAGATCCTGCGGAGCGTCGTGCTGCCGTCGACCGTGCCCCACATCGTCACGGGGGCGCGGCTGGCGATGGGCAACAGCTTTCTGACCATCGTGTCCGCGGAGATCGTCGCCTCGCAGGTCGGCCTCGGATCGCTGATCTGGACCTCCCGCAACTACGGTCGCATCGACTGGGTATTCGTCGGGATCATCACCCTGGGCATCCTCGGGTTCGTCTACGACCGCGTGCTCCGCGTCGTCGCCTCCCGTGCCCTGAGTCGTTATGGAGTGAAACTGTGAGCAGCCAGACGTCACGCGCCCTCGTCCTGGAGCGCTTCGGCACCCTGCCCCGGCTGTCGGAGCGCCCGGTGCCGGAGCGGCAGCCGGGCCAGACGCTCGTACGGGTGCGTGCCGCGCAAGTGGGCCACCTCGACCTGAACATCGTGGACGGCGCGTTCGGCATCCTGCCCGATCTGCCCACCGTGCCCGGCACCACCGGATGCGGTGTCGTCGTGGCCTCCGACACCCACCCCGAGGGCGCCCTCGTCAAGATTAACGGCAAGGGGCTGGGGATGCGCCGCGACGGCAGCTGGGCCGACCACGCCGTGGCGCCCGACGCCGCTGTGTCCCCGGTGCCCGAGGGCACCGACCCCGCCCTGGCATGCAGCTACTTCTCCCCGGCGGGCTCGGCTTGGGCCGCGGTGCACTCGGTCGCGGCGATCCAGCCGGGGGAGCGGGTATTGGTGACCGGCGCGGCGGGCGCGGTCGGCGCCCTGACGGTGCAGGTGGCGGCGCGCGCCGGGGCGGAGGTCATCGGCGTGGTCGGCCGCCCGGCCAAGCTCGCCCACGTCCCCGCGCCCGGCAAGGCGGTGCTGGCCACGGAGCTGTCGCCGGAGGCCGTGGGCGGGCCGGTGGACGCGCTCATCGACACCGTGGGCGGCCCGGTGCTGCGCGACGCGCTGGGGCTGGTCCGCCCGGGCGGCCGGGCCGCGCTGGTCGGCTACACCGCCGGGCGCGAGTTGGCCGTCGACCTCGCGGACTGGCTGCTGGCCGACGTGGCGCTGCTGCCCGTCAACCTGATGAGGCGCGGCAAGGAAGTCGCCGCCGACGCCGACGCGCTGCTCGGCGATCTGACGTCCGGCGAGCTGACCCTGCCCATCGAGCGCTACACGCCCGACCGGCTGGCCGAGGCGGTGGAACGGCTGCGCACCGGGGCCGCGGTGGGCAAGGTGGCGCTCGACCTGTCCTGAGCCGCCTGACGCTGACGCGCGTGAGCGGGCTGCCCCGGCGGCCCGCTCAGTGGACCGGATCGCTTGGGCGAAACGCCCGGCCACCACACCATCGGTGCATGGACCTCATGGACATCCAGGCACCCCCGGCCGGGGCCTCCGCGGAGGCGGACGGCGTCACGTACCACTACATCGAGACGGGCCAGGGCAGCCCCACCGTCTTCCTCCACGGAGGCGGCCCCGGGTGCACCGGCTGGTCGGACTTCGGTCAGGTCTCGCGGCTCTTCGCCGCGGACCGCCGGTGCTTCCTGGTGGACATCCTGCAGTACGGCACGTCCGCGAAGCCGGTCATCAAGGGCCCGATGTGGGACTACCACGCCGCCAAGACCGTGGCGCTGATGGACACCCTCGGCCTGGAGCGCGCCGACTTCGTGTGCAACTCCTGGGGCGGCACCATCGCGCTCAACCTGGCCGCCCTGTACCCGGAGCGGGTCCGGTCCCTCGTCGTCACCGGCAGCATGCCCGTCTTCCACGGGCCGCTGGCCCCGCTGCCGGAGGGCGGCCGCCGCGGCCGCAACGCCCGGGACGTGTACTACGGCGGGACCGGCCCGTCGTGGCAGAAGATGCGCGAGCTGATGGCGCGCCTGGAGTGGTACGACCCCGACGCCATCCCCGACGCCACGGTGACGATGCGCTACGAACAGAGCCTGGACCCGGAGGAGAGGGCGCTCGCCGGGGCCTCCGACAACCCGCGCGGCGACTGGCAGGACCTCACCGGCGCGCTCGGCCGCATCCAGGCGCCGACGCTCTTCATGTGGGGCATGTACGACGCGTTCCTCACCCCGGACTATCCGCTGATGCTGGCCCGCATGATCCCCCGGGGCAATCTGCATGTGATGAACGACGTCTCGCACCACCTCCAGGAAGAACGCCCCCACGACTACTACACCGTCGTCTCCGCCTTCCTGAATCAACAGCACGCCTGAACCAGCAGCACGCCTGACACATCGGAAAGAACGCGGAGGAAACGTGAGCGAGCCCGCTCTGCGAGTCGTCGAACTGTCCAGCCCGTTCGCCCGGTTCGCGGGCCGGTTGCTGGTCGGACTGGGGTACGAGGTGGTGCTGGTCGAGCCGCCCGAAGGCGACGCCACCCGGCGTGAGGACGGCGGTGACGCGTTCGCCCACTGGCACGCCGGGAAGCGTTCGGTGACCCTCGACGTGGCCGCGCCCGACGGCGCGGCCGGGCTGCGCGGGCTGCTGGAGGGCGCCGACATCCTGCTCGACGGGACTCCCGGCGGCGCGGAGGCGAGCGCCGAAGGCCTCGGCCACCTGGTGCACGTACGGGTCACCCCGTTCGGCCTGACCGGGCCGCGCAGCGGCTGGCAGGGCAGCGACTTCGTGGTGGCGGCGCTGGGCGGGATGCTCGCGCAGGTGGGCGACCCGGGCGGCCCGCCGCTGCGGATGCCCGAGGGCCAGGCGGAACACCTCGCGGGCGTGGGCGCGGCCATCGCCGCCGTGCTCGGGCTGCGGGCCCGGCGGCGCGGCCCGGGGCAGCTCATCGACGTCTCCGCGCAGGAGTGCGTGGCGGCCGCCCTGGAGGCGGGCACCCTCGCCTATCTGCACGAGGACCGGACCCCGGGCCGCCCGGGGCGGGTGCATCCGCTGGTGCCGCACGGGCTGTTCCGGGCCGCCGACGGCTATCTGGGCGGCGGGCTCGGGGGCAGTCCGCGCATGTGGGACGCGCTGCTGGAGTGGCTGCGCGAGGAGGGCGCCGAGGCCGATCTCGCCGAACCCCGGTGGCAGGACCCCGTCGAGCGCAAGAAGGGCCAGGAGCATGTGTTCGCGGTGGTCCAGGACTTCCTGAACCGCTGGCCCAAGGCCGAGTTCGCGGAGCGGGCCCAGGCCAGGAAGCTGCCCTGGGCGGCCGTCGACCTGCCGCATGAGCTGCCGGACAACCCACAGCTCGCCGCGCGCGGCTTCTTCACCCGGCTGCGGACACCGCAGGGGGAACGGACCGACCTCGGCTTCCCCTTCGCGTTCCCCGAGGGCCACCGGCCCGGGAAGCTCGATGTCCCCGGATGCGGCGCCGATCAGGGCCTGCTCGACGAGCGCCGCCCGGTGCGCGCGGCCACCGCCACCGCTGTCGAGGAGCCCGTACGTCCCGCGCTGGACGGTGTCCGGGTGCTGGACCTGACCTGGGTGCTGGCCGGTCCGTACTGCACCAAGGTGCTGGCCGACCACGGCGCCGAGGTCATCAAGGTCGAGTCCGCGGGCCGCCCCGACCCCACCCGGTTCGCCCCCTTCATGCACCTCTCCCGGGGAGACCACACCGACCCGAACACCAACGGCTACTTCAACGAGGTCAACCGCAACAAGCAGAGCATCGCCCTCGACACCCGCACCGAGGACGGCATCGCGGTGCTCCGCGAACTCATCGCCTCCTGCGATGTGCTGGTCGAGAACTTCAGCTCCACGGTCATGAGAAAACTGGGTCTCGGCTATGACGCGCTCCGCGAGATCAACCCCGGCATCGTGTACGTGAGCATGTCCGGGATGGGCCACACCGGGCCGCGCAACGGCTGGGTGTCGTACGCGGACACCGTGTCCGCGAGCAGCGGGCTGACTGGCCTCACCGGCTGGGGGCCGGACGACGTGGTCGGGGTGATCTACGGCCACGGCGACATCGTCGCGGGCCTCCAGGCCGCGCTCGCCACCGTGGCCGCGCTGGAACACCGTGACGAGACCGGCCGTGGACAGCACATCGACCTGTCCCAGCTGGAGGCGATCTCCGCCCACATGGGGACCAGCCTCCTCGCCGCGTCGCGCCCGGGTGCGGACGTGGCGAGGCCGATGGGCAACGCCCATCCGCGGTGGAGCCCGCAGGGCGTCTACCGCTGTCTGGGCGCCGACCGGTGGCTGGCCGTCAGTGTCCGCACCGACGCGGAGTGGGCGGCCGTGTGCGAGGTGATCGGGCGCCCGGAGCTGGCCACCGACGAGCGGACCCGCACGGCCGAGGGCCGCCGCCGGGCCGCCGACCTCGTGGACGGCGCGCTCAGCGGATGGGCGCGCGGCATGCCCGCCGACGCCGCGGCCGAACGGCTCCAGGAGCGGGGCGTACCGGCCGGAGCGGCGCAGGACGGACGTGAACTCGTCGAACACGACCCGCAGTTGCGGGCGCGCGGCTTCTACGTCCACGCCGAACACCCGGTCGCGGGCGGCTTCCTCCACGAGGGCCTGCCGATCCACCTCACCCGCACCCCCGGCGCCGTCCGCGCCCCCGCACCCGTCCTCGGCGCCGACACCGACACGGTGCTGCGCGAGGTGGCAGGACTGACGGCCGAACGCATCCGGCACCTCCGCGACGCGGGGGTCCTGCGGTGACCACACCGGGCGCGGCGATGACGCTTCCCGCTCTCCTCGACGCCGCCGCGACGCGATTCGGCGACCGGGTGTTCCTGCGGGTCGGCGGGGTGACCCGCACCTACCGGCAGTCCCGCGAGGCGGCGGCCACCATGGCGGGGGCGCTCGCCGCGCGCGGCTGCCGCCCCGGCGACCGGATCGCGGTCATGTCCGGCAACCGCGTCGAGTTCACCGATCTGATCCTCGGCTGTGCCTGGCTCGGCGCGGTGCTGGTGCCGCTGAACACCGGGCTGCGCGGCGAGGGGCTGCGGCACGTCCTGCGCCAGGCCGAGCCGTCCGTCCTGTGCGCCGAGGAGGAGTTCACGGGACGTATCGCGGCGGCCGGTTTCCGTGGCCCGGTGTGGACCATGGGTGGCGACGACACCCCGGCCCCGGGCGGGACGTTCCCGGGCACGCCGGTCCCGGCCCCGGGTGGGGCGGAAGCTCTCCCGCCCGCACCCGTACGGCCCGAGGACACCGCCGCCATCCTCTTCACCTCGGGCACCACGGGGGCCGCGCGCGGGGTGCGCTGCCCTCACGCCCAGTCCGTGTGGTGGGGCCGTAACGTCGCGGACTCCCTGCGCCTCACCTCGGACGATGTGCTCCACACCGGTCTGCCGCTGTTCCACACCAACGCCCTCAACACCCTGGCCCACGCCATGACCGTGGGCGCCGCGTGCGTGGTCGGGCGGCGGTTCTCCGCCGGTGCGTACTGGGCGGAAGTGGCCGAGGCCGATGCCACCGCCGTATATCTGCTCGGCGCGATGGTGCCCATGCTGCTGGCCCGGCCGCCCGGCCCCCACGACCGTGCGCACCGGGCCTGGCGCGGGCTGTCCCCGGCCACCCCGGGCCCGGCGTATCAGCCGTTCCTGACCCGGTTCGGTGTCACGCTGGTGGACGGATTCGGCTCCACGGAGACCAATCTCGTCATTGGCTCGGCCCCCGCCCGCACGCGGCCCGGCTACATCGGCACCGTGCGCGAGGGGTTCTCCGCGCGGGTGGTCGACGAACGCCTCGTACCCGTCGCGGACGGCACACCGGGTGAACTGGTCGTCCGCAGCCACCAGCCGTTCGCCTTCAGCACCGGCTACCTGGGGGAGGAGCCCCCGCCGCCCGGCTCGTGGCGCCGCACCGGCGACCGGGTGATCCGCGAACCCGACGGATGGTTCCGTTTCGTGGACCGGATCAAGGACGTCATCCGGCGGCGCGGTGAGAACATCTCGTCGGCGGAGGTGGAGTCGGCGGTCCGTTCCCATCCCTCGGTGGCCGGGGCGGCGGCCTTCCCGGTGGCATCCGAGCTGGCCGAGGACGAGGTGATGGTGGCGGTGACCGCCCGGCCGGGCCGGGCGCTGGACCCGCTGGACCTGGTACGCCACTGCGAGGACGAGCTGCCGCCGTTCGCCGTGCCCCGGTACGTCGACATCGTCCCCGAACTGCCGCTCACCGCGACCGGCAAGATCCGCAAGGCGGTGCTGCGCGAACGCGGGGTCACCGCGCACACTTGGGACCGGGCCGGTCAGGGTGGGACGGCGGCCCGGGTCAGCCCGTCACCCACTCCGTGATGACCTTGGCGTACTCCTCGGGCAGCTGCTCCGGCGCGGGTACATGTGCGCCGGGAATGACCCGCGTTTCGCATCCCAGCGCCGCCGCGAACTTCTCCAGGGCGGGCAGCGAGTAGTGGTCCCCGTCGGCGCACACCGCGAGCGTGCGCGCGGTGATGTGCGGCAGACGCGGCTCCATCGGGTAGCGCCGGACCGCCACATGGCCTTCCTCCACCCGGTCCAGCACGGTCACCGCGTCGGCCACATAGCGGTGCAGCGCGGCCTCCTCCCCGTCCCGGTAGAAGCCGCGCCGCCGGTTCCACAGCTCCAGCAGATGGGACCCGTCCGGCCGGGGGTCGACATGGTCGACCGGCTTGCGCCGGTCGGCGGTGCGCCGCTTCTCGGCGTCGACGAAGGGCGTGGCGGAGAGCAGCAGGCTGGCGACACGGTCCTGGTAGCGGGCGGCCAGCTCCACCGCGATGACACCGCCCGTGTGGTGTCCGACCAGGTGGAAGCGGTCCAGGCCCAGCGCCTCGATGAGGGCCCCGGCGGCGTCGGCGAAGCGCTCGATCGTATGGGGCTCCTCGGGCTTCGCGGAGGCGCCGAAGCCCAGCGTGTCCATGGCGATGCCCCGGTGCACGGCCCCGACCAGCGGCAGCACGTCCAGATACTCGGTCCAGGAGCGTGGTGTCTGATGGAGCATCAGCACCGGCTCGCCCGTGCCCGATTCGACGTAGTGCAGCTGCCCGAAGGGGCTGGGCACATAGCCGCGCAGCAAGGAATCCGTCATGTGAACACTGTGGCGGCCGTCCCCGCGCCGCACCAGGCAGCCGGTCCGCTCTGCGAACCGCCGGTCAGGACGATTCGAGGGGGGCGTAAGAATCGGGCGCTAAGAATTCGATAGTTCGCTTCACGCCCCTCGATCCCACCGCGAGCACACCTTAGGGTAAATCCTGATATGTCGACGGAACCGGCAGGCCGCGTGCGCACCTGGTGCGACGAGCGGCTGCCCCTGCTCTCCGCGGTCGGTGTCCAGCTCACGGACCGTGAGGTGATGGAGTACGCGCTGACACAGGCGGTGTCCGAGCTGGGCGGTATCGCCGGAGCGGTGCACTGGTCGTGCGGGCCCGCGGGCAGCCACGAACTGCGCCTGGTGCTCGCGGGCGGCCTGCCCCGGTCCGCCCTCCAGGAGTGGGAGGAGATCCGGGAGGGCGACCGGGCGCTCGCTCCCGCCCGGGCCGTCCAGGACGGCGCGTTCGTGTGGATGCCCGCCACCGACGGACACGGCCCGGACACCGAACGTGTCCGTACGCGCGCACACGGCAGACTGCCCCCGGCGACCATGGTGGCGGCCGTCCCGCTGTTCGGCGAGGACGTCCCCGTGGGCGCGCTGTCCGTGTTCACCGGGCCCGGCGCGCCCACCGAGCATCAGCGCGGTTTCCTGCTGGAGATGGCCCGCTGGGCCTCCGGGCGGCTCTCGCGTCCCCCTCCCGTGGCGGGCCGGGCCCCTCCGTGGTGGCAGCAGCAGTCCACCGGCGCGGGGCTCCGCCAGGCCCTGGTGGCGACCAGGGTCGGCTCCTGGGAGTGGGACATCCGCACCGGCGAGATGGTCTGGGACGTGGCAGGGCTCGGCCTCCTGGGCATCCCGGCGGACTACGAGCGCCGCATCGAAAGCTGGGTCGGCCTGATCCACCCCGAGGACGTGCCGCGGGTCATGGCCGCCACCCAGGAGGCGCTGCAGGGGCACGGTGTGTACGACGCCGAGTACCGGGTGTGCCGACCGGACGGCACCACCGGCTGGGTCCAGAGCCGTGCCCATCTGGCGCTCGACGGGCACGGCGAACCCGTCCGCATGATCGGCCGGGTGTGGGACACCACCGAGAGCCGGATCGCGCGGGAGTCCGTGGGGCAGGCGCTGCGCTTCATGAGCGACGCGTTCCTGGCGGTGAACCGGGAGTGGCGGATCACCTTCCTCAACGTCGAGGCGGAGCGCCTGGTCGGACCGTCCGTGGACGTGCTGGGCGGGCCGCTCTGGGAGGGCCCCGCGGGCCTGGTCCCCGAGCTGGAGGCCCGCTGCCGGCACGCCGCGCTCGACGGCACACCGGCGGGATTCGACATCCAGTGGCCCACAGACGCCCGCTGGTACCACATACGTCTTGTCCCGGTGCCCGACGGGCTGACCGCCTACCTCACCGATGTCACCGACACCCGCAACCGCGCGGCGCGGCGCGAGGCGGCCGAACGGTCCGCCGCCGAGCAGGCGGTGCGGATCCGCGGACTGACGAGCGCGCTCGCCGAGGCGGTGACCACCCACGACGTCGTCGACGTGGCCGCCGCCCACATGCTGTCCCCGTTCGGCGCCTCGGGCCTGCTGATCCAGGTGCTGGAAAGCGAGCGGCTGCATGTGGTCGGTGCCGTCGGATATCCGCAGGCGTTCCTGCACAAGGTCAACGGAATTCCGGCGGCCGACGGCCATCCGCTCCTCCACGAGGTGATCGCCTCCCGCCACCCCCGCTTCATCGCCTCGGCCACGGAGTACATCGAGCTGGCCCCCGGCCTCGCCGGATACCCCGCCCTCGCGGAGAAGAACGCCTGGGCCATCCTGCCCCTGATCGCCTCCGGCGAGCCCAGTGGCGTATGCGTCGTCTCCTTCGCCGAGGCCCGCCGCTTCTCCACCGACGAGCGCACCCTGCTGACCGCCCTCAGCGGCATGGTCGCCCACTCCCTGGCCCGGGCCCGTCTCTACGACGCCGAGCACGCCCGCGCCCAGGCGCTGCAGCGCGGTCTGCTGCCGCAGGACCTGCCCGCGCCGTCCGCCGTCACCACGGCCGTACGGTATCTGCCCGCCAGCAGCGGAACGGAGGTCGGCGGCGACTGGTACGACATCATCCCGCTGTCCGCGGAGCGGGTGGCGCTCGTCATCGGCGATGTGATGGGCCACGGGCTGGCCGAGGCCGCCACCATGGGACGGCTGCGTACCGCCGTGCACACACTGGCCCACTTGGAGCTGCCGCCCGAGGAAGTCCTCGCCCACCTCAACGACATCGTCAGCGACCTCGGCGACGACTCCTTCGCCACCTGCCTGTACGCCGTCTACGACCCGGTCTCCGGGGTGTGCTCCATGGCCCGGGCCGGCCACCCTCCGCCACTGCTGGTGCACCCCGGCGGGGCCGTGGAGTGCCTGGACATCGAGCCCGACCCGCCCCTGGGTGCCGCCGAACCCCCGTTCGGCACGGTCGAATTGCGCCTGCCCGCCCACGGCCTGCTGGTGCTCTACACCGACGGTCTGGTCGAGTCGGCCACCCGCGACATCGACGTGGGCATCGCCGAATGCTCGGGGGTCTTCACCACCGACCTCGGACGGCGCCTCGCGGGACCCGGCGGCCCGCCCCCGGCCTGCGGACCCGGCGAGGACCACCGCGAGGACCGCAGGCGGCTCGACCGACTCTGCGACACGCTCATCGACACCATGCTGCCCGCCCAGCAGCTGACCACGGACGACACCGCCGTACTCGTCGCCCGACTGCACCGCACCGCCCCCGAGAACATCGCCGTCTGGCGGCTCCCCGACGAGCCGGTGGCGGCCTCCCTGGCGCGCGACCACGTCCGCGAGCAGCTTGAGGCGTGGTATCTCGGCGAGCTGGTCATGACCACCGAACTGCTCGCCAGCGAGCTGGTCGGCAACGTCGTCCGGCATGCCCGGGGCCCCGTCCAGCTGCGGCTGATCCGGGGCCGGTCACTCATCTGCGAGGTGTCCGACGGCAGCGCCACGACGCCCCGGATCCGCCGGGCCGCCGAAATGGACGAGGGCGGACGCGGGCTGCAACTGGTCGCCACGCTCTCCCAGCGCTGGGGGACGCGCTACACCGCCGACGGCAAGTGCATCTGGACGGAACAGCACATCCCGCCCCGGCGCCCCTGAACGGCCTTTCTTTCATGGACAGTTGACGTACTCTCCTGGTTGGTAATTTCCGCCTGCTCGCACCGGGTCAACCAGGAGGACGCAGTGCACAGAAGCTCGCGCATCCGCAAGGGCTCGTTCATCCTCGGCAGCGCCATCGCCTTGGTCGTCGCATTACCCGGAACCGCTCTCGCCGACCCGCCGAAGGCCCTGCCCGGCAACGCGGAGGCGCTGGAGCAGACGTTCCAGCCCGCCTACGACTACGACACCGACGGCTGCTACCCCACCCCCGCCATCGGCCCCGACGGCACACTGAACGGCGGCCTCAACCCGTCCGGAGCGCCCAACGGGCAGTGCCGCGACGCCCCGGACCTCGACAACACCAACGGATACGCGCGCTCCAAGTGCAACAACGGCTGGTGCGCCGTCATGTACGGCCTCTACTTCGAGAAGGACCAGGCGTCGGTCGGCGGACACCGCCACGACTGGGAACACGTCGTGGTGTGGGTCCAGAACAACCAGGCCCAGTACGTGTCCACCTCCGCCCACGGCGGGTTCTCCACCTACGGCCGTGACGCGATCCGGTGGGACGGCAACCACCCGAAGATCGTCTACCACAAGGACGGACTGAGCACCCACGCCTTCCGCCCCGCCAACACCAACGACGAACCGCCCGAGAACCACGACAAGACCTGGCAGTTCCCCACCCTGGTCGGCTGGAACGGCTACCCCGCGGGCCTGCGCGACAAGCTGAGCCAGGCCAACTTCGGCAGCGCCAACTTCGGCCTCAAGGACGGCAGCTTCGCCGACCACCTCCAGAAGGCCAAACCGTCCGGCATCCCCTTCGACCCCGCAGCGTGACCAAATGCTCCCAGGTCAGCCCAGGGCGCGGTCGAGGTTGAACGCGGCGCTGATGAGCGCGAGATGGGTGAACGCCTGCGGGAAGTTGCCGATCTGCTCACCGGTGCGGCCGATCTCCTCGGCGTACAGCCCGCAGTGGTTGGCGTACGTGAGCATCTTCTCGAACGCGAGCCGCGCCTCGTCCAGCCGTCCGGCCCGGGACAGCGCCTCGACGTACCAGAACGAGCAGATCGAGAAGGTGCCCTCCTCGCCGCGCAGCCCGTCCGGGCTGGCCTGGGGGTCATAGCGGTAGACCAGCGAGTCGGACACCAGATCCTCGCCCAGCGCGTCCAGCGTGGACAGCCACTTGGGGTCGGCGGGGGAGATGAACTTGGCCAGCGGCATCATCAGCACGGAGGCGTCGAGTACGTCGTCGCCCTCGTGTTGCACGAACGCGTTCCGCCGCGCGGACCATCCGTGTCTCATGATCCGGCGGTAGATCTGGTCCCGCACCCCCGACCAGCGGGACATGTCCGCGGGCAGGCCACGGTGGGTGGCGATGCGCATCGCCCGCTCGATCGCGACCCAGCACATCAGCCGCGAGTACAGGAAACACTGGGGACCGGCGCGGGTCTCCCAGACGCTCATGTCCGGCTGGTCCCAGTGCTCGCAGACCCAGTCGACCAGTTCGCAGAGGGTGTCCCACTGGTCTCCCGCCAGGGGCTTTCCCCATTTGTCGTAGAGATAGAGGGAGTCCACCAGCGCGCCGTAGATGTCCAGCTGGAGCTGGTCGACGGCGCCGTTGCCGGACCGGACCGGGGCCGAGCCGAGATGGCCCTCCAGATGGGAGAG
Organism: Streptomyces sp. NPDC001700; assembly: GCF_053596435.1. Lineage (NCBI taxonomy): Bacteria > Bacillati > Actinomycetota > Actinomycetes > Kitasatosporales > Streptomycetaceae > Streptomyces > Streptomyces sp. NPDC001700. The sequence continues at coordinate 295,362 of NZ_JBSFGE010000008.1, forward strand.
TTCCTGCTCGGTGAGTTCGCTGCGGCCGTCGATGCCGTACATGATCTGCAGTGGCCCGCCGGGGCCGTCGCGCAGCCGGATGTCATCGGACAGGAACCGTACGAACGCCTCGGCCTCGTCGGTGAAACCGAGCCGCAGCAGCGCGTAGATGCAGAACGCGGCGTCGCGGATCCAGACGTAGCGGTAGTCCCAGTTGCGTTCGCCGCCGATCTGCTCGGGCAGGCTGGCCGTCGGAGCCGCCACGATGGCGCCGGTCGGCGCGTATGTGAGGAGCTTGAGGGTGAGCGCCGAGCGGTGCACCATCTCGCGCCAGCGGCCCCGGTAGCGGGACTGGGATAGCCAGCGGCGCCAGTACCGCACCGTGGCGTTGAACAGCTCCTCCGCCTCGGCCAGCGGGCAGGGCCGTGGCCGCACCGTGCCGCCGATCCGGTCGAGCGCGAACACCGCGGCCTCGCCCTCGTTCAGCTTGAACGAGGACACCGCGTCGGGGCCGTCGGTCTCCACCGTGACGCTGGACGTCAGCGCGAGGGACAGGTCCGGGGAGTCGAACACGGTGAGCCCGCCCTCCCGGACGCTCACCGTGTGGGTCTGCCGCCCGTAGTCGAAGCGGGGCGCCACCCGCGCGGTGAAGGGCAGCGAACCGCGCACGCACAGCACCCGGCGGATCAGCCGGTGCCGGTCGGCCTCCCGGGAGTCGTCCTCGACCGGCATGAAGTCCTGCACCTCGGCGACACCGTCGTCCGCGAAGAACCGGGTGATGAGGATGTTGGTGTCGGGGAAGTAGAACTGCTTCGTCCGGGCGGGCGCGTCCGGGGACAGGGCGAACGCGCCGCCCCGGTCGGCGTCCAGGATCGACGCGAACACACTGGGGGCGTCGAAGCGGCTGGGGCAGTACCAGTCGATCGTGCCGTTGGTGCCGACCAGCGCGGCGGTCCGCAGATCGCCGATCAGGCCGTGCTCCGCGATGGGCAGATACCGGGGCGTGTCCGCCTTACAGGGGCGAAGGCTCTCGGCGACGGTCATCACAACCTCCCGCGCTCGCCGGTCGCGGTACCTCAGATTTCAGGATACGTCCGACCGGCTACGAGCGTCCGGCGCCACCTCGCGCGGCGCTACTGGCCGTCCGCGCCGATGGCCGTCAGCATCGGCACCCGCGCCGCCTGGCGCCCCGGCCACAGCGAGGCGAGCACCCCGATCACGGCGGCCGCGACGAAGAAGAGGGCCGCCCGGTCCCACGGGATGACCAGGGGCACGCCCTCCTCGCCGAGGACGGCCGCCGCGCCGATGACACCGCCGACCGCGACACCGAGCGCGGAGCCGAAGAGGGAGATGGTCACCGACTCGATGCGCAGGACGGCGGCGACACCCCGGCGGTCCAGGCCGATGGCGCGGAGCATGCCGATCTCCCGGATCCGCTCGAAGACGGCCATGCCCATGGTGTTCACCACTCCGAGGGCGCCGATCAGCACGGTGACACTAAGCATGGCGTACATGATGTTCAGGAACGGAGCGGTGTTCGCCGTGGCCGCCGCCCGTGCGTCGGCGCGGTCCTGGACCAGCAGCGCGGGGTTGTCCAGGGCGTACCGGATCTCCCGCTTGAGCGCGTCCGTACGGCCATCGGCGGCCTTGACCAGCACCGATTCCACCCAGGACAGGTGCGCGCCACCGGCCACGGGCGGCACGGCCCGGTCGGCGACGAGGGCGGGGCCGAGGCGGTCCGGGCCGTCGTACAGCGCGACGACGGGCAGGCTGGTCCGCTCGCCCGTGCCGGTGAAGGCGCCGGTGACACGGGAACCGAGCCGCCAGCCGCGCTCGGCGGCCAGCTTCTCGGCGACGGCGATGCCCTGGCCGAGGCGGTCCAGCGAGCCCTTGCGGACGGTGATCGGCGCCAGCTGTTCCACCGTGGCCGGGTTGACCCCGGTGACCGCGAGGGAGTCGTCGCGGGACAGGTCGAAGTAGGTGTTGACGAGCGGTGTGACGGCTTCCGCACCGGCGAGCCGTGCCACTCGCGCGGCGGTGTCGTCGCCGACCTCCGCGAAGGGGACGGCCGTGATGCGCAGGTCCGAGGTCATGGAGGCGTCGACCTCCTGTTCGTCCATGCGGTTCACCGAGGCGACGGCCACCGTGACCGCGGTGACCATCGCGAGACCCACCATGACGGTGGTCGCGGTGGCCGCCGTGCGGCGCGGGTTGCGGCGGGCGTTCTCCACGGCCAGCTTGCCCCGGATACCCGCCAGCCGGGTCATCGGGGAGCGCAGCAGCGCCGTGACACCCAGGGCGAGCAGCGGAGTGAGGACGATCAGACCGACGAGGAAGACGGGCACGGCGCCGTAGAGGACGTCCGGATCGCCGAGGGCGGCACCGAGCAGCAGAGCGCCGAACGCCGTGACGGCCACGCCGACGATGCCGCGGCGGCGCAGCGAGGCCGCCGTCGAGGGCTCGACCGTACGCAGCGCCGCCACCGGCGGTACACCTGCCGCGCGGCGGGCCGGGACGTACGCCGACAGGACGGTGACGCCGATGCCGACCGCGAACGCCGCGATCAATGGCGTGGCGGACAGCAGCCGCACGGGCCCGGCCGGTGTTCCGGTGGCGCCGAACAGCTCGCCCAGCAGCGTCGCGACGCCCGTTCCCAGCGCGTATCCGGCGATCGAGGCGACCGTTCCGACCAGGGCGGCTTCCGTCAGCACCATGCGCATCACATAGCTGCGGGTGGCGCCGACCGCTCGCAGCAGCGCGTGTTCCCGGGCGCGGGCGGCACTGAGCATGGTGAACGTGTTGGCGACCAGGAAGGTGGAGACGAACAGGGCGACCCCGGCGAAGCTCAGCAGCAGCTGGGTGAGCTTGTCCTCGTCCCCGGTGGCGTTGGCCCCGGACTCCAGCTCCGCCCGGGTGGCCGCCATGACACCAGACGGCAGCACCTGCTCGGCCTCCCGCGCGAGTCGCGCATCCGACACGCCGTCGGCCGCCGTCAGGGTGATCGCCGAGTAGCTGCCCGGGGCGGGCGCGAAGTACCTCCGCGCGGTGGCGGAGTCGAAGGCGGTGAGCGTGCCGTCCGCCTCCAGACGGCTGTCATGGGCGGTGAAGACCCCGACCAGCCGGACACTTCGCGCCGTACCGCCCACCACGACACGCGCCCTGCCCCCCACTCGGTACCCGGCCCGCTCGGCGGTCCGCCGGTCCACGGCGACCTCCCCGGACGTACGGGGGGCATGGCCCGAGACGAACGGATAGCGGACGTCCTGGCCACCGTCGCCGGGCACCACGTTGACGCCCGCCGCCTGCGACACATCACCCACCAGGGTGCCGTCGGAGCCCGCGACGAAGGCGGGGCCCTCCACCACACCGCGCGCCGCGGCCGCCGAGGGCAGCTTCCGCAGCCGCTCCAGCAGTGCGCCGTCGACCCGGGAGGCTTCGTCGGGGGAGACCGGTTCGACCTGAACCGACACATCGGGCTGGGAGTTGGTCTGGGCCCGGGCGACGGCCGCCTTGGCCGCATCGCCGTAGAGCAGCGAACCGGTCACGAACGCCACACCGAGCAGGACGGCGAGGGCGGGCATCGCGAATCGGAGCCGGTGGGAGCGGAGGGTGCGCAGAGCGGTGCGGAGCATCGGCGGCCTTCGGAAGGATCGAGTGGGGTGGGCGGTCTCGATCCTTGCGGCGCGGCAGGGGGCGGCGGATCCACTGGATGACCGAAACGGCCGGTGTTCCTTCCGCCCGCCCTCGGCCGAATGGCCGATGTGGCGCGGGCGGCACGGCCGTACCGTGAACTGCCATGATCACCGAGTTCCGGGCCCGCTCCCGCCCCTGGCAAATCCGGCTCGCTCTGGGCGGCGCCGCAGCGGTCGCCCTCGTGGTGCTGGAGGCGCTGAACGCCCCCTATCCGGCGGTGGTTTTGGCGACCGTGGTGTCCGGGACGCTGTGTCTGCTCTCCCTGGTCGTGCCGGAGCGCCACTTCGTCCGCTACACCCTGCTCGCGACGGCCGTCTCGTGCGCGCTGACCCTGGTGGAGACGGTGTTGGCCCGGCGCCCCGAGAACACCCCGGGGATGCTGGAGCTGTGCGTCCTGCTGTGGCTCATCACCCGCGCCGTGCGGCGCTGTTCCCCGCTGATGGCCACCGTGCTCCCCGCCGCTCCGGCGTTCGCCGCCGTCGTCCTTCCGCTGCGGATCGCCGAACGCAGCGACAACCTCAACAGCGCGATCGGCATCATCGTGGCCAGTGTGCCGTTCATGGTGGTGCTCGGGCTGTGCCTGCGCCTGTACGACGCGCTGCGGGCCCGGGAGCGCGAGGCCATCCTGCAGACCCAACGCCTCGAACACGCACGGGAGTTGCACGACTTCGTGGCGCACCACGTCACCGCGATCGTCGCCCAGACCAAGGCCGCGCGCTTCACCGCGGCCGCCGGCCACTCCCAGTCCCCGGAGGACCTGGACCAGATGCTCGCCCACATCGAGCGGGCCGGATCGCAGGCGCTCGGGTCGATGCGCGCCATGGTCTCCAGCCTGCGGGACACCAGCGCACCCGCGGCCACCAGCCCGGCTGGCGGCCTGACCGGACTGCGGGACCTCACCCGGGACTTCTCCGCCGTCGGACCCACCGCCGAACTGACCCTCGACCCACGGCTCACCGACCGCCCGCTGCCGCCCGAGATCACCACCGCCGTCCACCGCGTGGTGCAGGAGTCCCTGACCAACGTCCGCAAACACGCCACCGGAGCGGGCCGCGTCGAGGTACGGGTCGCGCTGCGCCCCGGCGCCCCGGAGGAGTTGGAGGTGTCGGTGGCCGACGACGGCCGCGTGGGCGCCGAGGCGGGCGGCGGCGCGTGGAACGGGGGCGGCTACGGCCTGGTCGGCCTGACCGAGCGGATCGAACGGGCCGGTGGCCGACTCACCGCCGGACCGGGCGACGACGGCGGCTGGCACGTCCTGGCCCTGCTGCCGCTGGCCTAGGGCCACATGACATGCGGGGCACCTGCGATCATGTCCGGTATGACGATCCGGGTACTCCTCGCCGACGACCAGGAGATGATCCGTGCCGCGTTCCGCATGATCATCGACTCCCAGCCGGACATGCGGGTGGTCGCCCAGGCGGTGGACGGCGCCGAGGCGGTCGAGCAGGCCCGGGCCCTGCGCCCCGACGTCTGCCTCCTGGACATCCGCATGCCCCGGCTGGACGGCCTGGAGGCCACCCGGCTGCTCGCCGGGCCCGACGCTGCCGACCCGCTGAACGTCCTCATCGCCACCACCTTCGACCTCGACGAATACGTCTACCGCGCGCTGCGCAACGGCGCGTGCGGCTTTCTCCTCAAGGACGGCGCCCCGGGGTTGCTCACCGAGGCGGTGCGGGCCGCGGCGGCGGGCAACTCGCTGATCTCCCCTTCGGTGACCGTCCGCCTCCTCGCGCAGATGGCCCCCCACCGCCGCGCCCCCGCCCCCTCCGAAGCCCGGCCGGACCGTACGGCAGGGGGCGGCCCCGGGGCGGAGCCGCTGACCCAGCGCGAACTGGACGTCGTACGACGGGTGGCCCGGGGCCGTACCAACGAGGAAGTGGCCGCCGACCTCTACGTCACCCTGTCCACGGTCAAGACCCACCTCGGCAACGTGCAGCGCAAGCTCGCCGCCCGCAACCGGGTCGAAATCGCCGCCTGGGCCTGGGAGAACGGGATCTGCCAGGGCGACCAGGACTGACGCGACCGTCAGCCGAGCGCGTGCGCGGGCGGGACCCGCAGCGCCTGACGGGTCGGCAACTCGACGCTGAGGAACGCGACGCCCGCCACCACCACCGCGACGACCGGCGCCAGCCACGGCGGACCCGCGGGCCACGGGCGGTGCAGAAAACCGGTCGACAGCAGCGCCAGGGGGATGACGGACAGCACCAGCCCGGTGACGAGCGCCAGGGCGGCCATCAGCCCCGCCTCGCGCCGCATCATCGCCCGGATCTGGCGCGGTGTGGCACCGATCAGCCGGAGCGTGGCGAGTTCGCCGCGCCGCTGGGTCGTGGTGGCGATCAGCTTGTTGGCGATCCCCAGCAGCAGGTAGCCGAGCAGCACGGCGAGCACCGCGACATTGATCCACAGCTCGGGCGCGGTGCCGCCCACGCCCCCGAGCCGTGGCCCGGAACGCTCGTCGTCCAGCGCCAGGCCCGGCCGTGCCGAGGCCAGCGCGGCCACCTGGCGCCGGGCCTCCTCGCCGCCGTCGGTACGGATCAGAACGCTCTGGTCGAGCCCCGTCGTGGTGTGTCCGGCGGCCAGGTCCCTGGAGAGTACGACGGGGCCGAAGCCGAGGCCGCGCGCGTACGTGGCCACCACCCGGGCGGTGACCCGGGCGCCGTCGCCGAGCACCAGCTCCACCTCGCTGCCCACCGGAGCGTCGCGTGATGTGGCGGCGTCGGTGGAGACGGCGACGGTGGCGCCGGTGAGCCCCGCGAGGCTCCCGTCGCGCACGTCCAGATCGAGGACGTCCGGCGCCTGCGGGGTCAGCACCAGCGCGGAACTGCTCTCGATCTCGGGTTCCCCCAGCATCCGGTACGGCCACAGGACGGTGGTCGAGGTGACCGGGGCCGCCGCCCGTACGCCGGGAGTGTCCCGCAGCGCGGGAACCACATCGCCGGGCATGCCGCCGAGTCCGGGCGCGCTCATCCCGAGCTGCGCCCGGGTGGCGTCGCGGAGGTCACCGGAGGTGGCCGCCATCACCGTGGTCTGGGTCAGGGTGTAGGTGAGCGTGAACACCACGGCCATCGCGAGGGTGCTGATGGCGGCGGCGGAACGCAGCGCGTAGCCATGGCTGTTGGCCACGGCCAGCCAGGTCGGTGCCGAGGCCTTCGGGGAAAGCTTCCGCGCCAGCAGCCGCCCGACGCCGCCGACCAGGGCGGGACCGGCCAGCGCGAGCCCGATCGCCGCGACGAGACCCGCCACGGCGGTGGCCGCCGCCCCCGCCTGCGACCGGATCAGCAGGGGAGTGACCGAGGCCCCGGTGCCCACGGCGATCATCGCCAGACCGGCCTGGGCGCGTGCCTTCGAGGGGGTACGGGGTTCGCTGCGCGACTCGGCGACCGCCTCGGTGGCCGGTCTGCGCGACGTACGCCACGCGGCGCACCGGGCCGCCACCCACACCACGGCGACCAGCAACAGCACGGCCACGACCGCCGGAAGCGGGCTGAAGGTCAGCGGCAGCGCGTCCGGCAGCATCCCGTTCGAGACCAGCAGCCCGCGGAACCGTTCGGCCAGCGGATAGCCGAGGGCGGCACCGGGCAGGGCCGCGGCGACCGCGATGATGGCGGCCTGGGCCCCGGCGAGCTTGCGGATCTGGCGCGGTGTCGCGCCGACGGCGCGCATCAGGGCGAGTTCCCGCCGCTGGGCCGCGATCGACACCGACAGCGCGCCGCCCACGATGAACCCGACGACCAGCAGGGTGACCCCGGCCAGCGACCCCGCCAGCAGGGGCAGCAGGGAGCGGGCGGCGGCCGTGCCGGGCGCCTCGGCGTCACCCCGGGCCGCCCCGGTGGACACGGTCAGCCCATCTGCCCCGACCAGGTGGCGGACCTCGGTGGCGACCGAGCCACCGGCGCCCGGTTCGGCACGTACCGCGATCAGATCGACGGAGTCGGTGGCGGGGCGGGGGCCGTGGCCGGTCAGCCGCGCCGCCGTGGCGTCGGCGAACCAGAGGCCGCTTCCGGCGGTGTCCACCACGGCCGATACCCGGTAGCGGGCCGAGCGCCCGGCGGCGGCCACCGTGACCCGGTCGCCGGGCCCTGCGTGCGCGGCCGTGGCGGTACGGCGGTCCAGGGCCACGTCGTACGGACCGGCCGGGGGCGTGCCGGTGATACGGGGGCGCTCCAGCAGGGCGGTCGAGGACCATCCGTGTCCGGTGGCCCCTGGATCGTCCGCCGGTACGGGCCCGCCGTCCCGGGTGACCACCGTGGCGGGGAAGCTCCGGTCGCCGACCGCGTCGGCCACGCCGGGCAGTTCCGCCACCCGGTCGACGAGTCCGGCCGGCACCCTGGCCCGTTCCGGCAGCGCGATCGGCAGGTTCCCCTCCGGGTGGAAGGTCTGGCGGCCGGACACGACGACATCGGCACCGGCGAGCCGTTCCACCGGCGCGTGCGAGCGCCATCCCGACTCGGCCAGCACACCGATGCCGGTGATCATCGCCGCGCCGCCGAGGGTCGCGCACGTGACGGCCAGCAGCGCGGCGATCCTGCGGCGCACCATGTGCCACGCGAGGTACAGCATCGTCACTCCGTTTCCAGCGTGGTCACACAGTGGGCCAACTCGGCGGCGGTGGGGGCCTTCAGCGTCTCCACGACCCGGCCGTCGGCCATGACCATCGCGAGGTCCGCCCGCGCGGCGGCGGCCGGGTCGTGGGTGACCATCACCACCGTCTGGCCGAGGCCGTCCACCAGGTCGCGCAGCAGCCCCAGCACCTCACGGGCGGTCCGCAGATCCAGCGCGCCCGTCGGCTCGTCGGCGAACACCACCGCCGGACGGGACACCAACGCCCGTGCGATCGCGGCGCGTTGCTGCTGGCCGCCGGAGAGTTCGGCCGGGCGGTGCGCGAGCCGGTCCGCGATCCCGACCCGCTCGATCAGTCCGCCCACCCACGCCCGGTCGGGTTTCTCACCGGCCAGCCGCAGCGGCAGCATGATGTTGTCCTCGACGGTCAGCGACGGCACCAGGTTGTAGGACTGGAAGACGAAGCCCACGGAGCGTCGGCGCAGCTCGGTGCGGCGGGCCTCGTCCAGCCCGCCGATCTCCGTACCGTCGATGAAGGCACGCCCATCGGTGGGGGAGTCGAGACCCGCGGCGCAGTGCATCAGGGTGCTCTTGCCGGAGCCCGAGGGCCCCATCACGGCGACGAACGTGCCGCGCTCCACGGTCAGCGACACCTCGTCCAGCGCGCGGACACCGCCGGGGTACGTCTTGCTGACACCGGCCAGCTCCACCGCCGGTGTGTGACAGTCCGCCAGGTGCCGCTGGTTCTCGGTGCGGATGAGCCTCATGGCCGCCGCCTGCGGTGGTGGGCGACGAGCGCGACGGCACACGCCAGGGCGGCCACGCCGAAGCCGATGCCGACGAACACGCTCAAGCCCCCGATGGACGACGTCACCATGTTGGCGACCGCGAACACCACCAGCAGCAGCCACAGCACGGGACGGACGAACCCGGTCCCGCCGCGCTCGGGATCCGGCCGTGGTGGCTCCGGGGCCGCGAAACCTCGGTAGGGGTCCGTCACGTAAAGCTCCTCGTACGTCGGAGTGTTGGGCACGCACCGACGCTACGAACCGGCGCCGCCACCGGCGATCCGGCCAGCGGGAGACCCGGGGTACAGCAGGCTGTACCCCGTGCCTTATCGTTCGCCGTCCAGGAGGTGGGGATGGACATGCGCGAGGCCGCCCGGGCCGACTCCACGGGGGCCACCCCCGGGCCCACCCGCCCATGGGACGTGTTCGCCCGTGGCCGGACCGTTCTGGACGCCTTCGACCAGCTCGCGGGCGGGCTCGCCACCGCGATCCTGGCCCTGGTCATGCTGGTGTGGCTGACCGCCACCGCGCTCGCGTGCCTCGTCGGGGTGGGGCTGCCGCTGGTGCCCGTCACCCTGCGCGGGCTGCGCGCCGTGGCCAACCGGGAGCGCGCCCGGCTGTCCCGGTGGGGCCCGGACATCATCGCCCCCGAGCCGGGCCCGACGCGGCTGCGGGCCGCTGTCGCGGACCCCGCCGTCCGGCGGGAGGCGCGCTGGCTGGTCTGCCACGCCACCGCCGGGCTGTCGCTCGCGCTGACCGGCCTGACGCTGCCGCTCTCGGCCGCCACCGACGCCACGTTCCCGCTGTGGTGGCGGCTGGTGCCACCGGAGCAGGCCACCCCGTCGCCCGTGCCGCTGTGGACCGTGCACGACTGGCCCGGCGCCTTCGCGGTCTGCCTGCTGGGCCTCGGCTGGATCGCCGTCGTCGCGGGTGTGGCGCCGGGCATGGCGTGGCTCCAGGCGTGGCCGGGGCGCCGGTTGCTCCCGGCCCCGCCGGGGACCGACCTCGCCCTGCGCGTCGCCCAGCTCACCGCCACCCGCGCCGCCGCGCTGGACGCGCACGCCACCGAACTGCGGCGGATCGAGCGGTCGCTGCACGACGGGACGCAGAACCGCATGGTCGCCGTCACCGTCCTGCTCGGCGCGGCCCGCCGCGCCGTGGCCCGCGACCCGTCCCGCGCCGACGCCATCCTCGAACAGGCCCAGAGCGCCGCCGAGCAGGCGCTCGCCGAACTCCGTGGCGTCGTCCGCAGCATCCTGCCGCCGGTGCTGGCCGACCGGAGCCTGACCGACGCGCTCACCGGCCTGGCCGCCGACTCCCCGGTGCCCTGCCGGATCGACGCCGACGTACCCGGCCGGTGCGCCGCGTCCGTCGAGGCCACCGCCTACTTCGTGGCGGCCGAGGCGCTCACCAACGTGGCCCGGCACAGCCACGCCCGCCACGCCACCATCACCGTCCGACGCCACGACGGCCGACTGCGCCTGTGCGTCACGGACGACGGCCGCGGGGGAGCGGACGAGCACGGCGGCTCCGGGCTCATCGGCATCCGCCGCCGCACCGAAGCACACGACGGGACACTCGTCCTCACCAGCCCACCCGGTGGGCCCACGACCCTGGAGGTAGACCTGCCATGCGGATTGTGATCGCCGAGGACGATCCGCTGCTGCGCGAAGGGCTCGCCCTGCTGCTGCGCGCGGAAGCGCTCGACGTCGTGGCCGCCACCGGCACCCCCGACGGCTTCCTGGACGCCGTCGAGGCCCACGCCCCCGATGTCGCCATCGTGGACGTCCGGATGCCACCGACCCACACCGACGAGGGCATCGTCGCGGCCGTGGAGGCCCGGCGCCGCCGCCCTGACCTGGCCGTCCTCGTGCTGTCCGCTTACGTCGAGCAGGCCTTCGCCACCGATCTGCTCGCCGAGGGCAGCGCCCGGCTCGGCTACCTGCTCAAGGAACGGGTCGGCCGCGTCGAGGAGTTCCTGACCGCGCTGCACCGGGTGGCGGACGGCGGCACCGCCATCGACCCCGAGGTCGTCGCGCAGCTCTTCGCCCGCACCCGGCCCGACACCCGGCTGGACCGGCTCAGCCCGCGCGAACGCGACGTCCTGGCCCTGATGGCCGAAGGGCTCGGCAACACGGCCGTCGCCGAGCGGCTCGTCGTCACCGAGGGCGCCGTCCACAAGCACATCCGTAGCATCTTCGCCAAGCTCGGGCTGGCCCCCACCGACCGCACCGACCGGCGCGTGGCCGCCGTGCTGCACTATCTGGAAGACGCCCACCGCCGCGTCTGACGACCGCGTGTTGTGGGCAGCGTTCCCTCCGACGGTCGTCGAAGAGATCGGAAGGTTCGTATGAGTGACACGCACCGGTCGCGGCAGTGGTACGAGGGTGAGACCCGCGACGCGTTCATCCACCGCGCCTGGATGCGGCGCGGCCTCCCCGACCACGCCTTCGACGGACGCCCGCAGATCGTCATCTGCAACACCTGGTCCGAACTCACGCCCTGTAACAGCCACTTCCGCGAGATCGCCGACCATGTGAAACGGGGCGTGTGGGAGTCCGGCGGGGTGCCGCTGGAGCTTCCGGTGCCATCGCTGGGGGAGACCCTGCTGCGCCCGACCGCGATGTTCTTCCGAGACCTGGCCGCGATGGTGACCGAGGAACTCATCCGGGCCAACCCCGTCGACGGGGTGATCCTGCTCGGCGGCTGCGACAAGACCGTACCGTCCCTGCTGCTGGGCGCCGCGTCGGTCGACCTGCCCACCCTGATGGTCACCGGCGGCCCCATGCTGAACGGCTCGTGGCAGGGGCGCCCGCTGGGCTGCGGCACCGGGGTGTGGGAGCTGAGCGAGGAGGTGCGGGCCGGGCGGATGGAGCGCTCGGAGCTGCGCCGGGCCGAGTCGGCGATGATCCGCAGCCGGGGACACTGCAACACCATGGGCACGGCGTCCACGATGGCGTGTGCCGCCGAGGCGCTGGGCATGACCCTGCCCGGCAACGCGGGTCTCCCGGCCCCCGACAGCCGTCTGCTGGAACTGTCCCACGCGGCGGGCAACCGCATCGTCGACATGGTGCGCGAGGATCTGCGGCCCAGCGCCATCCTGACGGCGGAGGCACTGCGGAACGCGGTGCGCGCGGTGGCCGCCATCGGCGGCTCCACCAACGCGGTCGTCCATCTGCTGGCGCTCGCCCGCCGGGTCGGGGCGGACTTCGCGCTGGACGACATCGACCGCGCGGGCCGTGGCATCCCCCTGCTCGCCGATGTGCAGCCCGCGGGCTCGCACCTCATGGAGGACTTCCACCGCGCCGGTGGCCTGGACGCCGTCCTCGGGGAGATCAAGGAACACCTGGAACCGGCCCTCACCGTCTCCGGCCACCCCCTCACCGAGCAGTTGTCCGGCCACCCCAGCGCCGATCTCACCGTCATCCGCACCGCACAGGACCCGATCGCCCACCACGCCGGGCTCGCCGTGCTGCGCGGCAACCTCTGTCCCGACGGAGCCGTCATCAAACCCGCCGCCGCGACACCGGAGCTGCTGCGCCACCGGGGCCGCGCCGTGGTGTTCGACGGCATCGAGGACTTCCGTACCCGGATAGACGACCCGGACCTGGAGGTCGACGCGTCCGATGTGCTGGTCCTGCGCGGCTGCGGGCCACGCGGCTACCCCGGCATGCCCGAGGTGGGGAACATGCCCCTGCCGCCCGCGCTGCTGCGGGCCGGGGTGCGGGACATGGTGCGGATCAGCGACGCCCGCATGAGCGGAACCGCCTTCGGCACCGTCGTCCTGCACATCGCGCCCGAGTCGGCGGCGGGCGGCCCGCTGGGCCTGGTGCGGTCCGGCGACTGGATCGAGCTGGACACCGAGCGGCGGCTGCTGCGGCTGGACGTACCGGACGACGAACTCGCCGCCCGGCAACCGGTCACCGCCGCCGCGCCACCGGCCACCAGCGGCTGGGAGCAGATCTACCGCGACCACGTCGAACAGGCTGACCGTGGCGCCGGACTGGACTTCCTCAGCGGCACCCGCGGCTCGTTCGTCGCCCGCGAATCGCACTGAGGTGATGCCCACAGCGGGGTCACAGGAACATCCCACGTTCCGGAAAGGTTCGCCCTCTAGCCTCTGTCCATGCCCACGACGCGTTCCATGGATGAGGCACTGGCGCAGACCGCCGTACGAGCCCTGATCTCCCAGGCGGAACTGACCCCGAAACCGGGCCTCGCGGACACCCGCGACCTCCAGGCCCGCGCCACCGGCGCCGATCTGCTCGCGCTGCGCTGGGCGGCCAAGGCGCTGGCGCCCGGGTTCGCGGCCATGGCCGCCGCCGCCCGCCGCCCCGGCGAGCCGACGCGCGCGCTCCGTGAGGAGCTGGGCGCCATCGGCCGCTGCGCCGAGTGGACCATGGCGCGGGCCGATGGCGGCACGGCCGGTGACCGAGCCGGTGGCCCCACCGGTTCGGCCACCGGCCGACTGCACCACGGCGCGCTGTGGGTGCTGGGGCTGCTGGTGGCGGCCACCGCCCTGACTCCCGGCGCCACACCCCACGACGTGACCGCCACCGCCCGGCAGCTCGCGACCCACACCGACCGGGGCGCCCCGCGCAGGCCATCGGCGGGCTCGCAGGTGTCCGCCACCTACGGGGCGGCGGGTGCGCGCGGCGAGGCGCGCGCCGCCTTCCCGCATGTGCGCCGCGCCCTGGACGTCCTGTCCAGGACCCGTGCGGCGGGCGCCACCGAGACCCAGGCCCGGCTCGACGCGCTGCTCACCGTGATGAGCACCCTCCAGGACACCGGGCCGCTGTACCAGGCGGGGCCGCCCGCCCTCCGCCGGGTGCAGGACGGGGCGCGCGGGGTGCTGGAGGCGGGCGGCACCGCGACGGCCCCGGGCGCCGCCGCCCTCGCCACCCTCGACGCCGAGCTGCGCGGCGCGGGCATCGCGCCCCGGGGAAGCGCCGCGGTGCTGGCGGGGGCGCTGTTCCTGGACGCGCTCCCGCCAGTGGCCCGCTAGCTGCCCGGTGGCGGCCCGCACCCGCCCCCGGGACCCGGGCCACGTGGCGAGAGGTTAGGGTGGGCCCGCTCCACCGGACACGGGGTGCCCCCACGCGGGGGCTGAGATCACACCCGTCGAACCTGAACCAGTTAGCACTGGCGGAGGGATGTCATCGATGCCATTGCCGCATGCTGCCACCGAACCGGCGCCCACCGGCGCGGAATCCGTCTTCGACGGGCGGATGCCCACCGCGCCCGGTGATCTGCGCGTCGAGGCGCGCGGTATCGCGCCGGTCCCGGAAAGCCACCGCTACGGCGGACCGGGGCGCCTGTTCACCGTGTGGTTCGCCCCGAACCTGACCATGACCGGCGTGTTCACCGGCACCGTCGGCATCGGCCTCGGCCTGGACTTCGCCACCGCGCTGGCCGCCGTCGTCCTGGGCACCCTCATCGGCGCCGTACCCACCGCGTATCTGGGCACCTGGGGCAGTCTGACCGGAGCCGGGCAGCTGCCCCTGGCGCGGCTGGCGTTCGGCCGTGCCGTCAGCGTGCCCGGTGTCCTGCAGTGGCTGTCGTCGATCGCCTGGGACGCGCTGATCGGCCTGTTCGGCGGTGACGCGCTGGCCCGGCTGTGCGGGCTGCCGTTCTGGCTCGGCGTGCTGCTCATGATGGCCGCGCAGGGGGCCCTCGGGGTGCTGGGCTACGAGGCCGTCCACCGGATGCAGAAGCTGATGACCTTCGTCCTCGCCGCCGCGTTCACCGCCCTGGCCGTCAAGCTGCTCGACGGTGTCCACCCCGCCACCAGCGGCTCGGCCCATGGCGCCGACCGCCTCGGCGCGTTCGTCCTGACCAGCACGATCGCCCTGAGCCTGGCGCTGTCGTGGGCGCCGTACGCCAGCGACTTCAGCCGCTATCTGCCCCGCGCCACCTCCCGGACGCGGATGTTCTGGTGCACGCTGTCCGGCGTCACCGTGTCCTTCGTGGCGGTCCAGGCGCTCGGGCTGTGGGGGGCCTCCGTCTTCACCGACCAGACCGCCCGTGGCGTGGACGAGGCGCTGGGCGGCGGGGCGCTCGGCGCGTTCGGGCTGCTGGCCGTGGCGCTGGCCGCGCTGTGCAGCAACGCCATGAACGACTACAGCGGCTCACTGGCCCTGCAGACCGCCGGTGTCCGCATCCCCCGCCCGCTGGCCGCCGCCCTCGCGGCCGTGCTCGGCTTCCCGCTGGTGCTGTGGATGCACGCCGCCGACACCACCGCCCGCTTCCAGAACGTGCTGCTGTTCGTCGGCTACTGGATCCCCGGGTTCGTCGCGGTCGTGGCCGTCGACTGGTTCGCCCGCGCGCGGGCCCGGGGCGGCGCGCCCATCGACCTGGCCGCCGAGAGCGCCCGCCCGCAGCCGTGGTGGCCCGCACTGCTGGCGTTCGGCGCCGCGTTCGCCGCCGCGGTGCCGTTCATGGACACCACCCTGTACACCGGCCCGGTGGCGGCCGCGCTGCACGGCGCCGACCTCGCCTACTACGCCGCCTTCCTCGCGGCGCTCCTCGTCTACACCCCGCTCAGGATGCGCCGCCGTACGGCTCATTGAGGCCGCGTTTCGTCGGTGAAAGCGGCCCATATCCGCACGTCACACGGCATCCGGCCACCGAGTCCCACGGTGTGCGTGGCACCCTGGGCTTTTCGACCAACCGCACCACCGAGGAGAAGTGCCACGTGCCGCAGAACCAGCCAGCGGAGTCCATCGCCGCCCCGGCGGTGCTCGCCGAGGAACGCAGACTCCACAAGGACCTCGGCTTCTGGGGCCTGACCGCGATCGGGTTCTCCAACATCCTCGGCTCCGGCTGGCTGTTCGCCGCCCTGTACGCCGCCCAGACCGCCGGGCCCGCCGCGCTGCTCTCCTGGATCGCGGCGGGAGCGCTGTGCGCCCTGATCGCCCTGGTCATGGTGGAGCTGGGCGCCACCCGCCCGGAGGGCGGCGGCACCGTGCGGTGGCCGCTGTACGCGAGCGGGCGGCTGGTCGGCACGATGGTCGGCTGGTCCGTCGTGCTGTCCGTCGGCGGTACGGCCGCGGAGATCAGCGCGATCATGCAGTACGCCGCGCACTATCTGCCCGGGATCTACGACGGCGGCAGGCTCACCCTCCCGGGCCTCGGCGTGGCCGTCGTGCTGAGCGTCGTACTCACCGCGCTCAACTGGTTCGCGGTGCGGATATTCGCCCGGCTCAACAACCTGGTGTCGGTGTTCAAGGTCGTCATCCCCGTGGTGACCGTCATCGCGCTGTTCCTGTCGGGCACCCACTCCGGGCGCCTCACGGAACACGGCGGTTTCGCCCCGTACGGCTACGCGGCCTGCCTCACCGCCCTCGCCGGTGGCGGCATCGTGTACTCCGTGAACGGGTTCCAGGCCCCGCTGGACTTCTCCGGTGAGGCCCGCAATCCGCGCCGTTCCGTCCCGGCCGCGGTGCTCACCGGGATCGGCCTCGCGGTGCTGGTCTACCTCGGGCTCCAACTGGCGTTCCTGTACACCGTGCCGGACTCGGCGCTGGCCCACGGCTGGCAGGGCGTCAACTTCGAGTCGCCGTTCGGGCAGCTCGCCCTCATCCTCAATCTGCACTGGCTGGCCACGCTGCTGTACGCGGACGCCGTGATCTCCCCGGGCGGCTCCGCCTACGTCGGGGTGGCGGTCAACGCCCGGCACACCTACGCCCTGGCCAAGAACGGCCTGCTGCCCCGCTTCTTCATGCGCATCGACCCCGGCTCCGGCGTGGCACACCGGGCGCTGCTGTTCAACCTCGCGGTCATCGTGATCTTCATGCTGCCGTTCGGTGGCTGGCAGGACATCGTGAGCGTGATGGGCGATATGTATCTGCTCATCTACGGGGCCTCGGCGGTGGCCGTCGCGGTGTTCCGGGCCCACGACCGGGAGCGGGGAGTGCCCCGGATGGACGGGCAGGTGCCGGGGGTGCGCTGGATCGCCCCGCTCAGCTTCGTGGTGGCCAGCGAGTTCGTGTTCTGGTCCGGCTGGCACGATTTGCGGCTCGCACTGCCCCTCGTACTGATCGGGGTCCCGCTGTTCCTGCTCCAGCGGCGTGGCACCGAAGGGCTTCCGGCCCTCGGCGAGCTGCGGCACGGGGCCTGGTTCGTCTTCCACCTGGCCGCGCTGACCCTGCTGTCGTGGCTGGGCTCCTTCGGCGGCTCCGGCCACCTGCCCGCGCCGTACGACACGATCGCGGTGGGCGTCCTCGCGTTCGGCGTGTTCGCGTGGGCGGTGCGCTCGGGCGCCGCCCACCTCAGGACGGGGCCCGCCGAGGTGGCACCCTCGGCCCCGCCGGTCTGAGGTCCCGCTGCGTCCTGCCGGAAATCGCCTGGCGCGGTGGTGCTGCTTCGTCGGATGATCGCAGCACCACCGGCCGTGCACGACCCACCGCATACGGAGGATGAGACGCGATGAGTGCTCGGAGTGCGCGCCCCCTGCCCGAGAGCACACCCGCCGCGCAGGGAGTGGACGCGCGCGGCGTCGGCGCGTTCGTGGACGCGCTGGAGGCGGCGCCCGGCATCGAGCCGCACAGCCTGATGATCGTGCGCCACGGTCATGTGGTCGCCTCCGGCTGGTGGGCGCCGTACACCCCGGACCGGCCGCATCTGCTCTACTCGATCAGCAAGAGCTTCACCTCGACGGCGGCCGGATTCGCGGTGGCCGAGGGGCTGATGAGCCTCGACGACACGGTGCTCTCCTACTTCCCCGAGTTCGACGGCGACATCACGGACCCGCGCAGCCGGGCCATGCTCGTCCGGCATGTGGCGTCCATGGCCAGCGGCCATCTGGCCGAGACCCGGGAGCAGGCGTTCTCCCGCGACCGGGACGAGCCCGTGCGCGGGTTTCTGCTGACGCCGCCCGACCGCGACCCCGGTACGGTCTTCGCCTACAACCAGCCCGCCACGTACAGCCTCGCCGCGATCGTCCAGCGGGTGACCGGGCAGTCGCTCATCGACTACTTGCGGCCACGGCTGTTCGACCCCCTGGGGATCGCCGAGACGGCCTGGATCCAGCGCCCGCCCGGCCGCGACCTCGGGTTCAGCGGCATGTTCGCCACCACGGACGCCATCGCCCGTCTCGGCCTGCTCTACCTCGGCAACGGGGTCTGGGAGGGCCGCCAACTGCTGCCCGCCTCCTGGGTGGCCGAGGCGACCCGGGCGCACATCACCAACGCGGACGGCACCGCCTTGGGCGCTCGGTCCGACTGGCAGCAGGGATACGGGTTCCAGTTCTGGCGGTCCCGCCACGGCTACCGGGGCGACGGGGCGTACGGGCAGTTCTGTCTGGTGCTGCCCGAGCACGACGCGGTGATCGCCACGACCGCCGACACCGAGGCCATGCAGGCGGTGCTGGACCTCGCATGGCGCCATCTGCTCCCGGCGTTCGGCCCGGCGCCGCTCGACGGACGCGAGGACGAGGACGCGGCGCTGCGGCGGCGGCTCGACGGGCTCCAACTGCCGCCGTCGTACGAGAAGTTCAGCCCGGAAGCCTCATCGGTGGCCGGGGCCACGACCTTCACCCCGGCGGGTGGCACCTGCGCGGACCAGCCCACGCTGGCGGAGGTGACGGTCGCCGCAGACGGCGATGGTGTGTGGACCCTCTCCCTGGCGGAGGGCACGTCCCGGCTCGATGTGCGGCTCACCCCGGAGTGGACGGTCGAGGAGGGCACGGACGGGCGGGTCCCCACGGCGGCGAGCGGCGGCTGGACCGATCCGGACACCTTCGTGGCCGACATCGCGTTCCTGGAGACCCCGCACCACCTCGACGTGACCTGCTCGCGGGCCGACCGGACCTTCACCGCGCGCTGGCGCACGACACCGCTGCACTCGGCGCTGCTCCCCGCGATGGGAGTGCCCCGCCGCGCCCGGGGGTGACCCGGCAACCAATGGCGGCTCGGTGGCGACTGTCGCATGGACGGTTCCACCGAGCTGAGGAGTGGTGTGGTCATGGCGGCCCAGTGGCAGCGCATACGAGGAAACGGCGGGCGCGGAACGGGTGCGGTGGTGTGGGCGGTGCCGCTGGCAGTGGCCCTGACGGTCGGTCTCGCCCCCCAGGGACCAGGCTCCGGCTCCCCGGCGGATACGAGCCCGGTGGCCGCGGCGGCGACCACGGCGTGGGCCGATGGCGTCGCCGACGGGTTCGCGTCGGTCAACGCGCTCGGCCAGAACGGTACGTACGGAGGCCGTGACGGCAAGACCGTGACGGTGCGGACCCTGGCCGATCTGGAGAAGTACGCGACGGCCGCCGAGCCGTACGTCATCGTGGTGGCCGGGGCGATCACCATGGACCCCAAGGGCAAGGAGATCAAGGTCGCCTCGGACAAGACGATCGTGGGCCAGGGGAGTGCGGGCGAGATCGTCGGCGGCGGCTTCTTCCTCGGGCAGGGCGTGCACAACGTCATCATCCGCAACCTGACGATCCGCGACTCGTACATGGGCACGTGGAACGACAAGGAGCACGACTTCGACGCCATCCAGATGGACGGCGCCCACCATGTGTGGATCGATCACAACGACCTGAAGCACATGGCGGACGGCCTGATCGACAGCCGCAAGGACACCACGTATCTCACGGTCTCCTGGAACCGGCTGCAAACGCACAACAAGGCGTTCGGCATCGGCTGGACGGAGAACACCACGGCCGACATCACCATCCACCACAACTGGTTCCGGGAGACGGAGCAGCGCAACCCGTCCGCCGACAACATCGCGCACGCGCACCTGTACAACAACTACCTGCAGGACGACCCGAACACGGACATCGCCTCCTCCTACGGCAACTACTCGCGCGGCAACACCAAGATGGTGCTGGAGAACAGCTACTTCGAGGGGATGAAGAACCCCGTCACCAAGGACGCCACCGCCTCGATCGTCCAGCGCGGCAACATGTTCGTCGGCACCAGCGGCCGCAACGAGAGCGGCGGCACCGCCTTCGACCCCAAGGCGTACTACGCCTACACCCTCGACTCCGCCGCCAAGGTGCCGTCGGTCGTGAAGTCCGGATCCGGACCCGGCGGCACCCCGGCGCGGTAACGGGCGCTTTGGGAATCAGCTTTGGCGGGCCGGGCCCGTGGATTTCCGGATGACGAGGTCGACCGACAGGTCGAGCCGGATCGGGGCCCGGTCCGGCTCACCCGTGACGGCGCCGAGCACCCGGATGGTCTCGGCCGCCATGTCCTCGAAGGGCTGACGCACCGTGGTCAGCGCGGGCGCGGCGGACCCGGCGGCGTCGATGTCGTCGAAGCCGACGACGGAGACATCGCCGGGGACGCGCAGCCCGCGTTCGGCGCACGCCTCGATGACGCCGAGCCCCTGGAGATCGTTGCCGGTGACGAAGGCCGTCGGCGGATGCCACAGATCCAGGAGGGCGTGGGCTGCGCGCCGGGCGGGCTCGCTCTGGAAGGCCACCGAACGGATCAGTTCGCGGTCCGGGCGGATCCGCGCGTCCCGCAGCGCGGCCAGATATCCGCCGAAGCGCGCCCGGCAGCAGGTCAGTTCCATGGGCCCGGAGACCAGCGCGATCCGCTCGTGGCCGAGCCCGGTGAGATGGCGGGCGGCCATCGCCCCGCCCCGCCACTGGGTGGCCCCGATGGCGTTCATCCCGGAGGGCGCGTCGCCGATGGTGTCGAGCACGACCACCGGGATACGGGCGTGCGCCAGCCGTTCCGTGACGACCGGCGGGACGGGGGAGAGGACGAGCACGACACCGCTGGGACGGCGGGCGACCAGGGCGTCGAGCCAGTGCGGGTCGCCCTCGGAATGGCTCACCGTGAGCGCGTACCCCAGGGAGCGCAGCACGGTGGAAAGGCCACGGATGAGGGGCGCGTTGACGGCACTGCTCGCACAGCCGAACACCACCTCGACCGACCCGTGGCGCGGTCCGCGCGGGCGCCACTGGTATCCGGTGGCCCGCACCGCGTCGAGGACGCGCCGCCGCACCTCGGCCGACACCCCGGGCCGTTCGTTGAGGACCTTGGACACCACGCTCTGTGAGACGTTCGCGGCTTCCGCCACCGTCGTCATGCGCACCGCGGATCCTGTGGGGGTTCGTACCGTCATCGCTGCCTCCTCCAGCCGCGTTGAGCCGGGCAGTCCTGTTGAGCCGGGCGGGGCGCGGTGCTCTGCCGCACCACGAGCGAGGTCGCCAGCTCGACGCCGCGCCCGGCCGTCGAACCGCGCCGCGCCTGCTCCTGGTCGATGAGCCGCACCGCCTCGGCGGCCATCTCGGCGAGCGGCTGGCGGACCGTGGTGAGCGGAGGCGTCAGCATCGCGCACACCGCCGTGTCGTCGAACCCCACCACCGACAGCTCCTCCGGCACCCGCAGCCCGCACGCCCGCGCCGTCTGGTACGCCCCGGCCGCCAGCACGTCGGACCCGGCGAAGACGGCGGTCGGCGGGGCGGCCAGGGCGAGCAGGGTCGCGGTGCCCTCCGCCCCCGCTGTGACGCGGAGTTCGCCGTACCGGGTCAGGGCCGGATCGGGGGCGAGGGAGAACTCGCGGTGTGCGGCGAGGTAGCCCTCGTACCGCTCCCTGGTGCACGGGGCTTCGGAGGGCCCGCCGAGGAAACCCACTCGCCGGTGGCCCAGTTCGAGGAGGTGTCGGGTGGCCGCCGCGCCGCCCGACCAGTTCGTCGCCCCGACCGTCGGGACCGCGAACTCCCGTACACCGCCCGGCCCTTGCACACCGATCAGCCCTTGCACGCCGCCCGGGTCGAGGAGGACGAGCGGCACCGGCAGCTCCGCCAGCGCGGCGATCTCGTCGTGGCCGGGTCGGGCCAGGGCCAGCAGGATGCCGTCCGAGGGCCGCGCGCGGCGGGTGTCGGCCCAGTCGCCGAGCCGGAAACGCGGATGGCCCACGGGCGTGAGCGCCAGGGTGTATCCGAGCCCGAACGCCGCGCGCTGCGCCCCGTCGACGAGTTCCGCCGCCCAGGGTGTGGCGGCCTCTTCGACAAGCAGGTCGAGAATGCCGCCGAGTTGTCGGCGGCGCTCCGCGCGGAGCACATATCCCGTCGCCCGCGCCGCCTGAGTGACGCGGTCCCGGGTCTCCTCCGAGATATCCGGCTTGTCGGCGAGTACCCGGGACACCGTGGAGACCGATACACCCGCGGCCTTCGCGACTTCCGCCATCGTCGCACGCGTTGACATGCTGATTCCCTCCCGCAGGGCATCGCGGTCGCACTGCTCTGCCGCAAATTCCCGCAAAAGATGGTCGAATATTCCGCCAGGACTGCATGCAAATAGCCGGTGAGCCTTGTGTTTGGTCCCTTGCCTTGACAGTGGTTTTTACCCGCGTTTAGCGTCACGGTCGCTGAAGTTCCGCAATGTTTTGCGTCTCATTGCCATCAAGGAGACCGTATGCATAAGGAATCCAGCCCCCGGCGTCTGGCCGTGGTGGCCGCCGTGACGGCACTGCTCCTGGGTGGCTGTGCCGAAGGGTCCCCGGACACCGAAGGGCCCGGCAGACAGACACTCACCTTCTGGGGGTGGTCGGACATGACGAAACCGGTCGCCCTGTGGAACAAGAACCATCCCGAACTCCAGGTGAAGTTCCAGGCCATCACCTCGAATTTCTTTCCCAAACTTCGGGCCGCCCTCACCGGGAAGTCCGGCGCACCGGACATCACGCAGGTGGACTACCCCAATCTCACCTCGACGATCATCGCCGGAAACCTCAAGGACGTCACGGCCGAAACCCGCGATCTGAAAGGCCGGTTCAAGCCCGGCGTATGGGACCAGGTGGTGGTGGACGGAAAGGTCTACGGGGTGCCGCAGGACATCGGCACCCAGGTGCTCTACTACCGCTCCGACCTGTTCAAGAAGGCGGGCCTGACCGCCCCCGCCACCTGGGACGCCTACCGGCAAGCGGCCGCCACGCTCAAGAAGAAGTACCCCACGGCGTACACCACCGCGCTGCCCGCCAACGGCGGCGTCTGGCTCGCCTCGCTCGCGTGGAACGCCAAGGCCCAGTGGTTCGCCACGGACCGGGACGCCTGGAAGGTCGGGCTGGACGACGGACCCACCGCGAAGGTCGCCGCGTACTGGCAGACCATGCTGGACAAGGGCTACGTCAAGGGCGACCAGCACTGGCAGCCCACCTGGTTCAAGGGGCTCGCCCGTGGCACCTACCTCACCTGGATCGGACCGGCGTGGGGAAGCTCCGCCCTGAAGGAGAACGCCCCCGGCCTCTCCGGCAAATGGGCCGTCGCCCCGCTGCCGCAGTGGTCGAAGGGGGAGCGCGCCCCGGTGTACTGGGGTGGTTCCCTGACGGCGCTGACCAGCGCCACCAAGAAGACCGGCGCGGCCATGACGTTCGTGAAGTGGCTGAACACCAGCGCCCAGAGCGCGAAACTGCTGGCCGCCGACGTCCTGCCCGCCTCCGAGCGCGGACAGCGCATCCCGGCCCTCACCCGGCCCGACCCGTACTTCGGCGGCCAGGTGCCCGGCGAGGTGTTCACCGTGCGCGGCACCGCGTCCACCCCGTGGACCTGGGGCCCGACGATGACGGACACCACCAACTACCTCAATGACGCGATGCAGTCCGCCATCAACAAGTCGACGACGCTGCCGGAGGCCGTGCGCAAGGTCGACCGGCAGACCGTGGCGCAGCTGAAGCGCAAGGGCCTGTCCGTCCGATGACCGTGACCGCCCCGCCGTCGCGGGCGCGCCGCAACCGACTGCGCCTGGGCGCCGACTGGAAGATGGCGTGGGGCTTCACGGCGCCGTTCCTCGCGGTGTTCCTCGTCTTCACCCTGCTGCCGGTGGTCTACGCGCTGTGGCGCAGCTTCCACGGCGCCCAGAAGTCGGGCCTGGGATTCGGCAAGCCCCGCGTGGTCTTCGTCGGGCTCGACAACTACGCGGACACCTTCACCAACCGGGAGTTCCTGGTCTCGGTCGGGCGCGTCCTGCTCTACGGCGTCGTCCAGGTGCCCGTCATGCTGGGGCTCGCCCTCGTGATGGCGCTCATCTTCGACACCGCGCTCGTGCGGCTGCGCGGCCTGTTCCAGCTGGCCGCGTTCCTGCCCTACGCGGTCCCCGGCGTCATCGCGTCCATCCTGTGGGCGTTCCTCTATCTGCCCGGAGTGAGCCCGGTCGTGGACCTCCTCGACGGGGTCGGCGCCCATGTCGACTTCCTCGCCAAGGACACCGTTCTGTGGTCCGTCGCCAACGTCTCAACCTGGCAGTGGACCGGCTACAACATGATCATTATCTATGCGGCGCTCCAGGCGATCGACCGCGACCTGTTCGAAGCCGCCCGCATCGACGGCGCGAGCGACTGGCATATCGCCTGGCTGATCAAGGTGCCGCTGGTGACCCCGGCGATCCTCATCACCGGGCTCTTCTCGGTGGTCGGCACGCTCCAGCTGTTCTCCGAGCCGACCGTGCTGCGCTCGATCACCAGCAATGTGTCCTACGACTACACACCGAACATGATCGTCTACAACCTCGCGTTCGGATCGGACCAGCCGTACTACTCGGCCGCCGTCGCGGTCGTCGTCGCGATCGGCTCGTTCCTGCTGTCCTTCGGCTTCCTGCGGCTGCTCCAGAGAAGGAGCCCCGATGCGTGACCCACAGGGCGCGCCCCGGTCGACCCGGTTCATCCTGACCGCGACGATCGTCGCGCTGACGGCGTACTTCCTCATCCCCGTGGTGTGGATGCTGATCGCCTCGACCAAGTCGACCGCCGACCTCAACACCACCTCCGGCTTCTGGTTCGCCCGCTTCGACCTCGTACGCAACCTGGAGGACCTGTTCGCCTACCGCGACGGGGTCTTCCGGCGCTGGGTGCTGAACTCCCTGCTCTACTCGGGCGGCGGCGCCCTCGGTGCGACGTTCCTGGCCGCCCTGTGCGGCTTCGCCCTCGCCAAGTACCGTTTCCGCGGCCGGAACGCGCTCATGGGCCTCGTCTTCGGCGGAGTGCTGATCCCTGGCACGGTCCTCGCCCTGCCGACCTATCTCCTCCTCAACTCCCTCGGGCTGATCAACACCTACTGGGCGGTGATCCTGCCCAGCCTGTCCAGCGCGTTCGGCGTGTTCCTCGTCCGCATCTACACGGACGCCGCAGTGCCCGACGAACTGCTGGAGGCCGGACGGCTCGACGGCGCCCGTGATCTGCGGGTCTTCTTCACCGTCGTGCTGCGCATCCTGCTGCCGAGCCTGGTGACGGTGTTCCTCTTCTCCTTCATCTCCATCTGGAACAACTTCCTGCTGCCGCTCATCGTCCTCAATGACCAGTCGCTGTGGCCGGTCACCCTCGGGCTCTACTCCTGGCAGCTCAACGCGATGAGCGAACCCGACCTCGTCCGGATCGTCGTCACCGGCTCCATGGTCGGCACCATCCCCCTGGTCATCCTCTTCCTCGCGCTCCAGAAGTACTGGCGCAGCGGCATCACGACGGGAGCGATCAAGTAGCCATGAACAGTCGCATGGACACCTTCCGCGCGCGCATCGGCGGCTTCGCCTTCGGCGGGGACTACAACCCCGAGCAGTGGGACCGCCCGGTGTGGGACGAGGACATGGCGCTGATGCGGCGCGCCGGGGTCAATCTCGTCACCCTCGGCGTGTTCGCCTGGGCGTCGCTGGAGCCCGAGCCGGGCCGCTTCACCTTCGGCTGGATGGACGAGGTGATGGACCTCCTCCACGCAGGCGGCATCAGCGTCGACCTCGCCACCCCCACCATGGCGCCACCGGTGTGGCTCACCCACGGCCACCCGGATGTGCATCCGGTCATGGAGGACGGCGAGCCGTTCGGCTTCGGCAACCGCCTCCACTTCGACCCCGCCTCACCCCGCTACCGCGAACACGCCGCCCGCATCACCACCGCCCTCGCCCAGCGCTACTCCCACCACCCCGCGCTCGCCATGTGGCACATCAGCAACGAATACGGACCCACCTCGTACGGCGGCCACAGCGCGATCGCCTTCCGCGACTGGCTCAAGGCGAGGTACGGCAGCCTGGAGGCGCTGAACGACGCCTGGTACACCCGCTTCTGGTCCCAGCGCTACACCTCCTGGGACCAGATCAACCCGCCCGAGGTGCCCCGCACCTGGTCCAATCCCACCCGCCGCCTGGACTTCAAGCGGTTCGTCTCGGACGCCAACCTCAACTGCTTCGTCATGGAGCGCGACATCGTCCGCTCCTACCGCGACGACATCCCGGTCCTCACCAATTACATGCGCTTCTACAAGCACGCCGACTACTGGCGGTGGGCCGCCGAACAGGACGCCGTGGCCCTCGACATCTACCCCGACCCCGGCGAGGACGACGCCCATGTGGCCGCCGCGTTCAACTACGACCTGATGCGCTCGCTGCGCGGCGAACCCTGGATCCTCATGGAGCAGGCCGCGAGCGGCGTCTCCCAGTGGAAGGTCAACAACGTGAAGCGGCCCGGCCGGATGCGGCTGGGCTCCTACCAGGCGATCGCCCACGGCGCCGACAGCGTCCTGTACTTCCAGTGGCGCGCGAGCCGTGGCGGTCACGAGCGGTTCCACTCCGCGATGCTGCCGCACTCCGGCACCGGCTCCCGCACCTGGCAGGAGATCGAGGCGCTCGGCACCGAACTGCCGAGGATCGCCGAAGCGGTCGGCTCGGAGTCGCACGCCGACATCGCGGTGCTCTTCGACTGGACCGCCTGGTGGGGGCTGACCGAGACGGGCGGCCTGCCGCGCAACGACTTCGACTACCCGCGCATCGCCACCGACCACTACCGCCCGCTGCTGGAGGCCCAGCACGCCGTCGACACGGTGTCCTTCGGCTCCGACCTCAGCCGCTACCGCGTCGTCGTCGTGCCCAACGCCTACCTCGTCGACGACGCGTTCACCGACGCCCTCACCCGCTTCACCGAGAGCGGTGGCACCCTGGTCTGCTCCTTCTTCTCCGGCGTGGTCGACGCCCACAACCACGTCCGGCAGCCCGCCTACCCCGGCGCCTTCCGCCACCTCATCGGCGCGTACATCGACGAGTACTGGCCCGCCCGCCCCGGCGAGACGTTCACCGTGGCCCGCGCCGACGGGACCACCGCCACCTCCGACTGGTGGCAGGACAGCATCCACCCCGAGGGCGCGCGCGTGCTGGCCACCTACACCAGCGGCGCGCTGCGCGGGCGGCCCGCGATCCTGGAGCACACGGTCGGCCGGGGCCGCGTCGTCTACATCGGCACCCGCCTGGAAGCCACCGCGCTGCGCGACACCCTGCTCGGCGCCGTGGCCGCCGCGGGCGTATCACCGCTCCTCGACCACGCCCCGGCCCACCTGGAGGCGGTCCGGCGGGCCGGAGACGACGCCGAGTTCCTGTTCCTCCTCAACCACTCCGAGACGGACCCCGTCCGCGTCCCCCTCGCCACGGACGGGATCGACCTGGTCTCCGGCGCCAAGACGGACGGGGCCATCGAACTGGCACCGCTCGCCGTCGCGGTCGTACGGACCGAGCCGGGGCGCACGGCGATGTCCCGGAACTCCACCCGGGCGTCCTCCGTGTAGGCGCCCACACTGCCCGCCGGGTACGGGCGCTCCCGGTCGGTGAAGGTGACCACCTGACGGTCGTCCACCGACACCGCCATCCGGGGCCCGTCCTGGCGGGCCCGGACCCTGGACCACTCGCCGACCGGGAACGCGGTGGTGCCGGTGGCCAGGAACCGCTGGCCACCTCGGTACGCCGGGTCGCGCTTGCCCAGCTCCCAGCCGTTGGGCTTGAGCGCCAGATAGTAGAAGTGCTCCGGGTCGGTGTACGCCCAGACCAGCCACGCCACTTCCCACGGGTTGGGGTCGGTGTCGCGCAACTGCTCGACGGTGCGCATGCGGACCGAGTAGTCGAGGAGTTCGTAGCGGGCGGTGGAGACCACCAGACAGGCGTGGGTACGGTCCTTGTGCCGGGCGGCGCGCGGGGTGAGCGTCAGCTCGTCCGTCCCGCCGACGTTGCTCCCGTAGCCGTGGAACACCGACCGCCAGGGGCCGTACACCTCGCCGTCCCGCCAGGACTCGACCGGCTCGGGCGGCCGGTCCTCGTCCCATACGCCGCTCAGCGCCAGCGCCCCCGCCACCAGGGCGACGGCCAGCACCAGCCCCCCGATCCGCCACCGCCACCGCCACCATGTGCGCCCGCGTAACGACGTCATGCCACCGGATCATACGAGCCGGACGCGTCGCGCGGCGCGGTATTCACCGCCCCCTCGCCGCCCACGTCCGCGAAGTCCGCGGTGAGCCGGGCCACGATCCGCTCGGCGGCCCGCCCGTCGCCGAACGGGTTGCCCGCCGCGGCCATCCGCCCGTACTCCTCCGTATCGTCCAGTAGCTCCCCGGCGGCGGCCAGGATGGTGTCCGGGTCGGTCCCCACCAGCCGGGCCGCGCCCGCCTCGACCGCCTCCGGGCGCTCGGTCGTGGTCCGCAGCACCAGCGCGGGCTTGCCCAGGCTCGGGGCCTCCTCCTGCAGCCCGCCGGAGTCCGTCAGCACCAGATCGCAGTCGGCCAGGGTGGCGGCGAAGTCCAGGTAGTCCAGCGGGTCCACCACCCGCACCCCCGGATGGCCGTCCAGCTCGGGCAGCAGGGCCTCCCGTACGGCGGGGCTGCGGTGCAGCGGCAGGACGACCTCCACATCGCCCCGGTCGGCGAGGCGGCGCAGCGCCGCGCCCATGGACCGCATCCGGGCCCCCTGGTTCTCCCGGCGGTGCAGCGTCAGCAGCACCTTGCGCCGGGTGGTGCGGAAGGCGCTGCGCCCCGCACCTTCCGCGAGCACCCACAGCAGGTTGTCGACGACGGTGTTGCCGGTGGTGATCACCTGCTCGGGCGGTACGCCCTCGGCCAGCAGATGACCGGCGGACCGGGCGGTGGGGGCGAAGTGCCAGCGGGCCACCCGGCCGATCATCCGGCGGTTCAGCTCCTCCGGGAACGGGTTGTCCAGCACGCCGGTGCGCAAGCCCGCCTCGACATGGGCGACCGGGATGTGTTCGTAGAAGGCGGCGAGCGCGCCGCACAGCGCCGTGGTGGTGTCGCCCTGGACCACCACCAGGTCCGGCTGTTCGGCCCGGATCACCGTGCCGAGACCGTCCACCAGCCGGGCGGTCAGCTCGGACAGCCGCTGCCGGTCGCGCATCACCGCCAGGTCCGTCTTCACGCCCACGCCCAGCAGGCCGAGCATCTGCTGCAGCATCTCCCGGTGCTGACCGGTGGTCACCACCACGGGCTGGAAGAGCGAGGAGGCGGCCATCGCCCGGACCACGGGGGCCAGTTTGATCGCCTCCGGCCGGGTGCCCAGCACGAACATGGTGCGGACGGCGCCGGGGCCGGGCGGCCGCGGGGGAGTGGGCACGGGTACGGACACGGGTCTGCCTGATGTGGACATCGGTCTCCCTGGGCAAGGCGAGCGGACAGGGCACGAGCGGGTGACACGGTCGTACGAGGCGGCCGCAGAGGTCAGCTGCGGGCGGTCTTGAGCCAGGTGCGCTTGCCGGTGATGGCCCGCCACAGCCCCCACCAGCCCGCGGCGAACCAGATGTAGCCGTAGAACACGAAGACGTGGCCGAGCAGCGCCGCGTGCAGCACACCGAGCGACGCTTCGCGGCGGCGGTACACATAGCCGTAGATGTACGCGGCGGTGAAGGAGAGCAGATACGGGCCGAGGAACCACATCGTGGAGACCAGCGGCCGACCGGCCTGCACGGAACCGATGACCGTTCCGACGACGGCCACCATGAAGGACAGCGGCAGCAGCGAGGTGAGCAGGATCAGCACCGGGCTGGACAGGTGGTAGATCAGGTCCATCGCGGCCCGGCCGGGCACCTCGCGCAGTATCAGCGGGACGAGGTTGGCCGACTGGAGGTGGCCCTGGAACCAGCGGGACCGCTGCCGGATCAGCCGCCGCAGGTCGAGGACGGCCTGCTGGGACACGGCCGCCGTGGTGCAGTGCTGGTTGGTCCAGCCGCGCGCGATCAGCCGGACCCCCAGGTCCAGGTCTTCGGTGAGGCTGTCGCTCCAGGGGGTCTCGCCCAGCGAGTCGAGCGCGGACAGCCGCATGAACTGGCCGTTGCCGCCCATCCCGACGCTGCCGATGAAGCGGCGGGCGCTCTGGAAGATGTCGCCGTAGACGACGAACTCCATGTCCTGCAGCCGGGCCAGCAGCCCGGCCCGGCGGTTGTACATCCGGACGCCGATCTGGGTGGCGCCGGTCTGTTGGTCGTTGAAGAACGGGTCGACGGCCTCGATCACATGGCGGTCCAGCCGTCCGTCCGCGTCCACCACACAGATGATGACGTCATGCGGATCGCGGCCGCCGAGCAGCCCGGACGCGCGGAGCAGCCGGACACCGTCGTTGAGCGCGGCGCCCTTGCCGCGCCGGGCGTCCGGCAGATGACGCTGATGGAGCCACACCCGCTCCGGATCCGCGGTCCGCGCGATCTCGGCCGTACGGTCGTCGGACGCGTCGTCGATGACCAGAGCCACGCAGTTCTCGGCGGGGAGCGCGGTGATCCGGGCGAGGCTTTCCGCCAGCACCCGTTCCTCGTTGAGGCAGGCCAGCAGGAACACATAGAAGCGTTCTTCGCCGGATCCGGAGCGATGTGGCAGCCGCCGCCGGGAGAGCAGGAACAGGCCGAAGTTGTAGGCACCAGCCATCACGATGATGGCGATACTGGCCCATATCAGCGGCTCATCGCTCACGGCCGGTCCACCGAGGCGAGGTCCTCCCGCCCGGCGGCTCTCGCATCGGTCGCGGTGGCCCCGGAGCGCAATCGCCAGCGCGCCACCAACAGGCCGAAAACAACCAGGCAGTACAACAGGAAACCCGCCCCGGCGGTCGCCTGTAACGCCCTGGCAACCGGAATTCCCGGGACCATTTCCGGTGCCGCCGCCAGACCCATCAAGGGCAGCACTGATCCCACAGCAGCCCTACCGTACATCGCGGTCCCCCCACGGTCAGTTGGCGCAGGAGGGCCGGACGCCTCCCCAACGGGCCGACCTCTGCGCGCTTACGGAAGGTACCAGACCCAACACGGTCGCAGGAGTTCTTCAGTTGAACTCTCATGAACCTCAAAGACACAACTTCGGACCCGTAGGCCCCATTGACAGCCGGTGGGAATCGTCAGAACAATCACCGGACTATTGAGCAGAGTGATCCCGCTCCGTGGAATTCCATGATGAATCGGCCATGATCCGCTGCTTTCCCAGTTCCTTGTTCCATGCAGTTTCACGCCAATGCGGGACCCGAATGAGGGGGGTACAGAGTATGACCGAACCCTGGAGAAGATCACGGCCGGCCTGGCTGGCGCTGATCGCTCTCGCCGTCGCAGCCCTGCTGGCGGGCGGCTTCCTGGCACCGGCGGCCTCGGCCGCGGGCGACGGCCGGGGCGCCGTCGACCGGTCGGCCACGCAGGCCGCCGACAACGGCCTGCGCGGCAAGGACCTCAAGGGCTGGGCCAAGGCCCAGCGGGCGGGCGAGGCCGAGCGCCGCGCCGACATGGCCAAAAAGCACACCAGTGAAAAGCGGACAGCGCAGCAGCAGCGGAAGTCGGCCGCGGCCATCGGCCCGAAGGCCAGGAGCGCGCCGCGCGCCGCCGAGCCCGGCAAGGCCAAGACCCTGGTCCTGTACGACACGGCGGGCCCGTTCGGACACCTCGGTGAGCTGTACGCGATGGGCGTGGCCAACCTCGGCGGCCACTTCGGCACCGTGACCTCCAAGCCGGTCCAGGAGTACACGGCCGGGATGCTGGAGGAGTTCGACGCCACCGTCTACGTCGGTTCCACCTACTACGGTGGCGACGTCCCCGACGCCGTGCCGGACGACTTCTACCTGGACACCCTGCTGTCCGAGCGCCCGGTGATCTGGATGGGCGACAACATCTGGAACATGGCGAACTCCATCAGCCTGCAGGAGTTCCAGTACCGCTACGGCTGGGACCCGACCACCTCGTACAGCCAGGTGGACGGCAGCGTCGGCCAGATCACCAAGGTCAGCTACAAGGGCCAGGAACTGACCCGCACCATTCCGGCGGGCGCGGACGGCGGTGTCATCCACCCCAACATCAAGACCGGCTCGGGCCTCGGCCAGGTCACCGAGCTGGCCCAGATGACGGACACGGCCGGTGGCGCGGAGAAGAAGTCCCCGTGGGCGATCCGCTCCGGCAACCTGACGTACATCGGTGAGATCCCCTTCACCTACGTCAACGAGACCGACCGCGTCCTCGCCTTCCAGGACCTGCTGTTCGACGCGCTGGCCCCGGACACCGCCGAGCAGCACCGCGCCATGGTGCGCCTGGAGGACATCACCCCGCTGTCCGACGCCACCAGCCTGCGGGCCACCGCCGACTACCTGAAGTCGAAGAACATCGCCTACGGCATCAACGTCATCCCGGTGTACTCCGACCCCAAGGGCGTGCAGAACAACGGCGTGGCGCGCACCGTGCGGCTCGCCCAGCGCCCGGCGCTGGTGAACACCCTCAAGTACATGCTGAGCAACGGCGCGGTGCTGATGGACCACGGCTACACCCATCAGTACGGCAACGTCGACAACCCCTACAACGGGCTGTCCGCCGACGACTTCGAGTTCTTCCGCGCCCACGTGGACGCGGGCGACAACGTCATCTACGACGGCCCGGCCACCGAGGACTCCGCCGAGTGGGCCCAGAGCCGGGTCACCGCGGCGCTGGCCGAGTTCGCCCGGGTCGGCCTGCCGGTGCCGAAGCTGTGGACCACCCCGCACTACGCGGCCTCGCCCACCGACTACAAGGTGTTCTCGCAGAACTTCGCGGCCCGGGTGGAGCGCCCGCTGTACTTCTCCGGCACCCTCTCCGGCGCCCCCGTCGACACCAGCCGCTACCTCGGGCAGTTCTTCCCGTACCCGGTCACCGACGTGTACGGCACCAAGGTGCTCCCGGAGAACCTGGGTTCGTACGAGCCCGACGCCCACAACAACCACCCGCCCCGGCTCGCGGCCGACCTGATCAAGAACGCCAAGGCCAACCTGGCCGTGCGGGACGGCTTCGCCAGCTTCTACTACCACCCGTACCAGCCGGTGGAGCCGCTGAAGGAGATCGTCGAGGGCATCGAGGCGCTCGGCTACACCTTCGTCAGCCCCGAAAGCCTGATCTGATTTCTCGTCACCACACCAGCACCGCCGCCGTTCCCGGTCCGCTCCGCGCGGGCCGGGAACGGCGCGCGTCACCCGGGCCCCGCCCGAGGAAGGCCCACGCCCCGATGAGTGCGCTGAGGCGGGCGGCCGCGGCGATGACCGCCGCCGTCGCCGTTCTGACCGGATGCTCGGCGGGCGGGGACGACCCGCCCGCGCCGCAGCACCACGGTCAGCTGCGCGGGATCACCCTGCCCGCGTGGAACACCGACGACTACGACCGGCACGAGGCCCGGCGCTATCTGCGGCAGATCGCCGCCACCGGCGCCCGGTGGGTGGTGTTCACCCCCACCTGGTACCAGGACGGCGTCCGGGACTCCGCGATGCACACCACCGGCGAGACCGCGAGCGACCGAGGGGTGCGCCGCATCGTCGCCCTCGCCCACGACGCCGGTCTGAAGGTGATGCTCAAACCGCATGTGGACCTGGTGGACGGCGCAGACCGGGCCGGTATCCGGCCCGCCGACCGGGACGCCTGGTTCACCGCGTACGAACGCTTCATCACCCACTACGCCGAGCTGGCCGAGGACGTGGGCGCCGAGCAGTTCTCGGTGGGCACCGAACTGGCCGGAACCTCCGCCGACCGCCGCCGCTGGACCCGGGTCATCGCCGCGGTCCGCGACACCTACGACGGCCCGCTGACGTACGCCGCCAACTTCGACGAGTACGCCCGCATCCGCTTCTGGCGCGCCCTCGACGTGATCGGCATCGACGCCTACTGGCCGCTGACGGACACCGCCACCACCGACCCGGACCGACTGGCGAAGGGCTGGGAGCCGATCGTGGCCGAACTCGCCGCGTTCGCCGCCCGACAGGACCGCAAGATCCTGTTCACCGAGGCCGGATACGCCAGCCAGCGCGGCACCACGGCCGCCCCGTACTCCTGGACCGTCAGCGAGCACGCCGCGGCCGACGAGCAGTCCGCCGCGTACCAGGCCCTGCTGACCGCCTTCGACGGCCGCTCGTGGTGGGCCGGGGTGTGCTGGTGGATGTGGGACGACTGGCCGGACACCGGCGAGACCGCGCCGCGCCTTGCCTACACCCCGCACGGCAAACCCGCCGAGAAGGTGCTGCGCCGCTGGTGGCGGGGGTGAGACACGGCCTGACATGCGGTTCCGCCCGATCCGCCTAGGCTCAAATGTGTGACGTGGCCCCGGTCGCTGATGGACAGCGTGCGTTCCGGGCTGACGATCGAGCGCGCCCGGCTCGAACCGCTGGCCGCGCTGCGGGCGGCGGCCGGGGTGGCGGTCGTGATCGGGCTCTCGCTGTCGATCGCCTCCCCGTCGTACGCCGCCTCCGCCGCGTTCGGCGCCTACTCGGCCGGGACGTCGACGTTCCAGCGCAGCTGGCGGCCGCGCAAGGTGATCGCGCTGGTCGCGGGGGCCGGGCTGGGGCTCAGCACCTTCGTGGGCTACCTCGCGATGTCGCATCTGGCGCTCTTCCTGCTGCTGCTCGCCGCCTGGGCGTTCCTCGCCGGAATGGCGTGGGCGGCGGGGCCGACCGCCGGAATCGTGGCCACGACGACGGTCGCCATCATGCTGCTCACCATCACGCTGCCCACCGGTGTCCTGGAGGCCCTGGAACACGCGGCGGTCATCGCGTTCGGCGGGGTGGCGCAGGCGGCGCTGATCTGGCTGTTCCCGATCCGCCGATGGGGGCGGCACCGGGACGCGCTGGCCGACGCCCTGGCCGCCGTGGCGGACTACGCCAGGCGGCTGCGCGAGGACCCGGTGGCGCCGTTCGACCCGGAGCCGATGATCACGGCCCGGAGCGCCGCCGCCGTCACGCCCTCGCAGGCCCGCCGCCGCCCGGCCGCCCTGCACGGCCCCCGTGGCCTGGCCGAACGCGTCCGCCCCACCCTCGCGGCCCTCGCCGATCCCCGGGTCGGCGCCCCCGCCGAGGGGCCGGGCCGGGACCGGGCGCGTGAGTTGCTCGACGCGGCCGCCGACGTCCTGGACGCCGCCGCCCGGTCGATCCGCCGTGGCGCCCCCGCCCAGGTGCCGTCCGCGACCAGGGAGATCCTGCGGATCGACGACGAGAACGAGGAAGGTGGCGCGGATGTGGCCCTGGAAGGGCCCGCCCGGCAGGCCGCCGTCCAGCTGTCGCACCTGCTCACCGACGTGCTGGAGATCGCCGACAGCAGCGGCAGGGACCTGGGCCCCACCTCCGGCGCCGACGAGGGCGCCGACGAGGGCGCCGACGAGCCACCGCCCCTGCTGCGGCCGACAGTGTTCCAGATGGTGCCCATCGTGCTGCGCGCGATGCGCCGGGAGCTGTACGGCGACTCGCCCGTCTTCCGGCACGCCCTGCGACTGGCCGTGGTGGCCTGTCTCGGCTTCGTGCTCGGCAGCGCGCTTCCACTCGGTCACGGCTACTGGGCGCCGGTCACCTCCGTAATGGTGATGCGGCCGGACTTCCACCGCACCTACTCCCGCGCCGTGGCCCGCTTCGCGGGCACCCTGGTGGGCGTCGCGCTGGCCACCGGCGCCGTGCAGCTGACCCACCCGGACGCGTATCTGTCCGGCGGGCTGGCCGTGATCGCGGCCGGTCTGACGTATCTGCTGATGCGCACCGGCTACGCGGCCTCGCAGTGCACCGCGGCCGCGTACGCCGTCCTGCTGCTCGGGATGGGCGGCGAGGGGTGGCATCAGACGGTGCCGGACCGGGTCCTGCTCACCCTGCTGGGCGGGGTGCTCGCGATGCTGGCGTACGTGGCGTTCCCGGCCTGGGAGACACCGCGCCTGCTGGACCGGCTCGCGGACTGGCTCGCCGCGAGCGGGCGGTACGCGGCGGCGGTGGTACGCGGCTACGCCGAGCCCGGCGAGCTGCCCGCCACCGATGTACGCCGCACCCTGCTGGCCGACCGTACGGCGCACGCCGACTGGAACGAGGCCTTCGACCGGGCCAAGCGGGAGCCCGTACGCCACCGGGGGCTGACCCGCGCGCAGGCGGAGGAGGCGCAGACGGCGCTGGAGGCGTTCGGGCAGGCGGCGATGTTGCTGGAAACCCATCTGCCGGAGCGTGGCGCGCGGCCGGTGCCCGGGGCCGCCCGGTTCGCCGACGCGCTGGCGGCGGACACCGAGCGGGCGGCGCGCCACGTACGGGAGCGGCGCAGACCGCGCTGGGACCGGGCCAAGGAGGCGTTGGTCGACTGGGAGGCCGACAGCACCGCGGAGGCGGTGGTCCAGAGCGGTGCGGAACTGCTCGTACGGCCCCTGGACCAGCTGACGACCGCCGTGGCCCAGGCGCCCCTGGAGCGGCCCTAGCCACGGGTCAACGGAACCGTTCGGCGACACCCGCCATCGCGTCGATCTCCGGCAGTTCGCCACCGTAGGCATAGGGGTGGCCGACGTGTACCCCCGGCGCCGCCCGTCACGCGTGGCGAATCCGCTTGGCATCGACGGTGGCGAAATGCGACCGGAGGTCGGCAGGTCTTCAAGTGATCGGCACATCCATTCCACAGAAGTCGCGTGTACCGCACCCCGTCGGCGGCCACGCGGCCCGGCACCCGGTGACTCCGCCCGGGAATGCACGGTTTCCGTGCGGGTGTGGGGGAGTGGCGCCGCGCGAGTGGTGACGTTCCTGTGGGGAGGAAGTGCCGGTCACGTGGGCTGGTGTGCACGCCATGTGATCGGAAAGTTGGCGGAATGCGTAGTTCCGGATGCGCCGTGGTTCGAAGGCGGCGAGCCCGCGTGGTTACATCCTTCCGCGCCGAGACGTTCCCGGGACCCCGGTTTCCGGAAAGCGCGGGAACGTGCCGCGGTGGCCGGTGGCGAAGCCGTGCGCATGTCGGCAATCACCGGCCGTTACAAGCTCATTCGAGATACGTATCCAAGGGAGACGCAGTAATGAACAACGCACCCAAGGTCGCGACCCAGGAGATCTCCGACGCTGAGCTGGACAACGTCGCCGGCGGTCTCGGCGCTGTGGGCGACGCCCTGGGCACCGTGCAGGCCGTCACCGGTCCCGTCACCGGCCCGGTCACCGGCGCCGTCGGCACCGTCACCGGCACCGTGGACGGCGTGACCGGCCTGAACACCTCCGGCATCGTCGGCACCGTCTCCGGCCTCTGAGACGACCGCACTCCATGCCCCGGGCCTGCCTGGTCCGGGGCATGCGCGATCCCCGGCACCCGTCGAAAACGGGCCGCCCGGGCGGCCGCGCACCGACCCGTTCCCTCGCGCCCTCCGGCCGGTTGAGGAAAGACTCCCGTGCAGTTCCGCCAGCAGGCCCTTTCCAAGCTGCAGTCGGCAGACGACATCGACCTGCCGGTCCGCTACGCCCGTCCCCAGGGCTGGCTCGCGCTGACCGTCACGCTCGTCGTCATGGCCGCGTCCGCCGTCTGGGCCGTGACCGGCACCGTGGCGGACACCCTGGGCGCCTCCGGGATCCTCACCCACGGCCAGGGCAGCTATGTGCTGCAGAGCCCGGTCCGGGGACAGGTCACCGCCGTGCTCGCCGAGGAGGGCAGCACGGTGCGATCGGGCGCGCCGCTGGTGAAGGTGCGTAATCCCGGTGGCGGCAGCACGGTCGTGCGCGCCCTCGCCGCCGGGCGGCTCACCACCCTGTCCGTCTCGATCGGCGCCGTCCTCGACACCGGCGGAGACGTCGCCTCCGTGGAGCGCGTCCGCCACTCCCGCGACCCGCTGACCGCGACCCTGTACGTCCCGGCGGACCGGGCGGCGTCGGTGCCCGCGGGGGCCGAGGTCGACCTCGATGTGCAGTCGGCGCCCTCCCGTACGTACGGCGTGCTGCGCGGCCACGTCCAGGCGGTCGGCCGGACCGCCCAGACGAGTCGGCAGATCGGCTCCTTCCTCGGCAGCGCGCAGCTCGGCGAGGAGTTCTCGAAGGACGGCCCGCCGGTCGCGGTGGCGGTGCGGCTGGACCGATCGTCGGCCACCCGCTCCGGCTACCGCTGGTCCTCGCGAGAGGGCCCGCCGTTCGCCCTCGGCTCCATGACCCTGGCCACCGGCACCCTCCACCTGGCCGACCGTCACCCCGTCGATTGGCTGCTCCCGTGACCGCGACGAACCCGCCGAACGCCGCGAACGCGACGGACGCCGCGAGCGACAGCGGTGGACCGCCCCGCCCCGCACCCGCCGGGACCAGCGGCCGCCGCCGCCCCGAACCGGCCCGTGGACGCAGGCGCGCCCCGCGTCGCGGTACGGGCCCCAAGAAGCCGGGGCGGCGGACCGTACGCACCCCCACCGTGCTCCAGATGGAGGCGCTGGAGTGCGGCGCCGCGTCGCTCGCCATGGTGCTCGCCCACTACGGGCGCCACGTACCGCTGGAGGAGTTGCGGATCGCCTGCGGCGTCTCCCGCGACGGATCGCGCGCCAGCAACCTGCTGAAGGCCGCCCGTAGTTACGGGCTGCGCGCCAAGGGCATGCAGATGGAGCCGGAGGCGCTGGCCGAGGTCCAGGCC
Organism: Streptomyces sp. NPDC001700; assembly: GCF_053596435.1. Lineage (NCBI taxonomy): Bacteria > Bacillati > Actinomycetota > Actinomycetes > Kitasatosporales > Streptomycetaceae > Streptomyces > Streptomyces sp. NPDC001700. The sequence goes on from NZ_JBSFGE010000008.1 coordinate 333,932, forward strand.
CCGGCGATCCTGTTCTGGGAGTTCAACCACTACGTCGTCTACGACGGCACGGGACGGCGGTTCGGCAAGCGCGGCGTCCACATCAACGACCCCGACAAGGGGCGCCGCTTCGTCACCACCGAGGAGTTCGGGGCGAGCTTCACCGGGGTCTGCCTGGTCTTCGAACCCGACGCCTCCTTCCGTCGCGGTGGAAGGAAGCCCGGTGTCCTGGACGGCCTGCCCGCGCGGCTGCGCGGCACCGGCGGCACGCTGTTGGCGTCGCTGCTGGCCAGCCTGCTGCTGGTGGTGGTGGGCGCGGCGGTTCCGGCGCTCGGCCGCACCTTCATCGACACCTTCATCATCGGCGGCCAGACCTCGATGCTGCCACCGCTGTTCGCGTCGATGGCCGTGGCGGTGGTGCTGACCGCGGTGCTGACCGGCGTCCAGCAGGCGAACCTGCTGCGCGGCCGCATCATCTCCTCCACCCTCGGCAGCGCCCGGTTCCTGCGCCATCTGCTGCGGCTGCCCGTCACGTTCTTCGCCCAGCGCAGCCCGGCCGACCTGGTGCAGCGGCTGCGGTCGAATGACACCGTCGCCGAAACCCTCGCCCGCGACCTGGCCGCGGCGGCCGTCGACGGGATCGTGGTGGTCCTGTACGCCCTGCTGCTGTGGACCTACGACCCCCAGCTCACCCTGATCGGCGTCGGGCTGGCGCTCCTCAACGTGGTCGCGATGCGCGTCGTGATACGGCTGCGCGCCACCCGGACCCAGAAGCTGCGCGCCGACACCGCGCGGCTGACCACCACCGCGTACACCGGGCTCCAGCTCATCGAGACGATGAAGGCCACCGGTGGCGAGAGCGGCTACTTCCGCCGCTGGGCCGGTCAGCACGCCATCACCCTGGAGGAACAGCAGCGGCTCGGCGTACCGAGCGCGGCGCTGGCCGTCGTGGCGCCCACCCTCGCCACTCTCAACAGCGCGCTCATCCTGTGGATCGGCGGGCTGCGGGCCGTCGAGGGCCATCTCTCGGTCGGTCTGCTGGTGGCCTTCCAGGCGCTGGTCACCCGCTTCACCGCGCCCATCACCCGGCTCAACGGCGTGGCCGGACGCATCCAGGACTTCTCCGCGGACGTGGCCCGGCTGGGGGACGTGGAGCGCTTCCCCGCGGACACCCTCCACACCCGCGACGAGGGCCAGCAGGACGCCGACGGCGCCCGCCGCCTCACCGGCCATGTGGCCCTGGAGGACATCACCTTCGGCTACAACCCGCTGGACGAGCCGCTGCTGCGCGGCTTCTCGCTGTCCGTCGGCCCCGGCCGCCAAGTGGCGCTGGTCGGCGGCTCCGGCAGCGGCAAGTCCACCGTGTCCCGGCTGGTCTCCGGCCTCTACAGCCCATGGGAAGGCGCCATCCGCATCGACGGGCAGCGGCTGGAGGACATCCCGCGCGGCCGCCTCGCCGCCTCCGTGTCCTTCGTCGACCAGGACGTGTTCCTGTTCGAGGGGACGGTGCGGGACAACGTGGCGCTGTGGGACCCGTCGATCCCGGACGACGCCGTGGTGGCCGCGCTGCGGGACGCCGCGCTCTACGACGACGTCATCGCCCGCCGCCCCGGCGGCATCCACTGCCGGGTCGAGCAGGACGGCCGCAACTTCTCGGGCGGCCAGCGGCAGCGGCTGGAGATCGCCCGCGCCCTGGTCCGCCGCCCCAGCGTGCTGGTCCTGGACGAGGTGACCAGCGCCCTTGACGCCCGGACCGAGCAGACCGTCATGGACAGCCTGCGCCGCCGGGGCTGCGCGTGCGTGGTGATCGCCCACCGGCTCAGCACCGTCCGGGACAGCGACGAGATCCTCGTCCTGGACCGGGGCGCGGTCGTGGAACGCGGACGGCACGAGGACCTCGCGGCCGCCGGGGGCCCGTACGCCGAGCTGATGAAGGAGCACTGACATGGCGTCCGTACACCCCGCCGCGTCCGTGGCCACGGACGGTGGCGACGCGGTGGTGGCGGCGCTGGGCGCCCTCGGCACCCCGGTCGACGGCGCCGGGCTGCGCAGCCTCCCGCTGGAGGGCCCGCAGGTGCTCTGGCTCGTCGTCCAAGGTGCCCTGGACCTCTTCGCGGTCGACGCCGCCGAGGAGGGGCAGTGGCACTTCCTCGGCCGCCTGGAGACGGGCGCCGCGCTCCCCGGGCCGGTCGAAGGCCCGCGCCACACCCTGGTGGGGCGGCCCTCGCAGGACTGCGCGGTGCGCCGCATCCCGCTGCGCGAGCTGTACCGGCCGGAGGGGTACGACGCGTACGGCGCCCCCTACGCCACCGCGTACGACGCCACGTACGCGGACGGCACCGCGTTCCAGGACCCGGCGCCCACCCCGCTGGAACACGCCGTGGCGCTCGGCATCAGCCGCAGCCTCGGCGTGCTGTTCCAGGCCCCGTTGGACGGGGGAGCGCCGGGCGGCGAGGAGGCGGCCGACGAGGACCTGCTGTGGCTCCCGGTGCCGCCCGGCAGTGTGCGGTACGGCGCCGAGTACAGCGCCCAGGCCGCCGGGGACCTGCTGATCGACGGCGCGCTGTGGCAGCGGATGGTCAACCAGCAGTACCGGCTCGGCACCGCCGTGGACCGCTGGATCGACACCCTGGATCGGGCCCACGCGGACCGGACGGCCGCCGGAATCCGGGCCGGTGAGGCCGTCCGCTCACGCGCCGACGAGGCGCTCATCGCGTCCATCGGCGGCCCGCGGCGCTCCACCCGGGCCACGGACCGGACCGCCGACGACACCGACGACGCCGTGCACGCGGTGTGCCGGGCCGTGGCGGACGCCGCCGGGATCACCCTCCCCGAACCGCCGAAGGGCCCCGCCGCCGACGACCGTGCGGACCCCGTGGAGCGCGTCGCGGCCCACGCGCGGATCCGCACCCGCGCCGTCCGGCTGGAGGGCCGCTGGTGGCGCGAGGACGCGGGCCCCCTGGTGGGCTACCGCGCCCGGACCGGGACGCCGGTGGCGCTGCTGTGGCGGCGCGGCCGGTACGAGGCCGTCAACCCGGCCTCCGGCCTGCGGATGCGCGTCGGCCGGTCCACCGCCGACGAGTTCGAGCCGCGCGCCGTGATGTTCTACCGCCCGCTGCCCGAGCGGCCGATGACGATGTGGCGGCTGCTGCGCTTCACGGCCCGTGGCGCCGCACCGGACATGCGCAACCTGGTCGCCGCCGGGCTGGTGACGGTGGCACTCGGCGCGCTGGTGCCGGTCGCCACCGGCCAGGTGCTCGGCGGGTTCGTACCGCGCGCCGAGAAGAGCCTCATCGTCCAGGTCGCGCTGGCGCTCATCGTCTCCAGTGTCGTCGCCGCGTCCTTCCTGCTGCTGCAGAACCTGACCCTGCTGCGGCTGGAGGGGCGGCTGGAGAGCACACTGCAACCCGCCGTCTGGGACCGGCTGCTGCGGCTGCCCACCACGTTCTTCGCCGAGCGCTCCACCGGCGAACTGGCCAGCGCGGCCATGGGCATCAGCACCATGCGCCGGGTGCTGTCCGGCACCGCCCCGGTGGTCCTCCAGGCCGGGACCGTCGGCGCGATGAACCTCGCCCTGCTGCTGTTCTTCAGCGTCCCCCTCGCGCTCGCCGTGCTGGCCATGCTGCTGGTCATCTGCGGCGTCTTCCTCGCCATGGGCCTGTGGCAGGTGCGCTGGCAGCGGCGGCTGGTGGAGACCGAGAACAAGCTCAACAACCAGGCGTTCCAGACCCTGCGCGGACTGCCCAAGCTGCGCGTCGCCGCGGCCGAGAACTACGCCTACGCGGCCTGGGCCCGTGGCTTCGCCCGCTCCCGCGACCTTCACCAGCGCACCGGGCGCATCAAGAACCTCACCCAGGTCCTCGACGCGGTCTACCTTCCGCTGTGCTCGCTCGTGGTGTTCATGCTGCTGGCCGGACCGGCCCGGGGCAGCATGTCGGCGGGCGGCTTCCTGACGTTCAACACCTCCGTCACCATGCTGCTGACCTCCGTCACCCAGCTGACCAACTCGCTGGTCTCGGTGGTCGCAGTGCTGCCCATGTTCGAGGAGGTCAAGCCGATCCTGGACGAGCCGCCCGAGGTACGTGGCGGCAGCACCCAGCCCGGTCCGCTCTCCGGCGCGCTCCAGGCCAGAAACCTCACCTTCCGGTACGGCGCCGACGGTCCGCTCGTCCTCGACGATGTGTCGCTGGAGGTCCGGCCGGGCGAGTTCGTGGCCGTCGTCGGCCCCAGCGGCTGCGGCAAGTCCACCCTGCTGCGGCTCCTCATCGGCTTCGAACGGCCGGTGTCCGGCAGTGTCCTCTACGACGGCCAGGACCTCGCCGCGCTCGACCAGGCCGCCGTACGCCGCCAGTGCGGGGTGGTGCTCCAGAACGCCCAGCCGCTGGGCGGCACGGTGCTCGACTGCATCCGGGGCGCCGAGCCGTTCACCCCCGAGGAGGCCATGGCGGCCGCCGAACTCGCGGGCCTGGCCGAGGACATCCGCCAGATGCCCATGGGGCTGCACACGATGATCTCCGGCAGCGGCGCCATCTCCGGCGGCCAGCGCCAGCGCCTGATGATCGCCCAGGCGCTCATCCGCCGCCCGCGCGTCCTCTTCTTCGACGAGGCCACCAGCGCCCTCGACAACGAGACCCAGCGCATCGTCATCGACAGCACCCGCCGCCTCAACGCCAGCCGCCTGGTGATCGCCCACCGGCTGTCGACCGTCATGGACGCCGACCGGGTGCTCGTCATGGAGGAGGGCCGGGTCGTCGAACAGGGTGCCCCGGCCGAGCTGATGGCCCAACCGGGCGGAAAACTCCACGAGTTGGTGCGGCGACAGTTGGCCTAGGGGCGGCGGTCAGCCCTTGCCGCGCCGGAACACCGCGTCACCGGCCGCGCCCACGATGAGCCCGAGGACGACCATCACGATGTACGCGTAGATCTCATAGCCACCGGGGGCGAGGAACCGCACGAACCCCAGAACGCGGATCTTGAATCCCAGCCATTCGTACAGCAGGCCACTGCCACCGCCGGCGACGAGGACGAAGCAGAGCACGTCGGTCACGGCCGCGAGGGGCGGATTCGGGGGTGTGTTCGGCGGTGTGTTCGGGGGAGTCGAGGTCATGGCCCGACCGTAGGAGGGCGCCCGGTGGCGGGGGATCGGGCCGAGGTCGGCCGGGCGGTGACCGAAGTCGGCCGTGCGCCGCCCCGCGTCGTACTTAAGTATGCGGTCGCCGCGCGGAGTCCCGTCCGCCCGCCTGGCCCGCGTACATTGCCGGGATATGCGCCGTATCCACCGCACCCGCCGGGACTGGGCCGCCGACCTGGGGCTGGTCCTCTTCGCCGCGTGCTTCGCCGTCGTCAGCTCGCCGTCCATACCGGTCCCGGAGGACATGAGCCCCGCGCTGCGGGCCGCCGAACAGGTGGCCGGTGGGCTGGGATGCGCCGCCGTGCTGCTGCGGCGGAGGTGGCCCGTGTGGCTGGCGGTGGCGCTGCTGCTGGCGGGCAGCCATCTGTCGCACTACATGACCGGCCCCGCGATGGTGGCGGTGTACACGGTGGCCGCCACCCGGCCCTGGCGGGCCACGGCCTGGGTGGCGGCGCTGGCCTTCGCGCCGCTGCCCGTCTTTCTGTCGCAGCTGCCGGAGCTGTCCGAGGACCGGGCGGGCTCCGCCGTGACGTACTTCGCGCTCATCGCCGGGACCATCGGCTGGGGGCTGTTCCGGCGGTCCCGGCGGCAGCTGATCGCCTCACTGCGGGAACGCGCCGAACTGGCCGAGGCAGACGCCGAGTTGCGCGCCGAACAGGCCCGGCGGGAGGCGCGGGAGGAGATCGCCCGCGAGATGCACGACGCGCTCGGCCACCGGCTGACCCTGCTGAGCGTGCACGCCGGGGCGCTGGAGTTCCATACGAGCGCGCCCCGCACCGAGATCGCCCGGGCTGCAGGGGTGATCCGGGAGAGCGCCCATCTGGCCCTGAGCGATCTGCGCGAGGTCATCGGGGTGCTGCGCGCCGGTCCCGAGGGCGAGCGGCCCCAGCCCGAACTGGCCGACCTGGACCGGCTGGTGGCCGAGGCCCGCGCGGCGGGCGGCCGGATCGAGCTGACCGGGCCGCCGGACGGTCCCGCGCCGCCTCCGGTGGTGGGCCGCACCGCGTACCGCATCGTGCAGGAGTGCCTGACCAACGCGCGCAAGCACGCGCCCGGCGCGCCCGTCACCATACGGGTGGACCGGACCCCGGCGGACCGGCTGACCGTCGAGGTCCACAACACCCTGCCGCCCGGAGCCGCCCCGGACCCGCACGGTGGCGCGGGCGGCGGACAGGGCCTGGTCGGGCTCGCGGAACGGGCCCGGCTGGCGGGCGGCGAACTGACCGCCGGACCCGACGATGGCGGCTTCCGGGTGCGCGCCTGGCTACCCTGGCCCGCGGCGGACACCATGGCCGCCACCGGTCAGGGGTGAGCCGCCACCGGTTCAAGGGTGACAAAGGGAAGGGGGGCGTGCTGGTGATCCGCGTCCTGCTCGTCGACGACGACGCGATCGTACGGGCCGGGCTGCGCCTGATGCTGGGCGGTGCACCGGACATCGAGATCGTGGCGGAGGCGGCCGATGGGGCAGAGGTGCCCGCGCTGGTCGCCCGCCACGGGCCCGATCTGGTGCTGATGGACATCCGGATGCCCGGCGTCGACGGGCTGAGCGCCACCCGGACCCTGCGGGACCGGCCCGGTGCCCCGGAGGTCCTGGTGCTGACCACCTTCCACACCGACGCCCATGTGCTGCGGGCGCTGCGCGCCGGAGCGGCCGGATTCCTGCTCAAGGACACCCCGCCGCAGGACATCGTCACGGCCATCCGGGCCGTGGCCGCCGGGGACCCGGTGCTGTCGCCCGCCGTCACCCGCCGCCTCATCGAGCAGGTGACGGGGGACGGCGCACAGGAGGACCGGGCAGCCGCCGCCCGGGCCCGGCTGGCGCTCCTGGGCGAGCGGGAGCGGGACGTGGCCCGGGCGGTCGGACGCGGCCGCTCCAACGCGGAGATCGGGCGCGAACTCCATCTCGCGCTGCCGACGGTGAAGGCCCATGTGTCGAAGATCCTGACCCGGCTCGACCTCAACAACCGCGTCCAGATCGCGCTGCTCGTCCACGACGCCGAGGACTGACCTCCACCGAAGCAGCGCGCTACGGCTTGCGGGCCACTGCCCCGTACATGGCGATGTCCTCGTCCTTGGTGACCTCGGTGCCCCGGCCGTCCGGATGCCACTTGTGCACCTGGATGACACCGGGCTCGACCAGGTCGAGCCCGTCGAAGAACTGGGCGGCCTCGGCCTCGGTGCGCAGCCGCATGGGCATGTCGCGCGCCGCGTACTCGCGGGCCACGCGGCCCACTTCCTCCGGCGCGAAGTCGGCGGTGCCGACCGACATCGCCAGATAGCTGCCCGAAGGCAGCGGCTCCAGGAGGCGGTTGACGATCCCGTAGGCGTCGTCCTCGTCGAGGACGAAGTGGACGATCGCTATCACCGTCAGGGCGACCGGCTTGCCGAGGTCGAGGGTGTCGCGCAGCTCCGGCGCGGCCAGGATCGCGGCGGGGTCGCGCATGTCCGCCTCGACATAGGTGGTCTTCCCCTCGGGCGTGCTGGAGAGCAGGCCCTGCGACAGGGTGAGGACGATGGGGTCGTTGTCCACGTACACGACCCGCGAGTCCGGGGCCACCGCCTGGGCGATCTCGTGCAGGTTGGGGGAGGTGGGGATGCCGGTTCCGATGTCGAGGAACTGCCGGATGCCCGCCTCCTCCGCCAGATAGCGCACGGCCCGGTTCATGAAGTCGCGGTTGGCCCGCATGTGGACCGGCAGCGCGGGCCACTCGCGGGCCATGGCGTCGCCCGCCTCCTTGTCTGCGGGGTAAAAGTCCTTGCCACCGATGATGTAGTCGTAGATCCGCGCCGAGTGTGCGCTCTCGGTGTCAATCCGTTCCGCCGGCCATCCGTTGTCGCGCAACGCACGCCCCTCCCAATCAGCTCGTCGGTCAACTGTCACGGTCAACTATCGCCGTCAACTATCCGGGCCCACGTCACAGCTCCTCGCGGATCGCGCCGAGCAGGGCCTCGGTCTTCTGGGCGGGCGCCGACTGGGCGCTCACCCGGTCCAGCGCCTCGCGGTACACCACCACGTCGTCGGTCTTGTCCAGATAGACCGCTCCGATCAGCCCGCCCAGATAGACGATGTCAGGCAACTCGGCGGCCCGGAACCGGAAGACATGGAACGCCCCGGCCGTCATCGCCGGATGCGGACCGGCGCTGAACGGCATGATCTGCAGGGTCACATGCGGCAGCGCGTTCAGGGCGATCAGATGGTCGATCTGGGCGCGCATCACGGCGGCGCCCCCGACCGGCCACCGCAGCACGGTCTCGTCCATCACGACCCACAGCCGGGGCGGGGACTCGCGGGACAGCAGCTCCTGGCGCCGCATGCGCAGGGCGATCCGGCGCTCGGTGGCCTCGGCGGGGACATGCGGGTTGCCCGCGCTCAGCAGGGCGCGGGCGTAGTCCTCGGTCTGCAGCAGGCCATGGACGAACTGCGGCTCGTACGCGCGGATCTGGAGCGCCGCCTGTTCCAGGCTCAGATACGCGGCGAACCAGTCCGGCATCACATCGCGGTAGACATGCCACCAGCCGCGCTTGTTGGCCTCGCGGACCGACTTCAGAAAGGTGTCGATCTCGTGCTGGTCCGTGACGCCGTACGTCTGGAGCAGCTTCTCGACGTCAGCGAGCCGCAGCCGGGCCACCTTCGCGGCTTCCATCCTGCGGATGGTCGAGTGGCTGACGCCGATCGCCGCGCCCGCCTCGTCGAAGGTGAGCCCGGTCCGGGTCCGCAGCTCCTCGAGCTGCCTGCCGAGGATCATGCGGAGGACCGAGGGAGCGCCACCCCATGCGGATTCCGCCGCCACTCCCTGCCTCCTCACGCCGCGTTCCACGGTCGCAGTCTGTCACGATCATCCGTCGTCGCCGCATCTGCATCCAACGACTTGCAAATTTCAAGTTACCTCTTGCAACCCGTTCGTAGCAGATGACACAGTGGACATGCCGTCACCGACTGTGTGACTCCGCGGCAGTTGGCCCGCGGTACCGGGGGAAACGTCGGACGGGTTGGACCGATTCGCGGCCCGACGGCGGCGGAACGTTCGCGTGTGTACGTCGGTAGGCACCGGGCAGTGCAGGACCGGCGCTGTCCACAGTGCGCAGGCAGACGAAAGGCGACCGATCGTGGTTCCCCCCACCCTCCCCCTGCCTTCGGCTCACATGCCGCGGAAGAAGTCCCCGCATCTCGCGAGCGGCCCGCCGGGGCTCCCGCGCGGTGCGCGCCGTGGCCGGCTGGCCCTCCCCGCGGGGCTTTCCGCCGGGCTGGGCTATGACGCGGTCGGGATGTCCGCGGACCACGGGAAGCGGGTCATGGACCGGCTGCCCCGCATCGGATGTATCTTCGCCTGCGATGACCAGTGGTGGTGGATCGTGCCCGCCGGATCGCATATCGGCCTGGTGTGGCCCGCCGTCACCAGCTACTCGATCGGGGCGTACGTGGGTTCGTCCAGCGGGCCGCGCGGCGCCAGGGCGCCCCGTAACCTCCGTCTCGTCCACCATCCCGAGGACGACTCTCCGTACACGCCCCCGATCCCGCTCTACTTCATGGCCTGCCACATCGCCGGTGTCATGCCGTGCTGGTCGGTCACCGACTAGCGCCCCGGCCGCCGGTGCGGTAGTCCGCCACCGCGTCCTGGGCGAGCTTCTGGGAGATCTGCAGGGCCTCGCGCACCGACTGCTTTCCGGCGATGGCCGCGCTGATCTGCGCGGAGACCTTGGTGCCGAGGTCGGCGAACTGCGGGATGCCGACGAACGAGATGCCCTGGTAGGGACGTGGGCCCACGCCCGGGTTCTTGGGGTCGGCGGAGTTCTTCACCGCCGCGTACTCCTGCCGGTACCAGGTGGCCGCCGCGCGCTGGTAGTTGGGGTTGGTGTAGAGCGACTGGCGGCTGCCCGCCGGGGCCTCGTTCCAGCCGAGCGTGTCGCCGATCTGCTCCTGGTACTGCTTGGAGGAGGCCCAGGAGATGAACTTCCAGGCGGCGTCCTTCTTCTTGGAGGCGTTCTCGATGCCCCAGGCCCAGGTCCACAGCCAGCCCGCCCTGCGGGTGTCCTCGTGCGGGGCGGGGGCGTAGCCGACCTTGCCCTTGACCGTGGAGCCGTCGGATTCGATCGAGGTCGCGAGCGAGCTGGCGTCGTACATCATGGCGCATTTGCCCTGGCTGAAGTCGGCGAGGATTTCGAGGACTCCGCTGCGGGCGGCGCCGGGCTCGCCGTACTTGCGCACCAGGTCGACATAGAACTGAATCGCCTTGGTGAACTCCGGCGAGGTGAGCTTGGCGTTCCACTGCATGTCGTACCAGGCGCCGCCGAAGGTGTTCACCACGGTGTTGATGGGGGCGAGGTTCTGGCCCCAGCCGGGCAGGCCGCGCAGGCAGATGCCGCTTGCGCCGTCGGTGCCGTCGATCTTCGCCGCCAGCGAGGCGACCTGCTTCCAGGTCGGATCGCGCGGCATGGTCAGCCCGGTCTTGCGGAAGAGGTCCTTTCGGTACATCAGGAAGGACCCCTCGCCGTAGAAGGGCTCGGCGTAGATCTTCCCGTCGGCGCCGGTCAGCGCCATGATCAGGCTGGGGAAGATGTCCTTCTGGTCGAAGGCCTTGTCCGCCTTCGCGTAGGAGTCCAGCGGGGCGAGCCAGTGGTTCCTGGAGTAGATCGGCACCTCGTACGCGCTCACGCTCGCCACGTCGTACCGGCCGCTCTGCCGCGCGAACTCCCTGTTCATCAGCTCCCGCGCCTCGTTCTCCGGGAGCAGGGTGTAGTCGACGGTGATGCCGGTCCGCGAGGAGAAGTACTTCTTCGTGTACTGCTTCAGGGTCTCCATCTGCGGATTTTTGACGGCGAGCACACGAATGCTCTCCTTCCCCTCCCGGGAAGACCGCACGCCGGTGCCCTGGCAGCCGGAGACCACCAGGGCCGCGGCGAGCGCGGCCGCCGTGGCCGCGCGGGTGAGAAGAAGACGTTTCATCGCACTCCGATGGTCACGGTGAGCGCATCGGATCCTTCCAGCACATCCGGCGAGATGTCTGGCTTGCCCGGAAATGGGAAGCCCTTTGTGCAGCATAGCGTCACGCCCGGACCGTGACGACCGTCAGGTGGGGGCGCGCGCCTGAGCGGAACGCCGGGCGAGCGAGTCCGCGACCACGGCCGCCAGCAGCACCCCGCCGGTGACCATGAACTGGACGGCGTCCTGGATGCCCAGCAGCGCCATGCCCGAGGCGATCGACTGGATGACCAGCGCGCCCAGCAGCGCCGACCACGCCGAGCCGCGCCCGCCGAACATGCTGGTACCGCCGATCACCGCCGCGGCCACCGCGTTGATCAGCAGCATCCCGGAGCCCGCCGCACGGGCCGTCGTCGGGCTCGCCGAGGTCAGCCCCGAGGCCACGAACAGCCCGCCGACCGCCGCCAGCGTCCCCGACACCATGAACATCGCGATCCGCACCCGCGTCACGTCCACCCCGGCGCGGCGGGCCGCCTCGACCCCGCCGCCCACCGCGAACACCTTCCGCCCCGAGCGGGTGCGGCGCAGCAGCAGATCCGAGCCGACGACGACGGCCAGGAAGATCAGCAGCCCCAGCGGCACGCCCTGGAACCGGGTGAGCGTATGGGCGGTGGCGAACGCGATCACCGCCAGGGCGGCCGTGCGCACCCCGATCTCGGCCGCCGGACGGTACGGCATCCCGGCGTCCCGGCGCCGCCGCCGGGTCCGCCGCGCGGCCAGGAAGTACCCGGCCGTGCCGAGCGCGGCCAGCCCGTACGCGATGACGCCACCGCTGAAGTAGAGGCTGGTCAGGGCCGCCACCAGCCCGCTCTCATCGATGTTGATCGTGCCGCTCGCGCCCAGCAGGTAGAGGGTCAGCCCGTTCCAGGCGAGCAGCCCGGCGAGGGTCACCACGAACGCGGGCACCCCGACCCGGGCGAAGAAGAACCCGTGCACCGCGCCCACGGCCGTCCCCGCGACCACCGCCACCACGATCGCGAGCCATTCCGGCATGCCGAGGTACACATTCAGCACGGCGAACGCGGCGCCCGCCAGCCCGCTGACCGAGCCCACCGACAGGTCGATCTCGCCGATCAGCAGCACGAACACGATGCCCACCGCGACCAGGCCGGTGGCGGCGATGTCCACGCTGAGGTCGGACAGATTGCGCGGCGAGAGGAAGTTGGCGTTCAGCCCCTGGAAGATCAGCCAGATCACGACCAGGCCGAGGATGACCAGGAGCGGACCCCGCTCGCCGACCCGCAGCCCGCGCCGGGCCGCCTCGCCGCCGCGCAGCCGGTGCCGGACCGCGTCCGCGTATCCCCGGAAGCTCTCTCCTACGGCCATGCCCCCTCCTCACCCGTCGTGCGGTGGGCCACGGCGTTGTCGGCGGCGCCGGTGATGGAGGAGATGATGCGTTCCTGGGTGGTGGTGGGCACCTCGAAGAGCCCGTTGTTACGGCCCAGGCGCAGCACCGCGACCCGGTCCGCGACGGCCTTGATGTCGCCCATGTTGTGGCTGATGAGGAGCACGCCGAGACCACGGTCGCGCAGCTCCTCGATGAGGTCCAGCAGCTGGCTGGTCTGCTCGACGCCCAGGGCGGCGGTGGGCTCGTCGAGCAGGAGGACCCTGGGCTCGCTCAGCAGCGAGCGGGAGATCGCGACGGCCTGCCGCTGGCCGCCGGACAGGATGGCGACCGGCGCCCGCACATCGGGGATGCGGATGGACAGCGTGTGCATCAGGTCGCGGGCCCGCCGCTCCATCTCCACCTCGTCGAGGATCCCGGCGCGGGAGACCTCGCGCCCGAGGAAGAGATTGCCGACGACGTCGAGGCTCTCGCACATCGCGAGGTCCTGGTAGACGGCGGCGATGCCCAGGGCCTGCGCGTCGTGCGGCCGTTTGATCTGGACGCAGTGGCCCTCCCACTCGATGACGCCCTGGTCGGCGGGGCCGACCCCGGCGATCACCTTGACCAGGGTGGACTTGCCCGCGCCGTTGTCGCCCACCAGCGCGACGACCTCACCGGCCCGGATCTGCAGGTCGACGTCCATCAGCGCCTGGACGCCGCCGAAGCGCTTGGAGACGCCGCGCAGCGTCAGCAGGGGAGGGGCTGCCACCGAAATCACCTCCGTCAGCGGGTGAGGCCGGCCTTGTCGCAGGCGGGCCGGAGCTTGGGCGTACAGATCTCCTCGATCGTGTACACACCGTCCTTGACCAGGGTCTTCTTGATGTTGGCGGCCGTCACGGCGACCGGGGTGAGCAGGGAGGCCGGGATGTTCCGGGTGGTGGGGCTGTCGACGGTCGTCCGGGCGATGTCGCGCAGGCTCTGGCCCCGCCCCAGGGCGACGGCCATGGTGGCGACGGCGTTCGCCTCGGCCTTGAAGGGCTTGTAGACGGTCATGTACTGGTCGCCGCTGACGATGCGCTGCACGGCGTCCAGGTCGGCGTCCTGCCCGGTGACCGGCGGCACCGGCCTGATCCGCGCGGACTTGAGGGCCGAGATGGCACCGGCGGCGATGCTGTCGTTGGCCGCCAGGACACCGCCGATCCGGCGCGGGCCCAGCGCGGTGATGGCGGCCTCCATGTCGTCATACGCGTTGTCCGGGCGGTACTCGACGACGTCGTACGACTTGCCGATCCTCACCTTGTCCCGGAGGACGGACATGGCGCCCTGCTTGAACCAGACCGCGTTGGGGCTGCTCGGATCGCCGTTCATCATGACGATCTCGCGGCCGTCCCCCTTGGCCCGCAGGGCGTCCAGCAGCGCCCTGGCCTGGAGCCTGCCGACCTGTCCGCCGTTGAACGAGGCATAGCCCGAGATCGGGCCCTCGGCGAGCCGGTCGTAGGCGACGACCGGGATGCCTGCCTTGTGCGCCGCCTGCACCGAGGAGCGCAGCGCCTTGGCGTCGACGGCGTCGAGGATCAGCGCCCCCACCCCTCGGGTGACCATGGAATTCATCTGCCGCTGCTGGCTCGCCACGTCGTCCCCGGCGTTGGCGTGGTCCACGGTGCAGCCGGGGCACAGCTCCTTCACCCGCTTCTCGATCAGCGGCCGGTCGGCCTTCTCGTACCGGGTGATCTGCTGGCTCGGCAGCAGCAGGCCGACGGTGAAGCCGCTCCCGCGCGCCCCGCCGCTCTCTCCGCAGCTCGCCAGGGAGGCGGCCAGCAGCCCCGCGGCCACGGCGGCGACGGCGCTGCGCGTACGGGACATCCTCATGTCATCCACCCCCTTGCTGGACGCGGGGACCGGGTTCGGTGTCACCGGGGGCACGCCGTGGTACGACGATCTCGCTCCACACCTGCTTGCCCCCGCCGACCGGTACGGAGCCCCAGGACGCCGACATCGCCTCGACCAGCAGCAGCCCCCGGCCACCGGTCGCCTCCCAGTCGGTGACCACGGGCTTGGCGGGCGCCCGGGGGGATGAGTCCGTCACCGCGACCCGCACCCGGTCCACGGCGTACGTGAGGTCGAGGCGGACCGTGCCGTGGGTGTGCATCAGTGCGTTGGTGACCAGTTCGGAGACGACCAGCAGCGTCACATCGGCCTGGTCCGACAGTCCCCACGAGCGCAGCGTGCGCGCGGTGAAACGGCGGGCGTGCATCACGGCGTCGGGCAGCCGCCACACCAGCCAGCCCGCCCTGATGGGCCGTACCCGCATGCCGTCGTACCGCAGGAGCAGCAGCGCCACGTCGTCGTCCCGCCGGTCGGCCACCGCGAGCAGTGCGTCCGCCATCCGGTCGAGGTCCATGGGTGCGGCGGCCAGCGCGGCCCGCATCCGGCGCATGCCCTCGTCCAGATGGAGCGTCGAGGACTCCACCAGACCGTCCGTGAGCAGCGCCAGGACGGTGCCCGGGGCCAGCGGTTCCGCCGTCATGGGGAACTCCGCGTCCGCCACCACCCCCAGCGGCAGCCCGCCCTCGACCTCCACCTCCTCGGTGGTGCCGTCCGGGCGGCGCACCAGCGGCGCCAGATGCCCGGCCCGGACGAACCAGGCGTTGCCCTCCTCCATGTCCAGCTCGACATAGCCGCAGGTGGCGAAGAGATCCGCCTCCATGCCCACCAGCAGCCGGTTGGCGTGCGACACCACCACATCCGGCGGATGCCCCTCCACGGCGTACGCGCGGACCGCCGTCCGCATCTGGCCCATGATCGTCGCGGCGGCGGCGCTGTGCCCCTGCACATCGCCGATGACCAGTGCCACCCGGCTCTCGGATAGCGCGATGACGTCGTACCAGTCGCCACCCACCTGGAGTCCCCGCATCGCGGGCAGATAGCGGGCGACGGCCACCCCGCCGGGCAGCGGCGGCAGACTGCGCGGCAGCAGGGAGCGCTGGAGCATGGTGGCCAGCTCCTGCTCGGCGTCGTAGGCGTGCGCCCGCATCAGGGTCTGGCCGACCAGCCCCGCCGTCGCGGTGAGCAGGGAGCGCTCCTCGGGGCCGAACGGATGCGGGGCGTCCCAGCCGATCAGACACACCCCCGCCACCTGGCCGTGGGCCGGGAGCGGCAGCACGGCCAGCCCCCCGGGGCCGATGCCCGCGAGCCCCGGCTCCAGCGCGGCCCCCGCGGGCCACAGCCGTGGGCGGCCCTCCCGCAGCGCCGCCCGCAGGCTCGGCAGCGCGTGCAGGGACGCGTCCGGCCACTCGGAGTGCCACTCCGAACGCCACAGCTCCGGCCACGCGTCGGCCTGCGGCGGATCGAGCCCCACCACCACCAGCCGGTCCGCCTGCAGCTCGGCGAGCGCCACCCGGTCCGCGCCCAGCGGCTCGCCGAGGGCGGCGACCACCACCCGGCTCACGTCCCGGACCGTCATCGCGTTGTCGAGCGCGGTCGTCAGCCACTGCACCCGGGACACGTCGTCGGCGCGGGAGCGCAGCGCGGCGGCGCTGGTGACCACGCCTACCACGCGCTCCGGCCGCCCCGCCGCGTCGGTACTCACCCGGCAGCTCAGCCGGAGCCAGCGCACTTCGCCGGTCGAACGGCGGATCCGGAACTCCAGCTCACGGTCCCCGGCCCCTTGCGCGGTGGGCTCGACGACCGACAGCAGCGCGGGCAGGTCCTCCGGCACGGTGCGCGCGAGCAGCGTGTCCACCGTGCCGTTGAAGTCGTCCGGCGCGATGCCGATCAGGTCCAGCAGGGTCGCGTCCGCCTCGATCAGGCCGGTCCCGGGCAGCAGCACGAACGAACCGACGCGCAGACTCCGCAGCGCGGGACCCAGCAGCGTGGTCGCCCCGGTGCGGGGCGCGGTGGCGGACGCACCGGCCCCCCGGAGCCGGGTGGCGACGGCGTCGGCGTACCGCAGCAGAAAGCCCCGCTGCTCGGCCTCGAAGCCGTCCGCGGCGCTGCCCACGATGAGCAGACAGCCCAGCCTGCTGCCCTCGGTCCCGAGCGGCAGCGCGCCCAGCGAGGCGCCGGGCCACCGCACCGCCGACCCGTCCTGCTGGTAGGTGGCGAGTGCCGTGGAGTCCAGCCACAGGGGGCGGCCGGTGCACAGGGCGTCGGCGGCGGGCGAGCGGCCGGAGAGCGCGTAGTGCTGCGGCAGGGCGGCGTGCGGAGCCGGGCCGGCCCCGGCCGCCCTCGCGGTCTCGACCAGCCGCAGGCCGTCGCTCCCCTCGCCCAGCACATAGACGGCCGCCAGCGACACCCCGGCGAACGCCAGAACCCGCTCCCTCCCGGTGGGGTCCGGCGCCGGGGACATCGGACCGGCACCATGGGGCATGTTCCCGTCTGCCTCCCCTCCGTGCCGCAGGTACGGGCAGGTGGAAGTCCCCGGAACACGGGCGGCGAGGGCAGGGGTGCCACATCCGGCGATGCCGGACCGCGCCGCCCAGGAGTGGCAGGGCACCCACCCACCAGAATGTCACAGCTCAGGGAAGCCGCAGGGCGGGCCGGGCGGCGGCGGGGAACCGCGGTGGGTCGACTACAGCATGTCGACGATGCTGGGCGGCGCGAAGAGATGGCGGGCCCGGTGCTCCAGGGCGAGGACGGCGGGAAGATTCCCGGACGCGTCCGACACGCACCGCTCGCACTCCTCGTCGGCCTCGGGCAGCTCCGAGACATGGCGGGTGGCGATGTGCCGGGCCAGCCGGATCTGGGTCGACACGATGGAGTCATGGGGATCGCAGTCGATCCCCGGCCCCAGCTCCTCCAGCGCGGCGTCCACCAGCTTGGGGGCCTGCTTCATCGCCCGGTACAGATCGGTGCACTTGCCGCATCCCCACATCCAGGGCGGAGGCAGCGGCCACTCGTCAGCGGGGTCCACGTTCCTGGCGCTCATGCCGTCACAGTAGCGAACTGAGAGGGCACGCACAGTGACTTGGCGTAAATCCCCTCAATCAGCCATCTGCCAGGGCTTTGCTAGGACTTACGGGCGACGCCCGCCCAGAAGGAGACCTCCTCGTCGGTCACATCGCCGGTCTCCACTCCCGGGTCCCCGGTGGCCAGGTCGGTGCGCCAGCGGTGCGGCACCACGAGGCCGGGCTCGACCAGCTCCAGACCGGTGAAGAACCGCTCCACCTCGTCCCGGGAGCGGATCTTCCCCTGGATCCCGCCGCTGTGGTAGATCTGCACGGTCCGCTGGGTGGCCTCGGGGTCGAAGTCCGGGGTGATGTGGCTCAGGACGAGATACGAACCGGGCGCGAGCGCGTCTACCAGCTTGCCCACGATCTTGTGCGGCTCCCAGTCGTCCGGCACGAAGTGCAGCAGCGCGCACAGGCTCAGGGCCACGGGCTGGGACAGATCCAGCACCTCGGTGACGCCGGGGGAGGCGAGGATCGTGTCGGGGTCGGCGACATTCGCGTCGACGTACGCCGTGCGCCCCTCGGGACTGCTGGTGAGCAGCGTCTGCGCGTGGGCCAGCACGATCGGGTCGTTGTCGGCGTACACCACCCGGCACTCCGGGGCCACCGACTGGGCGACCTCGTGCAGATTGGGCCGGGTGGGAATGCCGGTGCCGATATCGAGGAACTGCCGGATGCCCCGCTCGGCGGCGAGGAACCGGACCGCGCGCTGCATGAACGCGCGGTTGGTGCGCGCCGCGACCATGACCCCCGGCCACAGCGTGAGCACCTTGGCGGCGGCCTGGCGGTCGGCGACGTAGTTGTCCTTGCCGCCCAGGAAGTAGTCGTACATCCGGGCGCTGTGCGGTCGTCCCTGGTTGAGCGGGGTGTTGGGGGGCTCCGGCCCACTCCCGGTCTGGGGTGCTACACCTTGCGCGGTCACGTGGCGTTCTCCTCCGTAGCGCGGCGGCTGTTTGCCAAGGATCGTAGGCCGCCCGGGATGGCCGGTTACTCGCGGGTCCGGCTAACTGCGCGTAGGGGAGCGGCCGTTGAGGACGGGCTTGTCAGCGCAGACGCACGCGCCCGCCCGAGAAGTGGCCGAGCGCCTGGTCGATCTCGCTCTCGCTGAGCGGCTGGAGGGGGTGGTAGGCGGCGAGGCGAAGCCGCGAGACCCCCTTCCAGGACCGCCGTGTCAGGCGCCGGACCTCGGGCTGGTCCAGCCCCCTGACTCCGGGGGCGGTGGCGGCCCCGGGGGCGAGCGCCACCCGCAGGGCGCTGATGCGGCCACGGACCTTCACCTGGACGTTCGCGACCGTGGTCCAGGGGAGGAAGACGTCCTCGGGCGCCGCGTCGACGACACACCACAGGCCCTCATCGGTCACCCGCATCGCGACCGGGGAGATCTCCTTGACCGCCCAGGTCTGCTTGAGCCGCCGTAGCACGGTGAACTGGCGCTGGGCATCGCGCAGGTAGATCGGCACCGGCCACGCGAAGAGCAGGAACCACAGCTCGGTACCCCCGAGATCCACGGCGAAGGCCATCGCGGCTATCGCGGCGGCGAGCAACACGGTAATGACGACCGTGCCCCACGCGGACCACGGCAGGGTACGCAGCAACGAGGCCCGCACCCGGGCCACCGTCCCCGGGTCGGTCTTGACGACGTACTCCTGGCCCGCCCCGTGTTCCATGTGCATGACCACAGTCTCGATCACCAGGCCAGGGAAGCCAAGTCCCCACCTGGGCGGATGCATCCGCAACGACCCGGGAGGACACTGGTCGTAACGGTCGCCGTGACAGGGAGCCCTTTCATGACCACACCGCGGGACCTGTTGATCGTCACCATGGACGCGGAACCCAGCCGCCTCGTGGAGCGGGGCGATCTGTCGCTCGCGCTCGCCGGAGCCGAGCTGATCGACCTGCTCGCCGCCCGGGAGGCCGGGCTGGACGGCGAGCGCGTCGTGCCGGGCCCGGCGGGGGCGCCCGGCGATCCGCTGCTGCACCAGGCCGCCACGTCGCTTGTGCGGGAGGAGCCGTACGAGACCGTCGGCGACTGGCTGTGGCGCCGGGGCCGAGGGCTGTCCGCGGACTATCTGTCCGCGCTGGAGGCGAACGGGCAGCTCGTCCGGCAGCGCAACCGCCGCTGGAAGGTGTTCTGGACCCGTGAACTGGCCCTGGTCGACACCGACGCCCGCCGCCGGGCGGCACACCGCCTGCGGTCGGATGAACCCGTCCTCGCCGCCCTGACGGAGGCCATCGGCCTCCGCGAGCCGGACGGCGAGGCACCGAAGGTGTCCGACGACGCGGTGGCGCGGGTGCTCGCCGCCCTCGACGACGCCCTCGCGGAGCTGGCGGCCGAACGGCAGCGCCGGGACCGGCGGCGCGACGAGGCGGCCGTGGACAACGTCCGCCGCGGCTACTGAACCACGGCGCCCCCTACCCGAACCGGCGCGATCCCGCCCAGCCCGGATCCCCCGTGGTGGCGAAGCGCACCCACGCGCCGTGCATCTGCGCGGCGAGCGACGGCGGGATGTCCGGCCCGAGCAGCCCGTCCGGCGTCCGCAGCGCGGGCAGATCGGTGTTGTCGAACACGAACGGGAGTTCCGCGGTGTGGCACGCGCCGTGCGGACCGTCCCGCCAGTCGAAGTCGTAACGGAACGCCTTGCCGTGCAGTGACACCAGCCGCTGGCTGCCGTCCCGGAACATCGCGTCGATGGCCGTGCTGTGCTCCGGCCGCTGATAGAGCCGCGACTCCTGGGTGTTCGTGCCCACCAGCAGGTCCACCGGGTGCGCCTGGGGTACGTCGTCCAGCACCACCCCGAACGGGGTCAACCGGGCCCCGGCACCGGGTAGTTCGCCCACCACGGACACCAACTCCTCGTCGGGGATGTCGGCGAACCCCGCCACCGTCGCCGGAACGCCAAGACGGTCCGCCAGCGCCCGGGTCGTCTCCGCCGCCTGCTCGCCGGTCCGCGTGTGCAGCCCGCCGCTCTGGCTGATGGCGCGCCGGAACAGTCCGGCCGCCTCGGGCGTCACCAGCAGCCCGCTGACCAGCATCGCGCCCGCCGACTGCCCGAACACCGTGACCCGGTCCGCGTCCCCGCCGAACTCCGCGATGTGTGCGCGCACCCACCGCAGCGCGGCGACCACGTCCAGCAGGCCACGGTTGCGCGGGGCGTCCGGCAGATCGAGCCAACCGGGCGCCCCGAGGCGGTAGTTGAGCGTGACCAGGACGACGCCGTCGCGGGTGAAGGACGTCCCGTCGTACAGCGGCGCCTGGCCGGTGCCGGACAGGAAGCCGCCGCCGTGCACGAAGACCATCACCGGCGCGTTCGCGTCCGGCCGCACCTCCGGAGTCCACACATTGAGCGTCAGATAGTCGTCGCCGCGCACCCAGCCCGGACCCATCACCGGGCTCAGGTCCACCGCGAACCGCCGTACCGGGGCGGGGGCGGTCGGCCCCGGCCCGTCGAAGCCGCGCACACCCTCCACCGGCGTCGGCGCCGCGAACCGCGCGGCACCGGTCGGGGCGGCGGCGTACGGGATGTTGCGGAAGACCGTCACCGCCATGCCGCCCACTCCTTCACCGCGAACCGGTCGCCGTCGCGCCGCACTT
The DNA here is from genome assembly GCF_053596435.1 of Streptomyces sp. NPDC001700. Taxonomy (NCBI): domain Bacteria; kingdom Bacillati; phylum Actinomycetota; class Actinomycetes; order Kitasatosporales; family Streptomycetaceae; genus Streptomyces; species Streptomyces sp. NPDC001700. Next base: position 354,890 of record NZ_JBSFGE010000008.1, read on the forward strand.
CGGCCGCGCCCGCGCCGGGGAAGTGCGCGGGGAACAGCAGGGCACCCTCGTCCGAGGCCGACTCCAGCACCCGGCGCCGGGCGATCCGTGCCCGGTCCTCGTCCTCGTCGAAGCAGGGGCTGTCGTGCGGCTCGGCGATCTGCAGCGGGCTGTGCAGCAGGTCGCCCGCGAACAGCGCCCGGTCCGTGCCCGACCGCAGCCGTACGACGGCGGAGCCGGGCGTGTGGCCCGGGGCGGCCTCGAGGCGCAGCTGCGAGTCGATGTCGTAGTGGTCGCCCTCCCACAGCACGGTCTGCCCCGCCTCGTGGACCGGGGCCACGCTGTCCTCGAAGACGTTCGCCATGCCCGGGCCGGAGCGGGTGCGGTGGCCGTTCGCCGGGTTCCAGTAGTCGAAGTCGGCGCGGGAGATCACGTACCGCGCGTTCGGGAAGGTCGGCCGCCATTCGCCGTCGACCAGATGGGTGTTCCAGCCGACGTGGTCGCCGTGCACATGCGTGCAGATCACCGTGTCGACGTCCGCCGGCCGCACCCCCGCCGCGGCCAGCTCGCCGAGGTAGTCGGTGTCCAGGTGGTGGAAGAGCGGCATGTGCCGCTCGCGGCCGTTGCCGATGCCGGTGTCGATGAGGATGGTCCGGCCCTCGCTGCGCAGCACCCAGGTCTGGATCATCGTGCGCACCTGATCGGCGGCCAGGTCCACGAAGTCGGGTGCCAGCCAGCTCTCGTGCGCCCGCCAGTGCTCCATGGGTACGTCGGGAAAGATGATGTCGCGGGGGAGGCCCCTGGGGGGCAGTTCGACGACGCGGGTGATGTCGACGTCGCCCAGTGTCATGGTGTCCATGCGTCCAGCCTGCTCCCGGGCCCCCGGCCGGCGGTATCCGTCACATGACTGCACCGGCGGATACAGTCGGGTGATGACCATGGTGGGGAGGGAGCGCGAGAGCGCGGCCGTGCTCGGTGTGACCAGCGGCGTGCTCATCGTGACGGGAGAACCCGGCGCGGGCAAGAGCAGCCTGCTCGGGCTGGCGGCGGACCGGCACCGGGGGCGGGTGCTGCGGATGACGGGCAGCGAGAGCGAGGCGAACCTGCCGTTCGCCGCCCTGCACCAACTGCTGCGACCGGTCCTCGGCGACGCCACCCGGCTGCCCGCCCGCCAGCGGTCGGCGCTGCTCGGCGCGATCGGGGCCGACGACGGCGACGCCACCGGCCCGCCCGATCGACTCCTCCTCGGCGTCGCCCTGCTCGCCCTGCTGTCCGACCTCGCCCAGCGGTCGCCCCTGCTGGTGGTCGTGGACGATCTGCAGTGGATCGACACCGGCTCGCTGGAGGCCCTGGCCTTCGCCGCCCGGCGCATCGATGACGAACCCCTCGCCGTCCTCGCGGGGGCCCGGGACACGGCGGGTGCGGCCCCGGCGGCGTTCTCCGGATGCCCCACGCTCCCGCTGGGCCCGCTGGATGCCGCCGCCGCGGTCCAGCTGCTGGACGGGCAGCCGCATCCGCCCACCGGCGGCCGCCGGATGCGCGTCCTCGACCAGGCCGCCGGAAACCCGCTGGCCCTGGTCGAACTGGCCCGCGCGTACGGGGCGTCAGGCCCCACCCTCGCCCCGGACGCCACCACCGAGGACCTCCTGCCGCCCACCGACCGCCTGACGCGGCTCTACGCGGCCGACCTCGACGCCCTGCCCGAGGCCACCCGCCACGCCCTGCTCCTGGTCGCCGCCGACGAACGGGCCGTGGCGGGCCGGATCGAGGCGCTGGCCCCGGCTGAGGCCGCCGGACTGCTCCGGATCACCGGCGGCGGCGACGCCCGGCGCGCCCGCTTCCGGCATCCGCTGATCCGGTCCGCGATCTACCACTCCGTACCGCTGGCCGCCCGGCGCCGGGCGCACCGCGACCTCGCCGCCTCACTCCATGCCGAACCCGACCGCCGCGCCTGGCATCTGGCCGCCGCCGCGGAGGGCCCGGACGAGGAGATCGCCGCCGCGCTGGAGGAGTCCGCGGGCCGGGCCCGGGAACGCGGCGGGTACACCGCCGCCGTCACCGCGCTGGAGCGCGCCGCCGAGCTGAGCCCCGCACCCCACGACCGCGCCCGCCGCCTGGTGGCGGCCGCCCGCGAGGCCGTCGCCACCGGCCAGCCCCACTGGGTACGCGAACTCGCCGCCCGGGCCCGCGCCCTCACCGACGACCCGGCGCTGGTGGCCGAGGCGTCGCTGCGCGTCGGGCAGGTGCTCACGCTGAGCGCCGAGCATGACACCGCGCTGACGCTGCTGACACGCGCCGCGGAGGACCCCCGGCTACGCCGGACGGCCACCGTCCTCGCCTCCGTGGCCGGTTTCTACTCCGGCGACGAGGACCACCGGCGCACCATACGGGCGCGGGCGGAGGGCGACCCCTGGATGCTCACCGTGACCGACCCCACGGAAGCCCGCTCCGCACACGTGGCGGCGCTCCCGGCGCTGGTGGAACGCGCGGACGGCGACCCCGCGCTGCTCAACTCCCTCGGCGCGATGGCCTGGCTGCTCGACGAGACGGCCCTCGCGGTACGGATCTTCGACGACGCCCTCGACCGCTGGCGGCTGCGCGGCACCCTGCCCACCGGCCTCGGCTGCTGCGCCGGGTGGGCGTACCTGGACCACGGGCTGTGGGCGCAGGCCCGCATCGCCGCCGCGAACACCGCCTCCTCCGTCGCCGGGCTGCCCCACCTCGAAGCCGCCGTACGGTCCCTCGAAGCCGCCCCGCTCGCCCTGACCGGCCGGACCGCCGAGGCCCGCACCGCCGCGTCGGACGCCCTCGCCCTCATCGACCCGCACCGCAGCCGCGCGGTCGCCGCCCGCGCCCGCTGGGCGCTCGGCATGGCCGCCGTCGCCGAGGGCGACCAGGCGACCGCGTACGAACAGTTCCGCCTGCTGTTCACCGCCGACGGCGACCCCGTCCACTACGCGTGCTCCCACCCCGGAATCGCCGAACTCGCCGCCGCGGCCGTACGCACCGGCCACCACGCGGAGGCCGCCGCCATCGTGGAACGCACCGAGAAGCGGCTCGCCGACGACCCCTCACCCCGGATGCGCGCCCTGCTCCACCGCGCCCACGCCCTGCTCGACCCGTCCCGCGCGGAACCACACTTCCACTCGGCCCTGGCCGACCCGGCGGGCCGCCAATGGCCCTTCGAACGCGCCCAGATCCTCCTGGACCACGCCGAATGGCTGCGCCGCGCCCAGCGCATCACCGACGCCCGCCCCCTCCTCCACACCGCCCTGGAAACCTTCCGCCGCCTCGGCGCCCACCCCTGGACCGACCGCGCCCAAGCCGAACTCCGCGCCGCGGGCGTAGACCCGGCCCCCGCCACCCCGGACGCCCTCACCACCCTCACCCCCCAGCAGCAGCACATCATCCGCCTCGCCGCGAAGGGCCTGAGCAACCGAGAGATCGGCGAACGCCTCTTCCTCTCCCCCCGCACCGTGGGCTCCCACCTCTACCGAAGCTTCCCCAAACTCGGCGTAACGGCCCGAGCCCAACTCCGCGACGTCCTGGAAGCCTCCGGTCAGACGTAGCCGGGCCCTTCAGGCGCGGGGCCGTAGGGCGCGGTCGACCAGGGGGCCCGCGGCGCCCGTGTAGTGGGCCGGGTCGCACAGCGTCGCCAGTTCCGGGGCGGGGAGGTCCACCTCGGGCAGGGCGGTGAGGACTTTCGCGAGGGGCTGGCCGGTGCGCTCGGCTTCGGCCGTCGCCGTGTCGAGCAGCTGTCGGGCCGCCGCCTTGCCCAGGCGGGGGGCGAGGACGGCGGCGATGCGTTCGGAGACGATGCGGGAGCCGGTCAGCTCCAGGTTGTCGGCCATCCGGGCGGGCCGGATCCGTAGGCCCTCGGTCAGTTCGACGGCGGTGTGCGCGGCGCCGCCGGTGAGGCGGAGGCATTCCCGTAGCAGTTGCCATTCGGCGTGCCAGCCGCCCGCCGAGCGTTCGTCCTCGGAGAGCAGGCACTGGGTCAGGCCGGTGGCCATGGGCGGGACTTGGAGGGCTGCGCTGCGGAGCAGGGTGGCCAGGACCGGGTTGCGTTTGTGCGGCATGGCCGAGGAGCTGCCGCGGCCGGGGGCGGCGGGCTCCTCGACCTCGCCGACCTCGGTGCGGGCCAGTGACTGCACATCGACGGCGATCTTGCCGAGTGCTCCGGCGGTGAACGCCAGGGCCGAGGCGAGGTCGGCGATCGGGGTGCGCAGCGTGTGCCACGGCAGCACCGGCCGGGCGAGTCCGGTCTCGGTGGCGAACGCGGCCACCAGATCGTCGAGATAGCCGCCGGGTTCGACGGGCCCGGGGCCGGGAGTGCCGTCGAGTCCGGCGTATTCGAGGTAGCCCGCCAGGGTGCCCGCGGCGCCGCCGAGCGACACCGGGAGGCCGGTGTCCGCGACGGTGCCGATGCGGTGGCCCGCTTCCAGGAGTAGTTCGCGCCAGCCCGCCGCCTTGAGCCCGAAGGTGGTGGGCACCGCGTGCAGGGTCAGGGTGCGGCCCGCCATCGCGGTGTCGCGGTGCTCGGCCGCGAGCCGGGCCAGCGCGTGGGCGGCGGTGTCCAGGTCCGTCCGGATCAGCCGGAGGACGTCACGCGCGACCAGCATGGCGCCGGTGTCGAACACGTCCTGGCTGGTGGAGCCGCGGTGGACGTACTCGGCGGCGGCCGGGTCCTCGGCCGCCACCACCTCGGTGAACGCCCGCACCAGGCCGACCACCGGATTCGCCGTCTCCCGCGCCCCGAGGGCGATCGCCCGCAGATCGAGCCGTTCGGCGCGGGCCGCCCGGGTGATGGTGTCGGCCGCGGACCGCGGCATGCTGCCCAGCCGGGCCTGGGCGCGGGCCAGCGCGGCTTCGGCGTCGAGCATGGCCTGCAGCCAGGCCAGGTCGCACACCGCCGCCTCGGCGGGGGTTCCGGCGCGTACCGGTGAGAGCAGGCCCGCGTCGGTCAGGGGGTCGCTCACACGATCACTCCCGTCAGGTGGGTGCCCCCGGCCGCGGTGCGTGGCGTGGGTGTCCGGGGGACGGGGGCGGGGGCGGGGGACAGGGACAGGAGGGTACGGGCGATCGCGTCGGCGTCGCCGAGACTCACCGAGTCCACGCCGGGGCGTATCCCGGCGGCCGTCACCCAGTGCACCGATTCGGTCGGGACACCGTAGGCGAACCGGCGCGGATGGACCCGCCCCTGCGCGTCGACCACATGGCACGGCCGCTCGGTGACGGCGAGCCCGCCCGTCTCGTAACCGGTGCCGCCTTCCCCCTCGATCCGGTACGGGCGGCACTGCTCGGTCAGCAGCAGATGGCGCAGCAGCGGATCGGCGGCGCGGCGTACGTCGGGCACCGGCAGCCGGGCCTCGATCAGATGCCGGGAGCGCACCTGCTCCCCGGGCACCAGCGTGGACTGCGCGACGAACGCGGGCCGTTCGGTGTCGATGCACACCTGGGTGCCGGGGCCGGTGACCTCCAGGACGCCCGCCTCGATGAGCGCGATCATCTCCTCGATACGGGAGACCGGCGGGCCGATGGACAGGAACGCGTTGAGCGGGGTGTACCAGCCCTCCAGCTCGTCCAGATGGGACGCGCCGTCCAGACCGCCGTGGTCCACGACCAGGCGTACTTCGTTGCGCAGGTCCCGCAGCACGTCCAGCGCCGCTTTGAGCGGACCGTCGACGTTGCCCGCCTTCGCCTCCGCCACGTCCCGGGCCAGATAGTCCAGTAGCCAGGTCCGGTACTCCGCCCGGTCGGTGAACTCCCGCCCGGCGCAGGGCTGTTGGAGTCGCTCCCAGTCCCAGCGGTCGCCGGGGGCGATGCCGTACGTGTCCAGGAGCGCGGCCCGCTCCTGGTGCGAGGCGGCCAGGAAGCGGTCGGTGAACGGCCCGGGGTCGGCGCCACGCGAGGTCAGCAGCGTGCCGTAGTAGACGCTCTCCACCTCTGCCGCGATCAGTGGCCACACATCGGCGCGGAAGCGCACCCGGTCGCCCGCCGCGGCGCGGCGGCGCAGCCCGGCGATGGTCTCGGTGGTGAGCAGCCGCGGAACGTGGCGGCCGGAGGCGCCCTTCTGGTTCTCGCCGCGCGCGTGGTACGGCACCCCGCGGCGCGAGCTGGCGTACATCACCGGCTCGCGCCCCGAGGGCCGGTACACCAGGCGGTCCCCGACCCGGTCGAACACCCCGCCACGGCCGATGGTGAACAGCGCCATGTGGTCGAAGAAGGTGAGACCGAGCCCGCGCAGCAGCACCGGCTCCCCGGCGCCGATGGAACTGTTGTCCACATCGGCCGGGTTGGCCGGGGTGACATAGCCGAGGTGGTGGATGCGGGCCAGGCTGGCGGTGCGCTCCTCGCGCGGGGTGAGGTGGGCGGGAAGGTGTCCGAGGGCCAGGACCACGGCGTCCAGCTGGTGGATGCGGGTGCCGTCGGCCAGCCGGATGCCCTGCGGCCCGCCCGGCACCCCGCTGGTGTCCGCCATCGCCACCGCGCGCGAGCGGTGCACCCGCAGTGTGATGTGCTCCGGGGCGCGCGCGGCCACCCGCTGGAAGCTGTCCAGCAGATAGCGGCCGTAGAAGGCCCGGGTGGGGTACGTGTCGGGGCCGAGCGCCCGGGCCTCGGCGAGCGTGGGCGTGTCGTACTCGCCCGGCTCACCGAACCGGGCGAGGCTCCGCGCCCACTCGTACAGGCTCGGACCCGGCTCGATCGGGCCCTCGATGCGCACGCTGTCGTCGGTGTAGACGGTGATCTGGGACGCGACGGTGTTGGTGAGCAGATGCCGGGACTGGCCGGAGCGCCACACCGCCCCCGCGCCGGGCGCCGCCGGGTCGACGACGTGCACGGTGATGGTCTCGTACGACCGCGCCGCGCGCTCGTTGGCGCACAGCCGCTCCACCACACACAGCCCCCGGGGCCCGGCGCCGACGACGCACACCTCCAGATGGCCCCCGCTCATCGGCGCGCTCCCTGGCCACCGGACTCCTGTGGTTTCGTGGCGGACATCGCGGACAACATCTCGATCCTCGCTCTCGCTTCGGCTCCGAGGGGTGCCACAACCGGGGTGCTCTCTCGCGCGAGCAGCCTATTCCGCGAGGTGTGTTTCCGTCGTTCTGCCGGGATTTCCCCAGTTGCCCGCCCTCGCCGGGCAGGGCACTCGGCCATCGCCCCAGTTGTCCACCGGAGCGGGGTGCGGTCAGGGCCGGGGCGTCAGCAGTTCGCGGGCCAGCGCCTCGCCCCACCACCGCTCGACGGTGTCGGGGAGCCAGCCTCGCTCGACGGTGAGCGTGGTGTAGACGTCGATGTTGCACAGGGCCGCGTAGACATCGACCGCGGCCCCGATGTCCAGGCCGCCGCGCAGCGTGCCCGCAGGCCAGGACGAGAACACCCGGACCCGGGTCTCGTCGCCCCGGCTCCGGCCGTCGCGGTGAGCTGCTGGGCGGGCCCGGTCCCCGGGGCCTCCAGCTCGGTGAGCATCAGCCGCGCGTCGGCGGAGAGGTCGGCCGCGTCCGCCACCGCCCGCACCAGCCCGGTCTTGTTCCCGTACGCCGCGTACACCCGGCACCGAAACGCCCGCCTCGTACCCGCCGGGCTACCGGTCGCCGGTGGGCGACCGCCGGGCTCTGGGCGCTGCACGATGCTCTGTTCGCCCTCAACGCGACGTTCCTGGCGCTCGCCCTCGTCGGCCTGTCCGTCGGCGGGCTGCGCGCCGGGCTCATTTCACGCTGGCACGGCCGCCTCGGGCTGCTCGGGCTCGCCGGGTGGCTGTTGTGGGTGGTCTGGGTCGTCGCGTACGGCGTCACCCTGATCCGGTTGAAGCCGGAATGTGTGCCATAGCGGAAAAGAAAAACCCCGGCTGCCTTGAGTCCGGGGATTTCGCTGCGTATATTGGGGATTTGTGTGCCTGAACGCAGATAACGGCACATGGAAACTCGATGAAGTCATCATATCCAGCGGGAGTTGAATTGTCAAACGCGGAATTGCGTCAGGAGCAGGAATTCATCGACCTGCTCCATGCGCGTCTCGCCGAATTGCGGGCCGGGGCCGAGGAGGCGGTGAGTGACGCCCTGTCGATGGAGGGGCGGAACTTCCAGGCGCGGCTGGAGCGCGATGTGCTGGTGGCCGAGCGGTCCGGGCTGCTCGCCGCGTTCGACGCGGGGGAGCGGGGGCTGTGCTTCGGGCGGCTGAAGTTCCGCGACGGCCGCGACCACCACATCGGGCGCATCGGCATCCGGCGCGACGACGTGGAACGCACCCCGCTGGTCATCGACTGGCGGGCCGATGTGGCGCGCCCGTTCTACCTGGCGACCGGGCACACCCCGATGGGGCTGCGCCGCAGGCGCCACATCACCACCGAGCGCGGGCAGGTCACCGCCCTGCACGACGAGATCCTGGACCTGGACGACACCGCACGGACCGGGCACGAGAGCAGCGACGCGGACGCCGTGCTGCTCGCCGCGCTCGACTCGGCCCGCACCGGCCGCATGCACGACATCGTGCAGACCATCCAGGCCGAGCAGGACCGGATCATCCGCGCCCCGCACCACGGCGTCCTCGTCGTCGAGGGCGGCCCCGGCACCGGGAAGACCGTGGTCGCGCTGCACCGCGCCGCGTATCTGCTGTACGCGCAGCGCGAGCTGCTGGCCCGCCGCGCGGTGCTGGTCCTGGGACCCAACCCGGCGTTCCTCGGGTACATCGGCGAGGTGCTGCCCGCGCTCGGCGAGACCGGTGTGCTGCTCGCCACGCTCGGCGAGCTGTTCCCCGGCGTGACGGCCGCCGGCACCGACACCCCGGAGGCCGCCGAGGTCAAGGGCCGCGCCACCATGGCGGATGCCCTGGCCCGCTTCGTCCAGGACCGGCAGGCGATGCCCGACCCGGAGATCGTGATCGACCACGACGACGGTGACCTGGTCCTGGACGCGGACATCGCGAGCGACGCGCGGTGGCGGGCGCGCGAGACCCGGCTGCCGCACAACCTGGCCCGCCCGCATTTCGCGTTCAGTGTCATCGACGGGCTGACCGCCCAGCTGACCGACCGGATCGGCGCGGACCCGTACGGCGGCCCGAACCTCCTCGGCCCCGACGACATCGCCCAGCTCGGCAAGGCGATCGCGGCCAGCCCCGAGGTGCACGCCGCCATCGAGGAGCTGTGGCCCGAACTCACCCCGGAGCAGCTGGTCGCGGACTTCCTCACCGACCCCGTCCACGTGTCCGACGCCGACGCCGCCGCGATCCGCCGTACCGGCGGCGAGTGGACCCCGGCGGATGTGCCGCTGCTGGACGAGGCCGCCGAACTGGTCGGCGAGGACGACTCGGCGGCCCGCGCCGCCGCCGAGGGGGCGCGGCTGGAGCGCATCGAGTACGCGCAGGGCGTGCTCGACCTCTCCTACGGCTCCCGCACCCAGGAGTTCGAGGACCGCGAGGACGACGACTCGGAGGTGCTGGCCGCCCACAACCTCATCGACGCCGAGCGCCTGGCGGACCGCAACGAGGAGATCGACCACCGCAGCGCCGCCGAACGCGCCGCCGCCGACCGCACCTGGGCCTTCGGCCACATCATCGTGGACGAGGCCCAGGAGCTGTCCCCGATGGCGTGGCGGCTGCTGATGCGCCGGTCCCCGACCCGTTCCATGACGCTCGTCGGCGACCCCGCGCAGACCGCGGAGCCGGGCGGCTGCGGCTCCTGGGCCTCGATCCTCGCCCCGTACGTCGAGGACCGCTGGGAGCACACCCGGCTCGGCGTCAACTACCGCACCCCGGCCGAGATCATGGCCGTCGCGGCGGAGGTGGCCCGGACCGCGGACCCGGACTTCGAGCCGCCGAGTTCGGTCCGCGCCACCGGCGTACGCCCCTGGGCGCGGCACACCGCCGACCTGCCGGGCGCGGTGGCCGACGCGGTGGCGCGGGAGTCGGGGGCGGAGGGCCGTGTGGCGGTGATCGCCCAGCCCGCCCACCACGACGCCCTCGCGGCGGCGCTTCCGGACGCGTCCTCGGGCCGCTCCCCGGACCTGACCAGCCCGGTGGTGCTGCTGGCCCCGCGGCAGGCCAAGGGGCTGGAGTTCGACACGGTGATCGTGGCCGAGCCGGGGGAGTTCGGGACGAGTGATCTGTACGTGGCGCTGACCCGGGCGACCCAGCGGCTGGGCGTCGTGCACACCGGGACGCTCCCGGAGGGCCTGGCCGGGCTGGCAGCGCTGTCTGAGCTGTCTGAGCCGCAGGACGAGCAGGACGTGGCCGACTCGCCGGAGCGGTGAGCCGAGCGCGGTGTGGCGGCGTGGAAACGCAGCGGCGCGCCGCGCCCCGCCGCCACCGCGGGCCCCGCGCCGGTCGCCCGCGCTTCGGCAGGCGGGCGCACGGGACGCTACGGGTTGGGAGCCGCCGCTCGCCGGTGCGGTGCCGGATCGCCCGTAGCCGCCGGGCGGTTGACCCCGCCCAGGTCAGGGGGCGCCCGGCGGCGGAGTTCTGAACGGCGGGGGACGCGGCCGGGGCGGTCGGACGAACGCCTGGTGGGCGGCCTCCGCCGATTTGCCCCAGGCCGGGGGCCGTATGCGAGAGTAGACCGCCCCGATCGGCCGGGCGCGCCCGCGCGCGCAGCCGCCGACGGGTCCCCCATACCCCAGTAGGCAGTCTCCGGTCGCGCCCGCGCGTGTCCGGGCTGCCGCCGTCCCTCCACTACGTCCTTCCTGAGAGCGATGCTGGCAACGACTCTTCCTCCCCGGACCACGGACCTGTTCGACCAGGGCCTGGAGTTGCGACCCGGTTCCGCGCTGCTGCGGTTCGGCGCGGCGCGACAGCGACCGGCCGGCCGGTTCGGCTGGTCGGGCAATGGCGCCGCGGCGTGGCTCGATGACGTCCGCGGACATGTGTGGACCGTCGGCGGCCCGGAGGCGGCCGCCGGGCTCGTCCTGCGCGCCGCGCAGCGCCGCCCGGAACAGGTGCGGGAGTTCACCGGGCCACGCGGCACCGACACCCTGGTCGCCCGCCACCTGCCGGTGGACGACATCGTGGAGTGGGTGTTCCGCTGGACACTGGAGGAACCTCCCGTGCAGCGGGGCGAGGAGCGCGTGGTCGTCCTGGACGAGAGCCACCACGACGAGCTGCTCGCCTTCCTCGGCGAACACAGCCCCGCCTACTCGACCGGCCCCGGCTCCGCGGATGTGAGCCTGTGGTGTGGAATCCGTGACGACGAGGGCCAGCTGGTGGCCTGCGGTGCCATGAGCAGCCTGCGCGACAGCGGGGCGCCGCTGATGGCGTCCGTCGCCACCGACGCCGCCCAGCGCGGCCAGGGTCTCGGCGCGGCGCTGACGTCGTGGCTGACCCGGTACGCGGTGCGCCGCCACGGCTTCTGCACCCTGTGGCAGCTCGCCGACAACACCCCCGCCGAGCGGCTCTACACCCGCCTCGGCTACCACAACGAGGACCCCTGCGTGGCCGCCCGGATCGCCGCCAACTGATCGCGGCGAACCTCATGACAACAGTCACACCGGGCCCCGGAACGAACGGGGCGCAATAGTAGATACCCGCTCGGCGAAATCGGAGACTTTTCGGCTCTTGCCGACATGTCGTATCCGGGTTCGCCACGGGTCCGGTGTCCCGCCCAGTCGTCTGGCCACCAGCGTTTCTGACGGCGGGACACCGTCACATCTCCTTCACGGGACCTGCGCAGCACACCTCGGTGTGCCTCCGCAAGCGACGTCCCGCACTACGACCCCCGGTAGTAGCGAACACTTGTTGCATTGCTTTCGGCGCGGACCTAACAATGACGGCCCACACCGCGCCTCGGCAGTCCTGGCATCGCTGCGCACAGAGTCAGCCGTACACGGGGGAGGGCGTACCGCGACTACCGAGTGAGGGTCACGCATGAGCAAGCACCGGACCACGAAGACGCACCACCGGAAGATAGCCGTCGCCGCCGTCGCGGTGGCCGCGGTGGGTGTGCCGTCGGTCGCGATGGCGTGTCTGGACGGGCCGGACGACAAGGGCAACGCGGCCCGTGGGGTGGAGACCAGCGCGACCGCCGAACACGGGCAGGGCGAGCGGTGGCAGGAGAAGAAGAGCCAGCACCGGGACACGGAGAAATCGGCGCCGGTGAAGCGGGCGAAGGAGACGGAGCGGGCGTCGCGGTCGGCCTCCGCCACGCCGAGAGCCCGTACGACCTCCGCCCCCGCCACCACCCTGTCCGCCACCGCCCCGGTGGCGGCGAAGTCCAAGGCCCCGGCCACCACGGCCGCCGCCACCACCAAGGCAGCCGCCTCCCCGACGGCCGCGGCGTCCAGCGCCGAGGCCCAGGTCGTGGAACTCGTCAACGACGAGCGCGCCAAGGTGGGTTGCTCGCCGGTGAAGGTGAACGCGAAGCTCACCAAGGCCGCCGAGGCCCACAGCAAGGACATGGCCGAGCACAGCAACATGTCGCACACCGGGTCCGACGGATCCCAGCCGGGCGACCGGATCGAGGACGCGGGCTACTCGTGGAGCACCTACGGTGAGAACGTCGCCTACGGCTACAGCTCGGCCAAGAGCGTGATGGAGGGCTGGATGAACAGCTCCGGTCACAAGGCCAACATCCTGAACTGCGACTTCAAGGAGATCGGCGTCGGCCTCTCCGGGTCCGACAACTACTGGACGCAGGACTTCGGCACGGCCCGCTAGAACCTGCCCTCCCGCGCCCTGGACGCAGCTGCCGCTCCCCGTCGGCCTGCCGAGTCCAGGGCCGGTTGCTCTGTTTCCGGCCATGATCGGTAAGGTTCACTTCTGCACGTGCGGGGGCGTGTGCGTCGGAGGTCGTCTCCTCAGTTGTTCTGCGCCCGCTCGCCGGTCGCCGACGCTGAGGAGGAGAGCCCATGTCGTACCCAAGGCCACCTGAAGGCCCTGGACATGCGGGGCCCTACGGACAACAGCAGCCCCAGCAGGGCCCACCGTCCATGCCGCCCCAACCCCCGCCCATGCCACCGTCCCCGCCGCCCGGCGCCCCGCAGGGGTGGCAGGCGGCGCCGGGGTACGGCGGGCAGGCGGCACCCGGTACGCCGTACCCCGGGCAGGGTGCGCCGTACCCCGGGCCCGGGCAGGGTGCGCCGTACCCCGGGCCCGGGCAGGGTGCGCCGTACGCCCCGCAGCCGCCCGCGCCGCCGCGGAAGAGCACGGGCCGCACCTGCCTCACCGCCTTCCTCGGCATCACCGGCGCACTCGGGATGCTGGCCGGTGGCGCGCTGACCGCGCACGCCTACTCGAACGCCAGCCAGGACATCGCCAACCACAGCGAGTACGGCGCCTCGATGTGGCGCAACGAGCCCGCGGACAAGCTCTTCCCGGACACTCTCGCGCCCAAGGAGAACTCCCAGTCCGCGAGCGACGACCGCAAGCGCGCGCAGTGGCATCGCATCGGGATATCCGAGCAGACCGGCTGTGACGACGGGCTGAGCGGAGCCACCGCGGCCGAGGCGGAGAAGCTCGGCTGCAAGGCCGTCCTGCGCGCCACCTACGTGGACCCGACGGGCAACACCGTGGCGACCGCGGCGCTGATCGTCCTGCCGGAGAGCGACACCGTGAAGGACGAGATGAGCACCTTCTTCGACACCGAGAAGGAGAAGGACAACCCGGGCCCCGGTGTGAAGGCGTACGCCGTCCCGGGCACCATCGCGGCCCAGTGGAGCGACGCGCGGTCCAACGGCTCGGCGGGCACGTCGGTGACCGAGATGTACGTCCCGTACGCCCTCATGGCCTCCACCGGCGCTGTCGACGGCCGCAAGGCGGGCGAGCTGCCCGGCGAGTGGGGCAAGTACAGCTCCGACGCCGAGCAGGACCGGGCCCCGTGGCGGGGTGCGGCCACTGGCCTCGTCGACGCCCTGAACACGCACCTCGGCGATCTGCTGCTGGAGGAGACCTCATGAGCGTCCGGCGACACACCACCGCCCGCCTCGCCACGGCCATGACGGCGACCGTCCTCAGCTCGGTGCTGGGCGTGGCGGCCGCGCCGCCCGCGGCCGCCGCCAACCCCACCCCCACCAGCTGGGAGGCGAAGGCGCTCGGCCTCGCGTCGGCGCAGAGCACCGCACAGGGCGAGGGCGTCAAGGTCGCGGTCCTGGACAGCGGCGTCATGACCAACCACGTGGCGCTGGACGGCAAGGTGACCACCGGCCCCGACTTCCTCAAGGACGGCCTGCAACCTGGCGATCCGCGCTGGGGCGGCCACGGCACCGCGATGGCCTCGGACGTCCTGAAAGCGGCCCCGAAGGCGAGCATCCTGTCGGTCCGGGTGATCGACGACAAGCAGTACCACGATCCCGAGGACTGGAAGACGGGGCCCAGCCCGGTCGGCCAGGGCATCGACTACGCGGTCGACCACGGCGCCGATGTGATCTCCATGTCGCTCGGTGGCGAGATGTTCGGCGACAGCGTCGACGAGGGCGAGGTCAACGCCCTCGCCCGGGCGGCCCAGAAGGGCATCCCGGTCATCGCGTCGGCGGGCAACGACGGCGACATGTTCAACGACGCCTCGTACCCGGCGGGCTACCCGGGTGTGATCGCCGTCGCCGCCACCCAGCAGAGCGGCACCCGCGCCGAGTTCTCCACCGTACGGACGTACAACTCGGTGGCCGCACCCGGCGTGGCCATCGTGAGCGCGAAGAACACGGGTGGCTACGAGCCGGTCAACGGCACCTCGCCCGCGGCGGCGCTCACCTCGGGCGTGGTGGCCCTGATGCTGTCGCACAACGACAAGCTGACCCCGGCCCAGATCCGCGCCCTGCTGACGAAGACGGCGAACCATCCGGCCGACGGGCGCAACGCGCTGGTCGGGTACGGGCAGATCGACGCGGCTGCCGCCGTCCGGGCCGCCGCGAACCCGCCCGCCGACGGGACGGACCCGGCGAAGTACACGGGCAAGGAGCATCTGGCCACCCCGGACGGTACGCCGAAGACCCAGCACCCGCCCCTGGAGACGGAACTGGTGACGATCGGCCTCGGCGCGGCGGGCGTGGGGCTGCTGATGGTCATCGGCGCGGTGCTGATCACCCGCGCGGGCCGCCGCCGCGCGGCCACGGCCGTCGCGGGCGCTCCGCGGGGCTGATCGCCGATACGGATGTGGCGGGGGGGGGGGCGGGGGGGGCCCCCCCCCCCCGGGGTTAGGAGCACCCACAAGCCCGCGGGGC
>NZ_JBSFGE010000009.1:0-63072 GCF_053596435.1 Streptomyces sp. NPDC001700
CCTCGGGCTGTACGACTGCTTCGACGCGGTGATCCTCTCCGAGGTCGAAAAGGTACGGAAGCCGTCGCCAGCCATCTACCAGCGGACGCTGGACGCGCTTGGGCTCGCAGGCCCCGAGTGCGTGTTCGTCGACGACCACGCCGGAAACCTCCCACCGGCGGAAGCCCTGGGCATCCGCACCATCCACCACACGACGAACCCCGAGGCCACCGCCACCCAACTCGACGCACTACTCGCCCCCCGCCTGAACCCGGCGCAAGACCCGGCCGCACCTGGGAGCGCCGAGGGCCAACGTGTCTTGGCGCCCGGGGGCCGCGTCTCGGCCACGGACCTCAACACCCCATCCGCCACCGGAATGGAGCAGCCCACCGCGATAATCCAAACTGGCCGAGTACCTGAAGAGTACGGGGGCACCAGAATGACCAATATGCGAGAAATGCCAGCAAGCCCCGTTTCGCCGGACTCCGCAGAGGTAAGTAAAATCGAGCCCCCAGCCACATAAACCCCCAGGTCACCTACTGTGGTCCCCGCACACGCGGGGTTGGTCCGGGCCGGGCCGTCGGCGGCGCCCGCGAGCAGGGGTGGTCCCCGCACACGCGGGGTTGGTCCCGAAGCTCCCGCAAGCCGCGCGGGGGCTTCGTTGTGGTCCCCGCACACGCGGGGGTGGATTCGGCTGCCTCCGGGGTGGGCGCCTTCGATAGCCGGGTGGGCAGAAGGGCCCCCGTGCTGCGTGGTGGGCGTCGGACGAAGGGAAGTCAGCGGCCGCCCTTCGGGGCGGGGGTGAAGGTTACGGGGAGGGCTGATAGGCCTCGGACCCAGGGGGAGGGGCGCCAGAGGAGGGTGTCGTCGGAGGGGGCCAGGCGTACGTCCGGGAGGCGGTCCAGGAGGACCTCGACGGCGGTCTTAGCGATCGTCTCGGCGATCTCCTGGGCCGGGTGGGGGCAGCGGTGTTCGCCGTGGCCGAAGGAGAGGAAGGAGCTGTTGCCCTCGGTGAAGGCGTGGGTGTCCGGGCGGACCAGGGGGTCGGTGTTGGCGCCGTGGAAGCCGAGGATCAGCAGGTCGCCCTTGCGGATGCGCTTCCCCGCGAGGGAGGTGTCGCGGGTGGCCCAGCGGGCGGCGAGGTTGGCGACGGGGGTGTCCTCCCAGAGGACTTCGTTCATGGCCTGGCCCACGCTGTGGCGGCCGCCGGAGAGCGAGAGGGCGAAGCGTTCGTCGGTGAGCAGCAGCCGCAGGGTGTTGCCGATCCAGTCGGCCGTGGGCTGGTGACCGGCCGTCATGATGACGATGAGGTCCTGGACGATGAGTTCGTCGGAGTATCCCCGGTACGAGGCGACCATCCGGGAGGCCACGTCGGGCGCGGGCGCGGTCCGTTTCGCGGAGGCGAGCTGACTCATCACCATGTAGACGTGCTGGTACGCCTCGAAGGCGTTCTCCTTGCCGTCGATCGCGTCGTTCATCGACTGGACGAGGGCCGGGCCCTCGGCGTCGGGGATGCCGTAGATGTGGGCGAGGACCAGTTCCGGCAGGAGCCGGGCGTAGTCGGCGATCAGTTCGGCCTCGCCCTGGTGGCAGAACTCGTCCACCAGCCGGTCGGCGACGTGCTCGGCCTGGCGGGCGAGTTCGTACGGGTCGACGGCCTCCAGGGCCTCCCCGATGGCCTCGGCGCGGCGCTGGTGGTCCTCGCCGGTCGCGTATACGACGGAGGTCTGATCGCGGCTGATCATGGGCGCGAGGGGCCAGTTCTCGGGCACGTTGCCCCACTGGTTCCACTGGTTCGCGTCCCGGGTGAACAACTCGGCGTCGCTGGTGACCTGGTGGAGTTCGCGGTAGCCGAGCACCAGCCAGCCGGGTATGTCCCCGTCCAGCAGGACCGGGGCCACCGGTCCGTGCTCGCGCCGCATCTCCCCGTAGACCCCGAAGGGGTTGGTCTGGAAGCCGGGCCCGCTCAGCGACCGCGCGCCCTGGTGGGCGGGGCAGCCGGGCGGCGGGGCGGCGGCGGTGGCCACGGCGTTCTCGGACGGCTGTTCGGGGCTGGCAGTCATGGATCGAGTCCTTGTGAACGAGTGGACGAGAGCCAGGCCAGAATAGATCGCGTAGTCAACCGTGTGTCCGGGTCACCGGGTTTCACCTGGGCCGGGCCCGTCGTACGGACATGGCCAAGCCCCGGCGCGAGTCGAAACGCGCCGGGGCCTCGGGACGTCAGTGAGGCGGATCGGGCAGCTGGGTGAAGGCGCACGTCCCGATCGGCCGCGTGTTGGGGCAGCGCCCCTCCCACACCTCTTGCGACCGGGTCAGCACGGTGACGAACACCGGGCCGCCTTGGACATCATCGGTGTTGGATGCCAGCGTGGCTTCGAGAACGTCGCGGGGACCGCCCACGGCCACCCACCCGCCGACAGGAGTGCCCGGGTTTGTCGACTCATCGACCGACAGGACGTAGACCTGACCGTTGCACACCGTCGAGATGTACTTCGCGCCCACTCCGGCCGAGATGGCATTTTCATTACCCGCGGAGTCGACGTCGATGCAGGCATTCGACTTCTCGTGCCCATCATGCTCATCGTGCCCGCCGCGCCCGGTGTGGGCGGACTGTCTCGTCTTGTCGGACTCGGGCTGCGGCTCGGTCGCTGCCGCGCTGGTCCCGATACCCGTCGCGAGGGCCGCGACGGTCATGGCTATGGCAAGCTTTCGCTTCTGCCTCATTCGATTCGCTCCTGTGGTGAAAGCGGTTCGTAACCTGGCAAAGAAGGCTTACCCGGAAAAATAGGATTTCGGTCGTACGGACCCACGTTTTCACTCAACTGGGCGCGCCAGCCACTCGTCCGCGTACTTCTGGTACGTCCCGTCATGCGTCGCCAGATGCACCCACTGGTCGACGTACTCCTTGAACTGCGCGTCGGCACGCGGCAGCGCGTACGCCTTCTCCGAGAACGAGAACGGCTTGTCCGGGTGGACCGCGCACAGCTCGGGATGGATCTTCGACTGGTAACGCGTCTCGCTCGCGTCCGTCATCATCACATCGGCACGGCCGTCGATGATCTCCTCGAAGATCGTGGTGTTGTCCGGGTGGACGGTGAGGGTGGCCCGCTTGATGTGGGCGCGGGCGAACTGCTCGTTGGTGCCGCCCGGGTTGACCACCACGCGGACGCCCGGCCGGTCGATGTCGTCCAGCGTCTGGTACTTCTTCTCGTCCTCGCACCGCACGATCGGCGTCTTGCCGTCGGTCAGATACGGCTCACTGAAGGCAGCCTTACGGGCCCGCTCCAGCGTCACCGACACCCCGCCCATGCCGATGTCGCAGCGCCCGGCGGCGAGGTCGTCGACCAGCTTCGCCCAGGTCGTGGCCACGAACTTCGGCTGGGCGTCGAGGCTCTTGGCCAGGTTGCCCGCCATCGCGATGTCGATGCCGGTGTACGCGCCGGTGGTGGCGTCGCGATGGCTGAACGGCCGGTAGTCGCCCGTGGTGCACACGCGCAGCACACCGCGCTCGGGCACCCGGTCGAGCAGGGTGCCCACCATGGAGTGCGCGGTGGGCCTGGGTGGCGCCGCGCCGTCGGCCAGGGCCGAGCCCGCCGCAGTCGCGGCGAGCACGGCGGCGACGGTGGCGAGCGTGACGGCGCGTCTCATAGGGCCTCCCCGGCAGCGGCATGATCACAGCGCGCTCAGGGTGTCAGAAGACGCCGCCGTCCGGAACCCGTCAGGCCGTCGTCAGAAGCGCTCCGGTCCGGCGTCCTCCAGCGGCGGTCCGGCGTCCGCGAGCCGGGCCAGCAGCTCGGAGGCGCGCTTGGCCACGGTGTCGCGGTCGCCCTCCGAGAGCGCCGAGCCCATCCCGCAGGCGACCGCCCCCGCCGCGATCCAGTCCGGCGCGTCGGCCACGGTCACCCCGCCGGTCGGCACGAAGGCGGCCTGCGGCAGCGCCGCCCGTACGTCCTTGATCCAGCGCGGCCCGAACGCCGCGGCCGGGAACAGCTTCAGCGCGTCCGCGCCCAGCTCCATCGCGCGCACCGCCTCGGTGGGGGTGGAGATGCCGGGGAAGACCGGCAGGCCGTAGCGGTGGCCGGTGCGGATGACCTCGGGGTCCAGGCTCGGCGAGACGAGGAAGCGGGCGCCCGCGTCGACGGCCATCCGGGCGGACGCGGCGTCGAGCACCGTGCCCGCGCCGATCACCGCGTCGTCGCCGACCTCCCGGATCAGCGTGGTGACCGCCTCCAGCGCGAAGGGGGTGGTCAGCGAGATCTCCAGGCTGGTGATGCCTGCGGAGAGCAGAGTGTCCGCCGTCGCCGTGGCGTGGTCGTAGCTGTCGCTGCGGACGATGGCGAGGACGCGCTGCGCGAGCGCGGCCCGGGTGGTCTCCCAGCGGTACACGGCAGTCGCCGCCTTTCCTCTCCTAGGGTCTGCTGCCTGATCGTGCCGCACCCCTGTGCCTCCGGGATATGCGGCGGCGCGGGGTGTGCGTGTGCCTGTGCCGGTGTTTGTGCCTATGCGTGTGCCGGTGTTTGTGCCTGTGCGATGGACGGTGTGCGGTGCTGTCGTGCGCTTGATGGTCTTGCTTCTTCCGAACGGAACGGGCCGGGCGGAACGGAAACGGGCCTCGCTCCTAGCGGTGGACCGCTTCCACGCCGGTGACGATCTCGGCGAGCGCCCGGTCCCGCGCGAGCGCCGAGGGCAGCCCGTCCGTATCCGAGGCGGCCTGGACGACGAGCGAGGCGACACACGCCGCCTCGGCCAGCGCCCGCGGCTCGGACAGCCCGCGCAGCCGCGCCGACAGATACCCCGCGGCGAAGCCGTCACCGGCGCCGATCGGGTCGACCACCGGCACCGTGTGCGGCGACTGCTGCCAGCGGCCTTCGGAGGTGATGACGGTGGCGGAGTGGTCGGCGTGCTTGATCACGACTTCCTGGGTGCCGCCCTCCAGCAGCTCCTGCGCGGCGTCGTCGGCGGACTGGGCGGTGAGCAGCTCCAGCTCATCCTCCCCCGCCAGGACGAGATCCGCCTCGCGCAGCAACGGCCCCGCCGTCTGCGCCCACTGGGCGGCGCCGCCCAGCTTGCGCCGTACGTTCGGGTCGAACGACACCTTCGCCCCGGACTCCCGGGCCAGCTCCAGCAGCCGTCGGCTGGCGGCCGCGGCGGTCGGGGAGAGCATCGGCGTGATCCCGGAGATGTGCAGCATCCGGGCGCCGTCCAGCGCGTCGGGGCTGATCTCGTCGGGGGTGAGACGGGACGCGGCCGATCCCATGCGGTAGTACTGCACGTCGATCGCGCGCTGCGGATGACTGTCGCGCAGCAGCAGCCCGGTGGGCGCGTGCTCGTCGATGACGGCCTGCGAGACGTCCACCCCGTCGGCGCGCAGCTCGCGCAGCACCGCCTCGCCCGCCGGGTCCGCGCCGACCCGGCCGAGCCAGCGCACCGCGTGGCCGAGCCGGGCCAGCCCGGCGGCCACGTTGGACTCGGCGCCCGCCACGGAGCGGCGGAAGTGCACGGCCCGGTCGAGCGGGATTCCCGGCTCAGCGAGCAGCAGCAGCATCGCCTCGCCGCACGTGACCACTTCCGGACCGTTCGCCACCGCTGCCTCCCCGCGTGTCCACTTCTACGGGAACGGTATCGGCAACCACCGACAAACGGCGGCGCGGGGGGATGAGATCGTTCACAAAGAGACCGAGATCATTCGCGGACCGGCGCGCGTGCACAGCACAACGGCCGCCGCCCGGGCGAGGGCTGCGGCCGTTGCGCATGGGGGGTGGCGGCTTTCGCGATGCGGCTCAGCAGCCGTAGTCCACCAGGTCGAACGACTCGTAGTGGTCCGCGGTGTAGTAGTCCTCTTCCGCCTTCTTGCCGGTGACGATGCGGCGCGCGCCACGGTCGTCGGAGCCGGGGGTGATGACGGTGTACTCGTGGTAATAACCGGAGGACTGGGCCGGAAGGATGCCCTCGCGGTTCTGGAAGACCGTGCCGTCCTGCGGGAACGGATACGGGCCACCCTCCTCGATCAGGTCGAGGGTGTCATGGGCCTGGGACGGCAGCTTCGAGTAACAGATGTCGCCGACGTCCGCGACGGCCCGTACCGATACGGAGGCCGCGGGTGCGGCCGGGGTGGCGGTGGCCGTGACAGCCGTACCGCCGATGAGGAGCGACGAGGCGAGGACGCCGAGGGCTCCGATGCGGGCAATCCGTGGGGGGATTTTCATGCCCCATAGCATGACGCGCGTAGACAGTGGCATGTCAATGCCAAGTGGCGGGAGTTTTCGCGGAGTTCACAAGATACGGGTGAAGCGCGAGGAGGCGAGACCGAACCGTTATTTTGCCCCTGAGGCAAGCTTTTTGCCTGAGAGGCGAAGGGCTCGCTATACCGGAAGCATGAACCCGCTCCCCGAAGGGGACCCCGCCGAACCGCCCGCCGAGCCACCCGCGGAACCGCCCGCGGACGCGTCCGCCGAACTGCCCACCGTCGCACCCCGACTGCGGGACCTGCGGCGCGGCAGCGGGCTGACCCTGGAGGCGGCGGCCCACCGTGTGGGGCTCTCCCCCGCGCATCTGTCCCGGCTGGAGACGGGCCGCCGTCAGCCGTCGCTGCCGATGCTGCTGGCCCTGGCCCGTACCTACGGAACCACGGTATCCGACCTCCTCGGCGAGGTGCCGCCGAGCCAGGACCCCATCGTGCGCGCCGACCGGATGGAGGCTCAGGAGGCGGGCGGCTGGACGTACCGGCGGGCCGGTGGCTCCGGCCGGGCGATGCAGGCGCTGCGGCTGCACGTACCGGAGGGCTCGGGCGCGCAGGACGACCTCGTACGCGTCCATACGGGCGAGGAGTGGCTGTACGTCATCAGCGGGCGGCTGCGGCTGACGCTCGGCGACGCCGTCCACGTACTCGACCCCGGCGACGCGGCCCACTTCGACTCGCTCACCCCGCACCGCATCGCCGCCGCGTCCCCCGGCGGCACCGATCTGCTCTTCGTCCACACCCTGCTGCAGAGCGGGGCCGCCGAGCTGTGCCTCGGTGACGCCGCGCGCCGCGGAGGAAGGCCCGGAACCCCATGAACGACGCGACCCCGAACCCCCAGCCGGACCCGGCCGCCCCGAGGGCGATGCGGGAGCAGGACCGGGCGCCGATCCCGGTCTCCGTCCGCATCTTCATCTATGTCGTCGGCGTCCATGCCTTCGCCGGTTTCCTCTACATGCTCTTCTACCTGGGCGCGTCCAAGTAGCCCGCGTGGGGGCGTACGAGCAGCCCGCGCGCAGGCGTACGACGCACCCGGACCGACCCGGACGCATCCGTTCCGCGAGGTGGCACAATCCCCGGGCATGGACTGGTCACGCCTCGGCCCCCCACTGGACGTACGTCCCCTCTTCCCCGTCGACCGCGGCGCCCTGCTGGACCTGCTGACCGGGCTCGCCCCCGCCGACTGGCGGCGCCCGACCGCATGCCCCGGATGGGACGTGCACGACGTGGCCGGTCACCTCCTCCACGACCACATCCGCCGCCTGTCCGGCGGCCGCGACGGCCATCCCGGGCCGCCCTTCGGCCCCGGCGAGACGCTGCCCGGCTTCATCACCCGCACCAACGAGGAGTTCGTACGCGGCACCGCCCGGCGGCTCAGCCCCCGGCTGCTGACCGACCTGCTGGCCACGCTCGGGCCCCAGCTGGACGACTACTGGGCCCGCTGCGACCCGGACGCGCCCGCCGGTTTGGACGTGTCCTGGGCCGCGCCCGGGGCCCCGGCCCCGAACTGGCTGGACACCGCCCGCGAGTACACCGAGTTCTGGGTCCATCAGCAGCAGCTGCGCGACGCCGTGGGCCGACCGGGCGGCACCGGCCCGGAGCTGCTGCACCCGGTGCTCGACACGTTCCTGCGCGCCCTCCCCCACACCCTCCGCGACCATCCGGCCCCGGACGGCGCGTCCGTACGCGTCCAGGTGCCCGGCCCGGCGGGCGGGCGGTGGACGGCCGTACGGGACGGGAACCACTGGCGCCTCGGCACGGCCGACGCACCGCCCGCCCGGCCCACCGCCGAGGTGGACCTCGACGCGGACGCGCTGTGGCGGCTGGCCACCCGCGGCATCACCCCGGAGGCGGCCCGCTCCCGGGCGACGATCCGCGGGGACGGGCGGCTGGCGGGCGCCGCGCTGACGCTGCTGGCGATCGTCCGGGAACCCGACGTCAGGGAACCCGACGTCCGGGAACCCGATGTCCGGGAACCCGACGAGCAGCCCTGAACGGACTTGCCCGCACCACCCCGGGAAGGGAGCCCACCGATGGAGGACCGCGCGGCGTCGACCGCCCGCACGATGTGGACCCTGTTCGAACCCGTCCACGCCGTCGCCTACTTCGCCCCCGAGGCCCTGGCGACGTACGAGGACGCGGGCCTGCGGGGCTTCTGGCGCGGCTACTTCGCGTGCCGCGCCGCGCCGCTGGGCCCGGTCGGGCCGGAGCCCGTCGCTGCCGCCTTCTTCTCCTTCGCGCCCGCCATGGTCGCCCGCGCCCTGCCCGACGTATGGCAGCTGACCGCCCCCGAACGCGCCCTGGAGATACGGCGCGCGGGCACCGTAGCGGCGCTCAGGCGGCTGCTCACCGGCCATGAGCGCGAGGCCGAACGGGCCGCCGAGGCCCTGGTCCCCCGCGCCGCCGGGCTCGACACCGCCGGGCGCGTCCTGGCCGCCGCCCATGCCGCGCTGGACTTCCCCGACCAGCCCCTGGACCGCCTGTGGCACGCCGCCACGCTGCTGCGCGAGCACCGCGGCGACGGCCATGTCGCCGCCCTCGTCGCCGCCGGGCTCGACGGCTGCGAGGCCCTCGCCCTCCGCGCGGGCACCGACATCCCGCGCGCCGAACTCCAGCCCTACCGAGGCTGGACCGACCAGGAGTGGGAGGAGGCCCGCCTCCACCTCATCGAACGCGGCCTCCTCCTCCCCGACGGCACCGCCAGCCGCAACGGCCGCGAGCTGCTGCGCGCCGTCGAGTCCGCCACCGACCGCGCGGCGGAACGCCCCTGGCGCGCCCTGACCCCGGACGCCGTCCAGGAGCTGACCACCCTCCTCACCCCCGTCTCCCGCGCCTGCGCCACCGCGCTCCGCTTCCCGAACCCGATCGGCCTGCCGAACCCGAGCGGGCAGTGACCCAGGTCACCCTCCCCCATGTCACACTTCGCCGCGCTGTTCCGTCAGAGAGGTGTAACCAGCAGCGACGACATGAGGAGCCGACCATGGAAGCCCGCTTGAACCTCTTCGCCAACCCGGCCGCGGCCACGTTCCTCAAGCACATCAACACGGCAGGCCGGTCCGTCTCGGACTCGACCCTGCCGACCGCGACCCAGGAGCTGGTCAAGCTCCGCGCCAGCCAGATCAACGGCTGCGGCTTCTGCACCGACATGCACACCAAGGAGGCCGCACACGCCGGGGAGACCTCGGTACGCCTCCACCTGGTCGCGGCCTGGCGCGAGGCCACGGTCTTCACCGACGCCGAGCGCGCCGCCCTGGAGCTGACGGAACAGGGCACCCGCATCGCCGACGCGGCCGGTGGCGTCACGGAGGAGGCCTGGGCGGACGCCGCCAAGCACTACGACGAGGACCAGCTCGCCGCCCTGGTCTCCCTCATCGCCCTCATCAACGCCTACAACCGCATGAACGTCATCGTCCAGCAGCCCGCCGGTGACTACCGGGTGGGCCAGTTCGGCTAACCGGGCTGCCCGGCGCCCCGGGCCCTGCTCTACCGGGGCCCGGGACGTCGCTCGCGCGCCGGAGGCGTCAGGCGCGGGCGGGTGTGGTTTGCAGCAGGTGGTCGATGTGGCGTTGGAGGATGGCCAGCGCCGTGGGCGGGGAGTGGTGGCCTGCCAGGACGTGGGCCGTGAGGCCGTCGGCCAGGGCGAGGAGGGTGTGGGCTTCGCGGTCGGGGTCGAGGTGCTGGGGGACTTCCCGGGTGTCCTGGCCGTAGCGGATGAGCCACGCGATGAGGCCGTGGAGCTTGGCGTAGGTGTCGCGCAGGACGGCGGCCAGTTCCTCGCTGGCGGGGGCGTGGGTGACGAACGCCAGCCAGACCTGGGCCTGGGTCTTCGACTCCTCGTCCAGCAGGGCGAGTTCGGCCAGGGTGTGGGACAGCAGGGTCGACGCGGCCTGGGAGGTGGGGGTGGCGGCGATGCGCTGGTTGGCGCGTTCGCTGACGTGGTGGGAGATGTGCTCCAGCGCGAAGAGCAGCATGTCCTGCTTGGTGCGGAAGCACCGCTGGACAGCGCCCATGGACACACCGGCCTCGGCGGCGACGTCGCGGAGGCTGACGGCTTCCATGCCGGAGCGCGCGATCAGGGTGCAGACCGCCTCGGCGATCCGTCGGCGTCGGTCCTCGTAGTCGACCTGCCTGGGCACGGTTTACTCCTTCCCACGTTCTGATGCACTTGCATCGTATCCGGATCCGCTGCACGATGTGATGCGATCGCATCGGAACGATGCGCGGATGCCGGGAGGGAAAGCTCGTCATGGCGAAGCAGCTCAAGAGGACGGACAGCGGCTCAGGACAGGGGCTGCTGTGGCTGTTCGGCGCCATCCTCGTCATCCAGGGTTTCGGCTCCGCCATCACGGAGGCCGGGTGGGATACGAGCTTTGGTGTCGCCGGGCTCCTGCGGGCCGCCCATCTGCCCGAGTGGGTAACGCTGCTGGTCGGCTTCGCGGGGGTGGCCCTGCTGGGAATGGCGGCGCGCCGTCAGCACGCGAGGCGGCGGGCGGAGCGGCACCCGGTCGCGTCGCGGGACATCCCTTAGCCACGGCTCAGGTGACGTGGCTCGCGCGATCGGGGCCCGGCGCCGGGAATCTGGTCAACCGGTTTACCGGATGGCGGTAGATCACTAGACTCCGGGCGTCACGCCGATGCCGGAGGTGGGGATCTCGATGGTTGGACTCGCCAGGATCACCGTCGAGCCACGGGAGCCGCTGGCGGCCGAGGTCTCTCGCCGTCTGATCGACTATCTGATGTCCGGCGAGGTGCAGCCCGGCGACCGTATCCCCTCCGAGCGGCGGCTGACCGAGATGCTGGGCGTGAACCGGCCCACCGTGCGTGAGGCGATCAAGTCGCTGGGGTTCCTCGGGCTGCTGGAGATCCGGCAGTCCAGCGGGACGTACTTCCGCGGCGCCGACTCCGATGTGCTGTACCGGCTGTTCGAGCTGGGCCTGGTGCTCGGCGAGCGGGGTGCCCGGGACATGGTGCGGGCCCGGGCGGAGCTGGAGGTCGTCGTGGCGGGGCTGGCGGCGCGGGCCCGTGACGAGGCGGGGGTCGAGAGGCTGCGCGCGCGGCTGGCCGCGATGCGGGAGTGCCCGGACGAGGAGTTCCCCGAGGCGGATACGGACTTCCACACGACCCTGGCGGAGTTGGCCGACAACACGGTCCTGCGGGACATGCTCAACGGGATGCGGACGACGATACAGCGCGGCTGGGTGCGGCGTACCGGCGCCGTACGGTCGCGTGACGTGGCGTACGCCGACCACGTGCCCATCTTTGAAGCGGTCGCGGAAGGGGACGCCGAGGCGGCCCGCGCGGCCATGGCCCGGCATATGGACGGGGCGTCGCGGCGGCTGATGGAGGCCCTGGAGCAGACCAGCCCCCGTTCGATACATCCGCGAGAGGAACCCGCATGAGCAACGCCTACCGCCTCGGCGTCCTGGAGGGCGACGGCATCGGCACCGAGATCGTCCCGTCCTCCGTCGAGATCGCCACCGCCGCCGCCCGGGCCGCCGGGGTGTCCGTCGACTGGGTGACCCTGCCGCTGGGCGCCACCGCGATCGCCTCGCACGGGACGCCGGTTCCAGAGGAGACCCAGGAGGCGCTGGCCGGTCTGGACGGGTGGTTCCTCGGCCCGCACGACTCCGTGTCGTACCCCGAGCCGCACAAGTCCGCGCTCAACCCCTCGGGCACCCTGCGCAAGCACTTCCAGCTGTTCGCCAACATCCGCCCCGCCAAGAGCTTCCCGGGTGCGAAGGCCGTCTGCGACAGCGCCGATCTGGTCATCGTCCGCGAGAACACCGAGGGCTTCTACGCCGACCGCAACACCTACGCCGGTACGGGCGAGTTCATGCCCACCCGCGATACGGCGATCATGATGGGCATCATCACCCGCGAGGCCACCGAGCGCGTCGCCCGCGTCGCCTTCGACCTGGCCCGTTCGCGCCGTAAGAAGGTGACGATCGTCCACAAGGCGAACGTCCTCAAGCTCACCACCGGTCTGTTCCGCACCGTGTGCCAGGAGGTCGCCCAGGAGTACCCGGATGTCGCGGTGGACGACTTCCACATCGACGCCATGACGGTCCATCTGGTGCGCCGCGCCCAGGACTTCGACGTCATCGTCACCGAGAACATGTTCGGCGACATCCTCTCCGACCTGGCCGGGGAGATCTCCGGCTCGCTCGGCACCGCGCCGTCCATCAACGCCTCCGCCACCGCCGCCATGGCCCAGGCGTCCCACGGCTCCGCCCCCGACATCGCCGGGCAGAACGCCGCCAACCCGGTCGCCATGATCCTCTCCGGCGCCATGCTGCTGGAGTGGCTCGGCGCCCAGCACGGCGACGAGGCCCTGGGCGCCGCCGCGCGGCTCATGCAGACGGCCGTGGCCGACACCATCGCCGCCGGTACGTCCACCCGCGACCTCGGCGGCTCCGCCTCCACCACTGAGTTCACCACAGCCGTCGTCGAAGCCATCGGGCGATAGCGGGCGTCAGCGGGGCACGTCCATGCGCTGCGTGCCGACGACGGACAGCAGCCGCAGCGCCTCCTCGGACGAGGAGCCGGGTGTCGCGGTGTAGATCACGACGCGCTGGTCCCGGTCGGTGATGTCGAGGGAGTCGCACGCGACGGTGACGGGGCCGACCATCGGGTGGTCGAAGGTCTTGCACAGGGTCGGCGCGGCGCATACGTCGTGGGAGGCCCACAGCCGGGCGAACTCCTCGCTGCCGTCACGGAGTTCGGCGATCAGTTCGGCCACCTCGGGGTCGTCGGGGTAGCGGGCGGCGGTGGCGCGCAGGCCACGGGCCGTGGTGCGGGCGAACGCGTCCGCGTCGGAGACGCCGTACAGCCGCCGCCCCTGCGGGTGCGGGCCGAGGAAGGCGCGGCGCACCAGGTTGCGGTCGCGCCGGGGCAGGGCGGAGAAGTCCTCCATGAGGGCGGCCGCGAGGTCGTTCCAGGCGATCACCTCGTAGATCGCGGACGTCACGATCGCGGCGGCCTGCGGAAGTCGTCGCAGCAGGTCGAGGATGGACTGCCGCACCTCGCGCGAGGGCCCGGGCGCGGGGGCGGGCGGGGCTCCGGCGAGGTGGTGGAGATGGGCGCGCTCGGAGTCGGAGAGCCGCAGGGCCCGGGCCAGCCCGGCCAGCACCTCGCGCGAGGGGCGCGGGCCACGGGCCTGCTCCAGCCGCGTGTAGTACTCGGTCGAGATGAAGGCGAGCTGGGCCGCCTCCTCGCGCCGCAGCCCCGGGGTGCGGCGGCGCGGCCCGGCGGGCAGCCCGACGTCGGCGGGGGCGATCCGCTCGCGCCTGCTGCGCAGGAAGGCCGCCAGTTCTTGTCTGTCCACGGCTCCAGTGTGCGCGGGTGCCGGGAGAGGTATCCAGGTACCGCCCGTGCCTGGATACGCTCCCGCTCGGTGCGCAGGCTCACTGCCATGGACAACACACCGAACACCGAAATCCCCGGCCTGCTGACCGGCAAGGTCGCCTTCATCACCGGTGCCGGGCGCGGCATCGGCGCCGCCGCCGCGCGGCTGTTCGCCCGGGAGGGCGCCCGGGTGCTGCTGGCGGCCCGTACGGAGGCCCAGCTCAAGGCGGTGACCGAGGAGGTCAGGGCGGCGGGCGGCACCGCGGAGTACGTGGTGTGCGACCTGGCCGACGCGGCGAGCGTACGGGCCGCCGTGGACCGGGCCGTGGAGCTGTACGGACGGCTCGACGTCGCCTTCAACAACGGCGCGACGATCACCCCGCCCGGCCCGCTGGACCAGGCGCCGGAGGCCGACGTCGACCACCTCTACGCCGTGAACCTCAAGGGCCCGTGGCTGGCCATGGCCGCCGAGATCGCCGCCATCCGGGCCACCGCCGGAGCGGGGGCCATCGTCAACAACTCCAGCGTCGGCAGCCTGCGGGCCAACCCCGAGCTGCCCGTTTACGGGGCGATGAAGCGGGCGGTCAACAGCCTCACCGAGTCGGCCGCCGTGACGTACGGCCCGGAGGGCATCCGGGTCAACGCCGTCGCCCCCGGCGGCACGATGACCGAGATGATCCGTACGTGGGAGACGCACTCGCCCGACCTGCTGGAGCGGATCACGGCGAACACCCCGCTGCGCCGCATGGCCGACCCCGAGGAGATCGCCGAGGCCGCCGCCTGGCTGCTCAGCGACCGGGCCTCGTACGTGACGGGGGCGGTCCTCCGGGTCGACGGCGGCGCGTGGGCCTGACGCGCCGGGTCAGCCCTGCTGGGCGCGGCGGGCCTCGGTGATCGGGAGGCGGTCGAAGACGGTCTGGATGTAGGTGATCTTGCCGCCCGCGATCGTCAGATAGTCCGAGGCCCGCAGGTCCGGTACGAACGTGGTCTCGGTGGTGTAGATGATCGCCGCGCTGGTCTCGTCGCCGAAGACCTCAGTGATGGTCGCGCTGGTGAGCATGGGCAGGAAGCCCTCCAGGAACTTCCGGTACCCGGGCAGGCCCTCGATCCGGCCGGAGGGCGCGTCGCAAACGACGTCGTCGGCGACGAGGCTCAGCGCCTTCTCGGTGTCCCCGCTCATCCACGCGCGGCCGAAGGTCTCGGCGATCGTACGGGGGGACGTGCTGGTCGTGGTCATGGCGGTATCCCTTCGTGATGGTCCCCGGGCCGGGGATCTGTCACGTGGATACTCGCCCTCGTATATGACACGTTGTGTCGTATACGGCAGGGACTTTTGGAGCCATGAGATCCGACCGGTTGCTCTCGATCATGCTGCTGCTGCAGACCCATGGGCAGCTGCCCGCCGCCACGCTGGCCGAGCGCCTGGAGGTGTCGGTCCGCACGGTCATGCGGGACGTGGAGGCGCTGTCCGGGGCCGGGGTGCCCGTCTACACCGTGCGCGGCCCGCACGGCGGCATCGCCCTGCTGCCCGGCTTCCGTACGGATGTGACGGGGCTGACCGCCGACGAGGCGCGCGCCCTGTTCGTGCTGCTTTCCGACCGTGCCTACGCCGATCTTGGGCTCGGCCGGGCCATCGGCTCCGCGCTGCGCAAGGTCATGGCCGCGCTGCCCGCCCCGTACCGGCCGGACGCGGACCTGGCCAGCCGCCGCATCCTGATCGACCCGGTCCGCTGGCGCGGCGGGCCGTCGCGTGCGGCCGCCGACGACCTCGGGGTGCTGCAGCGCGCCGTGTTCGGCGACCGGCGGCTGCGGCTGCGCTACCGGCACGGCGACGACGGCCGCGTCCGCTCGTACACCGCCGACCCGTACGGGCTGGTCCACAAGGCGGGCGTCTGGTACCTCGTCGCCGACCACCTCGGCGAACCGCGGCTCTTCCGCGCCGACCGCGTGCTGTCCGCCGGGGTCCTGGACGAGCCCGTCCAGCGGCGGGACGGTCTGGAGCTGAGCGAGGTGTGGGACGTCCTGCGCCGCCGCATCGACGACATCCCCGCCCCGGTGCCGGTCACGGTCGCCGTACGGCGGGAGATCCTGGGCCGGTTCCTCCGCGTCCACCAGGCCGATCTGGCCGAGCCGCACCTCCCCGCCGACGGGCTCCTTGAGGCCGGTGATCCGGAACGGGTGACCGTCGAGCTGCGGTTCCGCTCCCTGGGCGCGGCGCAGGCGCTCCTCGCGTTCGGCGCCGACGCGGAAGTCCTCGCCCCCGTCGAGCTGCGCCGCGCCCTGGCCCGCCGGGCGGCCGAAGCGGCCGCCCGCTACGCGGACGAGACCTAGTCGCCGCTCAGCTCCGCATGCCGCATGGCCAGCCGCTTCGCGCCCTCGGCCGTCAGGGAGCCGTGGAGGCGGAGGCGGGCGATGCCGCCGTCCGGGTAGATGTCGATGCGGACGTGGGTCACCGGCGGGGCCTGGTCGAGCAGGAAGCGGTGGACGGTGTCCGGCTGGAGGGGCGTACGGGGCAGCAGTTCAGTCCAGGCGCTGTCCGGGTCCGCGGTGGTGTCACGGCCGTACAGCGCCGCCCAGCCCGGCGAGTTGCCCTTGTAGCAGCCGGTGTCGATCTCGACGGCGCGGATCGAGGCCTGTTCGGTGAGCCGGTAGCGCACCCAGTCGTTGCCCCGGTCGCGGCGGCGGCGGGTCTCCCAGCCCTCGTCCATCTTCTGGGAGCGGCCCGGCTGGATGGAGTTGGTGGGCGGGGAGTAGAAGCGGTCGGAGGCGTCCTCGGCCGCGCCGCCGTTCTCCAGGGCCGCCAGGTCGAACGTACCGAGGGCGGTGAGCCAGGCCGGGTCGGGGATGACCTCGCCGTGGACGCGGAGGCGGGCGATGCCGCCGTCGGGGTGCTGCTTGAGGCGCAGATGGGTGAAGCGATGGGGAACGGAGACGGGGAAGCCGTTGGCCGCGTGGCCGCCGACCTGGGTGCGGGGGACGAGGGTCGTCCACTCCGTCTCGTCGGCGAGCAGGTCCGCGGGGGACGGGGTGCCCGGCAGCGAGGTGGCCTCCACGCTCACGGCCTGCGGGTAGTTGCCGCGGAAGTGGGCGGTGTCGACCACGATGCCGTGGATGACGCCCGGCGCGCCCAGCCGGATCAGGGCCCAGTCGTGGTCCTCGTCCGTGGGGTGCGGGGTGTCGGCGGCGGCCCCCCGGCGGCGCCGGGTCTCCCAGCCGTCCATGACCTTGCCCTTGTGGCCGAAGTCCGCGGGGTCGAAGTGCGGCGCCTCGGGCCGCAGCAGGTTCTCGCGCTCGGCGAAGAACTCGTCGTTGGCCGCGATCACACTGCCGCCGAGCCGCCGGTCGGCGAGGTCGGGGAGGTGGGCGAAGGGGAAGTCGGCGGTGCGGTAGTCGGCGCCCGGGTCGCCGCCGCCGTACGGGTGGGCGTCGCCGGTGAAACGGGGGATCGGCGCGGTCATACGCGGGGCTGCCTTTCGAGGAGTCGGCCGGTGGGTTCGGTGTGTGCGCCGTGGTCGGCGATCTTCTGGCCGCGCAGCCAGGTGGACCGTACGACGCCGTGCAGCGTCTTCCCGGCGTACGCGGTGACCTGGTTGCGGTGGTGGAGGGCGGCGGGGTCGACGGTGAAGGTCTCCTCGGGCGCCAGGACCGCGAAGTCGGCGTCCCGGCCGGCCTCGATGGCGCCCTTGCCATCGAGGCCGACCAGCGCGGCCGGGGCCGCGGACATCCAGCGTGCGACATCCGCGAGGGTGTGGCCCCGGCCGCGGGCCTCGGTCCAGATGGCGGGCAGGCCGAGCTGGAGCGAGGAGATGCCGCCCCAGGCCTGCCCGAAGTCGTCGGTCTTCAGCTCGGCGGTGCAGGGCGAGTGGTCGGAGACGACACAGTCGATCGTGCCGTCGGCCAGGCCCTGCCACAGCGCGTCCTGGTTGGCCGCCTCGCGGATCGGCGGGCAGCACTTGAACTCGGTGGCGCCGTCCGGGACTTCCTCGGCGGTGAGGGTGAGGAAGTGCGGGCAGGTCTCGACCGTGATCCGGACGCCTTCGCGGCGCGCGGCGGCGATGCGCGGCAGGACGTCGGCGGAGGACAGATGCAGGATGTGGACCCGCGCCTCCAGCTCGCGGGCGAGGTCGATCAGCCCCTCGACGGCCCGGTTCTCGGCGGCGCGCGGGCGGGAGGCCAGGAAGTCGGCGTAGCGCGGGCCGCTGGGCGGCGGGGCGCCGTCGATCAGCCGCGGGTCCTCGGCGTGGACGATGAGCAGCCCGCCGAAGCCCGCGATCTCGCCGAGGGCGGCCTTGAGCCCGGCCGGGTCGAGGTGCGGGAACTCGTCCACGCCGGAGTGCAGCAGGAAGCACTTGAAGCCGAGGACTCCGGCGTCGTGCAGCGGCCGCAGATCGGCCGTGTTGCCGGGGATCGCACCGCCCCAGAAGCCGACGTCGATATGGGCCGCCGCGCGGGCGACGGCCCGCTTGATCTCCAGCGCCTCGACGTCGGTGGTGGGCGGGATGCTGTTGAGCGGCATGTCGACCAGCGTGGTCACGCCACCGGCCGCGGCGGCGCGGGTGGCGGAGGCGAAGCCCTCCCACTCGCTGCGGCCGGGGTCGTTGACGTGGACGTGGGTGTCGACGAGCCCGGGGAGGAGGACATCGTCCCCGAGGTCTTCGAGCCGCACCCCGGCCGGGAGGGCCGTGTCGTGCGGCAGGACGGCCAGAATCCGGCCCTCGGCGGTGGAAACGGCGACGGACGCGGCGCGCGGACCGTCGGGAGTGATCACGCGCGTCGAACGCAGCACCAGGTCCGGGCTCAGCTCCGGTTCCAGCTCGGGCACCCCTACTCCCCTCGATAATTCCGCAACACGGAATAAGTTTTCCGCTCGGAGTCTTCCCTTCTCGTTCGATCTGGTCAAGACTTCCCGGGCACCCCCGTTCGATTCCGTACCATGAAAGATGATTTTCGATATGTAGAACGTGGCGCCGAGAGGGACCGGTAGGCTTCCGAAGGCCGGTCGGCCGCGATATCCGACGCGGGCGCGAGACCGGTGCTGCCCGCTGCGAAAGGAAACGCCGACGTGCCGTCCGCCGAGTCCAAGACCGCCGCCACCAACGCGGGTGGCGTCCAGTCCCTGGAGCGCGCCTTCGACCTTCTGGAGCGGATGGCCGACGCCGGGGGCGAGGTCGGGCTGAGCGAACTGTCCGGCAGTAGCGGCCTCCCGCTGCCCACCATCCACCGGCTGATGCGCACGCTGGTGGCCTGCGGTTACGTACGCCAGCAACCCAACCGCCGCTACGCCCTGGGCCCCCGGCTGATCCGGCTCGGCGAAAGCTCGGCCCGGCTGCTGGGCACCTGGGCGCGGCCGTATCTGGCGCGCCTGGTGGAGGAGACCGGCGAGACCGCGAACATGGCGCTGCTGGACGGGGACGAGGTGGTGTACGTCGCGCAGGTGCCCTCCCGTCACTCCATGCGCATGTTCACCGAGGTCGGGCGGCGGGTCCTGCCGCACAGCACCGGGGTCGGCAAGGCGCTGCTGGCCACCACGCCCCCGGACGAGGTACGCGCCCTCCTGGCCCGCACCGGTATGCCCGCCGCGACGGCGAAGACGATCATCTCGCCGGACGCGTTCCTGGACGCGCTGCGGCTGGTGCGCGAGACCGGCTACGCCGTGGACGACAACGAGCAGGAGATGGGCGTGCGCTGCCTGGCGGTGTCCGTACCGGACTCCCCGACGGCGGCCGCCATCTCGATCTCGGGCCCGGCGGGGCGGGTGACGGACGAGGCCACCCAGGAGATCGTGCCGGTACTGAAGGAGGTCGCCGCCGATCTGTCGGCGGCGCTGGCCAGCACGGACGGGACCTGAAGGAGCGGCTGCTAGCGCGGCACCGTACCGAACAGGTCGATCGCCGTCCTGACCCCTCGCAGCGCCGGATTCAGGGCGCTGACCGAGCCGAGCGCACCGGCCACCAGAAGCAGGGAGCGGCGGAGGCGGTGCAGTTCGGGGGTGCCGGTGCGGGCCATGGCGTCGAGTGCGGCCAGTTCGTCGTCCGCGATGGCCCGGTCCGGTAATTCCGCCGGATGGGCGGCCAGGTCACGCCTGAGCCGGGCCACGGCCAGGCGCAGCTCCGCCACCCTCGGGTCTTCCTCGGTGCACGCCACTGTGGCGCCCTCCACGTCGGACAACACGGCCCTTCTCCCCCTCGCGCGCGGCTGCACGAGCCCGCCCTCCCTCTCCCCTGCCCCTCCGGATGTCGAATCGGACACAAGGGGCTGCGGATCAGTTAACGCCACCGTGTGCGCAGTGCGCCATACGGAGAGCGAAAATCAGACCGGCTGGGATGAACCGTCCACGCGGCGCCCCGGTGCGGTAAGCAGGGGGCATGGATCGCACCTTCGATGACAACGCGCAGGTCGCCGGGTTGCTGCTGGCGGCGGGCGGGGGACGGCGGCTGGGCGGGCGACCGAAAGCCCTGCTGGAGTACCGGGGCAGGCCGCTGGTGGAGCACGCGGCGCGCGCGCTGCGGGAGGGCGGGTGCGCCCCGGTGCACATCGTGCTGGGCGCCGCCGCCGGGGAGGTGCGGGAGCGGGCCGAGCTGCCGGGCTGCGTCCTGGTCGACAACCCGGACTGGGAGGGCGGCATGGGCTCCTCGCTGCGCGCCGGGCTGGCCTCGCTGAGCGCCACGGGGGCGCGCGCGGTCCTGGTCACGCTGGTGGATCAGCCCGGGATCGGGGCACCGGCGGTGGCGCGCGTACGGGCCGCCTGCCGTGACGCGACCCGCCCGGCGGAGAGCCTGGTGACGGCGGAGTACGGCGGCGAGCGGGGGCATCCGGTGCTGTTCGGCGCGGACCGGTGGGCGGACGTGGCGGCGAGTGCGGAGGGGGATCGCGGGGCACGCGCGTATCTGAGGGCACATCAGGCCGAGATCATCCGGGTCGACTGCGGCGACATCGCCCGTGTGGACGACATCGACACCCCGGAGGATCTGGCGCTGCTGCGGTAGCCCCCACCCACACGTCCACACCGCACATGCAGCGAGTCTCACATCGACAGCCGATTGAACTTCCACGATGAGGAAATTAATATCCAGAACGCTATCGACTGAGGAGTGAACGCCCATGTCCGCACCAGCGCCATCCCCGCTGGCCATCGTCGACGCCGAGCCTCTGGAGCGTCAGGGAGAGGTGCTGACCGACGCGGCTCTGGCCTTCCTGGCCGAGCTGCATCACCGCTTCACCCCTCGCCGCGACGCGTTGCTCGCGCGTCGCGCCGAGCGACGGGCCGAGATCGCCCGTACGAGCACGCTGGACTTCCTGCCGGAGACCTCGCACATCCGCGAGGACCCGGACTGGCGCGTGGCCGAGGCCCCGCGCGCGCTCCAGGACCGCCGGGTGGAGATCACCGGTCCCACCGACCGCAAGATGACGATCAACGCGCTCAACTCGGGCGCCAGGGTCTGGCTCGCCGACTTCGAGGACGCCTCCGCCCCCACCTGGGCGAATGTGATCGGCGGCCAGCTGAATCTGACCGACGCGTATGAGCGCCGGATCGACTTCACCTCCCCCGAGGGCAAGAGCTACGCGCTGCGCCCCGCCGAGGAGCTGGCCACCGTCGTCGCCCGCCCGCGCGGCTGGCATCTGGACGAGCGCCACCTCCGGGACGCGGAGGGCCGCGCGGTGCCCGGCGGGCTCGTCGACTTCGGGCTGTACTTCTTCCACAACGCGCGCCGCCTGCTCGACCTGGGCAAGGGCCCGTACTTCTACCTGCCGAAGACCGAATCGCATCTGGAGGCGCGCCTCTGGAACGACGTCTTCGTCTTCGCGCAGGACTACGTGGGCGTCCCGCAAGGGAGCGTCCGCGCCACCGTGCTCATCGAGACGATCACGGCCGCGTACGAGATGGACGAGATCCTGTACGAGCTGCGCGACCACGCGTCCGGGCTCAACGCGGGCCGCTGGGACTACCTGTTCTCCATCGTGAAGAACTTCCGCGACGCGGGCCCCGGCTTCGTCCTGCCCGACCGCAACGCGGTGACGATGACCGCGCCGTTCATGCGCGCCTACACCGAGCTGCTGGTGCGCACCTGCCACAAGCGCGGCGCCCACGCGATCGGAGGGATGGCGGCCTTCATCCCCTCGCGCCGGGACGCCGAGGTGAACGCGGTCGCGTTCGACAAGGTGCGGGCCGACAAGGACCGTGAGGCGAACGACGGCTTCGACGGCTCGTGGGTCGCCCACCCCGATCTGGTTCCGGTCGCCCGCGAGTCGTTCGACGCGGTGCTCGGCGAGCGGCCGCACCAGAAGGACCGGCTGCGCGAGGACGTCCGGGTCACGGCGGCCGAGCTGATCGACGTCGCCTCCCTGGACGCCAAGCCCACCTTCGCGGGGCTGCGCAACGCCGTGCAGGTCGGCACCCGCTACATCGAGGCGTGGCTGCGGGGCCTCGGCGCCGTCGCCATCTTCAACCTGATGGAGGACGCCGCCACGGCGGAGATCTCCCGCTCCCAGATCTGGCAGTGGATCAACGCCGGGGTCGTCTTCGAGAACGGCGAGAAGGCCACCGCCGACCTGGTGCGCACGGTCGCCGCCGAGGAGCTGGCCGCGATCCGCGAGGAGGTCGGCCCGGAGGCGTTCGAGGCCGGGCGGTGGCAGCAGGCGCACGATCTGCTGCTGAGGGTCGCGCTGGACGAGGACTACGCGGAGTTCCTGACGCTGCCCGCGTACGAGCTGCTGGACTGAGCCCCGTACGTGACGAGGGGCCCCGGGACATCGCCCCGGGGCCCTTTCGCGTGTGCGCGTCATGAATGCGCGTTATGAGGGGTAGAGCTGGGCGCGCGGCACGATCTGCTGGGGCTGGCCGGGGCTGGACCACAGCAGCTTCATATGCGCCTCCCCGGTCTGCTCGGTGTACTCGACCTTGAGGGCGTGGCGCTGCCCGGCCGTCAAGGCGACGGTCGCCTTGTCGACCTTCGCCGTATGCGGCGTGGTGCTGTCGATGAGCAGCTTGCCGTCGAGCCACACCCGCACCGTGTCGTCGGAGACGGTGGTGAGCGTGTACGTCTGGCTGTGGCGGGGCACCAGGGAGCCGGTCCAGCGGACGCTGAAGCGGTCGGCCGGGACCCGGACGTCCGGTGAACCGGCGCTCCGCCAGGCGTGGTTGACGGTCGGATCGGTCCGGGTGACGACCGGCGGCCCGGTGAAGGTGTCGTTCGCGAACACCTCCTGCCGCAGCCCGGTCCCCCGGCCCGGGGGTACGGACGTGCCCGATGGCCTGACCGTCAGCTCGATGACCGACGCGGTGGTGTTCACCGGCCCGCCGGACGGGGTGAGGTCGAAGCCGTCCCCGGCCGCCGCGACCGCGACCTGCTGATCGCTGCCCAGCACCCGCGCCCCGGTCACCTCGAACGGCGCCCGCGCGGTGAGATGGAGGGGCTGCCCGGCGGCGGGCCAGTCGGCCACGGAGGCGTAGAGCTTGTCGCCGGACCGGCTGACCGCTCCCCACCGGGGCTCGGTCACCAGACCGGCCTCCCGCGCCCCGTACACGGCCCGGCCCTGGCCGGACGTCCGCAGCCAGGAGCCCATCTCACGCAGCCGGTCGACGGACGGCTGGGGGACGCGGCCGAGCTTGTCGGGGCCGACGTTGAGCAGGTAGTTGCCGCCACGGCTCGCGATGTCGAGGAGATTGCGGGTGAGGGTCTGCGGCGACTTCCAGTTCTGGTCGTGCTTCGCGTATCCCCAGCTGCCGTTGAGGGTCATGCAGGACTCCCAGAGCTGGCCGTCCACCGGGGCGTCCGGGATCTCCTGCTCGGGGGTGCCGTAGTCGCCGTCCACGACGCGGCGCTTGCCGACCCGGTTGTTGATGACCAGGTCCGGGTCGAGGCCGCGCAGATACGCTTCGAGCTGCTCGCCGTCGCGCGGGGACCAGTTGTTGGTGGGGTCGTCCGCGTCCCATTCACCGTCGAACCACAGCAGCGCCGGGTCGTAGCCGTCGACCAGCTCCTTGAGCTGCGCGTACATCCGCTCCCGGTACTTCGGGAAGGTGGCCGGGTCGGCGAAGTCGGGGTCGTGCCAGTCCCAGATCGAGTAGTAGAAGCCGAGCTTGATCCCGGCTGCGTCTGCGGCGGTCTTCAGCTCGGCGAGGATGTCGCGCCGCTGGTCGAACGAGGAGTGGTCGCGCAGGTTCCAGGTGTTCTGCTTCGTCGGCCACATCGCGTATCCGTCGTGGTGCTTGGACGTGATGACGATGTAGCGCTGACCGGCGTCCTTGGCGGCCTTGACGACCGCCTTGGCGTCGAAGGAGGACGGGTTGAAGCCCCGCGCCATGTCCTCGTAGGCGCTCGTGGATATCCGGCAGTTCCGCTTGATCCACTCCGCGTCCCGGCACACGGTGCCGTCCGGGCGGGTGTATTCGCCTTCCAATTGGGAGTACGCGCCGAAGTGGATGAACATCCCGAACCGGTCCTGCCGCCACCAGTCGGTGCGGGCGGAGGTGAACGGGTCGTCGGCCGCGTAGTCGGTGCCGGGACCGGGGTCGGCGCTGGTGGGTACGGGGGTGGGTACGGGGGTGGCTTCGGCGGTGGCGGAGGGTCCGGTGAGGGTCAGCGCCAGGAACAGGCCGAGCAGCAGGCTCAGACCTCGGGACAGGGATAACGCCCGTGGGGACACACGCATGGCGGCTCCTGTGCTCATGGTGCTCATGGGTGGTCGGACAGGAGGGCTGGCCAGCCGCGTACCGGAACCTAGAGCCGCATAGGTGGGATGTCAACGGGACATAAAGCGCCACCGCCGCCACATTGCTACCAGTGAGCCCCTACCCATCCGATGTATCACCCCTCCTCGGCGATACGGGCCAGCCGCCGCGCCTCGTCGCGCGCACCGCGTGCGATGTCGTCCTCGTCGGCGGTGAGCAGCCGCCCCGCCTCCACCACCGGCTCGCCGTTCACCAGCGACAGGGTCACCGGCGCCGCCGCGCCCAGCACCAGCGCCGCGACCGGGTCGGCGATGGTCGAGTGGCCGATGCCGTCCAGCTTCCACAGCACCAGGTCGGCGAGCTTGCCCGGCTCCAGGGACCCGATCTCGCGCTCGCGGCCCAGCACCTGGGCCCCGCCGTAGGTGCCGAGACGGAGCGCCTGGCGGACCGTCAGCGCCTTCTCGCGGTGGTCGCCGAGCCGGTTGATCAGCAGGGCGTTGCGCAGCTCGGTGTGGAGTTCGCCGGACTCGTTCGAGGCGGTGCCGTCCACACCGAGCCCGACCGGTACGCCCGCCGCGAGCAGATCCGGCACCCGGGCGATCCCGGCGGCGAGCCGGGCGTTGGACGACGGGCAGTGGGCGACGCCGGTGGCGGTGCGGGCGAAGGCGGCGATGTCGGCGTCGTTCATATGGACGCTGTGCGCCATCCACACGTCCTCGCCGAGCCAGCCGGTGTCCGCGAAGTAGTCGGTCGGGCCCATCCCGAACCGCTCGTGACAGAACTTCTCCTCCTCGACCGTCTCCGAGCCGTGGGTATGCAGCCGTACGCCCTTGCTGCGGGCCAACTCGGCACTCTGCCGCATGAGTTCGGTGGTGACGGAGAAGGGCGAGCAGGGCGCGACCGCGATCCGCAGCATCGCGTCGTACGAGGCGTCATGGTGGGTGTCGATGGCCTCCTCGGTGGCGGCGAGGGCGGCTTCGGTGGTCTCGACGGCGAAGTCCGGCGGCAGCCCGCCGTCCGAGCTGCCGAGGTCCATGGAGCCGCGCGCGGCGGTGAACCGCACGCCCAGCTCGCGCGCCGCGCGGATCTCGGCGCCCAGCAGATCGCCCGCGCCGCGCGGGAAGACGTAGTGGTGGTCCATGGCGG
Organism: Streptomyces sp. NPDC001700; assembly: GCF_053596435.1. Classification (NCBI taxonomy): domain Bacteria; kingdom Bacillati; phylum Actinomycetota; class Actinomycetes; order Kitasatosporales; family Streptomycetaceae; genus Streptomyces; species Streptomyces sp. NPDC001700. The sequence goes on from NZ_JBSFGE010000009.1 coordinate 25,380, forward strand.
TGGTGACGCCGCCGCGCACCATCATCCCGAGCGAGCCGCGCGCGGCGGCGTACACCATCGGCTCGTCGATCCGGGCCCAGGTGGGGTAGAGCGCGACCAGCCAGTTGAAGAGGTTGTGGTCCTGGGCGAGGCCTCGGGTGAGCCACTGGTAGAAGTGGTGATGGGTGTTGACCAGGCCCGGGGTGACGAGGTGGCCGGTGCCGTCGACCCGGCGGACCACCCCGTCCAGGCCGTCGGGTGCCGGTCCCGCGCCCAGCGACTCGATGCGGTTGCCCGCGACGACGACATGGCCCGAGGCGTGCTCGGTGTCCTGCGCGTCCACGGTCGCGATGGCGCAGTTCTCGATGACGATGCGGTGCACGGGGCGTGGCCTTCCCTGTCGGGGGTTCAGTCGGTGGGGATCCTGGCCTCGGCGCCGTCCCGCAGGACGGTGGCCTCGATGAGCCCGTACGGCCGGTCGGCGGCGAAGTAGACCTCGTTGTCGTTGGTGAGCCCGAAGGGCGCGAGGTCGACCAGGAAGTGATGCTTGTTGGGCAACGAGAGCCGTATCTCGTCTATCCCCGAACGCCGCTCGATCACGCGCGCGCCCATCGCGTACAGCGTCTGCTGGAGCGAGAGCGAGTACGTCTCGGCGAAGGCGGCCAGCAGATCGGCGCGCGCGTCCGCGTACGCGGCGTCCCAGTCCGGCTCGGGCTGCCCGCCGTCGCTCCAGCCGTGGCGCCAGCGGGCGTGCACCTCGGTGGCGAGGATGCGGTCGCGCGCCTCGGGCAGGGTGGTGTACGCGTCCTTGACGTAGCCGTGGAACTCGGAGTCGGTGGAGTTCATGACCGTGAGATCGCGCAGGCCGGACAGCACTTCCCAGCCCTGGCCGTCGTAGCGGATCTGGGCGGTACGGGTCTCCCGGCCCGCGCGGACGAAGGAGTGCCGGGCCTCGCCGCCGGTCTCGATCCGCTCCCAGGCGTACTCCTCGATCCGCACGCGGGCGGTGCGGATCGCCTCCTGGCTGGAGACGAAGTGGCGGGCCAGCTCGATGCCGAAGTGTTCGGCGGTGGCGATGCCGTGCTGCTTGGCGAAGGCGTACACCGTGTTCTTCATGGTGTCGGTCGGCAGGACACCGGTGTTGTCGCCGTGGCGGTGGACCTCCGCCAGGTCGCCGGAGAGCGCGACGGAGACGTTCAGGTCCTTGATGTGGTGGACGGCGCCGTCGCGCACCATCCGGACCACACGGGTCTCCGCCTTGCCGTACTGGTTCTGGCCGAGCATGGGCATCGGGCTTAGCTCCCTCGGTATACGGAGTAGCCGAACGGGGTGAGCAGCAGCGGCACGTGGTAGTGCTCGCCGGGCTCGACGGCGAAGACGACCGCCACCTCCGGGAAGAAGGGCCCGCGCGACTCGGTCTCGAAACGCAGCCGTACCTGGGTGGTGCCCTCGGGCAGGGCGGGCAGATCCTTGCAGCGCCCGTCCTGGTCGGTGGCAGAGGCGGCGTGCACCGTCCACTCGCCACCGGCGGTGGGGCGCACCGACAGCTCGACGGGGACGCCGGTGGCCGGGCGGCCGAGGCTGGTGTCCAGGATATGCGTGGACACGGAGGTGGGGGTCGTCACTACCGCTCTCCTTCCGCCGCCTCGGCGGTCATGGATCGGGTCAGCCGGATGCGGTTGATCTTTCCCAGTTCGGTACGGACGATCTCGCGTTCGGTGGCCGTGTCGTTGCCGATCCGGTGGCGGAGGGCGGTGAGCATCTCCTCGCCGGTGCGGCCGGTGGCACAGATCAGGAACACATGGCCGTGGCGCTCCTGGTACGCGAGATTCAGCTCCAGCAGCTCCGCCCGCAGCTCATGGCCCACTCCGCTCTGCTCGCGCGCCGAGGTGGCGTCCCCCGGCTTCGGCCGCCCGATGGGCGGATGCCCGGCCATGGCCTCGGCGAGGTCGCCCTCGGTCAGCCCGGCCATGGCCCTGTCGGACGCGTCGAGCAGGGCGTCCAGGTGCGCGTACGGCCGCCCGGCGGCCACCGCCGCGCCCCAGGCCCGGCTGGCGCACACCTCGTACAGCAGCGCGGCCGCGTCCGGCCGGTCCGCCGCGTTGAACCGGGCCAGGCCCGGTGGAGCGCTGGTAGTCACATCCCGAAAGCTAAGAGCTTCCCCGGCGAACGTCAACACTTTGTTGAAATGAGGTACGGAGCCGAGGCCGGGCGCCCCGCCGTCTGGGCGCTGAGCGCCTTCGCCGACCGGCCCCGCTACCGCACCCTGATCGGCGTCAAGCGGGTCACGGCCGTGGGGGCTCGGGCTCCGGGTGTTCGGAGCCCTTCTCGCGGTTGAGGTAGTTGTAGACGGTGAAGCGGCTCACCCCGAGCGCGCTCGCGACCGTTTCGACGCCGTGGCGCACCGAGAACGCGCCGCGCTGTTCCAGCGCGCGGACGATTCCCTGCTTCGTCTTGCGGTCCAGGTCCGGCAGCGGGACGCCGTGGCGGCGCTGGAGGTCGGCGAGGATGTGGTCCAGGGACGCCGAGAGGTGCGGCAGCCGTACGGCCACCACCGCACTGCCCTCCCAGGACAGCACCACGTCGTCGTCCCGGGCCCGGTCCGGGGCGATCAGCTCACCGCCCATCGCGTCGACCAGCGGCCGGACCGCCGAGACGAAGGGGTGGTCCGTCCCCGGGTCCGCGTCGGTGTCCGCCGGGCCGGTCACGCGTCGGGCTCCGCGACGACGTTGACCTGGAGCGAGACCCGGGTGGCGCCCGCGTCCAGGGAGGTGCGCAGCAAGTCGCCCACGGCGGCCAGCACGGCGTCCGCCCGGCCCTCGGCGGTGTTGCCGAACGGGCCGACGTCGACGGTGTCCAGCGGTGCGGCCTGAACCGCCTCGCGGGCGGCCACGGCGTGCGGCGGCACCTCGTCGAGGTCGAACGGCTCGGTGGTGAACTCAACCCTCAATCTCACGCCGCCAACCTACTGCGCCGGGCCGCGCCTCCGGCAGCCTCGCGCGGCGCGTACTCCGGGCGTCATCCGTCAAGCGTCCAGCCCGGCGTCACGCGGCCGTCCCACTGGAGGTGGGCAGAACGCCCAACTCCCCCTCCTCGCCCGCCCGCTTCGTGGACCATGGCCCAGTTACCAGCAGCCCACTACGGAGCGTCAGATGACAGAGAGCGTGCCGGTGCGCTGCCCCGCGTGCCGCCGCGAGCAGTCGTTCACTCCGCCCACCTTCCCGTGCTCGTGCGGCGCGCCGCTCACCCTCCCGGTGCTGCGCGACGGCACGCCGGAGGAGATCGAACACCGCACCTGGCAGGACATATGGGTGGCGGTGGACTGCCCGTCCTGCGGGCGCCAGGGCCACTGGCCGCAGCCGGAGTTCGGCTGCGGCTGCGGTGCGGTCGTACGGGTCCCGGTGGTGCCGGTCGCGCCCGTAGCACCGGTCGCGGCGGTTCCGGAAGCTTCGGAACGTCATCAGGACAGCGAGCCGACCCCGCGCCCGGCCTTCCGGCCGGTGACGATCCGTACCGCGCGGGACGTGGTCACCGCCGCCGCCCAGTATCTGCGGTGGCTCGGCTTCGGGTGTCTGCGGCGGCCGGACGACCCGGAGGCGTCCGGAGTGGACCTGTACGGGAAAGGCGTCGTCGCCCAGGTCGATCCGACGACCCGCCCCACCGGGCTGCGCGAGGTCGAGTGCCTGTGGCTGAACGGGCTCAACGAGTCCGCCGTGAGCGTCTTCTTCTCGCTGGCGGGCTACGCCCGGGAGGCGCGGGCGCGCGCGGACGCGCTGCACATACCGCTGTTCATCATGGACCTGACCGGCACTCCACAGCCCGTCAACGACCCCGCGGACACGCTGATCCGCTGTGGCCCGCCGCGCGCATGAACCCGCGTATGAGCCTTGTCCATTGTCACCCGGACAAGGGCCGATTCGCCTCCCCTTCGCGGATGATCTCCGCCGGTTTTTCGCGCTCTACCGTGGTTCCCGTTCCCGCCCACGACCCCCTCCTGAATCGGAGCGCCGAGCCATGCCCGAAGACCTCACCGTCGACCGCGCCGACATCACCCTGGCCGTCCGCGACCACGGTGGCAGCGGCACCCCGCTGCTGCTGCTCCACGGCGCCACCCGCACGCTCGCCGACTGGTCGGAGATCGCGGACGACCTGATCGCCGATCACCGGGTCCTCTCGATGGACCTGCGGGCGCACGGCGCCTCGGGGCGCGGTACGCGGCCGTGGACGGCCGGGGCCGCGCTCGGCGACATCGAGGCGGTCCTCGACGCGTGCGGCGTCCCGGAGGCCGTACTCGTCGGGCACTCGCTCGGCGGCATGCTGGCCGCGCTCTACGCGGACGCCCATCCGCACACCCCCGGCGCGGTCAACCTCGACGGCTTCGGCATGGGACGCCCCGACCAGTACGCCGGGCTCGACCCGCGGACCGTGGCCGAGGGCCTGGACCGGGCCCGGCAGGTCGCCCGGGCCTCGGCGGGCCAGGCCTTCCCGCCCGAGACGCTGGAGACCGTACGCGCCCAAGGGGCCGCCATGGCCGCCCAGCTGGGCTTCGCGCCCGAGCTGCTGGAGGAGGGCCTACGGCGGTCGCTCGGCGAGACCGGCGACGGGCAGCTGTTCCTGCGGCCGGAGCGGGAGCGGGCGGTGGAGATGCTGGACGCGATGTACGAGCTGGACATGTTCCCGGTCTACCGCCGTCTGACCCGCCCGCTGCTGATCGTCCGTGGTGCGCGGCTCGTGGACCAGGGCCCGGAGCTGGCGTGGTTCGACGAGCTGATGGCCGCGTATATGAAGGGGCTGGAGGCCGAGCTGAGCGCGCTCGCCGCCGACCACCCGCACATCGCGGTCCACACGCTGGACGCGTCGCACGCGATGCTGCTCGAGCGCCCGCGTGCGCTGGCGGCGCTCGTGCGCTCCTTCACCACCGGCCCGCACTTGCGCTCATGACCGGGGGGCGCTTCGGTTGAAGCACCACCCCCACCGTTCACGACCGGCCGGAGGCCGTAGCGATGGCTGTTCCGTGGTGCCCGAGGATCGCGGCGACGCTCCTCGCCCTCCTGACCGTCCTGACCCTGCTCACGGTCACCGGCTGCGGCGGGGGCGGGCTGCCGCAGCCCACGGACGAGAGCCGCCCGGCGACCACGCCGAGCGTCCCCGATCCGGGGACGGCCGACAGCGTGGAGGGGGACATCAACGCGGCGGTGTCCATCACCAACACCTACTGGTCCACCCACTGGAACGAGTTCTTCACCGGCACCTACCGCCCGCCCCGGATCGTGGGCGCCTACGACGGCGCCACCGGCACCGCCCCCACCTGCGGCGGCACCGCGCTCCCCGACAACAACGCCGTCTACTGCCCGGGCGGCGACTACGTGGCCTGGGACATGGACCTGATGCGGGCGGGCCACCAGCGCGGCGACGCCTGGGTCTACCTGGTCATCGCCCATGAGTGGGGCCACGCCATCCAGAACCGGCTGGACGCGGGCCTGGTCGACCTGGCCCGCGAACTCCAGGCCGACTGCCTGGCGGGCGCCGTCCTCTTCGGCGCGGCCCAGGACAACACGCTGACCTTCGAGGACGGCGACACGAACGAACTGTCCGACGCCCTGTCGGCCCTCGCCGACGAGACGCCGTGGACGAACACCTCCGACCACGGCAACGCCTCGCAGCGCGTCTCGGCGTTCAGCCGGGGCGCCGAATCCGGAGTGAAGGGCTGCCTCCCGAACGCGGCCCGGTAGGTCAGCGGGTGGCTTGGGGCTGCGGGGTGCGGTCCGGAGCGCTGTCCGGGCTGCGGTCCGGGGTGCGGTCCGGGTCGGTGCGGGTTTCCGGGACGGCGGACAGGTCTCGGGCACCCGCCTCCCGTAGCTCGACCTTGCGGACCTTGCCGCTGACCGTCATCGGGAAGGCGTCCATGACGCGCAGATGGCGGGGCACCTTGAAGGCGGCCAGGCGGCCACGGCAGAAGCGGGCCAGTTCGTCGCGGGTGAGGGCGGTGGCGCCCTCGCGGAGGATGACGCAGGCGAGGATCTCCTCGCCGTACTTCTCGTCCGGTACGCCCACCACCTGCACATCGGCGATCTTGGGGTGGGTGTGCAGGAACTCCTCGATCTCCCGGGGGTACACGTTCTCGCCGCCCCGGATGATCATGTCCTTGATGCGGCCGACGATCTGGACGTAGCCGTCGTCGTCCATCACGGCCAGGTCGCCGGTGTGCATCCAGCCCGCCGGGTCGATCGCCTCGGCCGTCCGCTCGGGTTCCTCCCAGTAGCCGAGCATCACCGAGTAGCCGCGGGTGCACAGTTCGCCCCGGGTGCCTCGGGGTGCGGTCAGGCCGGTGGCCGGGTCCATGACCTTGACCTCGACGTACGGCAGCACCCGGCCGACCGTGCCGGTGCGGCGGGCGAGGTCGTCGTCGCGGCGGGTCTGGGTGGAGACCGGGGAGGTCTCGGTCATGCCGTAGCAGATGGACACCTCGGCCATGTGCATCTCGGCGACCACCCGCCGCATCACCTCCACCGGGCAGGGCGATCCGGCCATGATGCCGGTGCGCAGCGAGGAGAGGTCGTAGGTGGCGAAGTCGGGCAGGGCCAGCTCGGCGATGAACATGGTGGGGACGCCGTACAGCGAGGTGCAGCGCTCCCGTTCGACGGCGGAGAGGGTGGCGGCGGGGTCGAAGGTGGGGGCGGGGAGGACGAGGCAGGCGCCGTGGGTGGTGGCGGCCAGCGCCCCCAGGACCATGCCGAAGCAGTGGTACAGCGGCACCGGCAGACAGATCCGGTCGCGCTCGGTGTAGCCGACCGTCTCCCCCACGAAGTAGCCGTTGTTGAGGATGTTGTGGTGGGAGAGGGTGGCGCCCTTCGGGAAGCCCGTGGTGCCCGAGGTGTACTGGATGTTGACCGGGTCGTCGCAGGTCAGCCGGGCCTCGCGGGCGGCCAGCTGGTCCTTCGGCACGGTCTCCCCCGCGCGCACCAGCCCGTCCCAGGTGCGGTCGCCGATGTAGACGACGTCGCGCAGGGCCGGGCATTCGGCGCGGACCTGCTCGACCATGCGGCGGTAGTCGCTGTCCTTGTGCTCGGTGGACGAGACGAGGACCGACACCCCGGCCTGCCGCAGCACGTAGCGCAGCTCGTGGACGCGGTAGGCGGGGTTGACGTTGACCATGATGGCGCCGATGCGGGCGGTGGCGTACTGCGTCAGCAGCCATTCGGGGCAGTTGACCGCCCAGATGCCGACCCGATCGCCCTTGCCGACGCCCTTGGCCAGCAGCCCGAGCGCCACCTCCTCGACCGACCGGCCGAATTCGGCGTACGTCCAGCGGCGGCCGGAGGGCAGGTCGACCAGCGCCTCGCGGTCGCCGTGGCGTTCGACGGCCCGGGCGAGGTCGGCGCCGATGGTGTCGCCGCGCAGCGGCTGGTCCCCGGTGCCGCTCGCGTACGAGAGGGCGGCGGGGGCCTCAGCTGCCGGGGGGATCGGGTCGGTCATGGTGTCTCCTTAGCGGTCACACGAAAGAGAGCTGCCCTTCATGAGGTCCCCTCATGAAACTCGACGCCGTCTCCCATCGCCGTGCGTTCCCGTAGTTCAATCCGGCGAATCTTGCCGGACACCGTCTTGGGCAGCTCCGCGAACTCCAGCCGCCGGACCCGCTTGTACGGCGCCAGCACCGCCCTGGAGTGCGCGAACAGCACCTTCGCCGTCTCGGGTCCCGGCTCCCAGCCCTCGGCCAGCACGATGTACGCCTTCGGCACGGCCAGCCGCAGCGGGTCGGGCGCCGGGACGACGGCGGCCTCTGCGACCGCCTCGTGCTCCAGCAGGGCGCTCTCCAGCTCGAACGGGGAGATCTTGTAGTCGGAGGCCTTGAAGACGTCATCGGCGCGTCCGATATAGGTGATATATCCGTTTTCGTCGCGGGAGCCGATGTCGCCGGTGCGGTAGTAGCCGCCCTCGGTGGCCTCGGCGGTGCGCTCCTCGTCGCCCTCGTACCCCGTCATCAGGCCGACCGGGCGGCCGTGCCGTCCGGTCAGGTCGAGGGCGATCTCGCCCTCGTCGCCCGGTTCGCCGGTGACCGGGTCGAGGAGGACGACGGCGAAGCCGGGCGTCGGGCGGCCCATCGAGCCGGTCTTGAGCGGCTGGCCGGGGGTGTTGGCGACCTGGACGGCGGTCTCGGTCTGGCCGAAACCATCCCGGATGGTCACACCCCAGTCGCGCCGGACATGCTCGATGACCTCGGGGTTCAGCGGCTCACCGGCGGCCACGGCCTCGCGCGGCGGGTGCCGCAGCTGGGTGAGGTCGGCCTGGATGAGCATCCGCCAGACGGTGGGCGGGGCACAGAAGGTGGTGACGCCGCAGCGGTCCATCTCGGCCATGAGGCGGGTGGCGTCGAAGCGGGTGTAGTTGTGCAGGAAGACCGTCGCCTCGGCGTTCCACGGGGCGAAGAGGTTGGACCAGGCGTGCTTGGCCCAGCCCGGGGAGGAGATGTTGAGGTGCACGTCCCCGGGCCGGAGCCCGATCCAGTACATCGTCGACAGATGGCCGATGGGGTACGAGATGTGGGTGTGCTGGACGAGCTTGGGCTGAGCGGTGGTGCCGGAGGTGAAGTAGAGCATGAGGGGGTCGGCGGCGAAGGTCGGGCCGTCCGGTACGAAGCGGTCCGCCGCCCCGCCCTGCGTCTCGTCCGGCACGGTGTCCGTCCCGGCGTCCTCGTACGCCAGCCAGCCGTCCGGGACCGCTCCCCGGGGTGCGCCGACCGCGATGCGGGTGTAGTCGCCCGCCACCTCGGCGAACTTGCCGGTGTCCTCCGCCCGCGCGATCACATGCTTCGCCTGGCCGCGGCCGATGCGGTCGGCCAGGTCCAGCGGGCCGAGCAGCGGGGTGGCGGGGATGACGACGGCGCGCAGCTTCATCGCCGCGAGCGCCGTCTCCCACAGCTCCCGCTGGTTGCCGAGCATGACCACGATCCGGTCCCCGACCCGCACGCCCCGCGCGCGCAGCCAGTTCGCGGCGCGGTCGGAGCGGCGGCGCATCGCGTCGAAGCTCAGCCGGGTCTCCTGACCGTCCTCCTCCACGATGTGCAGGGCGGTGCGGTCGTTGCCGTCCGCGATCTGGTCGAACCAGTCCAGGGCCCAGTTGAACCGGTCCGGGCGCGGCCAGCTGAACCCCTCGTACGCCGCCTCGTAGTCCTCCCGGCGGTCGAGAAGGAAGTCCCGGGCCGCACGGAATTCGTGAGACGGACTGTTTGCTGTCACTTGTCCTCCTGATGTGGCGTGCCGCTCGCTAGCATCGTGCGACGGGTGATCTGGGTCTCACCATCCCCCGGGCGGGGGTGGTGACGTTTCGGGGAGGCGACCGTGGCGGAATCGGAGCGTGCCGCGGCATCGGAGCGTGCCGTCGACATACGGGCGGCGCTGCTGCGGATGCGCCGGCGCGGCGGGCTGCCCGTCGCCTTCGGCGGGCTGTTCTCGGGCGCACGGCAGTTCCGGATCTCCGAACTGACCGGAACCACCACGAACTCCTTGCACGGGCTCGCCATCACGGCGGGCAACGGGCTCGGTGGCAAGGTCCTCACCCTGTCCCGGCCGATATCCGTGATCGACTACCCCGTCTCGCGGGCCATCAGCCATGAGTACGACGGGGCGGTCGGCGCCGAGGGGCTGCGCTCGATGATGGCCGTCCCGGTGGTCGTCCGGGGCCGGGTGCGCGCCGTGCTGTACGGGGCGCTGCGGCAGCCGCTGATCCTCGGCGACCGCGCGCTGACCGCCGGGGTGGAGGCGGCCCGCGAGCTGGAACGGGCCCTCGCCGTCCAGGACGAGGCGCAGCGGCTGATGACGGTCGTCGCGGAGCGGCCGGTGCCGGAGGCCGAGCCGGACCCGGCGGTCTGGGAAGAGGTCCGCCGGGCCCATGTGGACCTGCGGGCCCTGGCCCACCGGGTGGCCGACCCGCAGTTGCGGCAGGAGATCCTGACCGCCTGCGGCCGTCTGGCCCGCGCCTCGTCGGGCGAGGCCCGCGACCCGGCGCCCCACGGCCACGTGCGGCTGTCGCCGCGCGAGGTGGACGTCCTGGCCTGCGTGGCCTCGGGCGCGACGAACTCGGCGGCGGCCGACCGGCTGGGGCTGCGGCCGGAGACGGTGAAGAGCTATCTGCGGTCGTGCATGCGCAAGTTGGGGGCGCGCACCCGGCTGCACGCGGTGGTCGAGGCGCGACGCGCGGGGCTGCTGCCGTGAGGGTTTCATGGTGCGGTGGCGGTGGCGGGGCTCGTGACGGCTGCGGTCAGGAGAGGACGGCGGCGAGGGCCGGTGCGTACAGCTCGGCGACCTCGTCCGGGGTGAGCGCGGTGACGGCCGGGGCGCGCAGCAGATAGCGGGTGACGGCGAGGCCGAGGAGCTGGGCGCAGACCAGCCCGGCGCGGCGCCGGTCGACGGTCTCGCCGAGCGCGGGCGCGACCTGCTCGGCGAAGATCTCGCGCAGCCGCTCGGCGGCCCGCTCGTTGGTGACGGCGGAGCGCAGCAGGACGAGCAGGGCGTCGTCGGCGGGGTCGCCCTCCCAGCGGTCGAGGAAGTGGCGTACGAGGACGAGCGCGAGGTCGTCGCGGGCCACGGCGGTGAGGTCGGGCAGCCGCAGGTCGATGGTGAGGGCCGCGTCGAAGAGCTTCTCCTTGCTGCCGAAGTAGCGCATGACCATCGAGGCGTCGATGGCCGCGTCGGCGGCGACGGCGCGGATGGTGGTGCGTTCGTAGCCGTGCCGGGCGAAGTGCGCGCGGGCGGCGCGGAGGATGGTGGCGCGGGTGCGGTCGGCGCTCCGGGCACCCGTGAGGCAGCCCGCCGGGGTAGCCGCCGAGCTGTCTGCCGGGCCGGGGCCCGGTTCGCTTCCGGAGCGGTCGGAGGGGTCGGAGGGTCCGGAGGGGAGGCGCCGCCCGGGATCGTCCATGCCAACAATCGTAGGCAAACAGTCGTTGGCGCGCCAGGAGCGGGTACGAGGGCCCGGCGAGGCCCCGCCAGTGCCCCGGCCGCCGCCTGGGCATATCGGGGGATATCCTGCACTGAGGCCAGTGGTCGGCGCTCCGGGCGCCGAGGGGACCGCGACGAGGAGGTGAGGTCCACGCGATGACCAGCGAACCTCCCAGTCGCATGCCGCGAGCCACCACCCCGGTCCGGCCCCGCTGAACGCAGCGCGGCCCGGCGGCACCTCTTCGTAAAGGACCCCGCATGTCCGAGCGCCGTTCCCACACCCCGCGCCCGCCGAGAAAGTACCCGTGGCTGCGGTCCGCAGCGGAGCGCGGAGCGGGCGCCGGACCGCGATCCCGGGCCGGGGCCGGAGCCGGGGCGGCCGGTTCGCCGAGCGCCGACTCCGGGACCGCCGCGGTCGACGGCACCCCGGTCGCCGACGAGCAGAGCGTGGTGGACGCGGCCGTCTACCGCGACGGCCGCCGGGTCGGCACGCCCGACGGCCTGGCCGCCACCTTCCGGCGGCTGCGCGAGGAGCCGGGCGCGATGGCGTGGATCGGGCTGCACCGGCCGACCGAGGCGGAGCTGCTGTCGGTCGCCGAGGAATTCGACCTGCATAAGCTGGCCATCGAGGACGCGATGGAGGCGCATCAGCGGCCCAAGCTGGAGCGCTACGGCGAGACGCTCTTCGTCGTGCTGCGCGCGGCCCGCTACCTCGACGCGGTCGAGGAGGTGGACTTCGGCGAGCTGCACGTCTTCGTCGGCCCCGACTTCGTCATCACCGTCCGGCACGGCGCCGCCCCGGACCTGTCGGCGGTGCGCGCCCGCATGGAGTCGGCCCCCGAGCTGCTGGCCCTGGGCGCGGAGGCCGTGCTGTACGCCATCCTGGACGCGGTCGTGGACGGCTACGCCCCGGTCGTGGCGGGCGTGCAGAACGACATCGACGAGATCGAGACCGAGGTCTTCCGCGGCGACCCCGCCGTATCGCGCCGCATCTACGAACTCTCCCGCGAGATGGTCGAGTTCCAGCGCGCTACCCGCCCCCTGGTGGGGATGTTGCGCGGGCTGATGGCCGGGTTCGACAAGTACGGCACCGACGAGGAGCTGCAGCGCTACCTGCGGGACGTCGCCGACCACGTCACCCACACCAGCGAGCGCGTGGACGGCTTCCGCTCGGCCCTCACCGACATCCTCGCGGTCAACGCCACCCTGGTCACCCAGCAGCAGAACGCCGAGATGAGAGCGCTGGCCGAGGCGGGCTTCGAGCAGAACGAGGAGGTCAAGAAGATCTCCGCATGGGCGGCCATCCTCTTCGCCCCCACCCTTGTCGGCACCATCTACGGCATGAACTTCACGCACATGCCGGAGCTGCACTGGGCGCTGGGCTACCCCTTCGCCCTGCTGCTGATGGCGGTGGTGTGCGTCAGCCTGTACGTCATCTTCAAGCGGCGCGACTGGCTCTGAGCCCGCCCCGGGCGCCGTTGGCCTTGTCATCCCCGCACGAACCATCGGCCCGGGGGACTCACCTCGGCCACACGCGGCCGCGATCGTCCCGGTCCGTGACTCAGGCGCTGCCATATTCGAAGGCCCCCTTCGGAGGTGGCAGTGACGCTTGAGGCGACAACATCCCGGATACCCGCACCGCTCTCCCCGCCGCGACCCCCACCGCACGCACCCGGCCGCACCACCGCCGATCGCCTCGCCGATCTGGAGGTGCGCAGGAAACAGGCGGCCGCGCCGGGCGGGACGCGGCGGCGGGGCGAGTACGGGGCGCGGGAGCGGATCGATCTGCTCCTGGACGCCGGGTCGTTCACCGAGACCGGGCTGTTCGTACGGGCCCGGCCCGGCGGAGACGGGAGCGGGGGCGGGAACGGGAGCGGGGGCGGTTCCGGGCGGCCGTATGGCGACGGGGTCGTCACCGGGCACGGCACGGTCGACGGCCGTCCGGTGTGTGTCTTCGCGCAGGACTCCACGGTGTTCGGCGGCAGCATGGGCGAGGCCTTCGGCGAGAAGACCGTGGCGCTGATGGACCTCGCGCTGAAGACCGGCTGTCCGGTCGTCGGGCTCAACGACGGCGGGGGCGCCCGGATCCAGGAGGGGGTCGCCTCGCTCGCGCTCTACGCCGAGCTGGTGCGCCGCAATGTGCGGGCGTCCGGGGTGATTCCGCAGATCTCGGTGGTGCTGGGGCCGTGCGCGGGCGGGGCCGCGTACTCGCCCGCCATCACCGACTTCACCGTGATGGTGGACGGGGCCTCGCAGATGTTCGTCACCGGGCCGGATGTCATCGAGGCGGTGACCGGTGAGCGCGCCACCGCCGAGGAGCTGGGCGGCGCCCGCACCAGCAACACCGTCAACGGCAACGCCCACTTCCTCGCCGCCGACGAGGTGAGCGCCCTCGGCACCGTGCGCGATCTGCTGTCGTACCTGCCCGCCAACAATCTGGAACTGCCCCCGCGGTACGCACCGGTGGCGCCACCGGCCGGGGCGTGCCTCGATGAGGTCATGCCGGACCGGCTCGGGCAGGCCTACGACATGCGCGACATCCTGCGCGCGGTCGTGGACGACGGCGAACTGCTGGAGATCCAGGAGCTGTTCGCGCCGAACATCATCTGTGCCCTGGCGCTCGTGGAGGGCTGTTCCGTCGGGGTCGTCGCCAACCAGCCGCTGCACGCCGCCGGGGTCCTGGACATCGACGCGTCCGAGAAGGCCGCGCGCTTCGTGCGGTTCTGCGACGCGTTCGGCATCCCGCTGCTGACCTTCGCCGACGTCCCCGGCTACCTCTCCGGCGTCCGGCAGGAGCAGGCCGGGATCATCCGGCGGGGCGCCAAGCTGCTGTACGCGTACGCCGAGGCGACCGTCCCCAAGGTCACGGTGGTGGTACGCAAGGCGTACGGCGGCGGGTACGCGGTGATGGGCTCCAAGCACCTGGGCGCCGACATCAACCTCGCCTGGCCCACGGCGCGCATCGCCGTCATGGGCGCCGAGGGCGCGGTGGGCGTCCTCCACCGGCGTGAACTCGCCGCCGCGGACGACCCCGAGGCGCTGCGGGCCCGGCTCGTCGCCACGTACGAGGGCACCTACGGGACCCCGTACCTGGCAGCCGAGCGCGGCTACGTCGACGCCGTCATCGCGCCGCGCGACACCCGCGCCCATATCTGCCGCGCCCTGCGCGCGCTGCGCGGCAAGCGCGCCGCGATGCCGGAGCGCAGGCACGGCAACATCCCGCTCTGACCGGCCCGCACTCCGCTCCCGCTCCCGCCCCCGCAAGTCCATCCCGTGATGTCGATGTTGACGTTGACGTGAGGAGCCATGCCCGATGGACAGCCGCCGCACCACGCTCGCGCCCGCGTTCCACACCCTGCCGGAGTATCTACGGCACTGGGCCCAGGCCACCCCCGACCGCCGCGCGTTCACCTTCGTCGAGCATCCCGCCCCCGACTCGCGCGGTGTCCACCGCACGCTGACCTGGCGGCGCCTGGACCTGCGGGTCCGGGCGGTGGCCGCGCGGCTCGCCGAGGAGTGCGAGCCCGGGGCGCGGGTCGCGCTGCTGTGCCCGCAGGGGACGGAATACGTGACCGCCTTCCTGGCGGCGCTCGCCGCCGGGCTGGTCGCCGTGCCCCTGTATCCGCCGGGCCTGCCGGGGCACGGCGACCGGCTCTCGGCCGTGCTGGCCGACGCGGCTCCCTCGGCCGTCGTGACGACGGGCCATGTCCTGGACGACGTAAGCGAGTTCTGCACAGACCGGTCCCTTCCTGTCATCGCCGCCGACCAGGTGCCCGATGCCCACGCCCACGCCTGGCGGCCTGGCGCACCGGACGACTCGGCGGTCGCCTACCTGCAATACACCTCCGGCTCGACCCGGGTTCCGGCTGGCGTGGAAATCACCCACGCGAATGTCGTCGCCAACGCCCGCCAGGCGCTGACCGCCTACGGCGCCGACGCCCACCCGGTGAGCTGCGTCGGCTGGCTGCCGCTCTACCACGACATGGGGCTCGTCCTGAGCGTCGCCGCCCCGGTGGTGCGGGGGCTGGTGTCGGTGCTCATGGACCCCGTCGCGTTCCTGCACGAGCCGGTGCGCTGGCTGCGGCTGCTGGCCGCACACCCGCGCGCGGTGAGCGCCGCGCCCAACTTCGCCTACGACTACTGCGCCTCGACGGTCACCGACGCGCAGAAGGCGGGCCTGCGGCTGGACGGCGTCACCGCGCTGATCAACGGCAGCGAGCCCGTCCGCCCCGGCACCGCCGACCGCTTCCACGCCGCGTTCGCCGCCCAGGGGCTCGCGCCGGAGACCCACTGCCCGTCGTACGGGCTCGCCGAGGCGACGGTCTTCGTCAGCGCGGCCCGCCCCGGCGAACCGTTACGCCGCTTCGCGCTCGACCGTGACTCCCTGGCCACCGGCAAGGCGCTGCCCGCGCGGCCCGACGATCCGACGGCCGTGCTGCTGGCGGGGTGCGGCACTCCGGCGGGCCAGCGGGTCCGTATCGCCGATCCCCTCTCGCGCGCCGCGCTGGACGAGGGCGAGGTCGGCGAGATCTGGGTGCGGGGTCCCAATGTGGGGCGCGGCTACCGGAATCAGGAGCGGCAGAGCGACCGCGTCTTCGGCGCCACCTTCGCTGAGGAGACGGCCGGTCCGGGCGGCGGCTGGCTGCGTACGGGCGACCTGGGGACGGTCCTCGACGGGCAGCTGATCGTCACCGGGCGGCTGAAGGACCTCATCGTGGTGGACGGCCGCAACCACTACCCGCAGGACGTGGAGGCCACCGCCCAGGACGCGCATCCGGCCGTACGGCGCGACCGGCTCGCCGCCTTCGGCACAGCGGGCGCTTTCGGTGAGCGGGTGATCGTCGTGGCGGAGCACGCCCGGAACACGGCGCTGGACGACATCGACGTACCGGCCCTGATGCGGGAGGTGTGCGCGGCCGTCTCGGCCCGGCACGGGCTGCGGCTCGCCGATGTCGTCCTCGTCCCGCCGGGCACCGTGCCCCGCACCTCCAGCGGCAAGGTGTCGCGGGCGCTGACCCGCGAGCGCTATCTGGCGGGGGCCTACGCGACGCCGGGGGCCGCGGAATGAGGGCCGCCGGGGATGCCCGTGAGGGCGCGCTGCGCCACCTGGTCGCCGAGCAGGTGGCCGCGTGGCGGGGCACGGCGGCCGGGGACGTCCCGATGGACCGGCCGCTCGCGGACCTCGGCATGTCCTCCCGGGACGCGGTCGTCCTGGCCGGGGAGCTGTCCCGTGCGGTGGGCCGTGAGCTGCCCGCGACCCTGTTGTGGGAGGCGCCTACGGGCGATGCGCTGGTGGCGCGGCTGTGCGGTATGGACGACGGCTCGACGGGCATCGCCCCTCCCCCGCCCCCGCCCCCGCCCGGCGAACCGATCGCCGTCATCGGAGTCGGCTGCCGACTGCCCGGCGGTGTGCACGGCCCGGACGACTACTGGCGGCTGCTCAGCGAGGGCACCGACGCGATCCGGCGCGTCCCGGAGGACCGGTGGCGCGACTTCACCGCGTTCCCGCCCGCCGACGCGCCCCCGTACGGCGGCTACCTCGACGACATCGCCGGGTTCGACGCGGACTTCTTCCGCATCACCCCGCGCGAGGCCGCGGTGATGGACCCGCAGCAGCGCATCCTCCTGGAGGTCGTCCACGAAGCGCTCGACCACGCCGCCGTCCCGGCCGCGTCGCTGGCGGCCACCGCCACCGGTGTCTTCGTCGGGGTCTCCGCGCCGGAGTACGGGCAGCTCACCGGCGCCGACCCGGCGGCCGTCGATCCGTGGGCACCGGCCGGTGGCGCGCTGAGCGTCGCGGCGGGCCGCCTGTCGTACGTCCTGGACGCGCGCGGGCCGAGCATGGCGGTCGACACGGCCTGCTCGTCGTCGCTGGTCGCCGTCCACCACGCCTGCGTCAGCCTGCGCACGGGCGAGAGCGACACGGCGATCGCCGCCGGGGTCAACCTGCTGCTCTCCCCCACCGTCACCGTGGCGTTCCGGCGGGCGGGGGCGCTCGCCCCGGACGGCCGGTGCAAGCCGTTCTCGGCGGCGGCGGACGGCATCGGGCGGGGTGAGGGGTGCGCGGCGGTGCTGCTGAAGCGGCTGTCCGACGCCTCGCGGGACGGCGACCGCGTGCTCGCCGTCATCCGCGCCACGGCCGTCAATTCCGACGGCCGCTCCAACGGCCTCCTGGCCCCCAACCCCGCAGCCCAGCGGGCCCTTCTGACGACCGCGTACGCACGGGCCGGGCTCGCCCCGGCGCACATCGACCACGTCGAGGCGCACGGCACCGGCACCCCGCTCGGCGACCCGATCGAGGCGGGCGCGCTCGGCGCGGTACTCGGCACGGGCCGCGACCCCGACCAGCCGCTGCTGCTCGGGTCGGTCAAGGGCAACCTCGGCCACCTGGAGTCCGCCGCGGGCATCGCGGGGCTGGTGAAGACGGTGCTCGCGCTGCACCACGACGTCATTCCGCCATCGCTGCACTGCGCCGAGGGCACCGCCCTGGACGACGAACGCCTGCGCGTCGTGACCGAGCCCGAGCCCTGGCCCCGCTACGGGGGTACGGCCACCGCCGGGGTCTCGGGCTTCGGCTTCGGCGGCACCAATGCCCATGCGGTGCTGGAGGAGTGGCGACCGGTCCCAGACCGTACGGGCACCCCTCTGGGCCAGCCCGCGCTGGCCGAGGCACACCCCGCCCGGACGGCGTCCGGGAGCGCGCCTCCCGGGACGAGCGCCCCAGACCTCGCGGACCCGGCGGGACTCGGCGAACACGCCGCCCTGGTGCCACCGAGGTGTATCGGCGCCGCGCCGAGCCAGCCCGTAGACCCGGCGGAACGTGGCGAACACGCCCCCGCACCACCGACGCCTGTCGGCGTCACGCCGGGCCAGCCCGCAGTGACCGGGGAGCGCCCTCGCCCGGACACCGCCCACACGGAGCCCGGGAGCGCGCCTCCCGGGACGGGCACGCCAGGCGGCGCAGACGCGGCGGGAGTTGGCGGACGTGCCCCCGCGCCACCGGGACGTGACGGCGTCGCACCGGGCGAGCCCACGGAGGTCGGGGACCGGCCCGCTCGGACGAGCCCAACCACGCCGCGAGAAGTGGCGCCTCCCAACGGCAGCACAGGCAGCGCGACAAATGCCACAGTGTCTGCGGGAGTTAGCGAACACGCCGCGCCGCCACCGAGGCGCATCGACGTCACGCCGGGCGAGCCCGCACACGCCGGGGAGCACCCTCGCGGGGGCACCTCCCGGACGCCGTCCAAGGGCGCGCCACCTGGGGCGAGCACGCGAGACGCCGCAGACCCGCCGGGACGTGTCGGCGACCCGCCAGGTCAGCCCGTGGAGCCCGGGGAGCACCCTGGCGGAGGCAACTCCCGGACGGCGTCCGGGAGCACGCCACCTGGGACAAGCACACCGGACGCCGCAGACCCGGCGGGACTCGGCGGACACGCCACCGCGCCACCGCCACCACCCCCGGAGGGGGCCGCGCGTCTGTATCTGCTCTCCGACGTCGACACCGCGCGCCTTCGGGACACCGCCGACCGGATCGCGGCGTGGCTCCGTGCGCCCGAGGGTGGCGCCGCGTGTCTCGCCGACGTGGCGCGTACCCTCGCCGGGCGGGCCGGGCGAGGGGCCGTACGTGTCGCGGTCGTCGCACGCGACCGCGACGAACTCGCCGACGCGCTGGGCGCGTTGGCGGCCGGGCGCCCCGACGCGCGGGTCGTGTCCGGCGACCGGGGTGTGGTCGCCGGGCGCGGGCCGGTGTGGGTGTTCTCCGGGTACGGCAGCCAGTGGTCCGGGATGGGGCGGCGGCTGCTGGTCGAGGAGCCCGCCTTCACCGCCGCCATCAAGAGGCTCGACGCGCAGCTCGCCCCGGAGTGCGGCGTGTCCCTGTACGACCACCTGGCGTCCGGCGGCGGACTCGACCGCCTGGAGGTGGCCCAGCCCGTGCTGTTCGGGCTGCAGGTGGCGCTCGCCGAGTTGTGGCGTTCGTACGGTGTCGAGCCCGCCGCCGTCGTCGGCCACTCCATGGGCGAGGTGGCCGCCGCGGTGTGCGCGGGTGCCCTGGAGGTGGCGGACGCGGCGCGGGTGGTCGCCGTACGGGCCCGGTTGCTCAGCGGGTTGCGCGGTGGCGCCATGGCGGTCGTCGATGTCCAGGATGACGAACTCGGCGCGCTGGCACGGGACTTCCCCGGTGTCCACGTCGCCGTGCACTCCTCCCCCAGCCAGAAGGTGGTCACCGGCGACGAACCGGTGGTGGCCCGGCTCGTGCGGCGGCTGGAGCGGGAAGGGCGGGTGGCGCGGGCCATGCGGGTGGTGGGGGCGGGGCACTCGCCACAGGTCGAGCCGTTGCTCGCGGAGTTGGCCCAGGAGTTGGCCGGTCTCCGGGGCGCACCGCCCCGCGTCCCCGTGTACTCCACCGTGCTGGACGATCCGCGCGGCGACAGCGTGTTCGACGCCGCCCACTGGGCCGCCAACCTGCGGCGGCCCGTGCGCCTGGACCGGGCGGTGGCGGCCGCCGCGGCCGATGGCCACGGCGCGTTCGTGGAGATCTCGCCGCACCCGGTGCTGGCCCGGGCGGTGGCCGACACCGCGCCCGGCGCCCTGGCCGTCGGCACGTTGCGCCGGGACGCGGACGGCTCCGCCGGGTTCCTGGCCCAGGTGGGCGCCCTGTACGCCGGGGGCCTGCGGCTACCGCCGCCACCCGGGCGCGTCATCGACCTGCCCGCGCCGCGCTGGCGGCATGTGCGGCACTGGTGGACTGACGGGCGTACGGGGGCTGCGGCGGCCGGGAACGCACCGGTGGCGCCGGTGGCGCCCGTGACCGCAAGCCACGCGGGCGCGGCAGCGGTGACCGCAGGCCACGCAGGCACGGCACCCGTCACCGCAGCACATGCAGAGGCGGCGCCCGTCGCCATCGGCCACACGGCCGAGGACTCCTCCGTCGCCGCCCGGGTGTGTCATCACATCGCCGCCGTCACCGGCCACCCGCCCACCCGCGTCACCCCGGCCACCGCCCTCGCCCAGCTAGGCCTGGACTCGCTGATGGCCGTCCGCATCCGCACCGCCCTGGAGCGGGAGTTCGCGGTCGGGCTGCCGCTGCGCGATCTGCTCGGCGCCGCCACCGTCGCGGAGGCGGCCGCGCGCATCGAGCGGGCGCTACCCGCGCGGGACGCGAGCCTGCGTGTTCTCCAGGCCACCGGCTCCCGGCCACCGCTCTTCCTCGTCCACGCCGCAGGCGGCACCACCGATGTCTACCGGGCGCTCGCCGAACGGCTCGGCGGCGAGCGGCCGGTGTACGGTCTTGAGCGGGTCGAGGAGGCCCGTACGGTGCCCGAGAAGGCGCGCCGTTACGCCGAGTCCGTCGCCGCCGTCCACCCCGACGGGCCCTGCCTGCTGGGCGGCTGGTCCTTCGGCGGCTTCGTCGCGCAGGAGACCGCGCGGCAGCTCACCGCCGCCGGGCGGGACGTGGCGCTGGTCGCGCTCATCGACTCCGTACGCCCCCTCCCCCAGCCCGGCCGCACACCGGCCGACCGGATCCGCGCCCACTTCACCGGGTTCGCCCGCCACATCGCCGACACCTATGGGGTCCAACTCGACCTGCCCTACGACAAGTTGACCGCGATGGACGACGACGGCGAGCGCATCGACACCGTCCTGCGGGCCCTGCGCGAGGCAGCCGACGTGCCGCCCGCAGCGCTGGAGCACCAGCGCTCCTCGTACCTGGACCTGAGGATCGGCGAGGCGCATCGGCCGGGCCGCCACGACGGGCCGGTGGTGCTCTACCGGGCCTGCGAACCCGCGCCGCACACCGTGCGCGACCCCGCGTACGAACGGGACGACGACGCGCTCGGCTGGGACGAGGTGTGCCCGCGCCTGACGGTCGTACCGGTCGCCGGACACCATCTGTCGCTGCTCGACCCGCCCTGCGTGGACGAGATCGCCGCCCATCTGCGGCGGCGACTCGCCGAGGAGAGCCCGCCGCATCTGACCTGATCGCACCTCATCCGAGGAGAGCCGCCATGCCCCACCGCACCACCGGAGTGTCCCGGCGCGCCGTCGCCCGTGCGGCGGCGGCCGCCGGACTGGCCGTCGTGTCCGGCGCCACGACCGCCACCGCCGCACAATCCGCTGCGACCCGGCTCGGGCCCCGCACCCTCGACCTGTCCGTGCCCTCCGCCGCGCTGGGCCGCAGCGCGCCGGTACGGCTGATCCTGCCGTCCGGCTTCGACACCCGGCCGCCCGGGCGGACGTACCCCGTGCTGTACCTGCTGCACGGCGCCCACGACGACTACACGTCGTGGACCCGGGAGACGGACATCGAGGCGTTCACCGAGGGCCGGGACCTGATCGTGGCGATGCCGGACGCGGGCCCCACCGGCATTCCCACCGTGTGGCGCAGCGGCCCCGACTACGAGACGTTCCAGCTCACCGAGGTCCCCGCGCTGCTCGCGCGCGACTGGCGGGCCTCCGGGGTGCGGGCCGTCGCCGGGGTGTCCACCGGCGGCTACGGCGCGATGGCGCACGCGGCGCGCCACCCGGGCGTGTTCGGCGCGGCGGCCTCGTACAGCGGGACCCTCGACACCATGGCGCCCGGCATGCCCGCCCTGATGGACGCCATCGTGGCCCGCGAGAAGCTGCTGCCGCGCTCCCTGTGGGGCAGCCCGGTCCTCAACCTGCTCACCTGGCGCGACTTCAACCCGCGCGCCCGCGCCGAGGGGCTGCGCGGCACACCGCTGTACGTGTCCAGCGGCAGCGGTGTGATCGGCGGTATCGGCGACTGGCTGCCCGAGGCGCTGGAGAGCGTGCTGTGGCCGTCCGCCCACTCCTTCACGGACCGGCTCGCGCTGCTCCGTATCCCCGTCACGACCCACTACTACGCGGGAGGAGGACACAGCTGGACCTACTGGAGGCGGGAGTTCACCGCGTCGTGGCCGATGCTCGCCGGTGCGCTGGGGGTGCCGGAGTGAGGCCGGTGCCGTCGGGGCACGGAACGGAGCGCAGGGGACGTCCGTCCAACCCGGTACGTGTCCCGCGCGCCCCGGGCAACGGCCCGTGGGTGAGCCGCTTCCGGCTGAACGGAGGGTCCGCCGTGGCTGACCCCACCCCGCCCAGCGCACCGGACGGCCCCGACGCCGCCCCGGTCCCGCCCGAACTGGCCAAACTGCTGCGCGATCAGCTGGAGGGTGTGGCCGACGAGGTGGAGGCGGAGGTGCGCAGGCAGGTCCCGGAGTACGCGCGTCCGGCCGACGAGGCGTACCGGGCGCACCTCCGATCGGGGGTCGTCCAGGCGCTGACCCTGTTCGTCGACCACATCGCCGAACCGGGCGGCCAGGGCGCCTCGATCGCCACGACGTACTACGAACTCGGGCGCGGCGAGGCGCTGGAGGGCCGCAGCCTGGACGCCCTGCAGTCGGCGCTGCGGATCGGCGGCCTGCACGCCTGGCGGCTGCTGGGCCGTACGGCGGAGGAACTGGGCCTGGACTCCACGGTCGTGGCCGCCCTGGGCGAGCTGGCGTTCCGTACCGTGCACGAGGTCGCCGAGGCGGCCGCGGCGGGATACGCGGAGGCGCGGTCGCACAGCACCGACGAGCTGGAACGGCGCCGCCGCCGACTGCTCGACCTGCTCCTGGGCGAGGGCCCGGTGCCCCCGGAGGCGATACAGACCCTGGCCCACGCCGCCCGATGGCCGGTGCCGGGCCACGTCGCGGTGGTGGCACTCGCGGCCACGGCGGACCAGCGGGAGGAGGAGTGGCCACTGGTGGCGGCGGGCGCCCTGGTGGACATGGAGTCGCGACCGCCGCGCATTCTGGTACCGGTGGCGGAGTCCGGTGGGTCCGGTGGCGTGGGCGGGTTCGGTGGTTCCAGCGGGCGCGGTGGCTCCGGCAGCCCGCGCGGTTCCGGGGGCTACGGCAGCCCCGGCGGGTCCGGCGGTACCGGTGGCCACGGTGGTTCCGGAGGATGCGGCAGCCCCGGCCTCGGCGGCTCCGGCTCCGGGGGCTACGGCGGCCACGGGGCCGGAATCGGCGGGGTCGGGGGGCTCGGGAGTCGCGCGTTCAGTCTCGCGCTGCGCGGGCGGCCCGCTGCTATCGGGCCCACCGTGCCGCCCGCCGACGCCGCGCGGTCGCTGCACTGGGCCACTCGCGCTCTCGGGCTGATGGGCCGTGGCATCCTGCCCCGGCAGGGCGTGGTGCGCTGCTCCGACCACCTGTCGACTCTTCTCCTGCACAGCGACGAACCCATGCTCGCCCAGCTCCACGCACGGGCCCTCGCGCCCCTCGCCGCCGTCTCCGAGGGGCAGCGCGGGCGGCTCGCCGAGACGTTGCTGGCGTGGCTGCTCAGCGGCAGCAACGTGCCCGATGTCGCCGCCCGCCTCCACATCCACCCGCAGACGGTCCGCTACCGCCTGCGCCAGCTGGAGAAGCTCTTCGGCGACGCCCTGCACGACCCCGGCAGCCGTCTGGACCTCATCTTGGCCCTGCGCGCCGAGGCACTGCGCAACGAATTCCCCTCGCTCACCTCGGGACTTACGCCCGCACTCACCTCCGCACAAAAAGGCGAGGAATATTTGAATTCCCGTCCATAACACTCGGTCAGTTCACGCGAATACCTTCGGGACGTCCTTGTCCGCAGGCGCTCCACGCGCCTCATCCGCAAAGGATTCCCCTCATGCGTATCCGCTTGGGCCTGGCCGTGCTCTCGCTGCTCGGCGGGGCCGGACTGGTCACCGTCTCGGCCCCCGCCGCAACGGCCGCCGCAACGGCCGCCGCCTGCGCCGACATCGACGTCGTCGCGGCCCGTGGCACCTTCGAACCGGGCAACCTCGGCTTCATCGTCGGCGACCCGGTGTATTCCGCACTGCAGAAGAAAATCACCGGCAAAACCCTCTCCAGCTACAAGGTGAACTACCCCGCCGACCTTTCCCTCACCTCGGCCGCGCAGGGCAACGCCGACGTCGTGAACCACGTCAAGAGCCAGGCGGCGGCGTGCCCGAACCAGCGCTTCGTGCTGGTCGGGTATTCGCAGGGCGCCAACGTCGTCGACAACTCGATCGGCATCAGCAGCGCGGGCGCGGTGGTCGGCAGCCCGATCGTGGCGACCATTCCCGCCGCGCTCGAACCCAAGGTCGCCGCGGTGCTGCTGTTCGGCAACCCGATCCGGGCCATCGGCAAGAGCGTCACCGGCACGTACCAGAGCCGCACCATCGACTTCTGCGCCAAGGGCGACCCCATCTGCCAGAGCGGCGGGCTCGACGTGGGAGCGCACCTCGGCTACACCGCGAACGCCGACGCGGCGGCCACCTTCGCCGCGGGCAAGGTCTGAGCCCCGTAGAACACATACAAGAAGGGCCCGGGAGGATCTCCTCCCGGGCCCTTCTCTCGCTAGCCCGGTGTCCGCGCGAACGTCGCGAGGTTCGTGGAGACGGGCTCGGGGCGGCCGTTGTTCTGCGTCGGCGCTGCGGTCAGCACATCGAGGTGCTGATAGCCGTCGGCCACCACGGGGTGCAGGTCGGCCGGGATACGGCCCGCCAGGAGTCCGTCGCCCGCGAGCACGGTGAGCGTCGGGTTGGCGGTGAGCCCCTTCGGGTGCACGACAAGCCGTTTCACCTGGGGCGAGGTGGCCAGCTGAAGGTCGGTGACCAGCTTCGTCGGGAAGTACTGCTCCGTGAAGTCCAGCGGCTGCTCGGCCAGGCTGCGGGCCAGCTCCTGGATGTCGGTGACCTCCTTGCCCGCCCCGGTGAACGGCGTCCCGTCAGCCGACCGGTACCCGGGGTCGTCGGGGTCGCCGACGCGGTCGTAATTCCGCCATGTGTAGAGCGGCCCGCCAGGCCGGTCCGGGATGGCCTTGTACTCGCCCCCGAACAGCCCCGGTCGCGCGTCGCCACCGTTGGCCACGGGGAAGCTCTTGTCGACGACCGGCCCGCCGTCGAAGAAGCCCACGCTGCTCTGCAGGAACGCCAGCGGTACGGAGTGGTCGTCCATCAGCGCGCCGAGCACGGCCTCATTCGTGAGCCGGAAGTCCTTCACCGCGGGCTTTCCGGTGAGGAAGGTGGCGGTGTCCTTGGAGAACAGGAAGCGGTTCGTGGCCTCGATGTTGACGTTCGCGGGCAGATAGCTCGGCAGGTCGGCCTCGCCGCCCGGATCCCGTACGGCGCCCAGTCCGGCGATGGACAGCAGGGTCATCGTCTCGGGGTTCAGCAGGACCGGCGCGGACAGCGACCGCGACAGCAGCCCGCTGTCGAGCCCGGCCTGCACCACGCCGTAACCGAGTCCGATGTCGGGCAGGTTGGTGTCGTCCGGGATGCTGCCGCTCAGATCGCCGAGCGAGGTGGACACGGTGGTGTCGAGGGCGAAGTAGCCCGCGCACTGGTTGTATCCGGCGTCGGCGGTGGTGGCGGGGTTGCCGTCGAAGTCGGCGGCCGCCAGATAGCCGGTGATCACGCCGCCGAGCGAGTGCCCGCCGCACAACACCTTCTGCTTCCGCACCCGCTGGTCGGGCAACTCGGCGGCCAGCAGGTCGTATTCGTCCCGTACGGTCTGCTCGATGCCGAGCTTGGCCATCCACCCCATCCGGCTGTTCCCTACGTACCCGTCGAAGGTGCGGCCACCGACCTCCTTCCCCCGGTAGTAGTAGTCGACGGCCGCGTGCTGATCGCCGGAGCCGATACCGGTGCGGTCCTCCAGGCAGTTGGAGCGCCGGTCCAGCGCCCAGAACTCGATGTGGCGGCCCTGCTCCGCCGCGCGCGCCACGGTGTTGCGGGCGACGCTGTCGAACGCCCCGGCGCCCTCCAGGATCCCCGGCTGCGCGACGAGGATCCGATCCGCGTCGGCCGAGGCCTGTGGCCCGTCGTCGGCCCGGTAGCGCAGATACGAGAGCCAGTCGCACGCCGCGGGCCGCGCCCCGAACGACGCGGGCAGCGGCACCTTCACCCGCACCACCGTCTCGGTCACGCCCCGGACCGCACTGGCCGACACCACGCCCGTCTCGGTCCGCGCCCCCTCCGTTTCACCCCGCGCGTCCGGCACCCCCGTGACCAGCATCCCCATCGCCAACAGCACCGCCGTAGCGGCACTGCGCAGCGCTTTCGATCCTCTGCTACGAGTCGTGTCCATGCTGGGACGGTAGGACCGTACGAAGGCCCCACCCTGCCCATGCTCACAAGAACGCAGCGCCCCACAACGCCTTTGTCACCAGGCCCCAAGGGACTTCCCCACTCCCCTCCGCTCCTCATCTGTGCTTCGATGCCGTGCGCACGGTACGAACGGGTGAGCGACGGGAGTATGCCTATGGATCGGCGAGGGTTTCTCAAGGGCGCGGCCGCGCTGTCCACGGCGGGGGTGGTCACCGGGTTAGGCGGTGTCGCCGCTGCTGCGCCGACTCGGCCTCTGGCCGCTACGGACTGGCTTTCCGGCATCGCCGACGGCACGCCCGTGCAGCGGCTGACCCTTCCCGGAACACACGACTCCGGTGCCCGCTTCGGCGGGCCGTGGACCGAGTGCCAGAACACCACCATCGCCGACCAGCTGGGCAGCGGCATCCGCTTCCTGGACATCCGCTGCCGCGCGTTCGACAACGCCTTCCCGATCCACCACGGCGCCTTCTACCAGAACCTCAACTTCGATGACGTTCTCGGCGCGTGCCGCACCTTCCTCTCCGCGCATCCGTCCGAGACCGTGCTGATGCGCGTCAAGCAGGAGTACTCGGAGGAGAGCGCCGCCGAGTTCCGCCGGATCTTCGACATCTACCTCAACGACAAGGGCTGGCGCTCCCTCTTCCGCCTCGACACCACCCTCCCGACCCTGGGTCAGGCCCGCGGCCGGGTGGTGCTGCTCGCGGACTCCGGCAACATGCCGGGCGTGCGGTACGGCGACGCGGGGCTGTTCGACATCCAGGACGACTACATGGCGGAGCCGTTCGGCAAGTACCCCAAGATCGAGGCACACTTCCGCAAGGCGGTGGCCCAACCCGGCAAGCTCTACATCAACTACGTCAGCACCGCCGCCCTCCTCCCGCCCCGCTCCAACGCGGACCGCCTCAACCCGCAGGTCAAGTCCCTGCTGGAGAACGCGGGCAACCAGGGCTGGACGGGGCTCGGCATCGTACCGATGGACTACCCGAACACCACCTCGGGCCTGGTCGACACCCTGATACGGCACAACCCGGCGGGGTGACGAACCGGAGTCTGTCAGCGGCGGCGCGGCACCATGCTCACGCCGCGCCGCCGCGCCATGCCCCGACAGCCGCGCTCACGTAGTCGGTGAAGTCACGCGGCTGTCGGGCGAGGGCCCGCTGGACTCCGTGGGAGAGGTGGCTGTCCATCCCGCGCCGGATGGGGCCCACCGCCTCCGCGTAGTCCTCCGCCTCGGCGACCGGCCATCCCTGCCCTGTGAGTTCGGCGACGAACTCTTCGGGGGACAGCGGAACGTAGCGGATGTCGCGGCCGGTCGCCTTGGAGATCTCGGCGACGGCTTCGGCGATGGTCAGGGCCCGGGGCCCGGAGAGTTCGTAGGTCTGCCCGCCGTGGCCGTCCTCGGTGAGGGCCGCGACCGCGACCGCGGCGATGTCCTCGGCATCGACGAAGGAGGCCGCGCCGTCCCCGGCCGGCAGCCTCAGCTCACCGGCGAGGATCGTGTCCAGGAAGATGCCCTCGCTGAAGTTCTGTGCGAACCAGGCGGGTCGCAGGATCGTCCAGGCGATACCGCTGTCGCGCACGGCGTCCTCACCGTCCATGTGTGTGGCGCCGGCGATGTTGGCCTCGCCGGAGTAGCCCGGCACGTCCACACCGCGTCCCGACAACAGCACGACGCGCTCGACGCCCAGCTCGACGGCGCGCGCGACAAAGGGGCGGGTGAGAAGCTCGCCGTCGATCGGCACGAGGTACACCGCCTTCACTCCATCGAGCGCGGAGTCCCAGGTGGCGCGGTCGAGCCAGTCGAAGCGCGGCATGCCGGAGCGCGATGCCACCCGGACCGGGGCTCCTTGTGCTCGCAGCAGGGAGACGACCCGGCCGCCGGACTTGCCCGTACCGCCAGTTACCAGAATCGGGTGCTTGGTCATGAGGCCAGTCAAGCCAGCTCTCGCGAGACGATCCATGGTTCGGAGGCTCACTTCAATGTCCGAGCGTCTACCGTAAGGGCGTGGATGTACTCTCCGAACTGCTGGACGGAGTGCGGGCACGGGGTGCCCTGTTCCAGCGGACCGTCATGAACCGCCCGTGGTCCCTGCGGTTCGCCAGCGGCTCGCCCCTGACGCTGGCCACGATGCTGCGCGGCCAGGCGTGGATCGTCCCCGCGGAGGGCGAACCGGTGCCGGTCGCCACCGGAGACATCGCGATCATCCGCGGCCGGGCGCCGTACACGATCGCGAATGACCCGGCCATCCCCCCGCAGGTCGTGATCGACAGCACCGACTACTGCCGTCGTGACGCCGACAGCGGCGACACCGACGAGGGCCCCGACGGGTCAGCCCTCCTGCTCAGCGGCGCCTACACCGGCCGGGGCGAGATCAGCGAAAGGCTGCTCCACGCGCTCCCCGAAGTGCTGGTGCTTCCCGAGGCCACCTGTCACCGCCCGCTGCGGGATCTGGTGATCGAGGAGACCGTCGGGGGCAAGCCCGGACAGCATGTGATGCGCAACCGGTTGCTGGACCTGCTGCTCCTCTCCACGTTGCGGACCTGGTTCGACCAGTCCGAGGCGCACGCGCCACCGTGGTACCGCGCGACGGACGACCCCGCGGTGGGCCACGCCCTGCGACTGCTCCACGACGATCCGGCCCACCCATGGACCGTGGCGAACCTGGCGGCCAAGGCGGGAATGTCCCGCGCCGCACTCGCCCGCCGCTTCACTGCAAAGGTCGGCGAACCGCCGATGACCTACCTCGCCACGTGGCGCGTCGACATGGCGGCCGACCTGCTGCGCGAGACGGATGCCACGGTCGGCTCGATCGCCCGGAAGGTCGGCTACGCCAACACCTTCGCGCTGAGCGTCGCCTTCAAACGTCTCCGCGGCATCACCCCGACCGAGCACCGCGCCCCCGGAGCGCGGGGTGCGGCGGTTTGGGCGACCGCCGCACATCTCCGCGCGTCTGGTGTGGGTGGAGGCGAAGGCTAACGAGTGACCGTGGGGCGGGCGAAGCGGACGAGTTCCAGGGCCTGGTCGGGGAACCACTGGCCCGCCTCGGGGTTCACCACCCCGCGTACCGGGTCCGAGGGGCCGGAGGTGCCGCGCAGGCAGCGGCCGTCGGACTGTCCGGGCGTCTTCACCCAGAGGGCGGCGTCGTGCAGCGGGTCGCCCGTGGCGGTGGTCGGGCGGGCGCCGAGGCCTCGGCGGGGCGGGTTGCACCAGGACTGGGCGTCCGCGTGGCGGCGGTACCTCGGCGGGGTCCAGGGGCCGCGGCCGTTGCGGCTGGTGTCGGTGACGAAGTGCTTCATCGCCGACGGGTCGTCCGGCTTATGGGCGCTCAGCCAGGCCCGGAGGTGGCGCCGCGACCAGCCCTGGTCGGGGCAGGTGCCGGGGTCGCCGCCGTCGGCGACGTAGGCCAGGCACGCGGAGATGAGCCGTCCGTACAGGGTGCTGGCCTGGTCCGTCTGGTAGTGCGAGACGTTGAGGGCGAAGCCGGTGGCCTCGTCGATACCGGCCTTGACGAGGCGCGGGACGATGCTGCTGACGGCGTGCCAGTCGGCGTGGCCCGCGTCGAGGTAGACCTTGGCGTTGGCGAGCGCCATGAGGGTGTCGACGGCGTACTTGATCTCGGTGTAGCGGGCGACGGTCTGCGCGTCCTCGTCGGTCGCCGCCTCCGTCGTTGCTTCCGTCGTTGCTTCGGCCGCTGCTTCCGTCTCTGCCGCCGTCTCGGCTGTGGTCTCGGCTGTGGTCTCGGTGGTCGGCTGCGGTGTGACCTCGGGTTCCTTGTCGAGGTCGGCGGGGTCGGCGGGGAGGAACGGCGCCGGGGTGGGGACGGGGGTCGGGGTGGCCGGTTTCGGGGCCGGGGTCCCGGCGGCGGTGGCCGCGCCGGGGGTGGCGACGGTGCCGGGTTGCGGATTCGCGGTCGGGGCGGTGGTGGGGGTCGTCACCGTGGGGGCTGTGGTGGCCGTACCCGCGGCCGGGGTCTGGGTCGCGGCCGGGGCCGGGGTCAGGGGCTTGGCCTCGGCCGGGGTGTCCTCGCTCGCCTGCCCGCCGCAGTCGGACGGCAGCAGCGCCAGCGAGTCCGGTTCGAGGACGACCATCACCTCGCGGTCGCCGATGCCCTGCGCCACGGCGTCGATCCACGCCTTGTACTCGTCGGTGGTCCGCGCACCCCCGGCCGAGTAGCTGCCGCAGTCGCGGCCCGGGACGTTGTAGAGCGCCAGCACCGGCAGCTTGCCGAGCCCCGCCGCGTCGCTCGTGGTCTGCCGGACCAGGCGCGCGACCTCGGCCGGGGTGTCGTCCCCGTACCAGACCGCCTGCGGGGTCCGCACCATGGCGAGGAGCCCGGCGGCCGCGCGGTAGTCGCCCCGCCAGGCGAGCCGCGTCACCTGACGGTATGAGGCGCTGTCGGCCGGGGGGACGTAGAGGCGGCTGCTCTGCACGGGCGCGGCGGCGCGCTCCTGTACGGCAGCCCCGACGGCTGAACTACTCAGTACGGGCAGGACAGTTGCGGCCAGAACGGCCATCGACACGGCGAGGGTTTTCCGTCTCGTTCGCACGGGCGTACTCCAAGGGGCGGGGCGCATGGGTCGGTTTCTGAGGCTCACTCAGAAACCGGGACCCGGCAACGCGAGCGTCCGCCGAGTGGCGCAACGGGATTCCCGCCCAGGGGTGGCGTTCCGTCAGATGACCCTACAGACGGGCCCCCGTCACGTGCCCGTCACGTGCCCGTCAGGTGCTCCGGCCGCACCGGCACCCGACCCAGCCGCAGGCCCGTCGCGGCGCGGATGGCCGCGACGACCGCCGGGGTGGAGGAGAGAGTCGGGGCCTCGCCGACGCCGCGCAGCCCATAGGGGGCGTGATGGTCCGCCAGCTCCAGGATGTCGACCGGCATGGTCGGGGTGTCGAGGATGGTGGGGATCAGATAGTCCGTGAAGGACGGGTTGCGGACCCGGGCGCCGTCCGAGACGAGGATCTCCTCCATCACGGCGAGGCCGAGGCCCTGCGTGGAGCCGCCCTGGATCTGGCCGACGACGGACAGCGGGTTGAGCGCCTTGCCGACGTCCTGGGCGGCCGCCAGTTCGATGACCTTGACCAGGCCGAGTTCGGTGTCGACCTCCACCACCGCGCGATGGGCGCAGAAGGAGTACTGGACGTGGCCGAAGCCCTGACCGGTCGTGAGGTCGAACGGCTCGGTGGGGCGGTGCCGGAATTCCCTCTCGATGTCGATCGCGTCGTCGCCGAGAAGGTCCGTCAGATCGGCGACGACCTCTCCGGTGTCCGTGACCACCTTGCCGTCCCGCAGGAGCAGCCCGGCAGTGCCACCCGGCAGGCCGCAGCGGCGGAAGACCTCGTCCCGTACCGCCTCGCAGGTGTGCTTGATGGCGCCGCCGGTCATGTACGTCTGGCGGGAGGCTGAGGTGGACCCGGCGGAGCCGACCCGGGTGTCGGCCGGGTGGATGGTGACCTGGCTGACGCCGAGTTCGGTACGGGCGATCTGGGCGTGGACGGTGACGCCGCCCTGGCCGACCTCGGCCATCGCGGTGTGGACCAGGGCGACGGGCTCGCCGCCGATGACCTCAAGCCGCACCCGGGCCGTGGAGTAGTCGTCGAAGCCCTCCGAGAAGCCGACGTTCTTGATGCCGACCGCGTAGCCGACGCCCCGCACCACGCTCTCGCCGTGGGTGGTGTTGGACAGCCCGCCGGGCAGGGCGCGGACGTCGACGTCCCCGTCCGCCGTCTGCCAGGCGCGCTCGGGCGGCAGCGGGAGGTCGCGGACCCGGCGCAGGATCTCGGCGACCGGGGCCGGGGAGTCCACGACCTGTCCTGTGGGCATGACGGCGCCCTGCGCCATGGCGTTGCGCCGCCGGAACTCGACGGGGTGCAGGCCGAGTTCGTGGGCCACGGCGTCCATCTGGGCCTCGTACGCGAAGCAGGCCTGCACCGCGCCGAAGCCCCGCATCGCGCCGCACGGCGGGTTGTTCGAGTAGAGGGCGAGCGCTTCGACGTCCACGTGCTCGACGACGTAGGGGCCGATCGCCAGGGAGGCGGCGTTGCCGACGACCGCCGGGGAGGAGGAGGCATACGCTCCGCCGTCCAGCACGATGCGGCACTGGACGTAGAGCAGCTGACCGTCACGGGTGGCGCCGTGCTCGTAGGTGAGCTTGGCGGGGTGCCGGTGGACATGGCCGAAAAACGACTCGTACCGGTTGTAAACGATCTTCACGGGCTTGCCGGTACGGAGCGCCAGCAGACTGGCGTGCGCCTGCATGGACAGGTCCTCGCGCGCCCCGAACGCCCCGCCCACCCCGGAGAGCGTCAGCCGCACCTTGTCGGGCGGCAGGCCCAGCACCGGGGCGAGCTGGTCGCGGTCCACGTGCAGCCACTGGGTGGCGATGTAGAGGTCGACGCCGCCGTCCTCGGCGGGCACCGCGAGCCCGGATTCCGGGCCCAGGAAGGCCTGGTCCTGCATGCCGACCTCGTAGTCGCGGCGTACGACGACATCGGCGCGGGCCCTGGCGGCGGCGACGTCGCCGCGCCGCACGGGCTGGCGGTGGACGATGTTGGGGTGCGGGGCGTGGGCGGCGTGGCGGTCGGTGCGGGCGGGGTGGAGCAGCGGCGCGCCGGGCGCGGTGGCGGTGGCCTCGTCGACCACGAGCGGCAGCTCGGCGTACTCGACCGCGATCCGGGCGGCGGCGCGGCGGGCGGTCTCGGGGTGGTCGGCGGCGACGATCGCGACGGCCTCGCCGTGGTAGCGGACCCGGTCCTTGGCGAGGACGGGCTGATCGTGGACCTCCAGCCCGTAGTGGGTGGCGGCCGGGAGGTCGTCGTACGTCATGACGGCGTGGACGCCGGGCAGGGCCAGCGCCCCGCTGATGTCGATGGAGCGGATCTCGGCGTGGGCGTGGGGGCTGCGCAGAGTGAAGCCCCACAGCATGTCCTCGTGCCACAGGTCGGAGGAGTACGCGAACTCGCCGGTCACCTTGAGCGTGCCGTCGGGGCGGAGGGTGGATTCGCCGATGTGGCCCTTGCCCCGGCTCTCGGTCAGATGGGACTGGGTGATCCTGGTGGGGGCGCGGTCGGGTCGCATGATCAGCTCGCCTCCCCTGCCGCAGCGGTGGAGGCCGACGTGCGGACGGCGGCGAGGCGCACCGCGTCGAGGATCTTCTCGTAGCCGGTGCAGCGGCAGAGGTTGCCGGACAGCGCCTCGCGGATGTCGGCGTCGGACGGGTCGGGGTGCCGTTCCAGCAGCTCGTCGGCGGCGACCAGCAGGCCCGGGGTGCAGAAGCCGCACTGGACGGCGCCCGCGTCGATGAACGCCTGCTGGACGGGGGCCAGCGCGGTCCCGCCGCCTGTACGGGCCGCCGCGTACTCGGGAAGCCCCTCGACGGTCACCACCTCGCGCCCCTCGGCCTGCCCGGCGGCCACCAGGCACGCGCACACCGGCACACCGTCGAGCCGGACCGTGCACGATCCGCATTCGCCCTGCTCACAGGCGTTCTTCGAGCCCGGAAGGCCCATCCGTTCCCGCAGTACGTACAGCAGCGACTCGCCCTCCCAGACGTCGTCGGCCTGCTGCGGCCGTCCGTTGACGGTCATGTTCACGCGCATGCCGCGGCCCTCCCTTCACCCTCGCGGTACGCCTGCCAGGTCCAGCCGAGCGTGCGGCGCGCCATGACCGTCACCGCGTGGCGGCGGTAGGCGGCGCTGCCGCGTACGTCGTCGATGGGGTCGCACGCGGCCGCGCACAGCTGGGCGAACTCCCGGGCGACCGCGGGCCGAATCGTTTCGCCGCTGTCCCAGCAGGCGCCCTCGGCGAGCGCCGCGGTCAGGAAGTCCTCCGCAGCCCGGGCCCGGACCGGTGTGGGCGCGGCCGAGCCGATGCCGGTCCGTACGGTGCGGGTGCGCGGATGCAGCGCGAGGGCGAACGCGCACACCGCGATGACCATGGCGTTGCGCGTGCCGACCTTGGAGAACTGCTGCGGTCCGTCGGCCTTCTCGATGTGGACGGCCCTGATCAGCTCGTCCGGCGCCAGCGCGTTGCGCTTCACCCCGGTGTAGAACTCCTCGACCGGGATCATCCGGGTGCCGCGCACCGAGGCCACCTCCACCTCGGCCCCGGCCGCCAGCAGCGCCGGATGCGCGTCCCCGGCGGGCGAGGCGGCGCCGAGGTTGCCGCCCACCGTGCCGCGATTGCGGATCTGCGGCGAGCCCACGGTGCGCGAGGCGAGCGCGAGGGCGGGCAGCTCGGGGCGCAGCCGGTCGATGATCCGGGTGTACGGAACCCCGGCGCCGAGCCGGACCGTCCGCTCACCGGTCTGCCACGTGGCCAATTCGCCGATACGGGTCAGATCCAGCAGCCGTTCGGGCCGCCGGTGATCAAAGTTCAGCTCAACCATCACATCGGTGCCGCCCGCGATGGGTACGGCGTCGGGGTGCTCGGCCTTCGCGGCGAGCGCCTCCGGCCAGTCGGCGGGGCGCAGGAAGTCCATGGGCCTCTCTTCTCACCAGTTCACCCGTCCTGAAGGAACTCGTGCACGCGGCTCCCAGTCCAGTAGACCCCTGTGCGGTCCGCCAGTGCAGTCACCGAAGGCATGAAGCAATTGGCTGGCCAGCGGGCCGGTCTTGTAGATTCGAACGAACAACGGGGAGCGGAAACCTCGCGGTATTCGACCGGTAACGAACACGAGTGACCCAAACGAGATCGGCTGGCACCACCATGCGGCTGCGCGCACTGCTGGAAACCGATGCCCTGGGCCTGCGCCTGCTCGGCGGCGAGGACGAGCTGGACCGCACCGTACGCGGCGTGATGACCACCGATCTGCGTGATCCGAGCCGCTATCTGTCGGGCGGCGAGCTGGTGCTGACGGGGCTGGCGTGGCGGCACGAGCCGGACGACTCCGAGCGGTTCGTACGGATCCTGGTGGCCGCCGGGGTGGCCGGGCTCGCGGCGGGCGAGGCGGAGCTGGGCTCCGTACCCGAGGATCTGGTGCGGGCCTGCGCGCGGCACCGGCTGCCGCTGTTCTCCGTGGTCGAGGATGTGGCGTTCGCGACGGTCACCGAGCATGTCGTACGTCAGGTCTCCGGCGAGCGGGCCGGGGATCTGGCCGCCGTGGTGGACCGGCACCGGCGGCTGATGGCCCCGGGGGCGACCGGCGGCGGGCCCGAGGTGGTGCTCGATCTGCTCGGCTCGGACCTCGATCTGGCCGCCTGGGTGCTCTCCCCCACCGGCCGCCTGATCGCCGGGCCGACCGGTCCCGAGGCCGCCGAGCTGCCGCAGCCGGTCCGCGCCCAGCTGGCCGGTGAGCACCTGGCCGCCCGGCGCGCCGGACGCCACGGCCCGCACCGGCTGACCGCCGCGAACGGCGTGGCGTACTCCCTCTTCCCCATCCGCGGCGGTACGAGCGGCGGCGACACCCCGCCCCCTCTCGCGACCCCGCTCGCCGACTGGCTGCTGGCGGTCGCCGCGGACGCCGGGGAGTGGCCGGACGAGCGGCTGGACCTGCTGCACGGGGTCACCCAGCTGATCGCGGTCGAACGCGACCGGCGGGACGCGGCCGGTGCGGTGCGGCGGCAGCTGGCCCAGGAGGTGCTGGAGCTGCTCCAGACGGGCGCGCCGACCAGCGAGGTCACGGCCCGGCTGCGGGTGGCGGCGCCGGTGCTGCTGCCGGGGCTGGACAGCGGCGCGGTGCCGCACTGGCAGGTCGTGGTGGCGCGGCTTGAGGGCGAGCTGGACGGCGGCCCGGTCGCCCAGGCGCTGCTGGAAGAGATCCTGGTGGACCCCCGGTCGGCCGGGGCCGGGGCCGGGCCCTCGGACCGGATCGCCGTCGCGCACACCGGGGACGAGGCGGTGGCGCTCCTCCCCCTGCCCGTCACCACACTTCCGGAGGCGGAGGGGGAGGACGACGGGGCCGGGCTGCACGCGGACGCCCTGCTCGCCG
The DNA here is from genome assembly GCF_053596435.1 of Streptomyces sp. NPDC001700. NCBI lineage: Bacteria > Bacillati > Actinomycetota > Actinomycetes > Kitasatosporales > Streptomycetaceae > Streptomyces > Streptomyces sp. NPDC001700. The sequence continues at coordinate 61,341 of NZ_JBSFGE010000009.1, forward strand.
CCGTCGGCGAACCGCTCGCCCGGGGACTGGGCGACAGCGCCCGGCTGACCCTGGGCGTCAGCGCCCCCGTGCACTCCGCCGAGGCGCTGCGCGGCGCGCTGGAGGAGGCCCGGCACGCCCGCCGGGTGGCCGCCGCCCGGCCGGGCCGGGTCAGCGCGGCCGGACACCAGGAGCTGGCCTCGCACGTCCTGCTGCTCCCCTTCGTCCCGGACGACGTACGCCGCGCCTTCACCGCCCGGCTGCTGGACCCGCTGCGCGCGTACGACCGCCGCCACCGGGCCGAGCTGATCCCGACCCTGGAAGCCTTTCTGGAGTGCGACGGCTCGTGGACGCGGTGCGCGGCGCGGCTGCATCTCCACGTCAACACGCTGCGCTACCGGGTGGGTCGGATCGAACAGCTGACCGGGCGCGATCTGGCTCGGCTGGAGGACAAGTTGGACTTCTTCCTCGCCCTGCGGATGAGCTGACGGACGGATGGCCGCACGACCACCCTCGACGGTGGTTTGTGAATTCATTCACACCAACCTCTTGGCCGGGCGCGCGCTTCCGTGTTGAGATTCGGCAACGGCTTCCGGCTCGATGGCGCGCTTGGGGAGGGCAATGTGGCGGACACCGCCATGTCACCACCTGGATCGTCCAACTCCGATCCCGGCCTGCGGACCGGGCGGGCGGACGACCCGCTCGACACGGCGGTATGGCGGCTGCGCTCGCGCGCGTGCTGGAAGGACGCCGCCGAGCTGCTCGCCCCGCACGCCACGGCCGACGCGGCCGCGGCCCTCAAGCGCAGCGCCATCCTGATCGAGCGGTGCATGTACACGTCCCGTGGCTGGGACGCGGCCGAGGACGCGCTGCGGGCGGCCGAGGCCCTGGCGCTCACCGACAACGAGCGCGGCGCCATCGCGTGCGAGCGCGGCTATCTCGCGTACGCCTCCACGCTGCTCGGGAACCGGGACCGCGCGGATGAGGCGCGTACCGCGCTTGGGCGGGCCGCCGCGCTGCTCGGGCCCGGGTCGGCGACTCGGCCGCTGCTGGACTTCCGGCGCGGGCTGATCTCCCAGCACCTCGCCCACAACCCCACCGGCGCGCAGGCCGCCTTCCAGCGTGCCCACGCGGGGGCCGCCACGCACGGGGATGCGCTGCTGCGCTCGTTCACGTGGCGCCATCTGGCCGGGATGGCCGAGGAGGAGGGCAACCTCGCCGAGGCCCGGCGTGGCTTCGCCGAGTCGCTGCGGATCCGTGAGGAGCTGGGCTATCTGGTCGGTATCGCGCCCGCGCTGGCCTCTTTGGCGGATGTCGAGGAGCCGCCGGAGGCGCTTCGGCTGCGCGCCGAGGCGGCCCGCCTGGTGCGCCTGCTGGGCGGCGTCCCAGTCTGGCTGGCCGACCAGTTAGCGCCCTGAGGGTTTCGTTGCCGGGTGCGGGCCGGTGGGCCTGTTTCCCCCACCCCGCCCCTTCCCGAACCCGGGGCTCCGCCCCGGCCCCCGGGCGGGGGCTCCGCCCCCACACCCCCGCTCCTCAAACGCCGGAGGGGCTAGGAGGTGCGCGGAGCAGGGCGCTCGGCCCCGCCCGGTTGTGGGCAATCGTTCCGCCACGGGGCACCTCCCAGCGGTAGCTGGGGGAGGAACGGGTGGGCACAACCGGCCACCGGCCCGCACCCAGCAACGAAACCCCAAGGAACACCGGGGCGCCCGCGCACCGCAGCCGCCCGGGGTCCGGGGCAGCGCCCCGGTTACGG
>NZ_JBSFGE010000009.1:63166-368293 GCF_053596435.1 Streptomyces sp. NPDC001700
TTACGGGAAGGGGCGGGGCAGGGGACAAACCACCGGCCGGGCGCGCAACCGCCGGGGCGAGGGCCAGGGGTCGGCAAGGCACGGGACCGCCCGGGACCCGGGGCAGCGCCCCGGTTACGGGAAGGGGCGGGGCAGGGGACAAACCACCGGCCGGGCGCGCAACCGCCGGGGCGAGGGCCAGGGGTCGGCAAGGCACGGGACCGCCCGGGGCCCGGGGCAGCGCCCCGGTTTCGGGAAGGGGCGGGGTGGGGGACGAACCACCCGCGCACCGCAACCGCCCGGGCCGGGTCCGGCAAGGCGCGGAGTAGGGGCGCACCGTAGGTGCCCCGGGGGCCGGGGCAGGGCCCCGGACTCGCGGCCGGGGCGGTTAGGCGCCTGAGGTGAAGTGTTCGCGCACCAGCGACTCCACCACGTCCAGGTCGCGGGCGGCGAGCGCGTCGAGAAGGGCCATGTGCTCGGCCGCGTCGGCGACGAGGTCGGCCGTGCGCACGGCACGACCGCAGGCCAGCGGCCACTGCGCCCGCCGATGCAGCTCGTCGGCCACGACAACCAGCTGCTGGTTCCCCGCCAGGCTCAGCACCATCTGGTGGAACGTACGGTCCGACTCCAGATAGGCCGCCCGGTCCCCCTTCGCCGCAGCCACCGCCGTCGCCTCCGCGAACGGCCGCAGCCGCGCCCAGCGCTCGGGCGCGACCGCCCGGGCCAGGCTGAGCATCACCGGGACCTCCAGCAGGGCGCGGACCTCGGCCAGCTCGGCCAGCTCGCGCGCACTGCGCCGGGCCACCCGGAAGCCCCGGTTCGGCACGACCTCGACCGCGCCCTCGCCCGCGAGCTGCTGCATCGCCTCGCGTACGGGGGTGGGCGAGACGCCGAAGCGGTCGGCGAGGGCCGGGGCGGAGTACACCTCGCCCGGGGTCAGCTCACCGCCGACCAGCGCGTCCCGCAGGGCGTCCAGGATCTGCCCGCGCACGGAGTGGCGGCGCGGGGACCGGCGCGGCGCGGGCACGCCGGACGGGTCCCGCGGCTCCGTCGCCGCCTCGGCTTTGGCCTGCTCCACTCGGGTCCTCCTGACATCCCATCGAACGATATGCGGATGGCGCCCAAGGACAAAGCCCACACACAGTGGACAGGAAAACCGGCATGACCCTGACCACACTCCCCGGCCGGACCGGAACCGGCGATCGATACGTTTCAGCCACGGATACGGGGCCCCGAAGCACCCACTACCGGACAGCGGCGGGGAAAGATCACCAAGCGGTTCGAACGGCCGACGGCGATCCGACAACAAGCCGACGGTAAGCCGACCGATCGGATTTACCCGCGCTCGGGTTCCGTGAATAGAATCAAGCCGCTTGCAACGAGCGAGCGTTCGAACCGTATCGCACCTATCCGCGTGTCCCCCCGCCCACTTGGCGGCCTCTTGTCCAGAAACCGCTTGAGGCCCGGCACGATTCCGCCAGGATGTCGCGCGAGTAGGGCCGTACTGCGGCCAGAACTTCACGGAAGCGAGGCAAGGGGCACCGGATGAGACTGACGGACATATCGCTGGGCTGGGCCCTGCCAGTCGTCATAGCGCTCGTCGGAGTCGTGGGGGCGGGAGTTGTCCTCGCGCGCGGCCGTAACGGGAAGAAGGAGGAGGGCGGGATCACCGACTCCTGGGAGCGCAGCGAGGAGCGCCGCCGGCGCAAGGAGGCCATCTACGGGATGGCCTCGTACGTCCTGCTGTTCTGCTGCGCCGCGGTCGCGGCCGCGCTCTCCTTCCACGGCCTCGTGGGCTTCGGGCAGCAGAACCTGAACCTCTCGGGCGGCTGGGAGTACTTGGTGCCGTTCGGGCTCGACGGCGCCGCGATGTTCTGCTCGGTGCTCGCGGTGCGCGAGGCCAGCCACGGTGACGCGGCGCTCGGCTCGCGGCTGCTGGTGTGGCTGTTCGCGGGCGCGGCCGCCTGGTTCAACTGGGTGCACGCGCCGCGCGGCATGGGCCACGACGGCGCCCCGCAGTTCTTCGCGGGCATGTCGCTGTCGGCCGCGGTCCTCTTCGACCGGGCGCTCAAGCAGACCCGCCGGGCGGCGCTGCGCGAACAGGGCCTGGTGCCCCGCCCGCTGCCGCAGATCCGTATCGTCCGCTGGCTGCGCGCACCCCGCGAGACCTTCGGCGCGTGGTCGCTGATGCTGCTGGAGAACGTCCGGACGCTGGACGAGGCCGTCGAGGAGGTCCGCGAGGACCGGCGCGAGAAGGAGCAGAAGCGCGACCGCCGCCGGGACAAGGAGAAGCTGGACAAGGCGCGGATACGGGCGCTCAACCGGCAGCACCGGGCGTGGGGCCGGGGCGGCCGCCAGGTGGACATCGCCCCTGCGGCCCAACCGCCGCAACTCACGGCCGACTCCTCCCTTGAGGAGAACGCGCTGGGAAAAGCCGAAGCGGCCGAGCTGCCAGCGCCCTCAGCTCGGCCCGCCTTGCAGTCCGCGGACGCGGCTGAGTCCAGTTACCGCGACGACCGTCGCGAGGACCGCGGCCGGGACTGGAGCCGTGACCTGGATTTCAGCTTCGGCTTCGGTGACGCCGACGCCACCGAAGCCGACCAGGACAAGTCCAAGGCGAAGGACGAGGACGCCAAGGACGGCAAGGACACGGACCGGGCGCGGACCGTCGACCTCACCGCCGAGGACGACACCCTGACGATCCCTCGGCTGGACTCCCTTGAGGAGAAGCTCGCGCAGATCGAGCGGCAGTTCGGCTGAGGCTGAGGCTGAGCCGAGCCCGAGCCTGAGGCCAACCTGAGGCCAACCTGAGGCCAAGCCCGAGGTCAGCCGCCCGCCTCCAGCTCGAACCAGACCGCCTTGCCCACGCCGTGGGCCCGTACGCCCCACGCGTCCGCGAGCGTGTGCACCAGCAGCAGGCCCCTCCCGGAGGTGCTGTCCTCCGGGGGGTGGCCGCGCAGCGTCGGGTGACGGGACACGAAGTCCCGCACCTCGACCCGTAATCGGCCCGCCACCGGTCCGGCGCTCCCGCCACCCAGGGTGGCCCTGACCCGCGCACCCCGGTCGGTGTGCACCAGTGCGTTCGTCACCAGCTCGCTCGTCAGCAGCTCGGCGAGATCGGCCCGGCCGGGCTCGCCCCAGTGCCGCAGCATCTCGCGCAGCGCGGCGCGGACGTCCGCCACCGCCGCGTAGTCGTCATGTCTCAGTCGCTTGCTGAGGGCCCGGCCCCGCTCCCCTTCGATGGCCACCGCCCCAGAGTCCGGCCGGTTGGTCATCCGGCCCTGCCGTACTGGCTGACGCTTCATCCTCCCCCGCCCCGGCCGCCGCCTCGGCGCGGCCAGCGTCGAAAGCCGTCGAACACGCTCACGGAATGCATTCCCGCCTGTTGCCGCGCCACACACCGGGGGAAGACACCTCCCGAGTGATCCGCTGAGCGCCGAGCCCGAGGAGCCGTGATGCACGACGACCGACTGTTGGTGGAGGGGCGCCTGGAACGGGCGCTGCACCAGTTCATCCGGCCCGCCCAGTACCCGGCGCGCGTTCCGCTGTCCCTCTACGCCTGGCGCGCCCCCGGTGAGCCGGTCCCGGTCGCCGACGCGCTCGATGGGACCTACGAGCGGTTCGAGGCCGGTACGGAGTGGGGCGAGCCGTGGTCGACCTGGTGGTTCCGGCTGGAGGGCGCGGTGCCGCCGGAGTGGGCGGGGCGGCGGGTCGAGGCCGTCATCGACCCCGGCTTCACCGACGACGGTCCTGGCTTCCAGGCCGAGGGGCTGGTGTACGACGCGCACGGCGTGCCGATCAAGGGCATCCACCCCCGTAACCGCCACATCCCGCTCGCGGCCCCGGCCGCCGGGGGCGAGCCCGTACGGCTGCTGCTGGAGGCGGCCGCCAATCCGCACGTACTGCGCGACGGCTTCACCCCGACCCCGCTCGGCGACGTCCTCACCGCAGGGGACCGGCCGCTGTACCGGTTCGCGTCCGCCGATGTGGCCGTTCTCGACGAGGACGTATGGCATCTGGTCCTGGACATCGAGGTGCTGTCCGAGCTGATGCGCGAACTGCCCGCGGACCGGCCGCGCCGCCACGAGATCCTGCGCGCCCTGGAGAACGCGCTCGACGCGCTCGACCTGCACGATGTGCCCGCCACCGCGGCCGCCGCGCGCGCCGAGCTGACCGAGGTGCTCAAGCGCCCCGCGCACGCCAGCGCGCACCGGGTCTCGGCGACCGGGCACGCCCACATCGACTCGGCGTGGCTGTGGCCGCTGCGCGAGACGGTGCGCAAGGCGTCCCGTACGTTCGCCAACGTCACGGCGCTCGCGGGGGACTACCCGGAGCTGGTGTTCGCGTGCTCACAGGCGCAGCAGTACGCCTGGGTGAAGGAGAACCAGCCGCACATCTGGGAGCGGATCAAGAAGGCGGTCGCGCAGGGCAGTTGGGCGCCGGTGGGCTCGATGTGGGTCGAGTCGGACGCCAACATGCCCGGCGGCGAGGCCCTGGCCCGGCAGATCGTGCACGGCAAGCGGTTCTTCCTGGAGGAGCTGGGGGTGGACACCGAGGAGATCTGGCTGCCGGACTCCTTCGGCTACACCGCCGCGTTCCCGCAGCTCGCCAAGCTGGCGGGGGTGAAGTGGTTCCTCACCCAGAAACTTTCCTGGAACCAGTCCAACAAGATGCCGCACCACACCTTCTGGTGGGAGGGCATCGACGGCACCCGCGTCTTCACCCACTTCCCACCGGTGGACACCTACAACGCCCAGTTCAGCGCGGCCGAACTCGCCCACGCCGAGAAGAACTTCGCCGACAAGGGCCTGGCCACCCGCTCCCTCGTCCCCTTCGGCTGGGGCGACGGCGGGGGCGGTCCCACCCGCGAGATGCTGGAGAAGGCGCGGCGGCTGGGCTCCCTGGAGGGCTCGCCGCGCGTCGAGATCCACAAGCCGTCGGTGTTCTTCGCCGAGGCGGAGCGGGAGTACGGGGCGAAGGCGCCGGTGTGGTCGGGCGAGCTGTACTTGGAGCTGCACCGCGCCACGTACACCACCCAGGCGGCGACCAAGCAGGGCAACCGGCGCAGCGAACACCTGTTGCGGGAGGCCGAGTTGTGGGCCACGGCGGCCGCGCTCCACGTGCCCGGGTACGCGTATCCGTACGACGATCTGGACCGGATCTGGAAGACGGTGCTGCTGCACCAGTTCCATGACATCCTGCCGGGCTCCTCGATCGCCTGGGTGCACCGCGAGGCGCGCGAGACGTACGCGCGGGTGCGCACCGAGCTGGAGGGGATCGTCACGGACGCGCTCCGGGCGCTGAGCACCACCGGCGGTCCTGGCTCTCCCGCCGTGCTCAACGCCTCGCCGTACGAGCGCGAGGAGGTCGCCGTCCTGGACCCGGAGACGGCGGCGGCCCTGCCCGCCGACGCCCCGGTGCAGCCGCTGAGCGACGGGCGCGCGGCGGCCGGGGTCCGGGTGGGCGGGCTGGGCACGGCGGCCCTCGCCGGTACGGCGACCCTCGCCGGTACGGCGTGGAGCGCGCCGCCGGTGACCTCGCTGAGCGACGGCCACGCCATCGTCCTCGACAACGATCTGCTGCGGGTCACCATCGACGGCGACGGGCTGCTCACCTCCGTCCTCGATCTGAGCGCGGGCCGCGAGGTGCTGGCCCCGGGCGCGCGCGGCAACCTCCTCCAGCTCCACCCCGACCACCCCAACCACTGGGACGCCTGGGACATCGACCGCCACTACCGCCGCAGCCACACCGACCTCACCGCCGCCGAGTCCGTCGAGCTGACCGAGTCCGGTCCGCTGCGCGCGACCGTCCGCGTCGTCCGGGTCTTCGGCGCCTCGCGGATCGTCGAGGAACTGACCCTGGCGGCGGGCAGCGGGCGCCTCGACATCGCGACCGAGGTGGACTGGCAGGAGTCGGAGAAGGTCCTCAAGGCGGCGTTCCCGCTGGACGTCCACGCCCGGGAGTCCACGGCGGAGATCCAGTTCGGCCATGTGGAGCGCCCCACCCACACCAACACCAGCTGGGACGCGGCCCGTTTCGAGATCTGCGCCCACCGCTGGCTGCGGGTGGCCGAGCCGGGGTACGGGGCCGCGCTGCTCAACGACTCGACGTACGGCCACGATGTGACGCGTACGGCGCACTCCGCCGACGATGACTCAGCCGACGGGAACGTGCTCGGCACCACCGTACGGCTGACGCTGCTGCGCGCCCCGCACTCCCCCGACCCCGAAACGGACCTCGGCACCCACCACTTCCGCTACGCGCTGCTGCCGGGCGCGAGCGTAGGCGACGCGGTCGCCGGGGGCCTGGCCCTGAACCTGCCGCTCCGTACCCTGCCCAGCGGCCCGACCGGGCCCGCGCCACTGCTCTCCGTCGACAACCCGGCGATCACGGTGGAGTCGGTCAAGCTCGCCGAGGACCGCAGCGGGGATGTGGTGGTGCGGCTGTACGAGTCGCACGGCGGCCGCGCGGCGGGCACGCTCATCGCCGGGTTCCCGGTCCTTTCGGCGGACGTCACCGATCTGCTGGAGCGCCCGCTCCACCCGGCCGCCACCGGCCCGGCCGGGCTGAGCCTGGCCCTGCGGCCGCATCAGATCGTCACGCTGCGGCTGCGGCCGGTGCCCGCGTAATCGCCCGGGCGCCCGGCGGTGTCCCCCACCCCGCCGGGCGCCCCCTCACCTTCCGCGCCCCTTGCGGCGGATCTTGATGGCGCGCATGTCCGTCACCCCGACCCGCAGGATCCGGTGCGGATAGCCGTGCGCCACCAGCGCCGCCCCGGCCCGCTCGGCCGCCTCCGCCTCGCCGTCGGCCTCGGATTCCACGGGCACCTGGCAGCGGAAGGTGAACGCGGAGAGCCCGCGGTCGTACGTGAACGTGCCCTCCTCGGTGTAGGCCGTACGGAAGGCGTCGACCTCCGCGAGCAGCGCGGCACGGTCCTCCTCGGCCAGCCCCTCGAACACCCCGCGCATCGTCACCCGGAACACGGTCACCCCTCTTCCCGCGTGGCATAGGTGGCCAGCGGCTCGCCCAGCACTTCCTGGTACGCGTCCAGCAGACCGGTCACGGCCTCGGCGATCGCGTCGGGCCCCTCCCCCGCCTCGGTCCGCCTGCCGATCTCGGCGAAGACCAGCGCGTGGAACGCGCCCAGCTGCGTGGCCACCACCCGGGGCAGCGGATCGTCCGGCGCGGCGCCGGTCTCCTCGGCCAGCACGGCGGCCAGCGCGTCGGTCATCTCCCGGCCGAGGTCCTCCAGCCGGGCGATGAGCGTGGGCGCGGCCCGCATCATCGCGAAGACCCGCCCGAAGCCCTCGGTCAGCCCGAGCGAGCGGTCCCGCCGCCGCACCTCGTCGCGCAGCCGCACCAGCACCGCGTCGGCCGCCGACTCCCCGGGGGCGCGGTCCCGTACGAGGTCGGCGAGCCGCCGCGAGGACGCCTGGTCCGGCGGCAGCACCAGGTCCTCCTTCGACTCGAAGTAGTTGTAGAGGGTGTTGACCGACACCTCCGCCGCGGCCGCGACCTCGGCGATCGTGACGCGGTCGAAGCCCCGCTCCACGAACAGCTCGATCGCGACCCGGTTGATGCGCTGCCGCGTCTCCCGCTTCTTGCGCTCCCGTAGCCCTTCTGCCATGCCCTGAAGTCTAACCGCACTGCAAACTTGAAATGCATTGCAGTTTTGCAGCGGACTATGTTTTTATCGCAGCCATGTCCACACCCCTCACCCCTCCCCCGGCCATCCGCACCCGGGGGCTCACCCGGACTTATCCGCTCCCGGCGGGACCGGTGCACGCCGTCCGTGGCATCGACCTGACCGTCGACCGCGGCGAAATCCTCGGCTTCCTCGGCCCCAACGGCGCGGGCAAGACCACGACCCTGCGCATGCTCACCACCCTGCTGCCGCCCAGCGGCGGCGAGGCGTCGGTCGCCGGGCACGATCTGCGCCGCGACCCGGCGGGGGTGCGCCGCAGGATCGGTTACGTGGCCCAGTCCGGCGGCCTCGACCCCGCCTGCGCCGTACGCGAGGAACTGGTCACCCAGGGACGGCTGCACCGGCTGCCCAGGGCCGAGGCGCGCGAGCGCGCCGGGGAACTCGCCCGGGACCTCGGCCTCACCACCCTGCTGGACCGCCCCACCGGCGCGCTCTCCGGCGGTCAGCGCCGCCGGGTGGAGATCGCGCTCGGCCTGATCAACCGGCCCGAGGTGGTCTTCCTCGACGAACCGACCACCGGGCTCGACCCCGGCAGCCGCGCCGAACTGTGGGACCTGGTCCGGCACATCCGCGCCGAGCACGGCACCACGGTCTTCCTGACCACCCACTATCTGGACGAGGCCGACGCGCTCGCCGACCGGATCGTGGTCGTGGACGCCGGGGTGATCGTCGCCGAGGGCACCCCGGCCGACCTCAAGGCCCGCCACGCGGGCGATCCCACCGCCAGCCTCCAGGACGCGTTCCTGGCCATCACCGGCCGCGCGCCCACGACCGACGCTCCACTCTCCATCTGACCTTCCACACCATTGAGGCATCGCCATGACCCTGCTCGCCGACACCGGAGTCGTCTTCGGCCGCTCTCTGCGGTCCACCCTCCGCTCGAAGACCAACCTCTTCTTCGGCATGCTCCAACCGCTGCTCTTCCTGGCGCTCTTCGGACCGCTGCTGACCGAACTCAGCCTCGGCGTGAGCGGTTCGTCCTGGCAGACCCTGGTCCCCGGGGTGCTCGTCCAGCTCGCCCTGCTCGGCGGCTCGTACGTGGGGCTCGGCCTGCTGATGGACCGCAACCTCGGGGTCATCGACCGGATGCGGGTCACCCCGGTGAGCCCGCTGGCCCTGCTGCTCGGCCGGGTGCTGCGCGATGTCGTCCAGCTGGTGGCCCAGTCGGTGCTGCTCGTCCTCCTCGGGCTGGCCTTCGGGCTGCGCGCGCCGCTCGCCGGAATCCTGCTCGGGCTGCTGTTCGTCGCCGTACTGTCGGCGGCGCTGGCCGCCCTCTCGTACGGGCTGGCCATGCGCGTACGGACCACACCCGAGTTCGCCGCCATCGCCAACACGGCGGGCATGCCCCTGATGCTGCTGTCCGGGCTGCTGCTGCCGATGTCCCTGGCCCCCGGCTGGCTGGACGGCGCCTCGCACGCCGTGCCGTTCCGCTACACGGTCGACGCCGTGCGCCAGGCGTACCTGGGCCACTACGCGGACGGCACCGTCGCCCTCGGCGCCGCCGTCACCCTGGCCCTGGCCGCCCTGTGCCTCGCCGCCGGGGCCCGGCTCTTCCGGCGCGCGGAACGCTGAGGGCGGTGTAGATTCCCTGAGCTGAGCTGGATCAGGGCACGACGGGGGCAAACGGGGATGACCATACTTAGGATGCGGGTGCTGGTGGCGGCGGTGATCGCGGGTGTGCTGACCGCGTCGCTGACCGGATGCGAGGACGACAACAAGGGCAAGAGCGGCGGCGACACCCCCGCCGCGATCGGCGCCTCCGGCCTGGCCGGTGGCACCGACGGCTCGGAGGAACCACCGCCGATCTCCGAGGGCGGGCGCAACGGCGGCGCCGGTGATGACGGCGTGCTGCCCGACGGACTCACCACGCGCCAGAGGTTGATGCTCGACAACCTCCCGGAGTCCGGGGCGGTCATGGCGGCCGGTGAGTACCTGCAGCGGTTCACGACCTGCGAGACGTACAGCATCGACCCGTCCGACACCCGCTACTACCCCATGGACGCCACGTTCGACGAGAGCTGGGGCGTCCGCTTCCGCGGCACCTGCGACGACGGCGGGGGCGACTACATCCGCGTCTTCTGGACCGGTCCGGGCGACGGCATGAAGACGTTCCAGAAGGCCTACCGCGCCGACCTCGCCAAGCGGATCAAAAACTCCCCGAACGCGGGGATCGACGGCGGCTTCGGCGTCGGCAAGGACTTCGCCGTGATCGCGGCCGACCCCGACACGCTCCGGGATCTGTCCTCGTCCCATCTCCTCGTCCTCAACTGCAACCCGAACTACCAGCCGACCGGCGACACCAGCACCGCCCCCGCCCTCGTCGACGACTGCGTCCTGACCGACGACTTCACGGACTGACGGCTACGGCAGGTGCATGAGGAGTCTTTCCGACCGGGACGGGTAAGCAGGCGGTCATCCACACCGCATACGGCCAGGAGAGACACGTGCCCAGATCGCTCGTCACCGGTATCGCCGCCACCGCCGCCGCGACCCTCCTGCTCTCCGGCTCCGGGGCGGTGGGTGGCAGCGCCACCGCCACCTCGCCGCGTGAGCCCCGCGCCACCGGCGTTCATCAGGTCCGCATTCAGGACGAGTTCGACTCGCTCGGGCCCGAGGTGCGGGCGATGAGGCTGGGTTCGGGTCGCACCGCGCACTACATCGACGAGGGGCCCCGGGACGGGAAGCCGGTGCTCTACATCGGCGGCACGGGGACCAGCGCGAGGGCGGCGCATATGACGGACTTTCTGCGGAGCACACGGGAGTCCCTCGGGCTGCGGCTGATATCCGTCGAGCGCAACGGCTTCGGGGACACGGAGTTCGACAAGGGCCTGGGCAAGGCCGACTTCGTGAAGGACGCGCTGCAGGTGCTGGACCGCGTCGGAGTGCGCAAGGTCAGCGTGATCGCCATTTCGGGTGGCGGGCCCTACGCCGCCGAGCTGGCTTCCCTGGCGCCGGACCGCGTCCAGTCCCTGCATCTGGCCGCCGCGTTGCCGCCGTACGGGGCCAAGCCGTCGTACTGCTCGATGTCCGACGAGGAGCTGGGCGCGTCGCTGGAGAAGCAGATCGCCGATCCGCGGATCTGGTGGGCGCTTCCGGAGGACAGCCCGACCAAGCGGGTGCCCGGGTTCGCCGACACCGCGTACGAGGACGGCGCCCGCACCTACAACCAGCGGGGGCAGCAGGCCGACCCCGCGCCGCAGGTGCACGAGCAGAAGCTGTACTGCGGGCGGCCCGGACCGGATCTGTCGAAGCTGAAGGCGCCCGTCATCCTCTACAGCGGGAAGAAGGACACGACCGTGCCGCCCAGCACGGTCGGGACCTGGAAGGAGCATCTGCCCGGTGATCCGGCCGTGCGCAGCTATGCCGACGCGGGGCATGACGTGCAGTACCGGCATTGGGACCAGATCCTCGTCGACCTGGCCGGGTACCCGGGCCGCACCGTCGTCTGCTACCGGGGGCACAGCGCCATGCCGCCGGCCGAGGTCGCCGATCCGCTGGTGGAGAAGGGGCGTGCCACGCTCGGCAGCTGCGCCTGGCAGAAGTCCGGCTGATCAGGGGCGGGGGACGTTGCGGAGGTTGGAGCGGGCCATCTGGACCATCCTGCCGACACCGCCGTCCAGCACCATCTTGCTGGCCGACAGCGCGAACCCCGTCACCATCTCGGCCCTGATCTTCGGCGGGATGGACAGCGCGTTGGGGTCGGTGACGATGTCGACCAGGGCGGGGCCCTTGTGGTGGAGGGCGGTGCGCAGCGCGGAGCGCAGATGCTTGGGCTTCTCGACGCGTTCGGCGTAGGCGCCGGCGGCGCGGGCGAGCTGGGCGAAGTTGGGGTTGTGGTTGCCGGTGCCGTACGCGGGCAGGCCCGAGACCAGCATCTCCAGTTCGACCATGCCGAGGGAGGAGTTGTTGAAGAGGATGACCTTCACCGGCAGGTCGTACTGGACGAGGGTGAGGAAGTCGCCCATCAGCATCGTGAACCCGCCGTCGCCGGACATCGAGATGACCTGGCGGCGGCGGTCGAGGAACTGGGCGCCGATCGCCTGCGGGAGTGCGTTGGCCATCGAGCCGTGGGTGAACGAACCGATCACCCGGCGGCGGCCGTTGGGGGTCAGATAGCGGGCCGCCCATACGTTATTCATCCCGGTGTCCACGGTGAAGATCGCATCGTCGGCGGCCTCCTCGTCCAGGATCGAGGCCACGTACTCCGGGTGGATCGGAACGTGCTTCTCCACCTTGCGGGTGTACGCCTTGACCACGCCCTCCAGCGCCTCCGCGTGCTTCTTCAGCATCCGGTCCAGGAACCGGCGGTCGGTCTTGGGGCGCACCTTCGGGGTCAGACAGCGCAGCGTCTCGCGGACGTCGCCCCAGACGGCCAGGTCGAGCTTGGAGCGGCGGCCCAGGTGCTCGGGGCGGACGTCGACCTGGACGGTGCGGACGTTGTCGGGGAGGAAGGCGTTGTACGGGAAGTCGGTGCCGAGGAGGATCAGCAGATCGCATTCGTTGGTGGCCTCGTACGCGGCGCCGTAGCCGAGCAGTCCGCTCATGCCGACGTCAAAAGGATTTTGATACTGAATATGCTCCTTGCCCCGCAGCGCGTGCCCCACCGGTGCCTTCACCCGCTCGGCGAAGGCCATCACCTCCGCGTGCGCCCCGGCGGTGCCGCTGCCGCAGAAGAGCGTCACCCGGTTCGCCTCGTCCACCATGCGCGCGAGGGTGTCGATCTCGGTGTCGCCGGGGCGCACGGTGGGGCGTGAGGTCACCAGCGCGTGCTCCTCGGCACGCTCGGGCGCCGGGCGCGCGGCGATGTCGCCGGGGAGCGAGACGACGCTGACGCCCCGGCGGCCGACCGCGTGCTGGATCGCGGTCTGCAGCACGCGCGGCATCTGCTGCGGGCTGGAGATCAGCTCGCTGTAGTGGCTGCACTCGCGGAACAGCTGGTCGGGATGGGTTTCCTGGAAGTAGCCGGTGCCGATCTCGCTGCTGGGGATGTGCGAGGCGAGGGCGAGGACCGGGGCCATGGAGCGGTGGGCGTCGTACAGCCCGTTGATCAGGTGCAGATTGCCGGGCCCGCAGGAGCCCGCGCACCCGGCGAGCTTGCCGGTGAGCTGCGCCTCGGCGCCCGCGGCGAACGCGGCGCTCTCCTCGTGGCGGACCTGGATCCAGTCGATGGCGGAGTTGCGGCGGATCGCGTCCACGACGGGGTTGAGGCTGTCGCCGACCACCCCGTACAGCCGCCGCACCCCGGCGCGGGCCAGGATGTCCACGAATTGCTCGGCCACGGTCTGCTTGCCCATCGCGGCGCCTTTCGTTCCTTATCGTCCCTGTCGTCCCGGGTTGCCGTGTTCCCTCACGGACCATCAACCCATGAACGGGACGCTCACGCCTCCCAGACGGCCGCCGCCGTACGGTCGTCGGCGTACCCCTTGACCCCCACCTGGGCGTCGGCGAGGAACCCGGCGAGGCCCGGCGGCTCGGCCCCGGCCCAGCGTTCGGCCAAGTGCGCGGCGAGCGCGGGCTCGGCGCGCAGCGGCTCGGCGAGGCCGGTGCCGCAGAGCAGCAGGGTGTCACCCGGTCGGGCGACGGAGGCGCGGAAGCGGAAGGCGCCGGTGGGCTCGGGGCCGGGCGCGGGCGCGGGCGCGGGCGCGGGCTCCGGCGCGGGCTCCGGCTGCGGGGCGCCGCCCGGCGTGCGTTCCCATTCGGCGGGCAGTTCCGGGGCTGACGGCCGCCCGTCGCCGAAGGCGAGCACGGGCCCGCCGACGGTGTCGCCCTCCCTCGGGTCCGGTTCGAGGTCCTGCCAGGCGCCGTCGCGCAGCCGGAACAGCCCGCCGTCACCGGCCCCGAAGAACACCCGCACCCGGCAGCCCGGGTGGGCGGGCAGCAGCAGACAGCGCACCGGGGCGGTGTACGCGGCGGGGTCGAGGCCGAGTTCGGCCGCGCGGGTGCGCAGCCGCCCGTAGCCCCGGTCGGTGAGCCGGTGCAGCCCGGACTTGAGCGCGCCGCGCCGGGCGGCGTGGATGTCCTGCGCGAGCCGCGCGTGGCTGCGGCCGACGGCCGCGCCGATCCAGCCGCACAGCTCCCGCGCGGCCTCGGGCGACGCCCCGCCCGCCACGGCGACCAGGACCAGGGCGCCGTTCCCGGTCCCGAACCGGGCCGTGAGCAGCGTGTCCCGCCGGGGCTCGCCCCCGGAGCGCGCCGCGTCGCCGCGCAGCGATACGGCGCGCAGGGTGAACGTCCCGTAGCGGGCGCCGTCGAGCACGGTGTCGGGCACCGTGCTGGACGGCTCTTCCGGGTCGGCCACGGGCAATGTGGTCGGCTCGGGCTCGTAGAAGGGCTGCCCGTCGCCCACGAACCCGGCCCCGGCAGCCCGCCAGGGCCGCCGGGGCGCGGGGGCGGACGGGGACCCGCCCCCGGGGGATCGCCACCCCTGCGGACCACCTCCCACACCCCCGCCCGGCCCCGGCGCGGACGTTGCGGCACCGGACCCGTCGCCACCTCCGGGAGGTCGCCACCCCTGCGGACCACCACCCGCGCCCCCGCCCGGCCCCGACGCGGAGGCGGCTGGGGACGGCCCGGCACCACCCGACCCACCCTCCGGCCCCGGCGCGTCTCCACCCGGCTCACGCTCCGACGAGCCCCAGGGCGCCCCCGCAGCGGGCATCTGCTCCCCGCCAGTCGGCCGTCTGCCGCCGAGCGTGCGGGTCGCGGAGTCGAAACGGTCGTCCACCGAATCGGCCGCCGCGGCGGGCCCGGCATCGGCCCGGGCAGGGTCGTACAACTCCCCCCACCAGTCGTTTTCCTGACGGCGTCGGTCGTCCCCCTGCTGGCTCATCCCCATATTGTCCACAGCGGAGCTTCACGGGAACACCACGCGATTCCCGCCGAGCCTCCCGACGCGACCGCCTCCGGGCGCCCCGAGCCGCCGGACGCCACCCCCACGGAGCGCCGTGGGCCGAGCCGCGAAGGCCGCCCCGGGCGGGGCCTCGGCCACACGCGGGCCCGCGTCCGGACGCCCCCACCCGAGCGAGCGCCCCTCCGCAGCGAAGCCCCAGCCTGCCGCCGAGCGAGCAGCCCTCCGCCACCACAGGCCAGCAACCGACCGCAGCAAGGCTCCGGCTCCCCTGGGCAGGCAGCCCACCGCAGGGCCGAGCGCCCCTCCACGGCAAAGTCCCCCAGCTCACGCAGGCGCGCGCCCCGGGACGGGGCACCGTGAACCAAGCCGCTAAGGGGGCCCGAGCAGGAGCCCGACTGCGGGCGAGGCAGCGTCCAGACGCCCCTTGGGTCGTCTCCGCCAAGTCCCAGTCCCGCTCGCCCCGCAGCGAAGCCCCCACTACCGCCGAACGACCAGCCTCCGCGCCAAAGCCGCCCGGCACAGGGCGCCGTGGGTGTAGTCACGAAGGCCGCCCGAGCAGCACCGCGTCCAGCCACCCTCTGGGGGGCCGCCAAGACCGCCGCGCCCGCGAGGATGGCCCCGCCTCGCGACCGCACGCCGCCCCGGCTACCGCCGAGAGGTGCCCGCGGGCTGGCCCAACCCGACCATGCGGACGCCGCGCCGCTCCTATCCCCGGTACGCCTCCAGCAGCCGCAGCCATACCTCGCTCACCGTGGGGAACGACGGCACCGCGTGCCATAGCCGCTCGATCGGCACCTCACCGGCCACCGCCACCGTCGCCGAGTGCAGCAGTTCCCCCACGCCCGGGCCCACGAACGTCACGCCGATCAGATGGCCCCGGTCCAGGTCGACGACCATGCGGGCGCGGCCGCGGTAGCCGTCCGCGTACAGGGCGGCGCCGGAGAGCTGGCCGAGGTCGTAGTCGACGACCCGGATGCTGCGGCCCGCGGCCTCGGCCTGTTCGGCGGTCAGCCCGACCGCGCCGACCTCCGGGTCGGTGAAGACGACCTGCGGCACCGCCTCGTGGTCCGCGGTGGCCGCGTGGGCGCCCCAGCGGTCGGTCTCCAGGAGCGGTACGCCCTGGGCGCGGGCGCCGATGGCCGCGCCCGCGATCCGCGCCTGGTATTTGCCCTGGTGGGTGAGGAGCGCGCGGTGGTTGACGTCGCCCGCCGCGTACAGCCAGCCGCCCGGCACGTCCCGCACCCGGAGGGTGTCGTCCACGTCCAGCCAGCCGCCGGGCGTGAGCCCGACCGTCTCCAGGCCGAGGCCATCGGTACGCGGCGCGCGCCCGGTGGCGAACAGCACCTCGTCGGCCTCGACGGTCTCCCCGCCGTCCAGCGTGAGCGTCACCGCGCCGTCCGTGCCGTCGCGCCGTACGGCCGTCACGGACGTCCCCGTACGGATCTTCACCCCCGCCTCGGCAAGCGACTCCGCCACCAGCTCGCCAGCGAACGCCTCCATGCGCTCCAGCAGCCCCGAGCCACGGATCAGCATGGTCACCTCGGAGCCGAGGGCGTTCCACGCGGTGGCCATCTCGACGGCCACCACCCCACCGCCCACCACGGCCAGCCGCCGGGGCACCGTGGACGAGCTGGTCGCCTCCCGGCTGGTCCACGGGCGGGCCTCCGCGAGGCCGGGGAGATCCGGCAGCGCGGCCCGGCTGCCGGTGCAGATGGCCACGGCGTGCCGGGCGGTCAGGAAACGCTCCTGCCCGTCCGGCTGGGTGACCGCGATACGGCGCGGCTCGACGAGCCGCCCGTAGCCACGGACCAGGTCGATGCCCGCCGAGTCGAGCCAGCCGACCGCGCCGTCGTCCTTCCAGTTCGAGACGAACGCGTCCCGGTGGGCCAGGACGGCACCCGCGTCCAGCGGCGCGGCCGCCGCCTGCCGCGCCCCGGGCGTACGCCGCGCCTCGGCGCGCGCGATGACCGAGCGCAGCAACGCCTTGCTGGGGACGCAGGCCCAGTACGAGCACTCGCCGCCGACCAGCTCGCTCTCCACGATCGCCGTGGAGAGCCCGGCCGCACGGGCCCGGTCGGCCAGGTTCTCCCCGACCGGACCCGCACCCAGGACAACGACGTCGTACTCATCCGTACCGGAATTCATCGCGACCCGCTCTCTGCCGACAGCCGCCTACCGACCGCCGACGGTGTGCCCGACGTGGGATGACGCTTCCCCCATCCTCCCGTCGAGTCACCCCCAACGGCCACCCGAACCAGACACCCGGCCGCCGAGGTCGTCCCGCGTCCCGTACGGCCCGACGCATACCGTCAGGCGCCCGCCTGGGTGAGGGTGAGGTGGAGAGCGAAGACGCCGAGGGCTTCCTTCTCGGGAGGGTAGATCTCGCGGATCGCGGCGACGAGCTCGTCGTGGCTCATGCCCGGTTCGCCGATCGCGGCCGGGTCCTCGGCGGCCAGCATCGCGGTGAAGGACGCGTACTCCTTCACCGCTGTGACGCGGGTTTCCAGGGACTCCTCCCCGCAGGTGATCCGGAGGGTGTCGCCAGCGTTGATCTTGCGGATTTTGGGATAGCCGACCCGGACCTCGATGGATTTCGCACCGCTGGCGATCAGGTCGAAGTACGGCTTGCGGATATTGAGAGAGTGCTCGGCAGGCTGCTGGGCGCCGGTCACGTCATGCCTCCTTCTGGTTCATGCTCCGGGGGGCTGCGGACAGACCACACCGTGGGCGGCCAGCCGTTCGCGAAGGCCCTCCACGGCCGCCTGGCGGGGATAGCGGCGGGCGAGAAACGCGGTGAGATCACCGGCCCGGTGGCGGACGGAGTCCACGACGCGAGCGGAGTCGAGGGCCTGATGCCCCAGCGCGACGGCGTCGTCGGGGTCTCCGAGCTGGGCATGGGCAAGGGCCAGGTCGATCCGGGCGATGGCCTCCCGGCTCGGTGAGCGGGATGCCTCGGGCGCCGATTCATAGGCCGCTAGCGCGTGTTCGGCATGCTGACGGGCCTGTTCCGCCTGGCCGAGCCAGATGAACGAGGTCGCTGGATACGAGGTGAGGGCGTAGTCGGCCAACGGCAGCACATCGATACCGAAACAGCGGGGCGGGCGGGGCGGCAGAAGATGATAGGCGTCCTTGGCGGCCCGGAAGGCGGTGGTGAAACCGTCCGCGTCACCATCAGCAGCGGCAGCGCGGGCGGCCTGGGCGTGCAGCCGCACGGTCAGCGGATGGGTGGCCGGGGCCTCGGTGAGGCCCTTGAGCGCCGCGTCGCGGGCCTTCTCGGGCCGGTGCTCGTACAGGTTGATGGAGGCGGCGGCGTCCATCGCCCACGCGCACAGCTCACCGTGTCCGGCCTGTCGACCGTGGACGAACGCGTCGGTGGCGAACGCCAGACCGGTGCGGGCGTCCCCGAGGTCATGGGCGAGCCAGGCCAAGAGCTCCGACAGCCACCCGGCGAACGCCAGCAGTTCGCGTTCCTGACGGTGAGTGTGCGGGGACTTGAGCAGGGCGTCGACCTTGCGCCGGTAGTCCATCACCCCGTCGAAGACGACCCTGGGCGGTTTGATCGAGTACGCGTGGTTGAACTCGCCGACCGCGAGGTCGAGGTGGTCCAGGGTTCCCGAGCCGAGCGAGGAGGCCTCAGCCTGCCGGGTGAACTCCATGGCCTCGGCGGCGGCCTGTTCGAGGATCTGTGCGGCGGCAGCCGGGGACGCCATGGCCAGTCCGGCGAATTTCACCGCGTTCCGACGCTTCGTTGCCTCCACCTCCGTGCAGGTACGCGAGCCCTCACCTGCTCGGGCGGGTTCCCCTTCGCAAAGTGTTCCATCCGGACTGTCCCCGTTCCAGGGCGGAGCGATCTCGTCCGCTGCGGGGACGGGTGAGTAGTCGCGGGCGAAGCCCAACTCGACGGGGCCGGTGACGAACAGGCGGCACAGCAGGTCCTGGTAGTCGGCGCTGGGCAGGACGCCCGCCTCCCAGTCCTTCCATGACCGCTCGGACATCCCCACCTTGGCCAAGTGCTCGTCTTCGACAGTCTGGTGGGCGGCAGCAACGGCCTGAACGACGGTCCACCCCCTCGCCAAACGGCGGCACTTGAGGCGGCGGTGCCCGCAGTGTGCCTCGATCTCTGCGGCGATTCCCGCGACCAGGACCGGTGGCACGGGGTCGGGACAGCCTGCTCGGCCCAAGGCACGTTCGCGCAGGGCCTTGCCGCAGGTGATGTCGTGGACTGTCCTCGGTTGCTGCCTTGCCTGGCTTGACACCGGGCTGCCTCCCCGCGGGCACACGGCGGCGCCGGATTGCGCCGCTGATGCTGACCAACGACCTCCTGCCTGTCCGGGCACGCGGTCAAACCTGTGGCGCGGGGGCGGAGTGGCCGCCCACAGCGGGCGGCCGCACCGCCCAGAAGAGGCGGCCGCCTCTCACTACCTGCGGCAACGCGGGCGGATCACTCTGATGTCGGCGCCGCGTCCGGCCGACGGACCCCGATTCCCACGGCTCCCCAACGGTGAGAGCAGGGGAATCCGGCCGGACGCGGAGCCTTCCACCCCTATCCGCATGCCTCGGGCCTTGGCCCTGGGCGGGAGTTCGAGAGGCACGCCATGGAAGAAGCACAGGCAACTGCTGCCCTGTCCGGGCAGATTGTCCAGTTGGAGCGACTAGAAGGGCAGTTGGTCGAGCGGATGCGGCACGAGGCCCTGACCGTCCCTGCGCCTTGGAAGGCCGAGTACGGCGAGTTCCAGTCCGGCGGCTGGTGGACCACGTCGCTGATGAACGCTTCTGGTGACGCCGCCGACGTAAGGATCACCGACGGCGCCGCCAGGCCCACCGCCCTGCTCCAGCACATGCCCGTCACTGCCAGTCTGCTGGCCGGGCTTGGCCTGAACTACATGTGGGTACGGCTTGCCCGGCTGGAGGCGAACGCGTTCCTCTGGGAGCACCGCGACTACGACGAACTCGACCGGGTCGAGCGCCACCGCCTCCACATCCCGCTGCACACCAACTCCTCCGCGTTCCTGGTCACCGGTGGCGCCAAGGTCCACATGGGCGGCGGGCGGGTCTGGCGACTGACCCCGACCTTCGCTCACGGGGTCTGCAACCTCCTCGGTCCGGACCGGATCCACCTGATCGCGGACGTCTACGCGGACGACGCCTACACCCGCCTTGCCCGGCAGGCGGAAGAGCCATCGTCCGCAGAGCGGCTGCCGACCGCGTCGGAAGCGGAGCTGGCCGACCGTCTCGCCGCCGCCCGGCGCCTGGCCGACCTCGGCTACACCGCCGCCGCCGAACAACTGCTGCTGCGGCTGTTCTACTCCTTCGCCCTCCCCGAGGGCACCGCCTACGACCTGATCGTCGACCTGCACACCGCGCTCGGCGACATCGAGGGGAACGAGCGCTGGACGGCCGCGAAGGCCAAGCTCCTCGCCCTCGTCTCATGAAGCCGCCCGCGACTCTCGCTCTCGTCCGCGCCCTCCCCAGCCCGGAAGGACCGTTCATGCCCAACGCTCTGCCCCTGGCTCCGGCCGAACTGCGCCTGGCCGAACTCACCGAGGCCAACCGGCCTGCCCAGCTGCCGCTGCTGACCCGCATCGCCGGGCTGCTGGCCGCCTCCGCGGCGGTCACCCACCTGCTGGTCCGCGGCTCGCTCGCCTCCGGCACCGCCGACCGGCTCTCGGACGTGGACTTCGTCGTCGGCGTCCACGACCAGTACCTGCCCGCCTTCACCTCCGCATTGGACGACCTGATGACGGTCGCGGGCGGGGCCCTGCTGCCCGGCTGGCGTGACACCATCGTCGCGGACCTGAGCGGCATCGGGTTCGTCTTCCTCGTCCAGCACGAGGGCACGCTCCAGCAGGTCGACCTCTACCTCGCGCCCGCCTCCCAGATCACGGACCTGAGGCGGACGGTCGGTGGCAAGGTGCTGCTGGAGAGGCCTCCGGCCGAGATCACCACCTCGCAGATCGAACAGGCCAGGGCCTGTGTCGCCGAGCTGACGGCCCGGCCGAGGTCGTGCACCGAGCTGCTGATCGAGCACCTGGTGCTGGCGGTGCTGCTGCACAAGCGCATCCAGCGCGGGCACCGGTTCGTCGCCTACGCCGAATGGCACATGCTGCACACCGCGACGAAGGACCTGATCAAGACCGCCCTCGCACCGGCCTCACGGTTCTGGGGCTGGTATCAGCTGCGGGAAGAGCTCGCGCTCACACCGATCGGCCGGGCCTGCCTGGCCGACCTGGACGCGGCGGTCACCTCCCCGGCCGTCCCCGAGGCCGCCGATGTCAACGCCGCCCTGGACCGGGTCCTCGTACTCACCGCGCGGGCTTGCCCGAACGCCCTGGACGGCCTCGCGGACGCGATCACCGCCTACCGCACCTACCTGGAGCTGGTGTGAAGCCCCCAGCAGCCGGTCGGGAGGGGGCCCAGGTCCGGCGGTTGACGGCGGTGTTCTTCGGCGGGGTCGTCCCCGCCTCTCCGGATGAGGAACGGCTCGCGGAGGAAGTCGGCATGGCCCTGGCCGACGCCGGGTTCACCCTGCTGCACGGCGGCTACAACGGGCTGATGGAAGCCGCCGCCCGCGGGGCCGGGGCCAAGGGCGGCACGGTCACCGCGGTGACGCTGGCCGACAAGCACGCCGAGTGGGGCGCCTTCAATCCGCACATCACCGACGAGGTCCACCTGCCCGACCTCGGCGCCCGCCTCAACCACTACCTGGACGCGGCGGACCTGGTGGTCGCGATGGGCGGCGGGGTCGGCACCCTGCACGAGCTGACCGCCGCCCTCTACTACGCGGGCAACATCCGCCCCGTCCCCGTCTGGGTCACCGGCCCCACCGCGCTCGGCTTGCTGGTCTTCCTGCTGCGGGAGAGGTGGCTGTTCGAGACGCCCACCCGCCCTCTGGGCTTCCTCAGCCCGATCGCGTCGGCGTCGGCGTTCGCCGCCCGGCTTCACGACCTCACCAGCCGGAAGGAGGCTGACGCATGACCGTCACCACCGCGAGCGCCCTGGCCGCCCGGATCGCCGGGATCGCTTGCGTCCGCGATGCGTTCACCCTGCCTGACGGGCAGGTGCTGGACTCGTACTTCGACGAGTACCGGCTGGCCGCCGACCCGCGACTGCTGCACGATGTCGCCGACGCCCTGGCGGCCCTCGTCCCCGAGGACGCCGAGGTGCTGGCCAGGATCGAGCTGGGCGGCGTCCCGCTGGTCACCGCCCTGTCCGCGGCCACCGGACTACCGGCCGCGTTCCTGCGGCGGCTGCCCAAGCGCTACGGCTCCCGACGGCAGATCGAGGGCACCGGCGTCGAGGGACGACGGGTCGTCCTGGTCGACGACGTGGTCCGCTCCGGCGGGCAGCTGCTGGCCATGACCCGGATACTGCGGGTCGTCGGCGCCCCGGTCGCCGACGCGCTCTGCGTACTGGAGAGGCCGCTCGGCGGACGGCCGCTGCTCCACGAGTACGGCGTCACCCTGCACCCGCTGCTGGCAGACGCCGACCTCCCCACCACCGGGGCGGCGTCGTGACGGGGGCCGTGCTGTTCGACCTGGACGGGGTCCTTCTGGACAGCCGGGAGGCGATGCTGGCCACCCTCGCGGGTGTGGCGACCGCCGCCCTGGGGCGCCGGGTCACCGTCGCCGACCTGCCTCCAGACGCTCTGACGAGCCCCAGGGTCGAGGTGCTGGCCGGGCTCGGCGTCACGGAGCCCGACACGCTCTGCGAGATCTGGTGGGACCCGGCCCTGGCCACCGCCACAGGCACCACCCTGTTTCCCGGGGTGCTGGAAGGGTTGATGGCGATCAAGGACGCCGGGATCGCCACGGGCCTGGTAACCCTGCAGACCCGGACCCGGCTGTCCTGGCTGCTGCCTCCGCCCGTCCTCGCCCTGCTGGATGTCACCGTCTGCCGCGAGGACGCCGAACCGAAACCGGCCCCGGACGGGCTGCTGCTCGCCCTGGGCAAGCTCGGCGCCGCCCCGTCCGAGGCGGTGTTCCTCGGCGACACCACCGGGGACATCGCCGCCGCCCGCGCGGCCGACATCACCCCGCTCGGGGCCGGATGGGGGTATGCCGGACCCACCGCCCTCACAGCGGCCGGGGCCGCAGCCGTCCTGGACGACGCGGCCCGGATCGGGCCCGGACTGCTGGACTTCGCGTCCTGTCCGCCGACCGCCCTCACGGTGTCGACCCGCACACGCTAAGCGATCTTGACCCCGGGCCCGCTACAGTCAGTGGTGCGGCAGACCAGGACAGTCGTTCTTGCGGCCTGCTGCACCACCGATGTGGTCAACGGATCTGGAGTCAAGGTGCGGCCCATGGGGGCGCGAGCTATCCGCGTCGAGCTGGAGAACTGAGAACTCTCTCAGTCCCTGTTCTCGGCCCGGCTCGGCGTGTGATCTCCCCACCACCTTCCACGACTCTTCCGTGAGGCCATGCCGCGATGCGCTCGACGCAGATCCGTCAGACGTTCACCGACTTCTTCACCTCCCGTGGCCACCAGCCGGTCCCGTCCAGCCCGCTCGTTCCGGACGACCCGACCCTGCTGCTGGCGAACGCCGGGATGAACCAGTTCAAGCCCTACTTCCTGGGCGAAACCGCCCCGCCCTTCCCCCGCGCCACCAGCATCCAGAAGTGCGCCCGCACCTCGGACATCGACAACGTCGGCCGCACCAACCGGCACGCCACGTTCTTCGAGATGATGGGCAACTTCTCCTTCGGCGACTACTTCAAGGAAGACGCCATCGCCTTCGCCTGGGAACTCCTCACGCGGGGCTACGGGCTGGAGAAGGACAAGCTCTGGATCACCGTCTTCGAGAACGACGACGAGGCCGAGCACATCTGGCGCCGCATCGGCGTCCCCGCCTCCCGCATCCAGCGCCTCGGCATGGAGGACAACTACTGGTCCATGGGCGTCCCCGGCCCTTGCGGGCCCTGCTCGGAGGTCAACTACGACCGTGGCCCCGCCTTCGGCAAGGAGGGCGGCCCCGCCGTCGACGGCGAACGCTACGTCGAGATCTGGAACCTGGTCTTCATGCAGTTCCAGCGCGGTGAGGGCGACAAGAAGGGCGACTTCCCCATCCTCGGCGAGCTGGCCCGCAAGGGTGTCGACACCGGCCTCGGTCTGGACCGGCTCGCCGCGATCCTCCAGGACGCCCAGAACGTCTGCACCACCGACCTGCTGCTGCCCACCTTCCGCACCGTCCAGGGCCTTGCCGGGAGGGCCTGCCCCGGTGAGGGCGAGGAGAAGGTGTCCTTCCAGGTAGTCACCGAGCACGCCCGCTCCATCGCCTTCCTGATCGCCGACGGTGTCCTGCCCGCCAAGGACGGACACGGCTACGTCCTGCGGCGTCTGATGCGCCGCGCGATCCGGCACGCGCGGCTGCTCGGTATCGACGGGCCCGTGCTGCCCGCCGCGACTGCCAGCGTGATCGGCAACCTCGGCAGCGTCTGGCCGGAGCTGACGGCCCAGGCCGCGTTGATCGAGCAGGTCGTCGCCGCCGAGGAGGAGTCCTTCACCCGCACCCTGGCCCAGGGCACCCGGCTGCTGGACGCGGCCATCAGCCGCACCCGGGGCGGCGGTTCGGCCGCCCTGCCCGGCGAGACCGCCTTCGAGCTGGCCGACACCTACGGCTTCCCCCTTGAGCTGACCGTCGAGGCCGCCCGCGACGCCGGGCTGACCGTTGATGAGGACCGGTTCGCCGCGCTGCTGGACGAGCAGAAGAAGCGGGCGAAGGCCGGTGGCAAGGCCAAGACCGCCGAGGCCCTCAGGAAGATGGACATCTACCGCTCGGTGCTCGCCGAAACCGGCGCCGACGCGCCGTTCCTCGGCTACGAACGCCTCTCGGCCGAGGTCACCGTGCTCGGACTTCTCAAGGACGGCCAGCGAGTCGACTCGGCCGGTGAGGGCGATGCCGTCGAGCTGATCTTCAACCGCTCGCCCTTCTACGCGGAGGCAGGCGGGCAGATCGGGGACACCGGCACCTTCCGCACCGAACACGGCGCCCTGATCGAGATCACCGACACCACATGGGGCCTGGCAGGACTGCGCGTTCACACCGGACGCGTTGTCGAGGGCGAGATCCGACCCGCCGCCGTCGGCGCAGCGTCCGTGGACGCCACCCGCCGATCAGATCTGATGCGCTCGCATTCGGCCACCCACATCCTGCACGCCGTCGTCATGGCCACCCTGGGCGACCACGCCCGCCAGCAGGGCTCACTCGTCGAACCCGACCGGCTCCGATTCGACTTCGCGCACTTCACCGCCCTCACCCCCGACCAACTGGCCCGGATCGAGGCGGCCGTCAACGGCCACGTCCTCGACGACCCGTACGTACGAACCTGGCACGCCGACCGCGCCGAAGCCGAAGCCGCGGGCGCCATCGCGCTGTTCGGAGAGAAGTACGGCGAGCGGGTCCGCATCGTCGACATCGGCGACTTCTCCCGCGAACTCTGCGGCGGAACCCACGTCGCCCACGGCTCCCAGGTCGGCGCCTTCCGCCTGCTCAGCGAGTCCTCGATCGGCTCCAACCTCCGCCGCGTCGAGGCCCTCACCGGCCACGGTGCGCTCCGCCATCTCGACACCGAACGGCGGTTGCTGAACGAACTCGCCGCACTACTCGGCACCCGGCCCTCCGAGGCCCCCGACGCCTTGCGCAAGCGCCTGGACGTCTTCGCGACCGCGCAGGCCAAGCTGGCACAGATGCGGACCGCTGAACTGCGTGCCCAGGCCGCCCGGCTCGCCGACACGGCCCGCCCGACCGGCGGCGGACAACTCGTCGCGCAGAAGATCACCGGTGTCACACCCGATGAGCTGCGACAGCTGGCCGCCGAGACGCTGACCCACCTGCCCGCCGGACCCGCGGTCGTAGTCCTGACTCTGGAACACTCCGGCAAGGCCCTGCTCGTCGCAGCCGTCTCGCCGCACCTGCTCGGCGGCGGCGTTCAGGCTGCGCAGGTCATCAGCCGCGCCGCCACGACGGTCAGCGGCGGAGGTGGCGGCACCGGAGCCCTCGCCAGCGCGGGCGGACGCTATCCCGAACACCTCGACCAGGCCCTCGCAGCCGCGGCCGAGGACGCCACTGCCCTTCTCAGCGGCCAGTAACGCCAGAGACTGATATCGCGGCTCCCCCTGAACAGCCTGCCTGCTGGGGTGGGGTTTTCCTGGCCACACTGGCCCGGAAAACCCCACCCCACCCCACCACCGCCGCGCGGCGTTACGGCTTGCGCTGGGGGCCGCGTTTGCGCTCGGTCATGTGGCGGCCCAGGGCCTGGCGCTGCTTCCATTCGCGGCGCATCTCGGACCGCAGGCGGGCGTCGGTGCGGGCCGCGAGGTAGGCGTTCTCACGGAGCAGCTTGCGGTAGCTGTCCAGCCGCCGGGGCGGCAGCGCGCCGTCCTCGACGGCGGCGAGCACCGCGCACCCCGGTTCGGCCTCGTGCGCGCAGTCGTGGAAGCGGCACTCCTCGGCGTACGCCTCGATCTCGGCGAACGCCTGCGACACCCCGCCCTCCGCGTCCCACAGCCCGACCCCGCGCAGCCCGGGGGTGTCGATGAGCGCGCCGCCCGAGGGGAGGGGCAGCAGGTTGCGGGTGGTCGTGGTGTGGCGGCCCTTGCCGTCGCTGTCGCGGATGGCGCGTACGTCCTGGACGTCCTCGCCCGCGAGGGCGTTGGCCAGGGTGGACTTGCCCGCGCCCGACTGGCCGAGGAGGACGGCGGTCCCGGCCGCGAGCAGCGCGCCGAGCACGTCCATCCCGTCCCCGGTGGTGGCGCTCACCGCCAGGACCTCGACCCCGGGCGCGGCGGTCCGGGTGTCGGTGACGAGATGCGCCAGGGTGCCTGGATCGGCCACGAGGTCCGCCTTGGTGAGGACCACCACCGGCTGTGCCCCGCTCTCCCAGGCGAGCGCCACGAACCGCTCCACCCGCCCGAGGTCCAGTTCGGCGGCGAGCGATACGGCGATCACGGCGTGGTCGACGTTGGCGGCCAGCACCTGGCCGTCGGAGCGCTTGGAGGAGGTCGAGCGGACCACCTGCGTACGGCGCGGCAGCAGCGCCCGTACGTAACGCGGCTCGCCCGCGTCGGCGCCGTCCACGGCGGCCCAGTCGCCGGTGCACACGACCTTCATCGGGTCGCGCGGAACGACGAACTCCGTGTCGGCGCGGACGGTGCCGTCGGGCGTCACCACATCGCACAGGCCACGGTCCACCCGCACCACCCGGCCGGGGATCAGCCCCTGCCGGGCGTACGGGACGAACTCGGCCTCCCAGCGGTGGTCCCAGCCGTAGGCGTCGAAAAGTGCGTTGCTCAAGCTCAAGGGAAAGCCCTTCGAAGGGCGGTCCCCGGCGCGATAGGGACATCGCGAAAACCGCGAAGCGTCAGCCGGAGACCACGGAGGTGAAGTGGATGAACTTCTGGTTGCGGGCAGCGCCCAGCACAGAGACAGCCATCGGTCACACCTCCCGTTTCTCTCGTCCTCACGAGCGTTCTCGACGCGAACGAGGAGACCGTACCCCTATCCCGGGACGCGGCTCCACCGATTTTCCTCGTACGCGTAACCGGGCAGTGTGAGCGCGGAGTTGGCGCTCCGGGCCTTGCGCCGGGCCAGGCCGGACAGCCCCGTCCGGGCCAGCAGCGGCGCCGCGCGCAGCGCCTGGTTCCGCAGCCACAGGCCGTGGGCCGTGCGTGGTACGAGGGTGGCGCCGCCGCCGTCGGCGATGGCCTGGTTCTGGGCGACGAACGCCCGGATGCCGCGCTCGTAGGCGGCGAACGCGGCGGTGTGGCCGGTGCGGGTGGTGCGGGTGGCCAGCTCCCCCGCGAGGACGTACGCGCCGACCAGGGCGATGCTCGACCCCTGCCCCGACAGGAAGGAGGGCGCGTACGCGGCGTCGCCGACGAGGGCGACCCGGCCGTGCGACCACCGGGGCATCCGGATCTGGCTGACGACGTCGAAGAAGAGATCGTCGGCCGTCCGCATGGCCTCGACCATCCGGGGCGTCTCCCACCGGCCGTCGGCGAAGACCGAGGCGACGAGGTCGCGCTGGGCGGCGGGGTCGGTGAAGGCGTCGAAGGGCGGGGTGTCCCGGGTGAAGGTGAGGAACCCGTGCAGCGGGCCGTCGTCGGTGGGCGCGTAGAGGATCGCCGCCCTGCCCGGGGTGTTGCAGGCCACGCCCTCGCGCGCGAGCCCCAGCCGGTTGGGCATGGTGAACCCGGCGAAGCAGTAGCCGAGGTAGCGGTGGTACCGCTCCTCGGGACCGAAGACGAGACCTCGGGTGTGCGAGTGCAGTCCGTCCGCGCCGATCACGAGGTCGAAGGTGCGCCGCGCACCACCGCGGAAGGTGACGTCCACGCCGTCGCCCGTCTCGTCGAGCGTGCCGATGGAGTCGCCGAACAGGAACTCGACGTCGTCCCGCACCGCGCCGTAGAGCGCCGCGGCCAGCTCCCCGCGCGGCAGCTCCACATCCCGGCCCTCCACGCCGCCGGTCAGCACCTCCGGCTTCAGCGACGCCACCGGCTTCCCCGCGCCGTTGACGAAGGTGAGGGCGCGGGTGTTGAGGTGCGCGGCCAGGATCCGGTCCCACATCCCCATCCGCCGGATCACCCCCAGCGCCGTGCCACGGATGTCGATGGGGTACCCGCCCCCGCGCACCGCGTCCGCCTTCTCCACGACCGTGACCTCGAAGCCGTACCGGTGAAGCCAGTAGGCCAGGGTGGGGCCCGCGATGCTGGCGCCGGAGATCAGGATCTTCCGCTTCGGTAGTTTCCTCATTGCCGCACCTCCCGCACCAAACTATATACCTAAGTTAGGTAATCAATCGCATGGATGACGACGACCTGCTCGCAGAGCTGCTCCCCCGGCTGACCCAGCTCAGCAACGTGCTGAACCGCGGCCGCATGTTCGAGCAGGCCGCCACGGCCGCCGGAATCTCGCTTGAGCGACCGGCGGTGGCGGTGCTCAGCATCCTCAAGATGGCCGGTCAGCCCCTGCGGATCGGCGAGATCGCCGACCGCATGCAGGTGGCGGGCCCCCATGCCACCCGCCAGGTCCAGGGCCTCGAACAGCGCGGCCTGGTCCACCGCATCGCCGACCCCCACGACCAGCGCGCCCGCCTGATCGACCTCACCCCGGAGGGCGCGTCGACCGCCGACCGCTACATGCGCACCGTGCTCGGCTGGTTCACGGACGCCCTCGCCCACTGGCCCGCCCAGGACCGCCAGGACCTCGGCCGCCTCCTCGGCCGCATGGTCGACGACCTCTCGGCCCACCTGTCCGCCACCGACGACACCCGTGGACAAGCTTGACGCTGCGGCGCGGCGGGCATCGATCGGTCGAGACCACGAACAGTCATTCCGAATTGCCACGGAGGCATATGACAGAGGCATTTTGCACGTAACCTCATCACGAGAAGTGCGGAGGGGGACGGGTGCAGGGGCAACCGCGCGGTGACCACAACGAGTTGAGCGGGACGGTGCACGGCGGGGCCGTGCAGGCGGGGGCGGTGTACGGGGGGATTCACATCCGGGCCGGGGATACCGGCGAAGGGCAACGGGCGCACGTACCGTGGCAGTTGCCGCCGTCGGTGCGGATCACCGACCGGACGGCGGAGCTGCGGACGCTGGAGGGGCACCGGGAGCGGGCGGCCGCGGAGGGGTACGGGACGCTGGCGGCGGTCAGCGGGCTGGGCGGGGTCGGGAAGACGGCGGTGGCGCTCGCGTGGCTGCACGGGCTGCGCGAGCGGTTTCCGGACGGGCAGCTCTACGCCCACCTCGGCGCCCAGTCGGCGGCCGGGGCCGTATCGCCCGAAGAGGTGGTGGGGCGGTTTCTGCGGGCGCTGGGGGTGCCGACCGGGCAGATACCCACGGCGCCCGCCGAGCGGGTGGCGCTGTACCGGTCGCTGACCACGGACCGGCGGCTGGTCGTGCTGCTGGATGACGCCGCGACCGCCGCGCAGGTCCGCCCGCTGCTGCCGGGCGGCCCGAACGTGACGGCCGTGACCAGCCGGTGGCGGATGCCGGGGCTGACGGTCGACGGGTGCTACGCGGTGCATCTCGACCCGCTGGCCACGGACGCGGCGGTCGAGCTGCTGCGGGTCACGCTCGCCGACGACCGGGTGGCCGCGCAGCCCGCCGAGGCGCGGGCCCTGGTCGAGCTGTGCGCCGGGCTGCCGCTGGCGGTGCGGGTGGCCGGGGCCCGGCTCGCGGCGCGGCCGCGACGGCACATCACGACGATGGTGCGCGCCCTGACCGAAGAGCGCGGCCGGCTGGAGGCGTTGGCCATCGAAGGGGACCACAACGTACGGGCCGCTCTGGACCTGTCGTACCAGGGGCTGCGGGACGAGGCCGCCCGGCTGTACCGGCGCCTCAGCCTGCATCCGGGCCCCGAGTTCGGGAGCGCGGTGGCGGACGCGGCGCTGGGCGGCGGCCGGGACGCGACCGGGCCGCTGGATCTGCTGTACGACGCGAACCTGCTCATCGACGCCGGGGACGAACGCTACCGCTTCCACGACCTCGTACGACTGCACGCCGCCGAGAAGGCGGAGGCGGACGAGGCCCCGGAGGAGCGGGCGGCGGCGCTGCGCCGCATCGCCCACCACTATCTGGCCACCGCCACGCGCGCCGAGGCGATCGTCGATCCGCAGCATCGGACACTCGACCGGGATTCCGACGCGACAGATCCCGTCATCGCGGACTTCGGGGAGGGCGGCGACGCGGCGCTCGACTGGCTGGAGAGCGAACTGCCCAATCTGATGGCGGTGATCCGCGTCGCCCGCCCCGCCGGTTTCCCGGCCGTCGCCTGGCAGCTCGCCGACGCCCTGTGGCCGCTGTTCCTGCGCCGGAAGTTCTACGAGGACTGGCGGGCCGCCCACCGCGAAGGGCTGCTCGCGGCGGAGGAGCTGGCGGACCCGGTCGCGCAGTGCCGGATGCTGACCTCCGGCGGGATGGGCGAGCTGGGGATGGGCGGCCACGAACGGGCCCTGGAGATGTTCGAGCGCGCGGCGCGGACGTTCCACGCGAGCGGCAACGCGCTCGGCCAGGCCCGTACGCTCAACTACCAGGGCCTGGCCCATCAGCGGCTGGGCCGCCTGGACCGGGCGGCCGAGCTGTTCGCCCGGGCCGCCGCGGAGTTACCCACGGTCGGCGACGCGCGGGCCGGTGGGCTGGCCCGGCTCAACCTCGCCGACATCGCCCTGGAGCGGGAGCGGTGGGAGCAGGCGGTGGCGGACGCCGACGCCGCGCACACCACGCTCGACGAGGCGGGCGACGCGTACAACGCCGCCCGCGCGGCCACCCTGCTCGGCCGAGCGCACCTCGGCCGGGACCGGCACGGCCTCGCGGAGGAGTGGCTGTCGGCGGCGCTCGCCACCCTGCGCGGCATGGCCGCGCACTATGAGACGGCGCGTGCCGTGGAGAGCCTGGCCACGCTCGCCGAGCGGCGTGGCCAGACGGAACTGGCCCGGGAGCGCTACGAGGAGGCGCTGGGCCTCTACTCGGCTGTGGGCCGTTCGAAGTCGGCCCACGCCGAGGCCGTACGCGCCCGGCTCGGGCGTCTGGACACCCCGGAGACCGGCGGGACGGAGGACACGGCGGGCTGACGCCACACCAGCCGCATCGGCGTCGCCCCCAGCTCCTCGGCCGGGAGCCCGGCCACCAGCCAGGTGTGGGCCACCGAGGCCCACACCGCCCAGGGCGGCCGGGCCGCCGGGCGCCGGGCGCGCAGCGTCAGCGCGAGCCCGTCCGGGCCCAGCCGCATCCAGAGGCGGTGCCCCCGGTGCACCGCCACCACCAGGGCACCGGGGTGCCGGGCGGCCAGCGCGGCGGTCTGCCGGTGCGGCGGCGACACCCCGGCGTCGACCCCCACGTCAGCCCCCGCCAGCAGCACATCCGCCAGCGAGGCCAGCGAGGCCAGCGAGGAGAGCGAGGACACCGGCGCGGGCAGCAGGACGCGCAGGTGCTCATCCACGGTCCGGCGGACCCGCACACCGCTCCCCGGCCGCAGCAGCACGACGTGGACGCGGCCCGTCACCACCCCGCACGCGGGCTCGGTCACCACGGCGGTCACCGGAGACACCGAGGTCACCGGAGACGCCAGCGCAACCGGCGTCATGACACGGCCCCCGGCCGCATACCGCCCGGCGCCACGCTGCCCGGCTCGTCGTACGGCACCGTGAACGGCAGCCGCGCGGGCTCGGTGGTCGGCCGCCCGGCGGGGGCGCGCAGCCGCAGCTTGCGGTAGAGGAGCGCGCGCATCTTGCGGGCGAACCGGCCCGGCTCCGAGGTGATCCGGGCCGCCACCCGCTGGTGGCGCTGCGCGCGGTACGTCGCCGAGCTGCGCTTGAACTGCTCCCGCAGCGGGCGGTCCCCGTGCAACCGGGGCGCGAACGAGCCCAGTTCGGCCAGCGGCGAGCCGGGGTCGACATCGGCGTCGGGCAGGGTGGCCATCAGGACGGGCACCCCGGTCATCGAGCCGTAGAGGGTGACCGAGCCGTGGTCGCCCACGATGTAGTCCGCCGCGACGAGCGCCCCCGTCCAGTCGGCGTAATGGCTGAGCACGGTGAGCCCGGAGCGGCCGAGCCGGGCGAGCCAGCTGCGCACCTGCCACTCGCCGTGGCCGTTCCACACGTGCGGATGCAGCAGCGCGGCGACCCGGAACTCCTCGCGCGGCAGCTCCTCCACCAGCCGCTCCAGGACCTCAAGTGTGCGCCCCAGCAGGGAGTTCGGCCCCCAGGTGGAGCAGGCGAGCACGAGCCGCTGCCGGGGCCTGGCGCCCAGCGCCTCCCGGTACAGGGCGCGGGCGGGCAGGCTCGCGGTGATGCGGTCGAAGCACGGGTCGCCGACCACCTCCGCGACCGGCAGCGCCTCGGGGCACTCCCGGCCCAGCCGGGCCAGCTCCTCCTGGTGCGCCAGGACGATGGCCTCGGGCACCACGGCCCCGTCCCGGACCAGCCGCTGCCTGCTGAGCCCGTAGACGCTGCGCTGCGCCGCCACCGCGCGCCCCCGCCGCCGTCCGGGCACGATCTTGTTGTGTCCGGCGCCGTGCGGCAGCACGATGACGGGCGCGTGGAGTTCGTGCAGGCCGCCGTGGCCCGCGGCCAGCGCCAGGTCGAACGGTGTCTGCACCGCCTGGCTCCAGGGCAGCACCAGCCCCCGCAGCCCGTCCAGGAACGCGGCGACGCCGTTGCTGAACACATCGGGCGCC
The DNA here is from genome assembly GCF_053596435.1 of Streptomyces sp. NPDC001700. Classification (NCBI taxonomy): domain Bacteria; kingdom Bacillati; phylum Actinomycetota; class Actinomycetes; order Kitasatosporales; family Streptomycetaceae; genus Streptomyces; species Streptomyces sp. NPDC001700. The sequence continues at coordinate 95,879 of NZ_JBSFGE010000009.1, forward strand.
GCCGTGAAGAACACCTGTACCCGCACGTCGCCCTCCAGCAGCCGGATGGCGTCCAGCAGCCGCTGTCCGGCGGTCACCGTGTGCACCACGGCCAGGACCCTCCGGCGTATCTCCCGGGTGGCCCAGTACTCGACGTCCGGACGCACCGGCACATGGCGTGGGTGAGCTTCCAGCATGGTCACGCTCATCGGTTCGACTTCCCCCGGTCTTCCCTTCGGGCTCCCGGCGCGTGCCGTGCGCCCGATTCCGGTCGGCGACCCGGTCGGCCGCCGGAGGAGGGGGTGCCCTGGGGACTGGATGCGGGGGTTGCAGATTTCCTGCACGCCGCCTGCGGTGCCGAACGAGCTGATCACAGGGTCAAGGACGTGCGCCCGCCACGCACCCGTGCGCCTCTGTCCGCAACCCCCGACTTCACGGCAAAAGTGAAGTGAGTGCCGTACGAACGTGCGCGGGCCGCCGGAACGGCGGGAAGAAGCACACCCATCGGGGGCCGTCGGTGAAACTTCTTGCTCTGGGACCCCTCGAACTATGGCATCGCGAGCGCCGCCACACGCTCGGCTCGGTGAAAGAGCGCTGTGTGCTCGCCGTGCTGGTCCACGCCCGTGGCGAGCCGGTCACCGCGGACACGCTGATGGAGCGGGTCTGGGACGGTGAGCCGCCGCCGAGCGGCCTGGACACGCTGCAGAGCTATCTGTCCCGGATTCGCGGACGGCTCGGCGAGGCCATCGGGGACCGGGCCGGGGTCGAGCGGCCGTCCCCCCGGCTGTACCGGCTGCGGGCCGCTCCGGAGGACATCGATCTGCTGTGCTTCCAGCGGCTGCGCAACGAGGCGGGCGCGGCGGGAGCGCGCGGCGAGCGGGAACGGGCCGTGGGGCTGCTGCGGGCCGCCGAGGAGCTGTGGCGGGGCGAGCCGCTGACGGAGTTCACCGGGGCCTGGGCGGCGGCGGCCCGCACCCGGCTGGTCGAGGACCACCGGCGGGTACGGGAGCAACGCATCCGGCTGCAGCTGGAGTTGGGGCAGCACGCGGATCTCATCGGCGAGCTGCGCGAGCTGGCCGCGCAGAACCCGTACGCCCAGAAGGTGATCGCCTCCCTGATGCTGGCGCTCTACCGCTGCGGACGGGACGACGAGGCGCTCATGGTCTACCGGGACACCCGGCGGCTGCTGCGCAAGGAGCAGGGCATCGAACCCGGGGCGGAACTGCGCGAACTGCATCAGCGCATCCTCGATCAGGACCGTGCGCTGATGGACGCCGACAGCCCGGCAGCGCCCCCGCTGGCGCCCCCCATGGCGCCCCACGCGCCGCCCCCGGCGGTGCGCGAGCCCGGCAACACCCTTCCGCGTGACGTCCGGGAGTTCACCGGGCGGACGAGCGAACTGCGCATCCTGCTGGCCGCCTGTGCCGCCACCCCGGCCACCACGACCGCCGGGGACGACGGGGACGATGGGGACGACGGGGACGACGGCTGGCTGCCCCTCACCCTCATCCACGGCATGCCCGGCGTCGGCAAGACGGCGCTCGCCATACGCGCCGCGAACGGGCTGAGCGGCGCGTATCCGGCCGGGCAGTTCTACGTGGACCTCCACGCCTACGGCGGACAGCAGCCCTGCGACCCCGCCGAGGCGCTCGCGGTCCTGCTGCACGCGTCCGGCGCGCCCGGCCCGCTCCCCGACTCGCTCGACCAGCGCGCGGCCCGGTGGCGGGCCTGGACCGCGCGCCACCGGGTGCTCGTCATCCTCGACAACGCCCGGGACGCCGCCCAGGTCGGCCCGCTGCTGCCGGGCTCCCCCGACTGCCGCGCGATCGTCACCAGCCGCAACCGGCTGGTCGGGCTGAACGGCGCCACCTCGCTCCATCTGGACGTCCTCTCCGAAGCGGAGGCCATCGCGCTCTTCACCCGGATCGCGGGCCCCGCCCGGCTCGCCGCCGCCCCGTCCGCCTCCGACGCCGAGGCGCTGCGGCAGGTGGTGGCCGCGTGCGGCTGCCACCCCCTTGCCGTCCAGTTGCTCGCCAGCCGCTTCCGGCACCGGGACGCCTGGGATCTGCACCATCTCCTCGACCTGCTGGCGGAGGCCACCGACCCGCTGGACGAGTTCGACCCCGCGGTGGCCTCGGCCTTCCAGCTCTCGTACGCCGAACTCAGCGCCCCCGCCCAGCGGTTGTTCCGCAGGCTCGCCCTGCACACCGGCCCCGACATCACCCTCCGCGCGGCCACCGCGCTCGCCGGAACGGGCCCCGCGCGGATCCGGCGGGTGGTCGAAGAGCTGCTGGACAGCCATCTGCTGGAGGAATCCGTGCAGGACCGCTACCGGTTCCACGACCTCGGCCGCGCGTTCGGCCTCCAGATATGCGCCCGGGAGGAGCCCGAATCCGCCCGCCACGAGGCCGTCGAGCGGCTGCTCGGCTACCACCTCACCGCCGCGCACCGCGCCGACCGCCTCGTCCATCCGCACCGTCGGCCCCCGCCGCCCGGTCCGCTCCAGGAGTCCCCGTACGCGCCCGAGTTCGCCGACGCCGACGAGGCGGTCGTGTGGCTCACCCTCGAACGGGCCAACCTGCTGGCCGCGGCCCGCACCGCGCCCGGCCGGTCCCCTTCGTACGCCGCCCTCTTCCCGCACATCCTCGCCAACGCGCTGAAGACCTGGGGGACATGGGACATCGCCACCGAGCTGTACGGCGCCGCCCTGACCGTCCTGCGCACCCGCGACGACCGGCCCGCCCTCGCCAGAACCCTGGTGGAACGCGCGGAGGTGCTGGCCCAGAAGCGCCACGACGAGGCCCAGGGCTGCGCCACCGAAGCCCTGATCCTCTTCCGTGGCCTCGGCGACCCGCACGGCTGCGCCGACGCGCTCCTCCAGTCCGGGCGCGCCCATCTCGCCGCGGGCCACGGCGAAACGGCCCTGCGGGTCCTGGACCGGGCCATCGCACGCTACCGGCAGGTCGGCGACCGAGGCGGGGAGGCGGACTGCCTCAACATCCAGGGCGCGGCGCTGCACTTCGCGGGCCGGTACGGCGAGGCGCTGGAGCGGGTACGGGTCATGCTCAGCGTCCACGAAGCGCTCGGCAACCTCCCCGGGCAGGCCAAGGCGCTCAACAACCTGGGCGAGCTGCAGTTCCTCCAAGGGCGCTACGACGACGCCCGCGAACACTACGAACGCTCCCTCGTCCTCGTGCGGCAGTTCGGCGGCCGTCAGGAGCTGGCCATCCTCGACACCAACCTCGGCGCCGTCCACCAGGCCACCGGGAACACCGCCCTGGCGCTGCGGTGTTTCCGGCGCGCCCTGGAGAGCCACCGGGCGGGCGGGGACACCCTCGGCGAGGCGAACGTGCTGATCAGCATGGGGACCGCGTACGCCGAAAGCGGCCGCACGGACGAGGCGTTGCGCCACTTCGCCCTGGCGGAGCGGGCGGCCCGCAGCATCGACAACGCGTACGAACGGCAGCGGGCGCTCATCGGCACGGCCGACGCCCACCACCGCTCGGGCCACCTCGCCACCGCCACGGAGGTCTACCGGCAGGCGCTGGCCCTGGCCGAGGACACCGGCTTCCCGCTCGGCCGCGCCCACGCGCTCGCGGGCCTGGCCCGCACCGCGCTGTCCGCCGCCGACGAGGAGAGCGCCCGCCACCACGGCGGGCGGGCGATCACCCTGTACGAGCGCCTGGGAGCGGGCGCCGAGGCGGAGCGGTTGCGGGCGCTTCTCGGCTCACCACATCCACTGCGAGGGTGCGGCTGAAGCCGCCGACGCAAGTGTCATGACGAATACGACTGCGGTAGCCATGACGACGGAAACGCGCCTTGCACTGCTCACAAGACCCCTCTGCGGGAGCGGAGTTACGGGGACAGGACACCCTTGATCACCAAGCGCGCCTGACCATACACCCCGATTGCAGTAGTCCCGAAGCGGCATATGCCCAGGTCAAGTGCCCTTCCGCCACACCATCGCCACCGACACCGGGTGGTGGCGGAATCGCTCCCACTTCGGCTTGACCGCGAGCCAGCGCTCGTCCACCACGCCCTCCCGCATCTCGGCGAGTGTCCAGCCCGCGCCCAGGCCCGCCGTGATGTGTTCGCTGAGCAAGTGGACATGGGTGCTGATGGCCACCGACTCACCGGTGTCGCTGGTGAAGTGGGTCGGCATGCCCGTCGTCATGATGAAGTGCGGGTGGAACGCCACCACCACGCACGCCGCGCCGGGCTCCGCGATGCGCCAGGCCTCGTCGTAGAACGGGCGCAGCTCGGGCAGGTGTTCGTCGATGAGCGAGGCGATGACCAGGTCGTACGCGCCCGTGTCGAGGCCGGTGGCGCGGACGTCGCCTTCGGTGAGGCGGTCGTGGGCGCCACGTGCGCGGGCGCGGGCGAGCATCTCAGGGGTGAGGTCGACGCCGTCGATGGTGGCGGCCACCCCGTTGCGGCGCAGCCAGGCGGCGGTGCGGCCGGTGCCGCAGCCGAGGTCGGCGGCGCGGCGGACGGAGGGCCAGCGGGGTTCGGTGAGGTCGTCGAGGAGGGCGAGGTCCATCACGTCCTCGACGGTCTGCTCGTAGGTCTCGACCCACTGTCCATAGCCGGTGGCGACGTCGACCATGCGGTATCCGCGGGTGTCGAAGTCGGAGAAGTGAACCATGCGCCGAAGTATCGGCGACCGCCGATACGGGGCGCGACGGGTTTTACACCGGGGGTGCCCCGTCCCGCGTGGCGCCGTCCTCCGCGGCGCTGACCTCGGGGTGGCGGGGTTCCGGGTGCCTGGCCTCGGAGTTCCGCACCTCGGCGGGCTGGGGCTCGGGGGACTTGGGGTCGGGGGACTTGGGGTCGGGAGCCTCCGCCCGCTTCGGCTCGCGCTTGCCGGGGTGGTGCAGCCGACTCCGTATGTCCGCGTGGGGCAGGAACTGGGCCCAGCGCTCGGGGAACTCCGACGGCGGGCTGATCTCGGCGGAGCCGTCGTCGGCCGTGCGCTGGTCCCGGGCGCGCTCGAAGGCGGCCTGTTCCCGGGTCCAGGCCGCCCGCTGGGCGCGGCCCGCGGCGGTGGCCACCGAGGGCCACACCCGGTCGATCGCGGCGTTGACGGCCGCGCCGACGAGCACGGCGAAGGCGGACACACCGATCCACAGCAGGACGGCGACGGGCGCCGCCAGCGAGCCGTAGATCGTCGGGCCCTCCACGGTGTGGATGAGGTAGAGCCGCAGAAAGAAGCTGCCGAGCACCCACATGGTGAGCGCCACGAGCGCCCCCGGGATGTCCTCCCGCCACGCCGAGCGCACCGGCACCGACACGTGGTACAGCGTGGTGAGGAAGGCGACGGACAGCAGGATCACGGTGGGCCAGTACAGGAACCGTACGAGGGTGGCGCTGGACGGCACCAGGTCCACGAAGGTCTCCGGGCCGATGACCATCAGCGGCAGCGCCACCGCCCCGATGATGAGGGCCACCAGGTAGAGGAGGAAGGCGAGCAGCCGGGTCTGGACGATCCCGCGGCGCCCCTCCAGCCCGTACATGATGGTGATGGTGTCCACGAACACGTTCACCGCGCGCGAGCCGGACCACAGCGCGATGCCGAAGCCCAGCGAGATGACGTCGGGGCGGCCGCCCTCGATGACGTCGTCCAGGAGCGGCCGGGCGATCTCCTTGACGCCCTGGTCGGAGAGCACGGTGCCCGACGCGTCGAGGATGTTCTGCCGGATGGTGGCGACCGTGCCGGTGTCGGTCCACGCGTCGAAGTAGCCGAGCAGCCCGATGAGGCCGAGCAGCAGCGGCGGCAGCGACAGCAGGGTGAAGAAGGCGGCCTCGGCGGCGAGGCCGGTGACCCGGTACTCCATGCAGGAGTTGATGGTGTCCTTGAGAAGCAGCCAGGCCATCCTGCGCTTGGACACATTGCGGTACATGGCGCGGGCCTTGTTCAGCCGCCCGGACGGCTTGGGGATGTCTTCTGCTGGCTGCACGCCCCAACCGTATCCGTCACGTACGGCGCGGCCTGCACGCTCACCGGCTCACACGGCCGGAACGCGTCGGCGGAGGGGACGCCGCGCCGACTCGGCACCGCCCTCCGCCCGCTGCGGACAGTGTCCGCGCCCGGCGCGCCGGAGGGCAAAGGTTGCGTCGCGTTGCACGGCGCACCCCTCACCCCCACCACGGCCGCATCCATGGTTGGCTTTCCCCATGACCATCGACGTGACCACCTGGTCCCTGGAGCAGACCGCGTCCGCCGACGTCAGCCCGGCGCGGGAGCCCGGGGCCGAGGCGGGGGTGCGGATCGTCCGGGCCGAGGTGCCGAGCCCGGCGTTCAGCCGCTTCCTCTACACGGCGGTCGGCTCGGACAACGACTGGACCGACCGGCTGGAGTGGTCGCACGAGCGGTGGCTGGAGTTCCTGGACCGGCCCGGGATGGAGACGTGGGTCGCGTACGAGCGCGGCACCCCGGCCGGGTACATCGAGCTGGACCCGCAGGACGCGGGCGTCGTGGAGATCTCGTACTTCGGGCTGCTGCCCGCCTTCCGGGGCCGCCGCATCGGCGGGCACCTGCTGACCTGGGGCGCCCGCCGCGCCTGGGACCTGGCCGAGCGCTGGCCCGGCAGGCCGCCGACCAAGCGGCTGTGGGTGCACACGTGCAGCAAGGACGGGCCGTACGCGCTCGACAACTACCGCCGCCGGGGCTTCAAGGTCTTCGACGTCAGGACCGAAGCGGAGGTCACGACCGGGGCGGAGGGGTGACCAACACCACACCATCCCACAGAACGAGACTGAGACGTCCGGATAGTGGACAACGGTGGACTCGCCGAAGATGCGCGTGCCACGCTTCCCTCATGTCTCGAGCTGGAATTGCCTTGGTGAGTCGACGCCACGTCGACCTCGGCCGCATGTCCAGCGCGATCTGTCCGGCGAGCTGACGCACTCAGCAGGGCGCACTCAGCAGGGCCCGTACCGGCCCCCGGACAGCCCCCACCGCACTTCCCGCCGCCCCCGATGACGTGGGCGAGCGCGCACGCCTCGACACTTTCCCCGTCGTAACCACCCGCACCGGTATTCGCCGCAGCGCCGTGCCCGCCTGCGCTCCTGCGCAGGTCAGAGCGTGCGCGCGAGATCATCCGCCGCACCGAGCCGCTCAGAAGGACACCACCGCCATGCCCGCCACACCGGAACGCGCAGCAGCCACGCCCCGCCGCAAGGCCGGACGCCATCGCGGCGAAGGCCAGTGGGCCGCGGGTCACTTCACCCCGCTAAACGGCAACGAGCAGACCAAGAAGGACGACGACGGTCTCAATGTGCGGACACGCATTGAGACGATCTACGCCCATCGCGGTTTCGACTCCATCGACGGCGCCGACCTGCGCGGCCGGATGCGCTGGTGGGGTCTGTACACCCAGCGCAAGCCCGGGATCGACGGCGGCAAGACCGCCATCCTGGAGCCGGAGGAGCTGGACGACGAGCACTTCATGATGCGGGTCCGGATCGACGGCGGGCGGCTGACCACCGAGCAGCTGCGGGTCGTCGGCGAGATCTCGCAGGAGTTCGCGCGCGGCACCGCCGACATCACCGACCGGCAGAACGTCCAGTACCACTGGATCCGGATCGAGGACGTGCCCGAGATCTGGAAGCGGCTGGAAGCGGTCGGTCTGTCCACCACCGAGGCGTGCGGCGACACCCCCCGCGTGATCATCGGCTCCCCGGTCGCCGGGATCGCCGAGGACGAGATCATCGACGGCACCTCCGCCATCGACGAGATCCACCGGCGCTACATCGGCAGCAAGGAGTTCTCCAACCTGCCGCGCAAGTTCAAGACCGCGGTCTCCGGCTCCCCGGTGCTCGACGTCGTGCACGAGATCAACGACGTCGCGTTCGTCGGTGTGCGCCACCCCGAACACGGCCCCGGCTTCGACCTGTGGGTCGGCGGCGGGCTGTCCACCAACCCCAAGATCGGCGTCCGGCTCGGCGCCTGGGTGCCGCTGGAGGACGTCCCGGAGGTCTGGGCCGGAGTCGTCGGGATCTTCCGCGACTACGGCTACCGGCGGCTGCGCACCCGCGCCCGGCTGAAGTTCCTGGTCGCCGACTGGGGCCCCGAGAAGTTCCGCCAGGTGCTGGAGGACGAGTACCTCAAGCGCCCGCTGTCCGACGGCCCGGCGCCCGCCGACCCCGTCCAGCGGTGGCGTGACCACATCGGCGTCCACCGCCAGCAGGACGGCCGCTTCTACGTCGGCTTCGCCCCGCGCGTCGGCCGGGTGGACGGCACCACCCTCACCAAGATCGCCGACCTGGCCGAGGCCCATGGCTCCGGGCGGCTGACCACCACCGTCGAGCAGAAGATGATCGTGCTCGATGTGACCGAGGAGCAGGTCGAGTCGCTGGTCTCCGGGCTGGAGGCGCTGGACCTCCAGGTCAAGCCGTCCCCGTTCCGGCGCGGCACGATGGCCTGCACCGGCATCGAGTTCTGCAAGCTCGCGATCGTCGAGACCAAGGGGCGCGGCTCCTGGCTCATCGACGAGCTGGAGCGGCGGCTGCCCGAGTTCAACGAGCCGCTCACCATCAACCTCAACGGCTGCCCCAACGCCTGCGCCCGCATCCAGGTCGCGGACATCGGCCTCAAGGGCCAGCTGGTCATGGACGACAACGGCGAGCAGGTCGAGGGCTACCAGGTGCACCTGGGCGGCGCGCTGGGCCTGGAGCCGGGCTTCGGCCGCAAGGTGCGCGGTCTGAAGGTGACCGCCGACGAACTGCCCGACTACGTCGAGCGCGTCCTGCGCCGCTTCGAGGAGGAGCGCGAGGAGGGCGAGCGGTTCGCCACCTGGGCCGGTCGCGCCAGTGAGGATGCTCTCAAATGAGCGAGCGCGCCGCGCCGTTCTACTGCCCGTACTGCGGGGACGAGGACCTGCGGCCCTCCGAGGAGGGCCACGGGTCCTGGGAATGCGCGTCCTGCAATCGGGCGTTCCGTCTGGCGTTCCTCGGGCTGCTCGCCAAGGGCTTGCGGCGCGACCAAGCCGGAGAAGGGGACACAGCGAAATGACCCAGCTTCAGCAGCACACCGACCTCGAAGCGCTCGCCACCCAGGCGGGCCGCGACCTTGAGGACGCCCCGGCGCTCGACATCCTGCGCTGGGCGGCCGACACGTTCGGGCCGCGGTTCTGCGTCACCTCCTCGATGGAGGACGCGGTGGTGGCCCATCTCGCCTCCCGGGTGTTCCCCGGTGTCGACGTGGTGTTCCTCGACACCGGATACCACTTCCCGGAGACCATCGGCACCCGGGACGCGGTGGCGGCCGTGATGGACGTCAACGTCATCAGCCTGACGCCGCGTCAGACAGTGGCCGAGCAGGACGCCGAGCACGGACCGAAGCTGCACGACCGGAACCCCGACCTGTGCTGCGCGCTGCGCAAGGTACAGCCGCTTGAGGAGGGGTTGAAGGCGTACGACGCGTGGGCCACCGGACTGCGCCGCGACGAGTCCCCGTCCCGCGCCGACACACCGGTCGTGAGCTGGGACAACCGACGGCAAAAGGTGAAGATATCGCCGATAGCGCGCTGGACTCAGGCGGACGTGGACACGTACGTCACCGAACAGGGTGTACTGACCAACCCCCTGCTCATGGACGGATATCCTTCCGTCGGCTGCGCGCCCTGCACCCGTCGGGTGCTGGAGGGCGAGGACGCCCGGTCGGGCCGCTGGGCGGGGAGCAACAAGACGGAATGCGGACTGCACGGCTGATGGCTGTCGACCAGGAGAACGAGATGAGCGCGCCGATACACACCGGGGCCACCGTGTGGCTGACCGGTCTGCCGAGCGCCGGAAAGACGACGATCGCGTACGCGCTCGCGGAGCGGCTGCGCAGCGAGGGCCACCGGGTGGAGGTGCTGGACGGCGACGAGATACGCGAGTTCCTCTCCGCCGGGCTCGGCTTCTCGCGCGAGGACCGGCACACCAATGTGCAGCGGATCGGCTTCGTCGCCGAGCTGCTGGCCTCCAACGGGGTCAAGGTGCTGGTGCCGGTGATCGCGCCGTTCGCGGACAGCCGGGAGGCGGTGCGCAAGCGCCACCAGACCGAGGGCACCGCGTACGTCGAGGTGCATGTCGCGACGCCGGTCGAGGTGTGCTCCGAGCGCGACGTCAAGGGGCTGTACGCGAAGCAGGCGGCGGGCGAGATCAAGGGGCTGACCGGGGTGGACGACCCGTACGAGGCCCCGGCCGACCCGGATCTGCGGATCGCGGCACACGAGCAGGGCGTGCAGGAGTCGGCAGCCGCACTCCGGACACTTCTGAGCGAGAGGGGACTGGCATGACGACCGTGGCTCCGATCAATGGAACCGGGTCCGGTTCGGACGAGGGCGACCTCTACGCGCTCTCCCACCTGGACGCACTGGAATCCGAGGCGGTGCACATCTTCCGCGAGGTGGCGGGGGAGTTCGAGCGGCCGGTGATCCTGTTCTCCGGCGGCAAGGACTCCATCGTCATGCTGCACCTGGCGCTCAAGGCCTTCGCGCCCGCGCCGGTGCCGTTCTCGCTGCTGCACGTGGACACCGGGCACAACTTCCCCGAGGTCATCGAGTACCGGGACCGCACGGTCGCCGAGCACGGGCTGCGGCTGCACGTGGCGTCGGTGCAGGAGTTCATCGACGACGGGCGGCTGCGCGAGCGCCCGGACGGCACCCGCAACCCGCTGCAGACCGTGCCGCTGCTGGACGCCATCGAGAAGGGCCGCTTCGACGCGGTCTTCGGGGGCGGCCGTCGGGACGAGGAGAAGGCGCGCGCCAAGGAGCGGGTGTTCTCGCTGCGGGACGAGTTCGGCGGCTGGGACCCGCGCCGTCAGCGCCCCGAGCTGTGGCAGCTGTACAACGGCCGCCACTCCCCCGGTGAGCACGTCCGGGTGTTCCCGCTGTCCAACTGGACCGAGCTGGACGTGTGGCAGTACATCGAGCGCGAGAAGATCGAGCTTCCGCAGATCTACTACGCGCACGAGCGCGAGGTGTTCCGGCGCGCCGGCATGTGGCTGGCCCCCGGTGACTGGGGCGGCCCGAAGGACGACGAGACGGTGGAGCGGGTCCAGGTGCGCTACCGCACGGTGGGCGACATGTCCTGCACCGGTGCCGTCGAGTCGGACGCGGTCACGATCGAGCAGGTCATCGACGAGATCGCCGCGTCCCGGCTGACCGAGCGGGGCGCGACGCGCGCCGACGACAAGCTGTCGGAAGCCGCGATGGAGGACCGGAAGCGCGAGGGGTACTTCTAGCCATGACGAGCAATCTCAGTGCCGAGGAACAGGCCGTGGTGACCGCGGTGGAGCAGTCCGCGGCCTCCTCCCAGCTGCGCTTCGCGACCGCCGGTTCGGTGGACGACGGCAAGTCGACCCTGGTCGGGCGGCTGCTGCACGACTCCAAGTCGGTTCTGGCCGACCAGCTGGAGGCGGTCGAGCACGCCTCCCGCAGCCGTGGCCAGGAGGCGCCGGACCTGGCGCTGCTGACCGACGGGCTGCGGGCGGAGCGCGAGCAGGGCATCACCATCGATGTCGCGTACCGCTACTTCGCCACCCCGCGGCGGCGGTTCATCCTCGCCGACACCCCGGGCCATGTGCAGTACACCCGCAACATGGTCACCGGCGCCTCCACCGCGGAGCTTGCGGTCGTCCTGGTGGACGCGCGCAACGGCGTGGTGGAGCAGACCCGGCGGCACGCCGCGGTCGCCGCACTGCTGCGGGTCCCGCATGTGGTCCTCGCCGTCAACAAGATGGACCTGGTGGATTACGCGGAGCCGGTGTTCGCCGCGATAGCCGAGGAGTTCACGACGTACGCGGCCTCGCTGGGCGTCCCCGAGATCACCGCGATCCCGATCTCGGCGCTGGCCGGGGACAACGTGGTGACCGCGTCCGCGAACATGGACTGGTACGGCGGCCCGACGGTGCTGGAGCACCTGGAGACGGTGCCGGTGGGCATCGACCCGTCGCAGGACCCGGCGCGCTTCCCGGTGCAGTTCGTGATCCGTCCGCAGAGCGCCGAGCACCCCGACTACCGCGGCTACGCGGGCCAGGTGGCCTCCGGTGTGCTGCGGGTCGGGGACGAGGTGACGGTGCTGCCGTCCGGCCGTACGAGCACCATCACCGAGATCGACGCGCTGGGCCAGTCCGCCGACCTGGCCTGGGCGCCGCAGTCGGTGACGATCCGGCTCGCCGACGACCTCGACATCTCGCGCGGCGACGTGCTCGCCCCGAGCGCCCACGCGCCCGCCCCCACCCAGGACGTCGAGGCGACCGTCTGCCACCTCCACGACCAGCCGCTGCGGGTCGGGGACCGGGTGCTGCTCAAGCACACCACCCGGACCGTGAAGGCGATCGTCAAGGACATCCCGTCCCGGCTGACGCTGGCCGATCTGTCGCACCACCCGGCGCCGGGCGAGCTGGCCGCCAACGACATCGGCCGGGTCGTCCTGCGGACGTCGGAGCCGCTGGCGCTGGACGCGTACGCCGCCTCCCGCCGCACCGGGTCCTTCCTGCTGATCGACCCGGCGGACGGCACGACGCTCACCGCGGGCATGGCGGGCGACTCGTTCGCCGAGCAGGCACCGGCGGCGGACGGCGAGGCCACGGGCGACGACGAGGGCTGGGACTTCTGACGATGGCCGGTGAGGTGTTCTCGACGTTCGCGAAGGAGGGCGGCCGCGTAGGCAGCGGCGCCCTGGGCAGTGGTCAGGGCGGAGTCGGGCGATGTGTGCGCTGACGCGCGCCCTCCCCGCTCTTTCGCACCACTCCCCCCGAAGACCGTCTGAACTGCCGGGCGTCCCCTGACATCGGGCCGCCCGGCCCTCCGAGAGGAACACCTCCCGTGCCGTCTGCCGCTCCCCGCGCGATATCCCGATCGCGCCGCCGTACCACCCGCCTGCTGGCGGCCTCCGCCGTCCTCCCGCTGCTGATCGGCTCGCTCGGCGCCTGCGGCTACGGCTCGAAGAAGACCGACGACGGACCGAAGGTCGCCGCGAAGGGCAAGAAGGTCGACGGCCTCGACGACGTGAAGGTCGGCTACTTCGCCAACGTCACCCACGCCACCCCGATGGTCGACCGCCAGGAAGGTCTGATCCAGAAGGAGCTGGGCGGCACGAAGGTCAAGCCGTTCATCTTCAACGCGGGCCCCTCCGAGATCGAGGCGCTCAACGCGAAGTCCATCGACATCGGCTGGATCGGCCCGTCCCCCGCCATCAACGGCTACACCAAGTCCGGCGGCCAGAACCTCAAGATCATCTCGGGTTCGACCTCCGGTGGCGTATCGCTCGTGGTCAACCCCGACAAGATCAAGTCCGTCGATGACCTCAAGGGCAAGACCATCGCGACACCGCAGAAGGGCAACACGCAGGACGTGGCCCTTCTCAACTACCTTGCCGAGAAGGGCTACAAGGTCGACGCACAGACCGGCAAGGGCGATGTGAACGTCCTCCGGCAGGACAACAAGGAAATCCCGACGACCTTCAAGACGGGCGGCATCGACGGCGCGTGGGTGCCCGAGCCGACCGCGTCCAAGATCGTCTCGCAGGGCGGCAAGGAGCTGCTGGACGAGAAGAAGCTGTGGAAGGACGGCAAGTTCGTCATCACGAACATGATCGTCTCCAAGCAGTTCCTCAAGGAGCACCCGAAGGTCGTCGAGGCCGTGCTGCGCGGCTCGGTGAAGACCAACGACTGGATCAAGGCCAACCCGGACAAGGCCGCCCAGGACATCAACGCCTCGCTGAAGCAGATCACCGGCAGCGATCTGCCCCCCAACGTGCTCGACCCGGCGTTCAAGAACATCGACGTCACCAACGACCCGCTGGCCTCCACGCTCCAGGACGAGGCGCAGCACGCGGTCAAGGCAGGTCTGCTGGAGAACCCCCGGCTGAAGGACATCTACGACCTCACGCTGCTCAACAAGGTGCTCAAGGCCCAGGGCAAGCCGGAGGTCGACTCCGCCGGGCTCGGCAGCAAGTAGGACCCGGAAACCTTGGGTCCCGTCAGCAAACCCAGTCCTCAGGAGGTGACGGCCATGACCGCTACGCTCACCCAGAAGCCCGTCGAGAAGAATGGCACGGGTACCTATGCCGCGCGCTTCGACCACGTGTCGAAGTCGTTCGGCCGCCCCGGCGCGCAGCAGCTGGTGCTGGACGACATCACGCTCGATGTCGCCCCAGGCGAGTTCGTCTGTCTCCTGGGCGCCTCGGGGTGTGGCAAGTCCACGCTCCTCAATCTCGTCGCCGGTCTCGACAAGCCGTCCGGCGGCAGCATCGACGTCCCCGGCGGACGCCCGGCCCTGATGTTCCAGGAGCACGCGCTCTTCCCGTGGCTCACCGCGGGCAAGAACATCGAACTCGCGCTGCGCATGCGCGGGGTGCCGCGCGCCGAGCGGCGCGACGAGGCCGAGCGGCTGCTGGAGCTGGTGCGGCTGAAGGGCGCGTACGGCAAGCGGGTGCACGAGCTGTCCGGCGGTATGCGGCAGCGGGTCGCGATGGCCCGCGCGCTGGCGCAGGACAGCCGGCTGCTGCTGATGGACGAGCCGTTCGCCGCGCTCGACGCCATCACCCGCGATGTGCTGCACGACGAGCTGACCCGCATCTGGAGGGAGACCAACCTCTCCGTCCTCTTCGTCACGCACAACGTGCGCGAGGCGGTGCGGCTCGCCCAGCGCGTGGTCCTGATGTCCTCCCGGCCCGGCCGCGTCGCCCGCGAGTGGGACGTCGAGATGCCGCAGCCGCGCCGGATCGAGGACGCGGCCGTCGCCGACCTGTCCGTCGAAATCACCGAACAGCTCCGTGGGGAGATCCGCCGACATGGCCAGCACTGAGGCTCAGCAGGACGCCTCCGTAAAGACCCCGGCCGACGCCGAGGACGCCCCCGACCAGCTGGCGGGGCTCGAAGCGGGCCTGGACGCCCTGGAAACCCGGGCCAAGGACCGGGTGCCGGTCAGCCGGATCCTGCTCGACAAGGTGCTGCCGCCGGTCGTCGCCATCGTGATCGTGCTGGGGCTGTGGCAGCTCGCCTACGTCCTGGAGCTGAAGCCGCACTACCAGCTGCCCAGCCCGGTCGACGTCGGCCACTCGCTGCAGGAGAAGTGGCTGGACGGCACGCTGCTGGGCTACGTGTGGAACAGCATCTCGCGTGGCGCGCTCGGCTTCGCCGCGTCGCTGGTCATCGGTACACCGCTGGGCCTGCTGGTCGCGCGCGTCAAGTTCGTACGGGCGGCCATCGGCCCGATCCTGTCCGGGCTGCAGTCGCTGCCGTCGGTGGCCTGGGTGCCGGCCGCGATCATCTGGTTCGGGCTGACCGACTCCACCATCTACGCGGTGGTGCTGCTCGGCGCGGTCCCCTCCATCGCCAACGGCCTGGTCTCCGGCGTCGACCGGATCCCGCCGCTGTACCTGCGCGCGGGCCGTACGATCGGCGCCACCGGCATCGCCGGGATCCGGCACATCCTGCTCCCGGCCGCGCTGCCCGGCTACATCGCGGGGCTCAAGCAGGGCTGGGCGTTCTCCTGGCGCTCCCTGATGGCCGCCGAACTCATCGCGACCTCCCCCGACCTGGGCACCGGTCTCGGCCAGCTCCTCGACCAGGCCCGCGTCGACCAGGACATGTCCCTCGTCCTCGCCGCGATCCTGCTCATCCTCGTCGTCGGCATCGGCATCGAGCTGCTGATCTTCGCGCCGATCGAGCGCCGGGTGCTGCGCAGCCGGGGCCTGCTGGCGAACGCGCCCTGAACCACCCCCGAACGGACCCCATGATGTCTCCCCCGACCCTCCTCGTCGTCGCCCACGGCAGCCGCGATCCCCGCCACGCGGCGACCGTCGGCGCGCTGTGTGCGCGCGTGCGGTCGCTGCGGCCGGGGCTGCGCGTGGAAGCGTCCTTCCTGGAGTTCAACGCACCACGGGTGGGCCAGGTCGTGGACCGGCTCGCCGCGGAGGGGGCGGACGACGTCGTCGCCCTCCCCCTCCTGCTGACCCGCGCCTTCCACGCGAAGGCCGACATCCCGGCGGTCCTGCGCGAGGCCACGGCCCGCCACCCCCGCCTGACCGTCCGCCAGGCCGAGGTCCTGGGCCCCTCCCCGCTGCTCGTGGACGCCCTGGAACGGCGGCTGCGCGAGGCCGGGCTGAGCCCCGCCGACCGGCACCGGACCGGCATCGTCCTGGCCTCGGCGGGCTCCACCGACCCGGAGGCGATCGCGGTGATCGCTGAAATCGCGCGGGAGTGGCGGCACACCGGATGGTGCGCCGTGCGACCCGCGTTCGCCTCCGCTTCCCTGCCCCGCACCGAGGACGCGGTCCGCGCCCTGCGCGCCGAGGGCGTCGAACGGGTGGCCGTGGCCCCGTACGTCATCGCCCCCGGCCGCCTCCCCGACCGCATCGCGCACGGCGCGGAGGCGGCGGGCGCGGACACCCTGGCCGACGTCCTCGGCCCGGCCCCCGAGCTGGCCCGCCTGCTGCTGACCCGCTACGACGAGTCCCGCGCGGCACGGCGGGTCCTGCTCACCGCCTGAGCGCGGCACACACTTCCGGGTAGTCCACCTCGTCGGGGAGCCGGTAGCCCAGGGCGGTCAGCCGCGACGCGACATCGGCCGGGCTCCGTCCGGTCAGGCTCGCGCTGTGCAGGACGTGTTCCAGGTGGACGCCGTCCAGGTACGAGCGCTCGACCGTCTCCAGCAGCCGGATGTCCTCCTCTTTCGCGACGGCGGGCACCCGCGCGTTCTCGTGCAGCCAATGCCCGAGCACGGCCAGCCGCGCGGTGATGTCCGCGGGGGTGCGCCCGGTGGCGAGCGCTGCGCGGAGGATGTGCCGCAACTGCACTCCCACGACCGTGTTCCGCTCCAACCAGGGCTGTCGGCCGTCGAGTTCCTGGCTGAGGACGCGCAGATCGTCCGCGTCCCAGGGGTCCGGCACGGCGCCCTGGTGGCGGACCCCCAGCTCGGCCAGGCGGGCGACGATGTCCGCCGGGCGGCGGCCGGTCTCCTGGGCGACGGTGAGGATGTGCCCGAGGGGCGCGCCGAGGTGTTCGAGAATCCGCTCGTCCCCGGGTTCCGGCGTGTACGGCAGCCGGATGCCGAGCGCGGTCAGCCGGGTGGCGACGGCGTGCGGGTTGCACCGCAATGTGACGGCCACCTGGAGCACATGATGCGCCGTAGCCTCCGCGCCCCAGTCCAGCCACTCGCCACTGCCCCCGGAAGCCGTCCGGACCAGCATGATGTCCCGGGTGTCCGGGGACTCGGGCAGCGGATGGCCCGCCGGGACCGTGTAGCCGAAGGCGGTCAGCCGCCGGGCGGCATCGGCGGGACTCCGGCCCTGCCGCCCCGCCACGGCGAGGAGGTCCCGCAGGGGCACGGGCTTGCCGGTGTCGAGCCACGAGACGTTGTACGTATCCGCCTTGAGCAGCATCGCGTCGCCCGGGTCCACCGTGGCGGGCAGCGGGGTGCCGGGCAGCTCGATGTCGGCGTAGCCCAGTGCGGTCAGCCACGACACGATGTCGGCGGGGGTGCGTTCCAGGGTGGCCGCGGCGTACAGCACATGCCCGAAGGGCACCGGCCGGTCGGGCTTCAGCCGGGAGGTTTCACGTCCCACCCGAAGGCGGGTGATCCGGCGCTCCTCCGAGTCCTGGGATGCGGAGCGGTTCGACATAGCGGGCCTTTCGGGAGCGGAGTGGATACGGCACACGGCGGGTCGGAGGGTTCACTCGCCCACCGCGATGTAGCGACCGTCCCCTCCCCACTCCTCCTTCGCTTCCGCCTCCTGCCTCCCGCGCAGATTCACCCGGACCCCCGCGGGCTCCAGCGACGTCCATATCCGCACCATCATGGCGTCGCTGAGGAAGTGGTGGGACAGGTCGAGTGCGTCGAGGTGGGTGAGCGACTGCCCGGCCAGCAGCGCCGCCGCGCCCTCGTCGGAGAGCGTGCCCATGGCCAGGCTCAGCGAGCTGAGCTGCGGCACGATCGGTGCGGAGGCCAGCGCGGCGGCCAGCTCGTCCTGGATCGGGCTGTTCTGCAGCCCGAGGTGGCGCAGGGCGGGCTTGCCGTCGCCCGCGAGGAGCGGGGCCAGCTCCTCGACCGTGGTGCCGCCCCCGTAGTTGTCGTCCCCGAGCCACAGCTCCAATCGCTCCAGCGCGGGCAGGTCGGCGGCGGCGATATGCGCCGCCGCGCCGGGCGGCAGCCCGCCGGACTCGATGCGCAGCGAACGCAGCCCCGCGTGCCCCGTCACGGGGAAGTCCAGCCCCTCTCCGCCCCGGACGACCAGCTCCCGCAGCCCGGGGAACGCCGCCAGGAGGGGCCCGACATCGGCCTGGTCGATCGAGGAGATCATCTCTTCCTCGTACTCCAGATCGCCGAGAAAGAGCGCTTCGAGTCCGGTCAGCCGGGAGCTGAGGTCGATGATCCTCTCGTCGGGCAGGTAGTGCAGGCCGTGGCCGAGGACCAGCGCCCGTACCTTCTCCAGCTCCACCGTGCTGGTGAAGCGGTCCCAGCAGACCTCGTAGTCCTCGTCGTTCGAGTACGGCCCGGCCTCGAGCCGCCACGCGACCGAAGCCGCCTCGGGCAGCAGCGTGGCGGGGGTGTACGGCGGCACGGTCAGCACCGGCAATCCGTAGAAGGTCTGGGCGTGTTCCACGTACGACAAGATCGCGCTCCCGAGGCTCCGCGTCCGAACAGCTGTGCGCGATGTTCTATCAGCCGACTCGGACAACGGGCCCCAGGCGTCAGCCAGTTGCTCGCGGTACCCGGTGAATGCGACCGGCCGCCGCGTCCAGTGGGGTGGGCGCGGCGGCCGGGTGTGTCAGGTGCGTCTTATGAGACTTACTCGACGACCTTCAGCAGCTTGTTCGGGGTGCCCTCGCTCGGGTTGGAGATCTTGTCGGCGGTGGCACCGTCGGTGAGCGCCTTCGCCACGTCGGCGGGCTTGGCGTCCTGGTGGCCACTCAGGTAGACGGCGGCGGCGCCCACGACGTGCGGGGTGGCCATCGACGTACCGGAGATGGTGTTGGTGGCGTCGTCGCCGGTGTTCCAGTCGGAGGTGATGTCCGAGCCGGGGGCGTAGATGTCGACGACCTTGCCGAAGTTGGAGAAGTCGGACTGCTCGTCGGCGTCGGTGCTGGAGGCGACGGTGATCGCGTCCTCGACCCGGGCGGGCGAACTCCCGCTCGCGTCGGCGGACTCGTTGCCCGCCGCGACACCGAAGGTGACACCGGAGTCGATGGCCTTCTGCACGGCCGCGTCCAGGGCCTCGTCCGGGGTGCCGCCGAGGCTCATGTTGGCGACGGACGGGCCCTTGTGATTCTTGGTGACCCAGTCGATACCGGCCACGACCTGCTCGGTCGTGCCCGAACCCTGGTCGTCCAGGACTCTGACGCCCACGACCTTGGCCTTCTTGGCCACGCCGTGGTCGGTACCGGCGATGGTGCCCGCGACATGGGTGCCGTGGCCGTTGCCGTCGTCGGCGTCATCGTCGTTGTCGATGGCGTCGAAGCCGGAGGTGACGCGGCCGTCGAAGTCCTTGTGCGTGGCGCGGACACCGGTGTCGATGACGTACGCCGTGACACCCTCACCCGCGCTGTCCGGGTAGGTGTACTTCTTGTCGCCCTTGGTGTCGTCCTGGTCGATCCGGTCCAGGCCCCAGGACGGCGGGTCCGCCTGGGTGGTCTTGATGGAGTACCGGTGGTTCTGGACGACCTTGGCCACCGACGGGTCGGCGGCCAGCCGCTTGGCCTCGGTCTCGCTGAGGCCGGTGGCGGAGAAGCCGTTGACGGCCGAGTCGTAGCTGCGGCTCACCTTGCCGCCGTAACTCTGGGCCAGGTCCTTGCCCTCGGCGGCGGCCTTGACGGTCTGTCCGCCCTTGAGCATGACGATGTAGCTGCCGTCGACGGCGTTGGTGGCCTGGGTTCCGTAGACGGTGCCCTCGGCGGGCTTCGCGGTGGCGGCCCCGGCCGGGACGGCCACGAAGGCACCGGCGGTGACGGCACCCGCCGCGGCTATCGCCAGAGTGAGTCGACGCGCGTTGCGCTGCTTGTGTACTGCCATGACGAGGGATCCTCCTCGTGCGATTGTGGGGGGATTTCACGCACGCGTGCTTTCGCACACGGTCGCGATGGCACCGGAGCGTGTTCGGATCACTCCGAGCTGAGACGAAACCCTGGCGGATCGAACCGGGCAATTCAAGATCCTGGTCCATGTGTGACATATGCAACGTCATCGTGGCCCGATCACGACAAGTCCCTTTACCTGTAAGGGGCTTGGAACCGGGAGGGTAGGGCTAGCCCCCTCCCCGGGGTGGAGAGCGCCGCCCCCCGGATCACCGGCCAGCAGGATGGGCCCGGACACACCCGCGCCCTAGCGTCGTCCCAAGGTCGCGGCATGGGGTCGCCACCATGGAAAAAGGGGACGTCGTGGGGGACACAGGACGACTGGACAGGCCACGGGGGCTGGCCGCCCGTGCCGGAGGCTGGAGCGCCCGGCACCGCTGGACGGCGGTCGGAGGCTGGCTGTTGCTGGTCGTCCTCGCGCTGGCCGTGGGGTCGATGACGGGCCGGGTCGATTCGACCAGCAGTGAGGAGCGCCCGGGAGAGTCCGGGCAGGTCGTGAAGATTCTGGACGACGCGGGCATCGTCGAACCAGCCGGGGAAACCGTGCTGATCCAGGCATTGAGCGGCGGAGTGAGCGCGGACGACCCGGAGTTCCGGGGCGCGGTCGAAGCGGTGCTCTCCGCGGTGCGCGGCACCGGTGAGGCCACCGAGGTCAAGTCCCCGTACGCGACGAAGGCGATCTCGGCCGACCGGCGGTCCGCGCTGGTCCGGTTCGACCTGCGCGGCGACGCGGAGTCCGCCTCGGACCGCATCCAGCCCGTGCTGGACGCGGTGGAGAAGACGCAGCGGGACCATCAGGCCCTGAGGATCGAGGAGTTCGGCGACGCGAGCGGGGACAAGGCGTTCGACGACGCGTTCGGCTCCGACTTCGCGCAGGCGGAGTACTCGGCGGTACCGGTGGCACTCGGCATCCTGCTGATCGCCTTCGGCGCGCTGGTGGCCGCGCTGCTGCCGGTGGCGCTCGCGATGACCGCGTTCCTGGCCACCACCGGTCTGGTGGCGGTGGTCAGCCACTGGATGCCCATGAACGACACCGCCAACTCGGTGATGCTGCTGGTGGGTCTGGCCGTCGGCGTCGACTACTGCCTGTTCTACCTGCGCCGGGAGCGCGAGGAGCGGGCCGCCGGGCGGGACGCCGAGACCGCGCTGCGGATCGCGGCGGCGACCTCCGGCCGGGCCATCCTGGTCTCCGGTGTCACGGTCATCGTGGCGATGGCGGGCATGCTCTTCACCGGCCTCACCGAATTCCAGGCGATGGGCCTCGCCACCCTGATGGTGGTGGCCGTGGCGATGGTCGGCTCGGTGACGGTACTGCCCGCGCTGCTCTCGCTGCTGGGCGAGCGGGTCGAGAAGGGCAAGCTGCCGTTCGTGTCCCGCGCCAAGCGGAAGGGCAACGGCGAGAGCCGGGTGTGGCGCGCGGTCCTCGGCCGGGTGCTGCACAGGCCGAAGCTGTCGCTGGCGCTGGCCGGTGGCGCGCTGATCGCCATCGCCGCTCCGGCGGTCAGCATGAACACCGCGAACCTGACGCTGGACCAGGAATTCGGCGACTCCATGCCGATCGTCCAGGCATACCAGCACATGGACAAGGCGTTCCCCGGCGGACCGGACCCGGCCCAGGTCGTGGTCAAGGCCGACGACATCGACGCCGCGCCCGTACGTGGCGCCATCGCCCGCTTCCGTACCGAGGCCGTCACCAAGGGCGCCTCCACGGGCCCGGTCACGGTGGCCTTCCACGAGAAGCAGAACCTGGCCATCGTGTCGGTCCCGCTGACCGGCGGCTCGGACGAGGGCAAGGCCGAGAAGAGCCTGAACATCCTGCGGGACGAGGTGCGTCCGGCGACGCTCGGCACGGTGGACGGGGTGGACGCGCCGATCGGCGGCTCCGTCGCCGCCAACAAGGACTTCAACGACAAGCTCGGCTCGGCGATCGCGCCGGTCTTCGCCTTCGTCGTCGTGTTCGCCTTCCTGCTGATGCTGATGTCGTTCCGGTCGCTGACCATCGCCGTCACCTCCATCGTGCTCAACCTGCTGTCGGTGGGCGCCGCGTACGGCATCCTCACCGCCGTCTTCCAGCACGGCTGGGGCGCGGGGCTGGTCGGGGCGGAGGGCGTCGGCGCGATCGTGTCGTGGCTGCCGCTGTTCCTCTTCGTGATCCTGTTCGGGCTGAGCATGGACTACCACGTGTTCGTGGTCTCCCGGATCCGCGAGGCGCGGCTGGCCGGGCGCACCACGCGGGACGCGGTGGTGCACGGCGTGGTCACCACGGCGGGCGTGGTCACCAGCGCCGCCGTCATCATGGTCGCGGTGTTCGCCATCTTCGGAACGCTGTCGATGCAGTCCATGAAGCAGATGGGCGTGGGGCTGGCGGCCGCCGTCCTCATCGACGCCACCGTGATCCGCGGGGTGCTGCTGCCCGCCGTGATGGCCCTGCTGGGCGAGCGGAACTGGTACCTGCCGAAGTGGCTGCGGTGGCTGCCCGACCTGACCCACGACGAGGCGGCGCTCGCCACACCGCCCGCCCCCGTCCCGGTGGGTGCGGTGCCCGGCGCGGGCCTGGACGACCGGCACCGGCACGCCGGGGTCTGACGCCCTCGCTCCTTCCGTCTTCCGTCTTCCGTCTTCCGTGACCTGAACCGGCCGCGCGGCTTCCTCATGAGCCGCGCGGCCGGTCGCGTTGTGCGGCGACCGTACGGCGGCGGGCCCGCCGGGAAAACCCGTTGCGGCCCGCGCCGACCCGTCCGTACGGTGCCGGGGAAACAGCGGAGATCCGCATACGTGTCGTTCGCGTACGCGCGCACGGGAGGAGTACACCGATGGGCGGCAGTCCCGGCATCGGCGTGTTCACCCGCCTCACCACCCGCGGCTGTGCCGCGGCGGCGCGTGTGCTCGCGTATGTCCCGCTCATCCGCCGCCCGCGGCGCGGCCCCGGTGCCCTGGCCGGACCGGACGCGCCCCTTCTGACGCCGAGCCGCTGACCGCTGCTTTCACGGTCCAACCGCTCGTCCTCAGTCTCCGCTTGTCTTCGTTCACCCGCTTTCGCGTGCCCGTGGCCAGGGCCCCCGCCAGTCCAGGAATCACACATTCCGGACGGGCGGCCGGGCCCGCTCGTCCGTGTGCCCTCGCCGCCCGCCCGGCTCCGAAAGGACCGTGGCCGTGGCCCGCAACCGACACCATCACCCCCGTACCGCGCGCGATGAGGCGCGGCGCGCGTACGGGCAGAACTTCCTGACCGACCCCGGCGCCGTCGCCCGGGTCGTCCGCGCCGCCCGCCCCGGCCCCGCCGATCTGCTGGTGGAGGTCGGCGCGGGCAAGGGGGCGCTCACCGAGGCGCTGGCCCCGCGCTGCCGTGCGCTGATCAGCTACGAGATCGACCGCCATCTCGTCCCGGGGCTGCGGAGGCGGCTCACCCCGTATCCCCAGGTGCGCGTCGTCCACCAGGACTTTCTGACCGCCGCGCCGCCGCGCGAGCCGTTCGCCCTGGTGGGCAATGTGCCCTACGCGCGCACCGCCGAGATCGTCGGCTGGGCCCTGCGGGCGCCCGGGCTCACCTCCGCCACCTTGCTCACCCAGCTGGAGTACGCCCGTAAGCGCACCGGGGACTTCGGCCGGTGGAGTCTGCTGACCGTACGGACCTGGCCGGAGGTGGAGTGGCGGCTGTGCGGGCGGGTGGCGCGGACCGCCTTCCGGCCGGTGCCGGGGGTGGACGGCGGGATTCTGCGGCTGACCCGGCGCCCGGGGCCGCTGCTGACCGACCCGGACCAGCGGGCGGCGTACGCGCGCCTGGTGGAGCTGGGCTTCTCGGGGGTCGGCGGGTCGCTCTACGCGTCACTGCGGCGGGCCTGTCCCGCCCGGCGGCTGGCCGCCGCGTTCCGGCGGGCGGGGCTGGCGCGGGACGTGGTGGTGGCCGAGGTGGCGCCGTGGCAATGGGTGTCGCTCGTACGGGAGTTGACCCCGCCAGGGTTCCAGCCGGGCCCTAGCGCTGGTACCGGGCGAGCACCAGACCCCCGTCCTTGATCAGCCGCTTCCTGAGTCCTTCCATTCCTATGGCACCGCTGTAGTACTCCTGGAGCGCGGGCGTGGCCACCTTGTCCTTCCACTCCGGGTAGCCGCGCACCGACAGGGCGGGGGCCGGGCGCAGTTGGGCGGCCAGGGCCGTGCCGGTCGCCCAGCCGTGCTCGGTGGTGTGCAGCGCCCGGTCGCGCAGCGCGCCGGTGCCGGTCGGCAGCATCCAGTCACCGAGCGCGAGCCGCGCCATGTTGCGCGGACGCAGCAGGAAGTCGAGGAAGCGGGCGGCCTCCTCCTTGTACGGGCTGTCCTCGGCGATGGACAGGGTCTGCGGGCTGACGCCCTGACGCTGCCCGCGCCCGCCGGGCCCGGCGGGCGCGGGCAGCACCGTCCAGGCGAAGCCCTTGGGCGCCTGCTGGACGATCTGCTGACGGTAGGAGAACCCGAGCGGCACCATGGCGTACTTGCCGCCGAAGAAGCCGGGGAGGGTGTCCGAACCGCCCATGCCGAGCGTGGACTTGGCCGCCGTACGGGCGATGGCGCGCGGGACGCGCTGGTCGGCGGCGCCGAAGCGGACGGTGACCTTGCCGTCGGCGCCCCGGTGGAAGACCCGGCCGCCGGTGGAGAGGGCGAGGCCGAGGGTCGCGGCGACGGGTTCCTTGAGCGGCCAGGCGACCCCGTACGTCCCGCCCCGGGTGAGCGCGCGTACCGCGTCCTCAAACTCCGCCCAGCTCCAGGGCTCGCGCACGGTCGGGATCCGTACCCGGGCCCGCTCCAGCGGCGCGCGGTTGGCGATGATCACGCGCGGCTCCTGGAGGAACGGCACCCCGTAGACGCCGTCGCCGAAGGTGGTGGTCGCCCAGGAGCGGGCCGGGATGTCGTCCCGCAGCCGGTCCGGCAGCAGCCCGCGCAGATCGGCGAGGTAGCCGCCGTACGCGAAGTCGGCGAGGTCGTCGGCGGCGTCGTGGATGATGTCGGGCGCCTCGCCGCCTTCGAAGGAGGTGAGGAGCTGGTCGTGGACGCTGTCCCAGCTGCCCTGGACGTAGTCCACCCGGATCCGGGGGTGGGCCGCGTTCCACTCCGCCACCAGCCGCTTGTTGACCTCGATGGACTCCTTCTGCCAGGCGAGTGACTGGAAGCGGAGGGTCACCTTTCCGCCGCGGGCCCGGCGGCGCGAGGGCGCGCAGCCGGACGCCAGAGCGGTGGCGGGGGCGGCGAGCGCGCCGGACAGCAGCGTACGGCGGCGCATCAGGTCTTCACCGCCCCGGCCAGGGTCCCGCTGGTGATCCGGCGCTGGATGACGGCGAACAGGACGAGCGAGGGCAGCGTGGCGAGCAGCGAGGCGGCGGCGAGCGGGCCGAGGTCGGCGACGCCCTCCGCGCCGATGAAGTGGGTGAGGATGACCGGCATGGTCTGCTTCTGCGGGGTCTTGAGCAGCACCAGCGCGAAGAAGAACTCGTTCCATGCGGTGATGAAGGCGAAGAGGGCGGTGGCCACGAGGCCGGGCGCCAGCAGCGGCATGACGACCGAGACGAGGATGCGCGGCCGTCCCGCCCCGTCCACCGCTGCGGCCTCCTCCAACTCCCCCGGCACGGCCCGGACATACCCCGCGAGCATCCACAGCGCGAACGGCAGCGACCACACCACGTACACCATGATCAGGCCGGTCAGGGAGTTGATCAGGTACAGGTTCTTGAGCACGAGGAACAGCGGGATGATCACCAGGACGAAGGGGAACGCCTGGCTGACCACGACCCAGCCGGTGGCCGCCCGGGACAGCGCGGAGCGGTGGTGGCGGGCCATCACGTACGCCATCGGGGTCGCGATGACGACGGTGATGGCCGCGGCGGCGACGGATGCGGTCAGGCTGTTCGCGGCCGCCCGCAGCAGCGGCTGCTCGTCGAACGCCTGCCGGAAGTTGTCGAGCGTCGGATCGCCCGGGAACCAGCTCGGGTCCGGGCTCGCCAGCTCGCGCGGCGGCTTGAACGCGGTGGACAGCAGCCACAGCAGCGGGAACGCGAGGAAGACGAGGTAGCCCAGCAGGGCGAGATACTGCCCGGCACGGGCGGCCCGCTTCATGCGTCGTCCCCTCTCAGCCTGCCGACAAGGAAGACCGCGAGCAGCACGGAGACGACCGCGACCAGCACGCAACCCATCGCCGCCGCGTACCCGAACTGCCCGTAGCGGAAGGCCTCCTCGTACGCGAAGAGCATCGGCAGCCGGGTGCGCCCGCCGGGTCCGCCGCCGGTCAGGACGTAGACCAACGCGAAGGAGTTGATGTTCCAGATGAGGCTGAGCGCGCTGATCGCGAGCGCCACCGGCCTGATGGCGGGCCAGGTGACGGTACGGAAGCGGCGCCAGGCGCCCGCGCCGTCCATCGCCGCGGCCTCGTGCAGCTCACGCGGTACGTTGGCGAGCGCGGCCAGCAGCGTAACCGTCACCTGCGGCAGCCGGGCCCAGATGCCGACGACGATCACGGCGGGCAGGGCGGTGGAGAGGCTGCCGAGCCAGTCCCGGTCGGTGCCCAGGGCGTCGCTGAGCAGCCCCGCGTCGGGGTGGTAGACGAGCCGCCACATGATGCCGACGACGACCTCGGGCATCGCCCACGGCACGATCGCCAGGGCCCGCGCCAGCCAGCGGAAGCGGAGGTTCTGGGTGAGCAGCAGCGCCAGCCCGAGGGCCAGCACGAACTGCGGAACGGTCACCGCGACCGCCCACACCAGGCCGATCCGGAACGACTCCCAGAAGAGCGTGTCGCGGGCCAGGTCCTGGAAGTTGAGCAGCCCGGTCCACTGGGTCGGCTCGGTGCGGCCCGATTGGGCGTCGGTGAAGGCCAGCGCGATCCCGTACAGCAGCGGGCCGACGCTGAGCAGCAGGATCGGCAGCAGCGCGGGCAGCACCAGGAACCACGCGCCGTGGCCGCTGCCGGGCCCCCGCCGCGCGGCGGGGACGCCGCCGCCGTCCGGCCCGCGAGCCGGAGGCTTGTCTGACCGCGCCGTCGCGGTCGTGGATGTCACGCCCGTCATCGTGCGGACGGCACACGGCGCCGTCAAGGACCCCGGCGACGCGGGGCCGTTCGGCCTCCGGCCAAGGGCACTGCGGGGGTGGCCGCCGGGGTGATCCAGCGCAACGAGGCGCCGTCATCCTGGAGGCGGTCGACCTCGCGGCCGAATACCCCGAACCGCAGCCCGCGCCGCCGACGCGATCGAAGGTGTACGCGTCGAGGGCGGGCGGCGCGTCGGTGCCGGTGGCTGCCGGGGCGGCATGCGATGCGCTTCGGCGGTGTCGGCGCACCAGCTCGCCGGGGCGCGGATCGCCCAGCGGCCGGTGGGACCGGTGCGCGGCCGGGTGCGAGACTGGGCGGTCCGGGACGGGCGGTTCGGCCCGTTGGGCAAGGTTCGGGAAGGTACGGCGTGGCGGACGCGGGGTTTACGGAGGAGCGGGCGCGGGCGGTGCTCGACGCCGCGCTGCCGCACGGCACGGGCGGCGCCGCCGGGGCCCGGCTGCTGGCGCTCGGCGAGAACGCCGTCTTCGCCCTCGACCACCTCGCCCTGGTGGTCCGCGTCAGCCGCGACCTGGCCGTACGGGAGCGCGCGGCGCGGGAGTTGCGGGTCGCCGACTGGCTGGCCCGGGAGGGGGTGCCCACGGTGCGCCCGGACCGCCGTTTCGGCCCGGAGCAGCCGCTCGCGTACGACGGCCACCTGGTCACCTACTGGCAGCAGCTCCGCCCGCCCGAGCGCCCCGCCGAACCGCGCGACCTCGCCGCGCTGCTGCGGCAGGTGCACGCCCTGCCGGACGCCCCGCCGGACCTCGCGCTGCCGCGCCGCGACCTGCTGGGCGGGGTCGAGCGCTGGCTGCGGCTGGCCGGGGAGGCGATCGCCCCGGCGGACGCCGCGTACCTGCGCGCCCGCCGGGACGACATCGCCGCCGCCACGGCCGAGCTGACCCCGCACCAGACCCCCGGCCCGATCCACGGCGACGCGCTGCCGCGCAATGTGCACATCGGACCGGACGGCCCGGTCCTGGTCGACCTGGAGACGTTCGCCACCGACCTGCGCGAGCACGACCTCGTCGTGATGGCCCTGTCCCGGGACCGCTACGGGCTGGGCGCGGCGGCGTACGACGAGTTCACGGCGGCGTACGGCTGGGATGTGCGGGAGTGGCCGGGGTGCGCGGTGCTGCGGGGCGCGCGGGAGACGGCGAGCTGCGCGTGGGTGGCCCAGCACGCCCCGGGCAACCCAGCGGCCCTGACCGAGTTCCACCGCCGGGTCGCCTCACTGCGGGAAGGCGACGAAGCGGTGCGCTGGCACGCCTTCTGAGCGCCCGGGGGCACCCAGGCGCGCGGCGCCAGACCGAAAGCCCGCCCCGCCTCCGCCACCAACCGCCGCCGCGGACCAGCGAAAGGGCGCGAGAACTCCAGCCGCAGCCGCGCCACCTCGGGCACAGCCGGGGGGAGGCGCGGAGCACGACGCCGCGACGTGCCGTGCGGGCCGCTGGGAGACGCCGCGCCAGGCCCCCGCGAGCGCGGCATACCAGGACGGCCGCGAGGCACCGTACCGGGCGCCGCTAGGTGCCCTGCAGGCGCTGGGAGTTCACACCCAGCGCAAGCGAGCACCGCACACACCGCCGCCAGCGGCAGCGTGCCGGTGGCGGTCGTCACCGCGCATCCGCAGGGCGGCGGTGGAGAGCAGCCCGAGGATTCGACCAGCCCCCCAGACCGCGTTCCAGTGGGTGACCTGGGCGGCAGTGCGGGTGTTGGGAGGCACCGTGCCGCGCGCCGCAAGGCGCCGTGCCAGGCGTGGGAGATGCCGCCCCGCGCCCCGCGAGGCACCGTGCCGGGCGCCGGGAGAGGCCGCGCCAGGCCCCACGGTGCGCCACGCGGACGCCGCGAGACGCCGTGCCGGGCGCCGTGCGGGCGCCCCGAGACGCCCTGTCCGGTACCGCTCGGTGCCACGCGGGCGTCGGGAGGTGCCTGGTTGCACCGCGCGATGCCGTGCCGGGCGCGGGCCCGGCGTGGGGCGCGCGGTGCGCGCGCGTCAGGGCGTCCAGGCGGGGTCGCGGCCGCTGAGGCCGATGGCGCGGTCCAGGGCGGGTGCGTCCTTCGGTACGGGGACTACGGCTCCGAATGCCTCGCCCCGTTGCTCCTCCTCCGGGAACGCCGACAGCCACCCGGCGATCGCCTCCGCGCAGCCCGGAGCGCAGTCGTAGGGCTGCCCCGTGGCGCGGGCCAGGTCCCAGCCGTGGATCACCAGCTCGTCCAGCGCGACGATGCCCATGACCTCGGCGGGCAGGGTGACGCCACCGGCCTGGGTGGTGCCCTGCCAGGCGGCCGGGTCGCGCCAGGCTGCGGCCATCGCGTCCAGCCGCCGGGGCAGCTCATCGCGCCAGTCGGGGGCCAGCCGCTCGGCCCGCCCCTGGCCGGGGTCCTCGCCGGGGGCCTTCTCCGCGGCCTGGCGCATGCCGATGGCCAGCCCCATGAAGTGGTCGAGCAGGTCACCCACGGAGTACGCCGGGCAGGGCGTGGGCGCCCCGAGCTGGTCGTCCGAGACGCCGCTGAGCAGCGCCGTGACCCTAGCCGCAGCGGGGCCGAGGTCCATACGCGAGGTCTGGTCGGTCATCGTTCGCTCTCCTTCTCCGGTCCGTTCCCCCTCATCTGTACGGACCGGCCGGGCGGCCGGAACTCATCGGCCCACCGCCGCCCGCGCATCCCGCAGCGGCCAGCCGCCGTCCACGACCGCGTCCGGGGTGCCCTTGCGGCGCAGCCAGGACTGGAAGTCGGCGGCCCAGTGGGCGTACCACCCGACCTGCTTGCGGTGCAGCTCCCACAGGTCGAGCCCGGCGACCTGCCCGTGGCGCTCGGCGAGCGCGCAGGCGACGCGCACCGCGGCGAGGGCGTCCGCCCCGGCCTCGTGGGCGCGCTCGTGGGCCACCCCGTACTCCCCGCAGACCGCCTCCAGCGTGCGCTTGCCCTTGCGGTAGCGGTCGACGGCGCGGTCTATCGTGTACGGATCCACGACCGGGCCGGTCTGCGCGCCGCCCAGCCGCTCGCTCAGCGAACGCAGCCCGTGGCGGTCCAACTCGGCGGCGAGCAGGCTCAGATCGAACGCCGCGTTGTACGCCACCACCGGCGCGCCCGTGCGCCAGTGCGCCACCAGTACGTCCGCGATCTCGTCGGCGACCTCGCGCACCGGGCGGCCCGCGGCCGCCCGCTCGTTGGTGATCCCGTGCACGGCCACCGCATCGTCCGGAATGGGCACTTCCGGTACGGCCAGCCACTCATGCCGCCCGATCGGCTCCCCACCGCGCACCTCGACCACCGCGGCGGTCACGATCCGTGCCGTACTCGGGTCCGTGCCCGTGGTCTCCAGATCGAACCCGATCAGCAGCTCCCTGTGCCAGCCCATGGCGATTGCCCTCCCTTTGTTGTGCTTCCCCCAGGTGCCGTCACCTTCGCACGCACCACTGACAACGGGCCGGGGGGCGGGACCCCACGGGCCAACTCCTCAGACGTCTGAGGACTTCTGCTAGAGTCCGCGAAGCCATGGGACATGGTCAACAACCGCGCCGGGAGAGACGAGATGGCACAAGCCTCACCACTGCGGCACGGCCGCGTCGTGCCGCAGGTCGAGACCGCGCTGCGCGCGATGCTCGGCGAGGGCCGCTGGCGCCCCGGCGAACGGCTCCCCAGCGAGGTGACCCTCGCCGCCGAACTGGGCGTCGGCCGCTCCTCGGTGCGCGAGGCCGTCCGGCTGCTGGCCCACGACGGCCTGCTGGACGTACGCCACGGCTCGGGCACCTACGCCGCCGAGGAGCCGCGCGAGGCCCGCGAGGCGCGCGACGTACGGCAGCTGCTGCGCCGCGCCCGGCTGCTGGAGGTGTACGAGGTGCGCCGGGCGCTCGAGGTCGAGGCCGCCCGGCTCGCGGCCCGCCGCGTACGCCCCGAGGACATCGCCCGGCTCACGGACGACCTGAAGCGCCGCCAGAAGGCGGCCGGAGCCGGGCCCGCCGCCTTCGTCGACGCCGACCTGGCCTTCCACCGCACGGTCGTGGAGCTGTCCGGCAACGCCGTGCTGCTCGGCCTGTTCACCTCCGTCCTGCCGGTGCTGCGCGAGGAGCTGGTCGAGATGGTCGTCCACGAGACCGGGCTGCCCGATCTGACCTGCGCCCACGCGGCACTGCTGGACGCCCTGGCGGACGGCGACCCGGACGCCGCGATCGCCGCCACCGTGAAGAACCTGGAATCCGTGATGACACTGATCGCCGAGGAGGAACGATGCCCGGCACCCCCGCCCCGAACGCCCCCGTCCTGAAGGCCGACGACGTCGATGTGGTCCGCGACGGCACCCCGCTGCTGCGCTCCGTCTCGCTGACCGTCCGCCAGGGCGAGCACTGGGCCCTGCTCGGCCCCAACGGCGCGGGCAAATCCACCCTCCTCAGCCTGCTCGGCGCGCACGCCCACCCCACCCGGGGCGCGGTGGAGGTGCTCGGGCGCACCCTGGGCCGGGTCGATCTGCGGGAGCTGCGGGCGTACGTGGGCCATGTCGACCCCCGGCACCCGCTGCGCTCCCCGCTGCGGGCGCGGGACGTCGTCCTGACCGGGCTGACCAACACGGTCGAGCCGGTCCCCCGTCGCCACCCCGACTCCGCCCAGCGCGAACGGGCCGAGCACCTGCTCACCACCCTGGGCATCGGCGACAAGCTCGACGCCCGCTGGCCGACGCTCTCCCAGGGCCAGCGCGGCCGGGTCCTGATCGCCCGCGCCCTGATGCCCCGCCCCCGGCTGCTCCTGCTCGACGAACCGGCCACCGGCCTCGACCTGGCCGCCCGCGAACAGCTGCTGGACAGCCTCGACGCCCTCCGCCTCGCCCACCCGGACCTGGCCACGGTCCTGGTGACCCACCACCTGGAGGAGCTGCCCGCGTCCACCACCCACGCGATGCTCCTGCGCGACGGCCAGTGCCTGGCCTCGGGCGCCGTGGACGAGGTGGTGACCACCGACCACATCACCAAGTGCTTCGACCACCCGGTCCACATCGCCCGCACCGACGGCCGCTGGACGGCCCGTACCGTACGGTCCCCTCACCCGGCCCCCGACGCGCTCACCGACCCAGGATCCGGTCCACCTCGGCCAGCTGCCCGGGGCTGAGCGGCCCCTTGGCGATCGCGCCCGCGTTCTCCTCGGCCTGGGCGACCGTACGGAAGCCGGGGATGGGGACCGTCCGCGGGTCGCGGGCCCAGATCCAGGCGAGGGCGCCCTGCGCGAGGGTGCGGCCGTCGCTGGTGAGGACGGACCGCAGGGCGTCGACCCGCTGGAGCCAGACCGGATCGGCGCCTTCGTTCGCGGTGAACCCCGGCAGCCAGGCGGGCGGCGCGTTGCGGATGTCCCCGCTCTCCAGGGCGCGCCCGGCGGCGTGCTTGCCGGTGAGCAGCCCCATCGCGAGGGGGCTGCGGCTGATGCTCGCGAGGTCCGACCCCGCGCAGAGCTCCAGCAGCTCGGGCGCGTCCTGGAGGATGTTCAGACGGTGCTGAACGGCCGCGCAGTGCGGGCCCTCGGCGAAGACGGCGGCCCGGGCGGGGTCGTCGGTGCTCCACGCGTACGCGCGGACGAGCCCCTCGCCCACCAGCTCCTCACAGACGTCGCGGAGCCGGGCCGCGCGTTCGGGGTCGGCGTCGGAGATGTGGAGCTGGTAGAGGTCGATGTGGTCCGTGTCCAGACGCCGCAGGGAGGCGGTCAGGGCGCGGCGCACATGCTCCGGCGAGTCGTCCTGGCCGACGCGGGTCCGGGCGCGCTCGTCAAAGACATTGCCCCACTTCGTGGCGAGCACGACATCGCCGCGGCGCTTCCCGAGAGCGCGGCCGAGCACGCGCTCGCTGTGACCGGTGCCGTACACGTCGGCGGTGTCGAAGAAGGTGACGCCGAGGTCGAGCGCGCGCCGGATGGCCCGTACGGACTCCTCGTCGTCCACACTGCCCCAGCCCAGCGGCTGCCCGTCGACGGACCACCACTCACCGCCGATGGCCCAGCAGCCGAAGCCGAGGGCGCTCACCTCGATGCCACTGCGGCCCAGCGTCCTGTTGTGCGCCATGGTCTCCATGGCGGTGAACGGTAGGAGTTGGAGCGCACACGAAGGCAAGGGGTGCGGAGCCCGGCCGCTCGCTAGGCCACCGGACCTGCGCGGACTCGGCGCCAGGGGTCAGGACACCGGACGGGAGTCCGCCCAGACGCTCTCGAACTCCTCCCGGTAGGTGCCGAAGAGGCCGCCGTCGCCCACGTCCGGGTCGCGCCCCTCGCGCACCACCTCGCGCCCCCGGCCGCCGCCGCGCAGGACCAGGACCGGGGCCTCCATGCCCCGGGCCTTGCGCAGGTACGACTGGACGACCGCGAGGCCGTCCGAGCCGTCGCCGTTGACCAGGTAGGCGGTGAAGCGGGGGGTCTCGTCGAAGACGTGGATCTCGAAGGCGCCCGGGTCGCGCAGGGCGGCGCGCACCCGGCGCATATGGAGGATGTTCATCTCCACCGAACGGCTCAGCTCGCCCTTCTTGAGCCCCAGCTCGCGCTCCCGCCGCCGCACCGCGCTGCTCGCGGGGTTGAGGAAGAGCAGCCGGGCCCGGCACCCGGCCTCGGCCAGCCGGACCAGGCGGCGGCCGGAGTAGTTCTGGACCAGCAGGTTGAGCCCGATGCCGACCGCGTCCAGCCGCCGGGCGCCCGCGAACAGGTCCTCGACGGGCAGTTGCCGCTGGAGCCGCACCCGGTCGGAATGGACGCCCACCACATCCGCGTACCGGTCGCCGACCAGATCCTCGACCGCGTCGATGGGCAGCCGGTCGGTGGACGGGGAGCCGGTACCGCTGCCCAGGATCTCCAGCAGCCGGGCCGAGGCGCGCTCGGCCTGGGCCAGCACGGTCCCGGACAGGGCGCGGTTGCGGGAGACGACGTTACGGGCGACCTCCAGCTCGTCCAGAGCCAGCTCCACCTCGCGCCGGTCATCCAGATAGGGCTCGAAGCACGGCCAGTGCTGGACGAGGAGTTCGCGCAGCTGGGGCAGGGTGAGGAAGCTGAGCACGTTGTCGTCGGCCGGGTCGAGCAGATAGCCCTTACGGCGGCTCACCTCCCGTACCGCCACGGCCCGCTGCACCCACTCCTGACCGGCGGGCCCGGCGGCGGCGATGACCCAGTCGTCGCCGTGGACGGGTTCGTAGATCGGCCGGAGCACCGCGCCGACCACCGCGCGCAGCCGCTGTTCGACCAGATTCAGCCAGATGTAGGCCCGCCCGGCCCGGCGTGCGCGCGTCCGCACCTCGTCCCAGGCGTCCGCGCCCCAGTCCAGTTCCGCTCCGATCTCCATCGGACGCACCAGGGACACCGCACCGGGGGGTGCCTCGGTGGAGCCGTCACCCCCGGGACCTCCGTCACCAGGGGGCAGCTCCAGCCCGCCCGAGCTCACCTGTGCACCGCCTTCCGCCCCCGCTCCAACGATCACCGCAGACTACTGCTCAGGAGGGGGCGGTGCGACACTCCGGTTCGACCTGAGATTCAACCTTCCTCTTCGGCGGCGCGGTTGTGATGGCGGAGTGCAGAAGACGTGACGTCACCCGGTAGGGCGAACCGATATGGCCGTAGGTTGCCTCCCCCGCGCGGAAGTTCCACCGAAACCGCCGTTCTCCCGCCGAAGTTGGGAAAGGATGCGTCGTCGGTCGGTTCCGGGCCGGGGCCCGCGGTGCTCGCGGCCCCGGGAGAAGAAGTGGAAGAGTCGGCGTATGCAGGTCTGGCCGGGACACGCTTATCCCCTGGGCGCCACGTACGACGGCGCCGGAACCAACTTCGCGGTGTTCTCCGAGGCCGCCACGCGGATCGAACTCTGTCTGCTGCACGACGACGGCTCGGAGACCGCGGTCGAGCTGCGCGAGACCGACGGGTTCGTCCGCCACGCCTATCTGCCGGGCATCATGCCGGGCCAGCGCTACGGCTTCCGGGCCCACGGCCCGTACGAACCGGAGCACGGCGACCGCTGCAACTCCGCCAAGCTGCTGCTGGACCCGTACGCCAAGGCCATCAGCGGGAAGATCGACTGGGGTGAGGAGGTCTACGGCTACCACTTCTACCGCCCCGACAAGCGCAATGACCTGGACTCGGCCCCCCATACGATGGCCTCGGTCGTGGTCAATCCGTACTTCGACTGGGGCGACGACCGTCCGCCGCGCACCGACTACCACCGCACGGTCATCTACGAGGCCCATGTGAAGGGCCTGACCATGCGCCATCCGCGGCTGCCGGACGAGCTGCGCGGGACGTACGCGGCGCTGGCCCATCCGGCGATCATCGAGCATCTGACGGAGCTGGGCGTCACCACGCTGGAGCTGATGCCCGTACACCAGTTCGTCCACGACCACCGGCTGGTCGACGCCGAGCTGGCCAACTACTGGGGCTACAACACCATCGGCTTCTTCGCCCCGCACAACGCCTACGCGTCCTGGGGCGACCGGGGGCAGCAGGTGCTGGAGTTCAAATCGGCGGTCCGGGCGCTGCACCAGGCGGGCATCGAGGTCATCCTCGACGTCGTCTACAACCACACCGCCGAGGGCAACCACCTGGGCCCGACGCTCTCCTTCCGGGGGCTGGACAACGCCTCGTACTACCGGCTGACCGACGACCGGCGGTACTACATGGACACCACCGGAACCGGGAACTCCCTGCTGATGCGGAGCCCCCACGTCCTCCAGCTGATCATGGACTCGCTGCGGTACTGGGTGACCGAGATGCGGGTGGACGGCTTCCGCTTCGATCTGGCGGCGACGCTGGCCCGCCAGTTCCACGAGGTGGACCGGCTGTCGTCGTTCTTCGACCTGGTGCAGCAGGATCCGGTGGTCAGCCAGGTGAAGCTGATCGCCGAGCCGTGGGACGTCGGCGAGGGCGGCTACCAGGTGGGGAACTTCCCGCCGCTGTGGACCGAGTGGAACGGAAAGTTCCGGGACACCGTGCGCGATCTGTGGCGCGGTGAGCCGCGCACCCTGGCCGAATTCGCCTCCCGGCTCACCGGCTCCTCCGACCTCTACCAGAACGACGGCCGCCGCCCGCTCGCCTCCGTCAACTTCGTCACCTGCCACGACGGCTTCACCCTGCGCGACCTGGTGAGCTACGACGAGAAGCACAACGAGGCCAACGGGGAGTCCAACCAGGACGGCGAGAGCTACAACCGCTCCTGGAACTGCGGCACCGAGGGCGAGACCGACGATCCTCAGGTGCGGGTGCTGCGCCGCCGCCAGATGCGCAACTTCATCGCGACCCTGATGCTCTCCCAGGGCGTGCCCATGCTCAGCCACGGCGACGAGTTCGCCCGCACCCAGGGCGGCAACAACAACGCGTACTGCCAGGACAACGAGACCTCCTGGGTGCGCTGGCCCCTCCCCGGCAAGGACGCCGTGGAGGAGGACCGGGAGGCCCTGGAGCTGCTCCGCTTCACCCGCTCGCTGATCTGGCTCCGCCGCGACCACCCGGTCTTCCGCCGCCGCCGCTTCTTCCACGGCCGCCCGGTGGAGGGCACCCACGACGAGCTGTCCGACATCGCGTGGTTCACCCACGAGGGCGAGGAGATGCGCCAGCGCGACTGGCAGGCCGTCCACGCCAAGTCCCTCGCGGTCTTCCTCAACGGCAGCGCGATCTCGGAGCCGGGGGTGCGGGGTGAGCGCATCACCGACGACTCGTTCCTGCTGCTGTTCAACGCCCACCACGAGCCCCTGGACTTCGTCGTGCCCGTCGACCACGGCAAGCAGTGGCAGGTCATCGTGGACACGGCGGTCCCGGAGGGCGTGGAGCCGGGCAGCGGCCAGAAGGTCGCCGCGGGCGACCGGCTGACCCTGGTGGACCGCAGCCTGATGGTCCTGCAGCGCCCCGCCTGAACGCTCACACCTGCCCTTCGGTCAGACCCGCTCGCGCCGCCGCGTCGAAGTCATCGTCGACGGTGACGACATCGCGCCCCGCGGCGTCCAGCAGCGAGGCGGCGATGGCCGCGCGCATCCCGGTGGCGCAGTGCGCCCACACGGTCCCCTCCGGGATCTCGCCGAGCCGCCCCCGCAGCTGGTGGAGGGGGATGTGCACCGACTCGCCGACGCGGCGGTGCGCGCGCTCGGAGTCGCGGCGCACATCGAGCACCACCACCCGGTCCCCACGGCGACGGGCGGCCGCCAGCGCGGCGAAGTCGGCGCACGGGAACGAGGCCAGCCGGTCGCCCTCGGCGACCCAGTTCCGGGGTGCGCCGAGCGCGGCGGCGGCCGGGCGGTCGATGCCGACCCGGGCCAGCTCCCGCTGGGCCCCGGCCAGCTGACCCGGCGTCTCGGCGAGCAGCGTCAGGGGCTTGCCCCAGGGGATCAGCCAGGCCAGATACGTGGCGAGCTTGCCGTCGCTCGCGAAGTTGAGGGTCCCGGCGACATGCCCCTCGGCGAACGCCACCCGGCTCCGCAGATCCACCACCCACTCCCCCGCCGCGAGCCGTGCGGCCAGCTGCCGGGGGTCGGCGCGCCGGGGCGGCGTCAGGTCCACGGGCGGCGGTCCGGCCGCGTTGATCGGGCCCACGTGGGTGTAGTACGCGGGCACGTCGTCCAGCCCCGCGAGGAGCCGGGCGACGAACGGCTCCACGTCCAGCGTCAATGCGTCGTTGACGTCGCGTTCCCGGCCGATCGTGGTCGCGTCGCCCCGCGCCTGGGCGGAGGAGCAGAAGCTGCCGAAGCCGTGCGTGGGCAGCACCGGCACCTCGTCGCCGAGCTGGTCGGCGAGGTGCCGTACGGAGGTGTGCTGGGCCCTGGCCAGCGGCACGGTGAGCCACGGCTCGACCAGATCGGGCCGCCCCACCGCGCCGATCAGCAGCGACCCGCCCGTGAAGACGGCCGCCGCGCGCCCCGCCTCCTCCAGCACATAGGCGGTGTGATGCGGGGTGTGCCCCGGGGTGGCGACCGCGCGCAGCACCAGGTCGTCGTCCACGGGGTACGTATCGCCGTCGGCCACCGGCGTACGGGCCAAGGCGACCCGGGCCTCGGCGGGGACGAGGTAGCTCGCCCCGGTGAGCCGGGCCAGCTCCGGGCCGCCGGTCACATAGTCGTTGTGCACATGGGTTTCGGCGACGTACGCGATGCGCACGCCCCGCCGGGCGGCCTTGGCGATCACCGCGTCGACATCCCGGGGCGGGTCGACGGCGACCGCGGTGTGCGGCCCGCCCGCGAGATAGCTGCGGTTTCCCAGGCCTTCGATGTCCAGGGTGTCGATGAAGAACACAGCCGCGACTCCTTCACGGACGGCCCGGCGATCCGGGCGGGGCCTGACCTCACATGGTCATGACGCACCGAGTACCGTTCCTAAAGACTGAGTGGTAGTGAGTCCTGGTTCCAGGACTCGTGCTCAGCCGGGTGCCCCGGACGGTGTTGGGCTCCCCCAGCTACCGCTGGGAGGTGCCCCCTCTGGTCACCCGCGTTCGCTCCGCGTCCGGCGCGCACGCATCGTGTGCGTGGTCCGGGGATGCGGGGGCGGGTTTCCTCACGCCCCGGGGTGCCCGTTGCGGCCTGGACGGTCCGATGCCCCGCACCATCGCTCTGGTCGTGCGGGGGCGGTGCCGTCCGTCGCCGGATCGGGTGCCTCAGGGCGCGCCTTCCGATCGCCACCGCTGCCGCATGGTGGCGAGTGGTCTTCCTGTTCTGGCTGGTGAGGGGCTTTTGCCAGTGCTGGGCGCCCCACTTGGACGTGTACGCGGGGTCGACGGCCACGATCGTGATGCCGAGCTCGGTCGCCATCGAGGCCAGCCGTGCCCGCAGCTTGGCGGTGGGCATGCCGGAGATCAGCTCGCGGAACCGCTTCCGCCTGCCGTGCTTCTCGCGGGTCTTGTCCGCCTGGAAGTCCAGGTCCTCGATCGCGATGCTCAGGCCGTGGCGCTTGGCCCAGTGCAGCAGGCGTACCAGCGCGTGCCGTACTTGGGCGTCGCGGTAGGTGGCCGGTCCGTCTCGGTCGAAGGCGAACCGGCGCGGGTCGCCGACCGGGTTGCCGTACTCATCCAGGCGCCACGCCGCCAGGTGGTCGGCGTTGGTATCGACACCGACCAGGCCACCGGCGCGGGCCTGGGCCAGCGGAACGATCTTGACCGGCGGGATGGTCCAGGAGGCGGTGATGTACCAGCGGTAGCGGGCCACGTCCAGGTGGATGCGGTAGGCCACGGCGCGATTCGCCGCCACGCGGTCGGCCCACTCCTGGCCCCGGTGGCGGAAGGCGACGGTGCCGGTGAGGACATACCGGCCGTGCGCGGCGTTCGCCAGATGCGCCAGCGGCGCCGGGAGCTTGATGCTGACCTGCCCGTCCGGGGTGACGCGGATCGTCTCGTTCCCCAGCCGCTTCCCGCTCTCACCATCGGCCTGGAGGAACCAGCGTCCAGCTTCCCACTGCTGCCGCCACCCGGCCTCGGTGAGCTGTGCTTGTTCGAGGTGGTGGCGGTTGCGGGCCAGCCGCTTTCCTCCTCGCACCACGCGTACACGCCCCGCTTCGCGGTCGGCACGCTGGGCAGCGAGCCGGTCTTCGAGAAGGTGCAGGCGGCGTGCCTTGGTGAACCACTCCTGTTGGGTGCGGTAGCCGCCCGGGCTCCGCTTCGTTCCCTTCGCGCCCACCGGCAGCGACAACCGGTGCGCGATGGTGCGAACACCGGCTTCCAGGACCTGGATGTGGGCGTACTGCACACGCCGCGATAACGCCCACTGGTCGTGCGTGGCCTTGGTGATACTGCCCGCCCACCGCGACGAGGACTCCCCGGTCACAGCGCGCTTACGCGCCGCCCACGAGTCCGCGGAGTGCCCCAGCCCCTCGGCACAGCGCCGCTTCAGGTCACGCGCAGCCAAGGTCCCAAGATGCGCGCCGACCAGCCGCAAAACCTCCTCGTCCTCCACGGTCAGGCCCTTGATCCGCGTACGGATCGCGACACCGGACGGACCGGGGACGACGAACGGCGCCGACAGCTCACGCAGCACACCCACCCTGCCCCCTCCCGTTCCGCGAGCCCGGCGGCAACACGCCTGTCACCCACCCAACGACCACACCCGCGAAAAGGTCACCCATTCGATCCAGGAACCCCCGTTCCCTCCTCCGGAATCGCACAGTCCACAGCCCGGATACTCACACACGCTAGAACACACTCATACACACTCAATCAACAACTGCTTGCCACCCCGGCGATAGAACACTCACATCGGCACGCGCATGCGCCCGGATGGAGGCGCGGCCTCTCATCGAGCGCGACATGTGGGTACGTACGTTCATATGACAGCTGAACCCCTCGTACCCTCCGCCACCTACCGGCTTCAGCTCCAGCCCGCCTTCCCCTTCGCGGCCGCCGAGCGGGCCGTCCCGTACCTGGCCTCGCTCGGCGTCTCCCATCTGCATCTGTCGCCCGTCCTCGAGGCCTGCCCCGGGTCGGCGCACGGCTACGACGTCGTCGACCCCACCGCCGTACGGGCGGAGCTGGGCGGCGAGGAAGGGCTGCGCGCCCTCGCCCGCACGGCCCGGACGCACGGCCTCGGGCTGATCGCCGACATCGTGCCGAACCATATGGCGGTGCCGGTTCCGGAACGGCTCAACCGGCCGCTGTGGGAGGTGCTGCGGGACGGTCCCGAGTCGCGTTACGCCCGGTGGTTCGACATCGACTGGGCCGAGCACGGCCGCAAGGTGCTGCTGCCCGTGCTCGGCGGGCCGCTCGGCGACGAGTGGGAGCGGCTGCGGGCGGGGGACGACGGGGTGCTGCGCTACTACGACCACGAGTTCCCGCTGCGCCCCGGCACCGAGCGGCTGCCGCTCGCCGAGCTGCTGGACGCCCAGTGGTACCGGCTCGGCTGGTGGCGGCTGGCCCGCACCGAGCTGAACTACCGCCGCTTCTTCACCATCTCCGAGCTGATCGCGGTGCGCGTCGAGGACCCGGAGGTCTTCGACGCGACCCACGCCAAGCTGCTGGAGCTGCTGCGCGACGGGGTGATCGACGGCCTCCGGGTGGACCACCCGGACGGCCTCGCCGACCCCGAGGGCTATCTGCGGCGGCTGGACGAGGCGGTACGGGCGGCGACGGGCGGCCGCCGCTGGACCGTCGCGGAGAAGATCCTCGCCCGGGACGAACCCCTCCCCGCCCACTGGCCCGTCGCCGGGACCACCGGCTACGACGCGCTGCACCACATCGACGGCCTCTTCGTCGACCCGGACGGCCTGGCGAAGCTGACCGCCGTCTACCAGAGCTACACCGCCGCCCCGCCGGACGAGGGCGGCGACTGGAGCGCCACGGTCCGCCGCGCCGCCGACCACGTGGTGACCCACGAACTGGCCGCCGAGGTGAACCGCCTGACCCGCACCGCCACCCGCATCTGCGCCGCCTCCCTGCCCCTGCGCGACCAAGCCCCCTGGACCCTCCACACGGCGATCCGCGCCCTGCTCGTACGCCTACCGGTCTACCGCCCGTACCCCACGGTGCGCCTTGCCGGGGCGGCGGGGGCGGATACGGCGCCCGAGGCGGATGCGGCGGTTGGGGCGGCCGGAACGGATGCCCCAGTCGGGGCGGACACAGCGCACGGGGCGCACACGACGGTTAGGCCGGACGCGGCGGCCGGAACGGACGCCTCGGCCGGGGCGCACGCTGCGGCCGGGGCGCACGCTGCGGCCGGAGCGCACGCGACCAATACGGCGGCTAAGGCGCGCTCAGCCGACGCAACGAACACGACGGCCAGGGTGGCCGGGGCGGACACCTTGGCCGGGACGGACGCAGCGCACCCGGCGAACGCGGCGCACGGCCCGCACACGACAGCCGGGACCGACACGACGGCCAGGGCGAACGCGCCGCGCACAGCGGCCGGGGTGCCCCCGGCGGACGCGGCGCCTGCCCCGACCGGGGCACACGCGGCGCCCGAGTTGGACGCAACAACCGCGACCGACGCGGAGATGCTGCACCGGGCCGCGCAGGACGCCCGTACCGCCTTCACCGTCACGGACGAGGCCCGGGCGGTGGACACCGTGCGGGACGCGGCGCTCGGCAGGCTTGGCGACGGCCCGGACCACCGCGACTTCTGCGCCCGCTTCGCCCAGACCGCCGCCGCGCTGCGCGCCAAGTCCGTCGAGGACACCGCCTTCTACCGCTACACCCCGCTGCTCTCGGCCGCCGAGGTGGGCGGCGACCCCGGCCACCCGGCCGTCTCCCCCCATGACTTCCACACCTTCGCCGCCCGGCTGCTGCACGACTGGCCGACGACCGGCACGGTGCTGTCCACCCACGACACCAAGCGCAGCGCGGACGTACGCGCCCGGATCGCGGCGCTCACCGAGTCCCCGGCCTGGTGGGGACGACTGCTGGCGGAACTGTCCCCCCAACCGGAGGCCCCCGATCCGCACCTCGCCTGGACGGCCTGGCAGACCGCGCTGGGCCTAGGCACCGCAGACCCGGAACGGCTCGTCCCGGCCGTACTCAAGGCGGTCCGCGAAGCAGGTCTCCACACCACCTGGACCGAGCAGAACGCCACGTACGAAGACGCCGTGACCGCCTACCTGGAGTCCGCCCCCTGGGCGGCGCTGGACGCGTTCGAGACCGAAATCGCCGCCCCCGCCCGGGCCAACACGCTCGGCGCGGCCCTGCTGCACCTGACCATGCCGGGCGTGCCCGACCTGTACGTGGACACCGAGCGCGCCTACCGCGCCCTCGTCGACCCGGACAACCGCCGCCCACCCACGCTGGACGCCCCGGCGGCCGACGACCCGTTGTCCACCGAGAAGCTGCGGCTCACCCGAGCGGCACTACGGCTGCGCCGCGACCACCCGACCTGGTTCGGCCCCGGCAGCAGCTACACCCCCCTGATCGCCGCAGGCCCGGCAGCGGCCCACTGCGTAGCGTTCCAACGCACCGACGGCACGACCAACTCAAACCACGGCGCCATCACCATCGTCACCCGCCTTTCCCGCCGCCTGGCGGAGTCCGGCGGCTGGGACCGCACCCGCCTCCCCCTACCCCCCGGCCCCTGGCGAAACCTCCTGACCGACCGCACCACCGAGGCCCCAACCCCCCTCGCCGACCTACTGACCCAACTCCCGGTGGCCCTCCTGGTCCGGGCCTGAGGACAGAGCACGCGTGTTCGCGTCCTGATGCATTTACAGTCACACCCCCGCGCGCTACGTTCACAAAGCAACTTGGGAGCGCTCCCATACCGACGGTTCCTGACCCGATCACGTCGAAGGGAAGACCAGCGCAATGGCTCGACGATTACTGGCCCC
This sequence comes from Streptomyces sp. NPDC001700, assembly GCF_053596435.1. Classification (NCBI taxonomy): domain Bacteria; kingdom Bacillati; phylum Actinomycetota; class Actinomycetes; order Kitasatosporales; family Streptomycetaceae; genus Streptomyces; species Streptomyces sp. NPDC001700. Next base: position 139,192 of record NZ_JBSFGE010000009.1, read on the forward strand.
CGCACGCCCCCCACACCCGCCGGGCAACTCCCGCGCCCGTGGATACGTCCTGCTGGTACTGCTCTCCGTACTGCCCGCCCTGGGCCTCGTCTTCTTCTCCGGAGGCAGCGCTTCCGCACACGGCGCGCCCATGGCGCCGGGCAGCCGCACCTATCTGTGCTGGAAGTACAGCCTGTCCAGCACCGGTGAGGTCAAGCCGACCAACCCGGCCTGCAAGGCCGCGTTCAACAAGAGTGGCGCGACCCCGTTCTACAACTGGTTCGCGGTGCTCCGCTCGGACGGCGCGGGCCGGACCAAGGGCTTCATCCCCGACGGCAAGCTGTGCAGCGGCGCCGCCACCGTCTACGACTTCTCCGGCTTCGACCTGGGCAGCAAGGACTGGCCGGTGACGCATCTGACCTCCGGCAAGTCGATGCAGTTCTCGTACAACGCCTGGGCCGCGCACCCGGGTTCGTTCCGCAGCTACGTCACCAAGAGCCCCATCGACCCGACGAAGCCGCTCACCTGGAACGACCTGGAGGACCAGCCGTTCGACACGGTGACCAACCCGCCGCAGACCGGCCCGGTCGGGACGGTCGACGGCAAGTACACGTGGAACGCCACCCTGCCCTCGGGCAAGAGCGGGCGCCACGTCATCTACACCGTGTGGACCCGCTCGGACAGCCAGGAGACCTTCTACAGCTGCTCCGACGTGGTCTTCGACGGCGGCAACGGCGAGGTGACGGTCCCGGGCGCCGACTCCGGCGGCGGTGACCCCACGGACCCGACCGACCCGACCGACCCGCCGACCGCCAAGTGCACCGCGACCCAGAAGACCACCGGCACGTGGAACGGCGGCTACCAAGCCGAGGTGGAGGTGACCAACACCGGCGCCACGCCCATCTCCTCGTGGATGGTCGACTGGACCCTGCCGTCCGGCCAGCGGGTCGACAGCGTCTGGAACGGCAAACTGGCCAGCGGCAGTACGGCGGCCTCGGTCACCAACGCCGACTGGAACGGCTCCCTGGCCGCCGGAGCGTCGACCACCTTCGGCTACGTCGCCAGCGGCGGCTCCCCGGACACGGCGGCCGCCCCGATCTGCATGGTGCACTGATCCGCTCACCGAACTGTCAGCGCACCTCCCCCGCCGGTCTGCCGCCCCCGTCCCCTCCGGACGGCAGACCGGCCCCGGGGGCCCGTCGGTTCAAGCGTCCAGCGAGAACGCGTTCTTGGCGTGCGTGACGGATGCCCCGGAGGCGGGTCCGCCGGGATTCTCGGTGGCCAGAGCCTGGTTGAGGGCGACGAAGGGACGCATCCGCCGCTCATAGCGAGCGTACGCGGCGCGGTGATCGCCGTGCGCCCGGGCGAGACAGTCGGCCAGCGCGTGAGCGCCCACCAGGGCCAGGCTGGTGCCTTGCCCCGAGAGCGGGGAAGGGCAATAACCGGCGTCTCCGAGCAGGGCCACCCTGCCGCGTGACCAGCCGTCCATCCGGATCTGGGCCATGGCATCGCAGTAGAAATCGGGCGCCTCCCGGGCGGCCTTTGCCAGGCGGGCCCCCTCCCACCTCAGGGAAGCGAGCTTGTCGACGACGAGTTGCCGCAGGGCACCGCCGCCCCGGAGATCGCGGGCAAGGGGCGCGGACTGGAAGCCGAAGGCGACCCTGAGCTGGGTGTTGTCGCGCACGGACATGATGCCGAAGCCCGCGTCGCCGTCCCGAAGCCACACCTGCCAGTCGTCCAGGGCGAGAAAGTTGTCCGCGCTGAACACGGAGAGGTAACTGCCCAGGTGATGGGCGAATCGGTCCTCGGGGCCGAAGGCCAGGCTCCGTACGGTCGAATGCAGGCCGTCCGCCCCGATCACGAGGTCGAAGCCGCGGGAGGTCCCGTGGGCGAAGTCGACGCGCACTCCGGTCTCGTTCTCGTCGAGCGCGGTGACGCTGTCGCCGAAGAGGTACTCGACTTCCGCGCGCGTGTGTTCGTACACCATCCGCACCAGGTCCTCACGCAGCAGCTCGATGTCGTCGCTGTCGAGGCGGCCGCTGCTGAAGGCCACCTCGGTGGAGCGATCGATCTCGCGGCCTTCGGGGTCGAGGATCGACATGCCACGCATCCGGGTGCGCACGCGTCGCGCCTGTTCCAGCAGGCCCATCCGCTCGACGACATCGAGCGCGACACCGCGGACGTCCACGGCCTGGCCGCCGGGGCGCGGCTCCGGGGCGCGTTCGACGACGGTGACCTTGAAGCCGTGGCGGTGAAGCCAGTAGGCGAGCGTGGGCCCGGCGATTCCGCCGCCGGAGATGAGAACAGTCTGCATGGGAATCTCCTCCAGTACGCTGTACGCGCACTGAACGTACGAGGTACGCACACCCCCTTCAACTGGCCAAACAAACCTTCTGTACTAGGTCAGACGGACTCCGTTCGGCGTCGTCGCTGCTACCCTCTGCACTAGTACAGGCCGGGAAGGTGACAGGACGTGACGAAGCCCACAGGCGCATCCGTGCCGCCCTATCTGCGCATCGTCGCCGGGATCCGGCGGCGCATCGCCGACGGTGAACTGGGCCCCGGGGACCCGGTTCCCTCGACCCGTCAGATCGCCAGGGAATGGGGTGTCGCGCTCGCCACCGCCACCAAGGCCCTGACCACCCTGCGCCTTGAGGGCCTTGTCGAGACCCGCCCCCGGGCGGGCACCGTCGTCGCCGGAACCGCTCCCGTCACACCACCCCGCAGGCCCTCGCCCCCCGCCCCGCCCTCCGAGCCGGAGCTGACCCTCGACCGGATCGTCCGCACAGCCATCGACATCGCCGACACCGAAGGGCTGTCAGCGCTCTCCATGCGCGGCGTCGCGGCCCGGCTCGGTGTCGCCGCCATGTCCCCCTACCGGTACGTCCCCAGCAAGGACGATCTCGTCCTGCTCATGGCCGACGCCGCATTCGGCGAGGAGACCTACCCCGTCGACGCGCCCGAAGGCTGGCGCTCCCGCATCGAGCTGGGCGCTCGGACCCTCTGGACCCTGTACCGCAGGCACCCGTGGCTGGCTCAGCTCGGATCCCTCACCCGCCCGTTGCTCGTGCCCAATCTGATGGCCCACGGCGAATGGATGCTGAGCGCCCTCGACGGCCACGGCCTCGACCCCACCACCCTGTTCGACATCCACGTACTGATCTACAGCCACGTCCAGGGCCTGGCAGTGCACCTGGAATGGGAAGCACACGCCGAAGCCTCCACAGGCCAATCGGAAGACCAGTGGATGGACAGCCGGACTCCCGCCCTCCGAGCACTGGTGGAGTCCGGTCGCTTCCCCACCTTCACCAAGGTGGTCGGAGCCTTCGACGATGGCTACGACCTGCGCCTCGACGCGCTCTTCGAATCCGGCTTCAAGGCACTCCTCGACGGCCTGACCCCCATTGTCGAAGGCCAGACGATCTGACGCTCGCCGGGCGGGGGCTGCATCAGCGGTGACCAAAAAGGCGTGGACGGGGGCGCGTTGGCGCGCATAGGGTGCGCGTCAACGCCCGTACAGACGAGGAAGGAGGCGCCGAGCCATGAAGACGTTCGCCATTCCGCGCTCCCGCCCCCTCTCCCCCGGGCGTACCCCCGTCTGATCACGCGATCCGACCGGGAGCGCGAGCCTCCCGGAAGGAATCCCATGACCGGACTGGTCATCCGCGCGCTCACCGAGAGCGACGCGCATCTGTTTCACGCACTGCCCGGCACCGGCCCCGCGCTCGTCGGCCGGGGCCGCTTCGGCCACACCTACGCCACCGTCGGCCAGGGCGGCGAGTACCGCCCCGAGTGGACGTGGGTCGCGCTGCGCGGGGCGCGGGTCGTGGCGCGCGCCGCGTGGTGGGGCGGGCCGGACGACACCGCGCCCGTCGCCCTGGACTGGTTCGACTTCGCCGAGGGCGAGGCCGAGGCCGCCGCGGAGCTGCTGCGCACCGCTCCCCTGCGCACCGAGTACGCCCTGCTGGCGCCGCCCGGCTGGCGCGACCGGCCGGAGGAGAGCGCGGCGGTACGGGCCCGGGTCGACGCGGCCGTGGCAAGCGGGCTCAGCCCCCTGGTCGAGCGCTACCGCTACGAGTGGACGCCCGCCGCCGGGCTGCCCGAGCGGCCGGGACGGCTGGAGTTCCGGCCGGAACCCGACGACGCGGTGATCGCCGACGTCATGCGCCACGTCCACCAGGACACGCTGGACGCACACGACCGCAAGGCCATCGCCGAGGGCGGCATCGAGGCGGCGGTCCGCGAGAACCTGGAGCTGTTCCACTGGTTCCCGTCGCCCCGCGAGTGGTGGCGGCTGGCGTGGACGCCGGGCGGGGAGGTCGTCGGCATCCAGGTGCCCGCGCACAATCCGGCCGGGCCGTGCGTCGGCTTCATCGGGGTCGTCGCCGGGCAGCGCGGCCACGGCTACGCGTACGACCTGCTCGTGGAGTGCACCCACGACCTGGTGGAACGGGGCGCGACGAAGATCGCCGCCGCGACCGACCAGGGCAACCGGCCGATGGCCGCGCACTTCGCGAAGGCGGGTTACCCCATCACTCAGGAGCGCATCGATCTCGTCTGAGACTGGCCGGCCGCGCCCTGCTGCGCGCCCGGTGCTCCGTCCCACAGCATGGTTCCGAACCCGTCCGCAGGACGATGTGAGGAGACGCCAGTGCTGTTCGAGGTGTGGGCGCCGCATGCCGAACGGGTCGGGCTCCAGGTAGACGGCCGTACGCGTCCCATGGAGCGCGATCCCGGCCGCGACGGCTGGTGGCGGGCCGAGGCCGACGCGGAACACGGGACGCGCTACGGCTTCGCGCTCGACGGCGGCCCCCCGCTGCCCGATCCGCGCTCCCGGAGCCAGCCGGACGGGCCGGAGGGGCTGAGCGCGGTCGTGGACCACTCCCACTTCCACCAGCCAGGGGAGCGGGAGTGGTTCGGGCGGCCGCTGCCGGGCGCGGTGCTGTACGAGCTGCACATCGGGACGTTCACCCCGGAGGGCACGTTCGACGCGGCCGCCGAACGGCTCCCGCAGCTGGCCGCGCTGGGCGTCACCCACGTGGAGCTGATGCCGGTGTGCCCGTTCCCCGGGACGCACGGCTGGGGGTACGACGGGGTCGCGCCGTGGGCCGTGCACGAGCCGTACGGCGGGCCCGAGGGGCTGGCCCGGTTCGTGGCCGCCGCCCACCGGCACGGCCTCGGCGTCGTCCTGGACGTCGTGCACAACCACCTGGGGCCGTCCGGCAACCGCCTCCCGGACTTCGGGCCGTACTTCACCGACACCCACCACACCCCGTGGGGCGCGGCGGTCAACCTGGACGCGCCCGGCTCCGACGAGGTCCGCGCGTACTTCATCGGCAGCGCGCTCGCCTGGCTGCGCGACTACCGGCTGGACGGGCTGCGGCTGGACGCCGTGCACGCGCTGCACGACACCCGGGCCCGGCACTTCCTGGCCGAGCTGTCCGCCGAGGTGGACGCGCTGGCGGCCCAGGTCGGCCGACCGCTGTTCCTGATCGGTGAGTCGGATCTGAACGACCCGCGCACCACCACCCCGCGCGAGGCGGGCGGCCACGGTCTGCACGCCCAGTGGAACGACGACTTCCACCACGCCCTGCACACGTACCTCACCGGCGAACGGCAGGGCTACTACGCCGACTTCGCCGCCGAGGGCCCCGCGGCCCTGGCCAAGACGCTCCGACAGGGCTTCTTCCACGACGATACGTACTCGGCCTTCCGGGGCCGCCGCCACGGCGGCCCGCTGAACCCGCTCACCACCCCGGCCCACCGGCTCCTCGGCTACGCCCAGACCCACGACCAGATCGGCAACCGGGCGACCGGCGACCGGCTCTCGTCCCGGCTCTCCCCCGGACTGCTGGCCTGCGCGGCGGCGCTCGTGCTGTGCGCGCCGTTCACCCCGATGCTCTTCATGGGCGAGGAGTGGGGCGCCGGGACGCCCTGGCAGTACTTCACCGACCACCAGGACCCGGAACTGGCCGAGGCGGTACGGCGCGGCCGCCGCCGCGAGTTCGCCGCCCACGGCTGGGCGGAGGCGGACGTCCCGGATCCGCAGGACCCGGCGACCCGGCTGCGGTCCTGCCTGGACTGGACCGAGCCGGGCCGGGAGCCGCACCGCGCGCTGCTGGACTGGCACCGGCGGCTGATCGCACTGCGCCGCGCGGAGCCCGCGCTGACGGCTCCCGACTGGTCCCGCACGGAGCCGTTCCATGAGCCGGACGGCTGCTTCGGCTTCCGGCGCGGGCCGCTCCGTATCGTCGTCAACCCGCACGACCGCCCGGCGGGCGCCCGGCTGGACCAGGTCCCCGCCGAGGTGGTCGCCGCGTGGCGGCCGGTCGAGCCGCCGGGCCCGGACGGCACGCTGCGGCTGCCGCCGGAATCGGCCGCGGTGCTCAGGTCGTACGGAGGCGGTCAGCCCTCCTGAGGGGCGAGCCGCAGCGAGATGGAGTTGATGCAGTACCGCTGGTCGGTCGGGGTCGGATAGCCCTCGCCCGCGAAGACATGGCCGAGGTGCGAGCCGCAGCGGGAGCACCGCACCTCGGTGCGGACCATGCCGAGCGTGCGGTCCTCGATCAGCTCGACCGCGGACGAGTCCGACGGGTCGTAGAAGGACGGCCAGCCGCAGTGGCTCTCGAACTTCGTCTCGGAGCGGAACAGCTCCGCGCCGCACGCCCGGCAGGAGTAGACGCCGGTCGTCTTGGTGTCGGTGTATTCACCGGTGAAGGGGCGCTCGGTGCCCGCCTCGCGCAGGACCTGGTACTCCTGCGGAGTCAGCTCCGCGCGCCACTGTTCCTCCGGCTTGTCGATCTCGTACGCCATGGACGGACCCTCCTCAGCTCTCCCGGTTCGCCGGGCTCCTCAGGGCGCTCCGGGCTCGCCGCGTCTGCAGACGGGCGAGGATCTCCGGACCGAGGTCGGTGACATCGCCCGCGCCCATGGTGAGAACAAGGTCACCGGGCTTGGCCATTCCGGCGATCAGGCCGGGGATCGCGGACCGGTCGTGCTCGGCGGTCACGTCCGCGCCGTGGCGGCTCGCGGCGTCGATCACCAGGGCGCTGGTGATGCCGGGGACCGGGTCCTCGCGGGCCGGGTAGATGTCGAGGACGACGGAGGCGTCGGCCAGCGCCAGGGCCTCGCCCATCTCGGCGCCCAGCTCCTGCGTACGGCTGAACAGATGCGGCTGGAAGACCACCAGGACCCGGCCCTCCCCGGCGCCGCCGCGGATCGCCTCCAGGTCGGCGGCGATCTCGGTGGGGTGGTGCGCGTACGAGTCGATGACCTGCACCCCGGCCGCGGTGCCCTTGAGCTGGAGGCGCCGCTTGACGCCGGTGTACGAGGCGATCGCCGGGGCGAGGTCGCGGGCGGGCACGTCGAGGGCGGCGCCCGCGGCGAGCGCGGCGACGGCGTTGTGCGCGTAGTGGCGGCCGGGTACGGAGACGGTGAACGTCAGCTCCTCACCACCCAGGGCCTCCGCGAGCCGGACGGTGACCTCGCTGGTCAGCCCGTGCGGGACGACCTCCAGGACGCGTACGTCCGCGTCGGCGGCCGCGCCGTAGGTGAGCACCCGCAGGCCGTCCTGGCCCGCGACCTTGGCGGTCAGCTCGCGGGCGCCCTCGTGGTCGGCGGAGATCACGAGCGTGCCGCCGGGCCGCACCCGTTCCACGAAGGTCCGGAACGAGTCGTAGATCTCGTCCATGGAGGCGTAGTTGGCGTGGTGGTCCAGCTCCACGTTGAGGATGATCGCGACCTCGGGCGCGTACTTGTGGAAGCTGCGGTCGCTCTCGTCCGCCTCCGCGACGAAGATCTCGCCGCTGCCGTGCTCGGCGCTGGAGCCGGGCACGTCCAGGTCGCCGCCGATCACGTACGACGGGTCGAGGCCGAGGGTGCCCAGCGAGACGGCGAGCATCGAGGTCGTGGTCGTCTTGCCGTGCGTACCGGCGACCGCGATCGGGCGGTGGCCGTCCATCAGCGCGGCCAGCGCGTCCGAGCGGTGCACGACGGGGATGCCGCGCTCGCGCGCCGCGACCAGTTCGGCGTTGTCGGCGCGGATGGCGCTGGAGATGACGACGCTGGTGGCGCCGGGCGCGAGGTTCCCGGCGGCGTGCCCGATGTGCACGGTCGCGCCCAGCTCGCGCAGCGCGGCCACGATCGGGGAGTCCTTGGAGTCACTGCCCGCGACCCGCGCGCCGCGCTGGACGAGAACCTTCGCGACGCCGGACATCCCGGCGCCGCCGATGCCGATGAAATGCGGACGGTCCAGCGCGTCGGGGGCAATGCCGGCCGGTGCCATGTACGGGTCTCCCGTGGTTGAGCGGTCTTCTCGGTTCTGACGGCCCGATTCTCGCACCCCGCCGCCCGCCGCCGTACGCCTCCCGTACGGCGCCCTCACGGTGCTCAGCCGCCCGTGGGCGTCCGCCCCTCGCCGACCTCGTCGTCCGTGTGCGAGAACAGCTTCAGCACCGGGACGCCGACCTTGTGGCGGGCCCGGGAGGCCCAGTCGCGGTGGAAGAACTCCTCCACGAAGTGCGGCGCGGTGAGGACGATCACCTCGTCGGCGCCGGTCTCCTCCACCACCCCGCGCAGGACGTCCAGCGGGCGCCGCTGGACGACATGGCCGCGGGCCTCGCCGCCCGCCGCGCGCAGGGCGGCCACCGAGTGGCTCAGGGCGCGCTCGGCGGGCTCCAGCGCCTCGCGGCCCTCCGGCTCCTCGCCTTCCTGGGCGGCCTGTTCCAGCTCGCCGAGCGCGATGTCGTCGATGGCGCGGAGCAGCCGGTCCTTGCTGCCCCGGGGCTGCATCAGCACGACGAAGGAGACCGGGTCATCGCCGTGCAGGGTGGTGACGAACTCGACGTCGGCAGCGGTCAGCGGCTTTTCGATCATCAAAATGCTCGTGAACACGACGTGCGCCCTTCTCGTTCTTCAAGCCTTCAACGAAGCAGTAGGAATGAAGCGGTAGGAATCAGGTCCGTTTAGCGCAAAACTATGGGTAAATCCGACGGTAGCGGGTGAAAAGGAAACCGGCGTCCTCCAGCACAGAAGCGAGAGCGAACCGTTCCGGTTCCACCGCCAGCGGACCGTTCGCGATCCGTGCCGCGTCGCCCGCGACCATCAGCGGGGCCACCGCCAGGCACAGCTCGTCCAGCACCCCGGCGGTCGCGAACTGCGCCAGCAGCCGGGGGCCGCCCTCGGTCAGCAGGCGGGTGTGGCCCAGCTCGGCGAGGGCCGCCGGGACGGCCGCCACGTCGACCCGCCCCGAGGGCCCGGACCCCACGCGCACCACCCGGGCCCCGGCGGCCTTCGCCGCCTCGACCCGCTCCTCCGCGGCCCGCGCGCCGGTGATCACCACGGTCGGCACCAGCGGCTCGGTGAACAGCGGAGCTGAGAAGTCCAGCTCCAGGCTGGCGCTGACCACGGCTATCGCGGGCGCCGGGGGCTGGCCGAGCGCCGCCCGGCGCTCCGCGAACGCCTCCCGGGCGCGGGCGGGCCGGTAGCCCTCCTGACGTACGGTCTCGGCGCCGACCACCACCGCGTCGGCGAGCCCGCGCAGCACCCCGAAGATCCGCATGTCGGTCGCGGACGACAGCGGCTGCGACCGGCCGTCGTGGTGGGCCGCGCCGTCCAGCGAGGACACCATGTTGGCCCGCAGATACGCCCCCGAGGCGCTCTGCGGCCGGTCCGGGTAGGCGTACGCGTCGGCCAGCTCGTCGAGGTCCCACTCGCGGTCGGAGGCGGCGGGCGGAACGGACGGTTCGGTGGGCAGGGGGAACAGGCGTCGCATGGCCGCAGTGTGACATGGCTCCCTCCGGGACGGTCCGCTCGGGAAAAGCGACTACCCTGGACACCCGTGTCTGCACCAATCACCACGTCCGGCTCGGCAGGCTCAATAGCCGCCGAAGCCCCCGTCGCCCTCACGGCCCGCGCGCCGCAGGTGCCCGCCGAGCGCCTGGTGGCCGAGATGGTGCCGCCGCCCCGGTTCGCCACGGTGAGCTTCGACAACTACATCCCGGACCGTAACCAGCCCAGCCAGGCCGAGGCCGTCACCGTGCTGCGCGGCTTCGCCGAGCGGCTGGGCGGCGGAGCGGGGGCGGGCAAGGACAAGGGCGGCCGCAGAAGCTGGTTCCGCCGGGCGGCCAAGCCCGCCGCCCCCAGCGGCCCGCGCGGGGTGTACCTCGACGGCGGCTACGGCGTCGGCAAGACCCATCTGCTGGCCTCCCTGTGGCACGCGACCCCGGCCCCGTCCGAGAAGAAGGCGTTCGGCACCTTCGTCGAGCTGACGAACCTGGTCGGCGCGCTCGGCTTCCAGCAGACCGTGAAGACCCTGAGCGAGCACCGGCTGCTGTGCATCGACGAATTCGAGCTGGACGACCCGGGCGACACCGTCCTCGTCTCGTCCCTGCTGGGCAAGCTGGTCGAGGCGGGTGTGGCGCTCGCCGCGACGTCCAACACCCTCCCCGGCAAGCTCGGCGAGGGCCGGTTCGCGGCCGCCGACTTCCTGCGCGAGATCCAGGGGCTGTCCGCCCACTTCCAGCCGGTGCGCATCGACGGCGAGGACTACCGCCACCGCGGGCTGCCCGAGGCCCCCGCGCCGCACTCCGACGAGGTGGTCACCCGCGCGGCCAAGCGCACGCCGGGCGCCTCCCTGGACGCCTTCCCCGCCCTGCTGGAGCATCTGTCCCAGGTGCACCCGAGCCGGTACGGCGCGATGTCCGACGGCCTCCAGGCCGTGTGCCTGACGGGAGTCGGGCCGGTGCCCGACCAGTCGACCGCGCTGCGGCTGGTGGTGCTGGCGGACCGGCTCTACGACCGCGAGGTGCCGGTGCTGGCCTCCGGGGTGCCGTTCGACCAGCTGTTCAGCGAGGAGATGCTGAACGGCGGCTACCGGAAGAAGTACTTCCGGGCGATATCCCGGCTCACCGCGCTCGCCCGCGACGCGAGGGAGCTGGCCGCGGCGTAGGGCACCGTCCGCGACGCCGTGTTGATCAGATGGTTCCCGTGCGGGCGGGCCGCGTGATACACACGTGCGGTCATCTTTCCTGTCCGCCAGCAGGGAGTTACCGCATGTCAGCGACACGACGTCAGATCCTGGGCCGTACCGGCGCGGTGGGTGCCTCCATCGCGTTCACCGGCAGCATCCAGGAGATCTTCGCCGGTACGGCCATGGCCGACGCACCCGGCCCGGGGGCTCCGGACGCCGCCGGGCGCGGCGGCTACGGCCCGCTCGTACCCGATCCGGACGGGCTGCTCGACCTCCCCAAGGGCTTCCGCTACCGCGTGCTGTCCCGCTCGGGCGACCCGCTGCCCTCCGGTGAGGGCGAGGTCCCCAGCAACTGCGACGGCATGGCCGCCTTCCCGGGCCGGTCGGGCGGCGGCAGAGGAAGCCGTACGCATCTGGTCCGCAACCATGAGAACCGCAAGGACGCCGCGATCCGCGTCCCCGCCGTCAAGGGCCTCACCTACGACCCGATGGGCATGGGCGGCTGCACCGCCCTCGCGCTCGACTCCGCCAACCGGGTGCTGTCGGAACAGGTCGCCATCGCCGGTACGGCCGTCAACTGCGCGGGGGGCCCGACCCCCTGGCACACCTGGCTGACCTGCGAGGAGACCGAGGACAAGGCCGGTACGAACGGCTACACCAAGGACCACGGGTTCATCTTCGAGGTCGACCCGTACGATCCGCGCCGCACCGGCGCCGTACCGCTCACCGCCATGGGCCGCTTCCAGCACGAGGCGATCGCCGTCGACCCGCGCAGCGGAGTCGTCTACGAGACGGAGGACGCCTTCGAGCGGCCCTTCGGCCTCTTCTACCGCTTCCTGCCGCGTAAACCCCTCGGCGGGACCGGTTCGCTCCGCGCGGGCGGAAAGCTCCAGGCGCTGCGGGTGCCGGGGGTGGCCGACCTGTCCACCATCCAGGAGCCGGGGACGTCCTTCGGCGACATCGAGTGGGTCACCGTCCCCGATCCGCTCGCGGCGGAAACCCCCATCCGCTTCCAGGACTTCGGCCCGGGCGGCATCACCCACGCCCAGAAGCTGGAGGGCTGCTACTGGGGCGGCAGCTCGGTCTACTTCGTCTCCAGCTTCGCCAAGAGCGCGGACGGCTCGGCCGCCGATCACTTCGGGCAGATCTGGCGCTACGACCCGCAGCGGCACCGGCTCACCCTGGTGATCGTCTTCGGGCCGGACACGGACGTGCAGCTGCCCGGCGAGTCACCGGACAACATCACGCTCGCGCCCAGCGGCGGGCTGATGGTCTGCGAGGACGGCGAGGGCGCGCAGCACGTGTACGGGCTGACCCGGCGCGGCGAGGTCTACCCGATGGCGCGCGGGCGCCAGAACATCGGCAGCGAGGACGAGCCCGAGTGGGGTGAGTTCGCGGGCGTCACCTTCGCCCCGGACCGCCGCACGATGTACGTGAACTGCTACACCCCGGGCACCACGTTCGCGATCACCGGCCCCTGGCACCACTGACGCTGCGCTGTGGCTCCTGGCCCGTTCGCGCGGGGCAGGAGCCACACCCGTACTACCGCCGCGAACTGACCACACAGGCGATCGCCGTCGCCCCGGCGGCGAGCACGGCGGTCACGGCGAGCGGCAGCAGCGGCATGCTGACGGTGCCGCTGCGCGAGCCGTTGACCAGGCCCGATACGGCCGCGTTCGCGGGCGAGGCGCCGATCACGGACACCAGCAGCGCGGCGAGCGCGGTCGACAGGATGGCCCAGCCGGGGCGGCGCAGCAGCGGCCGGTTGCACAGCGCGCCCACGGCCGTGCCGAGCAGCGCGCAGGCGAGCGCGGCCAGCAGTCCGGCGACGGTCGCCGCCGCCAGGGGGACGTCGACCCGCCCGTCCGCGCTGCGCGGATCGCCGACCAGCGCGACGTACGACGTCCCGGCGACCCCGAGGACGACCGCCGCCCCCAGCCCGGTCAGCACCCCGGCCAGATGCACCCGCCCGGGCCCCCGCGCGGCAGCCGCGCAGGCCCGCGCCGCGGCGGGCTCGTTGGTGACGCACACCCGCACCAACCAGGCGGCCACCGGCAGCACCCCGGCGGCGGCGTACCCGAAGGAGTCGAGCACCGGCTGCCCGGCCTGCACCCCGATGCCCATGAAGGCGGCATAGAGGATGAGCGGCGGCAACCACCGATGCGAACGGGCGAGCAACGCCACCTGATAGCGCAACAGGGCGGTCATACGTCCTCCGCGACTTCGCTCACCGAGCGGATGCGCCAGGCCGGATCGGCCCCGAGCAGAACCCGCAACACCTCATCGGACTCCCCGGCCGAGACGACCATCCGCACAACCCGCCGCGCACCCTCCGGCACGGACTGCGGGGGCCCACCCGGCACCCCCTCCCCGGCGTTCCACCCGGCTTGCCCGGGACGCATGCCCGGCATGGCCCCGCCACCGGAGCCCGGCGCGATCTGTCCGGCCCGCTCGGGCTGCCCGGGCGCGCGTCCCGGCCCGCCCTGCCTTGCCTGCCCGGGGCGCGCCCCCGCCCTCGCCTCGTCGCCAGGGCCCGGCGCGGTCTGCGCGGCCTGTCCGGCGCTTGCGCCCGGCCCGGCACCACCGCCAGGGCCCGGCACCGCTTGCCCGGCCTGCCCGGGCTGTACGCCCGGCCCGCCCAGCGCGCCCTGCCCGGGGCGGGCACCCGGCCCCGCCTCGTCGCCGGGGCTGGGTCCGCCCTTCGCAACCTGCTCGGCCTGCCCATGCCCTGCGTCAAGCCCCTCCCAGCCGGGGCCCAGCGCACCCTGCGTTGCCTGCCCGGCCCGCGCAGCCTTGCCGCCGAGGTTTGACGTGGGCGTCGTCGGCTCGGGGACGGGCTCGTAGCGCGGGGCGCCGGGGAGGTTCGGCGGGAGGGCGGTTCCCGGCGGGGCCTCGGCCTCGATGCGGACCCGGGGGCCGGGGGCGGCCACCGGTGTCTCACCTCCGGCCGCCGGGATCGGCAGCGGCTCCAGGCGGGTGTCCGCTACGCGGAACACCGCGTCCGGGGCGCCGGACAGGCGGCGGGGGTCGTGGTCCACGAAGACGACCGCGGCGCCCTCGGCGACCCGCTCCGCCACCGCCTCGTCCAGGACGGCGCGCGCGGCGCGGTCGAGGCCGGTCCAGGCCTCGTCCAGGACGAGCAGGGCGGGCGCGGCCAGGAGCGCCTGGGCCACGGCGACCTTCTGGCTGGTGCCCTTGGACAGCTCGGCGAGCGGGGTGGCCGCGTACGCGTCCGCGCCGAAGCGCTCCAGCCACTCCCCCGCCCCGCGCGCCGCCTCGGCCCGGCCCAGGCCGTGGATCCGGCCCAGATGCGTGAGGTAGCCGAGGACGGAGAAGGGCAGCTCGGCGGGGAACCGCTCGGGGACGTACGCGGTGCGCGGGCGGTCGGTGATGCGGCCCGAGGTAGGGGCGTCGATCCCGGCGAGCAGCCGCAGCAGGGTGGATTTGCCGCTGCCGTTCGTCCCCTCCACGCGGGTCAGCGACCCCGGCCGTACGTCGAGATCGACGCCGCGCAGCACCCAGGGCCCGGCCAGCCCGTAGCGGCGGCCGACTCCTCGCAGTCTCATGCTGGTTGAGCATAGGCACTCGGGCGGCGGCCCGCCGCCGCTGTCGGCGGGTGCTGGCAGACTGGACCGCGTGACCAGCTCAGACGCCATCCCCGCCAGTCCCCCCAGTCCCCGCAGCAGCCCGTTCCGGCACGCGGAGACGGACCGGGACGCGGCGCCGCAGTTCGTGCTGCCCCTGGTGGTGCGGATCGAGAAGGCCGCGCCCCCGGCCCGTACGGACGCCCTGGAGACGGCGGCGCGGGCGGTGCTGGCGCTGCTGTCGGACGAGCGGGCGACGGCGGAGGACGGCGAGTGGGCCGAGGCCGTACGGGACTGGCAGGACGCCCGGATCCGCAAGGTCGTCCGGCGGGCGCGGGGCGCGGAGTGGCGGCGCGCCCAGACGCTGCCGGGCATCACGCTCACCGGCGGGGCGGCGGCCCACGGGGACGGCCCGGCGGCCGAGGTGCGGGTGTTCCCGCCGGTGCCGCTGGACGGCTGGCCCAAGGAGCTGGCCAAGCTCCAGGTCTCCGGCACCGAGCTGGACGACCCCGAGCCCCCGCCCGCGCCGGACCCGGCCGGGCCGGTGCTGTGGCTGAACCCGGACGTCACGATGTCGGCGGGCAAGGCCATGGCGCAGGCCGGACACGGCGCGCAGCTGGCCTGGTGGGAGCTGGACGACGCGGGGCGGGCGGCGTGGCGCGAGGCCGGTTTTCCGCTGGCGGTGCGGACGGCCCCGGCCGAGCGGTGGGGCGCGCTCACCCGGGGCGGTCTGCCGGTCGTACGGGACGCGGGCTTCACCGAGATCGCCCCGGGGTCCTGCACGGTGGTGGCGGACCACCCGGCCCTGCGGCGGTCCTAGGGGTGCGTCAGGTGGCGACCGTGGTCACGGTGTCGAGGCCGTAGGTGCGGGCGTAGCCGTTCTCGGTGCCGACGATGAGGTCGACGACCTCGAAGTAGCGGTCCCAGAACGGGGTTTCGCGCAGCACGTCGATGAGGAACTGGTAGGCCCCGTGGTCGTCGGCTTCCCAGACCCAGACGTCGGTGACGCGGGTGGAGTAGTACTCCGTGTCGTAGAAGCGTGACCGGACGCCCTTGGTCCTGGCCTTGATGGCGGGCATGACCTGGGTGGCGAACGCTTCGAACCGCTCCTCCGGGGTCATGGCGAGCCACTCGGGCTGGGTCTTGATGAGCATGAAGGCGGTGACCGGCGGGGCGTTGTGCGGGGCGGTGTTGGGCGCGGCGGACATGGTGGATCCTCCAGGTTCGGCAGGTGATGAGTGCGTACCGGATCGGCACGCACTCATCCTGCGGAGGACAACGGCGTTGCCACAATGGGAACTTCAGCAAGGGATCATTGCCTGAAATGGAATTACGCTGGTGAGCAGTCAGAACAGTCCAGAGCCGGTCACTCCGGGGCCGACCATCGACGCCCAGCTCGCCGTCGCGCTGGACGCGCTGCTGACCGAGCAGAGCGTCACCCGTGCCGCCGCGCGCCTGCGCACCTCGCCCGCCGCCATGAGCCGCAACCTGGCCCGCCTCCGCCGCATCCTCAAGGACCCGCTGCTGGTCCGGGCCGGGCAGACCATGGTCCCCACTCCCCGCGCCGAGGCCCTGCGCGATGAGGCGGCCACGGTGGTGCGCCGGCTCGGGGCGCTGCTGACGCCCGGGCCCGGCGTCGACCCCGCCACGCTGCGCCGCACCTTCACCTTCCAGGCCGCCGATCTGGCCGGTGCGGCGCTGGCCCCGGGGCTGCTGGAGCTGGCCCGGCGGGAGGCGCCGGGGGTGTCGCTGCGGTTCCTGGCCGAAGAGCTGGAGGGCGGACCGGCCCTGCGCGACGGCCGGATCGACCTGGAGGTCGGGGCCATCGACCACGTCGACCCCGAAACCCAGGTCGAGGAGCTGGTCACCCTGCGGATGGCGGCGGCCGTCCGGCCCGGCCACCCGCTCACCGAAGGGCCCCTGACCCCGGACCGGCTCGCCGCCGCCGAACACGTCGCGGTCAGCCGCCGCGGCCGGTTCACCGGCCCCCTGGACACCGCCCTGGCCGAGCACGGCCTGCACCGGCGGGTCGCGGTCGTCCTCCCCAGCCACCTGGCCGCGATGACCCTCGCCGCCCGCAGCGACGTCGTCTGCCTCGTCCCCACCGCACTCCCCGGCGCCGCCGTCTCTTCCCTCGCCGACGCCGCGACCGCCCTCGGCCTGCGCTTCCTCGACATCCCGCTGCCGCTGCCGCCGGTGATCATCGGCATGGCCTGGCACCCCCGGCACGCCGCCGACGGAGCCCACCACTGGCTCCGCGACGCCGTCCGCCGGACCCTCGGCACAAAATCGCTCGTGCGGGGCGCCCACACCGCCGTACCGTGACCGGCTGACGATCACGGGACGCACGGTCCCACGGCGGAGGGCGGGGAACGGTGGAGCCGTACAACGGGTGGGCCGACGAGGGGTTCGGCGCCGTCGCCGACACGTTCGCGCGGAACTTCGCCGACTTTCCCGAACTCGGCTCGGCCGTCACGGTGTTCGCCGGCGGGCGCAAGGTCGTGGAGCTGTGGGGCGGGATCGCGGACGAACGTACCGGCCGGGCGTGGGAGCGGGACACGGTCGTACCGGTCTTCTCCTGCGCCAAGGGCCTCGTGAGCCTGTGCGCCCACCTCCTCGCGCAGGAGGCCCGCCTCGACCTCGACGCCCCGGTGAGCCGCTACTGGCCCGCCTTCGCGCGGCACGGCAAGGACGCCATCACCTGCCGCATGGTCCTCGGCCACCGGGCGGGCGTCCCCGCCCTCGACGCGGTGCTCGGCTTCGAGGAGATCGCCGCCTGGGCGCCGGTGATCCGCGCCATCGAGGAGCAGCGTCCGCTGTGGGAGCCGGGCACGGCGTACGAGTACCACGGCCATGTCTTCGGCTTCCTCATCGGCGAGGTCATCCGGCGGATCACCGGGCTCACCCCGGGCGCGTACTTCCGCACCGCCGTGGCCGACCCGCTGGGGCTGCGGGCCTGGATCGGCCTGCCCGCGCCGGAGATGGACGGCCGCGCCCGCCTCGTCGAGGCCGAGGGGCGGCCCGGGATGCCGGGCCCCGAGCATCTGCTGACCCGCATCGTGACGATGAACGGCGCGCTGGTCTTCCCCGGCACCGACGCGCCGCACGGCTGGAACGACCCGGCGCTGCTCGGCGCGGAGCTGCCCGGCGCGGGCGCCACCGCGTCGGCGAGCGGCCTCGCCGGGATGTACGCGGCGGCCGTGACCGGCGTCGACGGCCATGAGCGGCTGCTCGCCCCGGAGACGGTGACGGACGCGGTCCGCGAGGTGTCGTCCGGCCAGGGCTGGCTGGGCTTCGACGCCGGGGCGCGCTGGGGCGCGGGCTTCCTGCTCGACTCGGCGGCCTTCCGCCCGATGCTGGGCGCGCGCAGCTTCGGCAACGACGGGGCGGGCGGCCAGTTCGCCTTCGGCGACGACGAGTACGGGCTGGGCTTCGCGTACGTCGCCAACCGCATGATCGGCCACGGCGACGCCCGCGCCACCCGCCTGACGGAGGCGGTACGCGCCTGCGTCAACGGCTGACGGCCGCCGCTCCGCGACCGGACCTCGCCCGCGTCGGCCAGCGCCTGCGTCAGCGCGGCCGTACGGAGCCTCCCGACCGCACGCCCGGCCCGGCGTGGCCGCTGCCGGGGCAGCGGCCAACCGCCGGACCCGGCCGAAGCAGCACGCCGCACCCGCCGGACCCCGGGCCGGGCCGAACGCCGGGGCGAGCACGGGACCGGGCCGGACCAGGCGCAGCCCGGCCAAGCACCGAGCGCGGCCGGGCCCGCCACCCGCATGCCCCGCGCTCGCTCAAGCGCGGCGGCACTTGCGGATCGCGCGCCTCACCACCCGGCGGCAGCACGGCGGCATCCAACCGCCGATCGGACTGAGTCGACGCGCACGCCGACGCCGAAGCGGCGGCCCGCCGGGTTCGAGGCCAGGCCGGGCGCCTCACGGAGTCGGGCGCCCGACGCCAGGCCTGGCCAGGCGAGCCAACGCCTGCACATCGCTCGGGTCACCACCGGCGGCAGCACATCGGCGGCCAACCGCCCGACCCGGCCGAGGCGGCGCGCCACGCCCGCCGGGCTCGGGACCCGGCCCGGCGGCCGGTCAGGCGCGGCGGCGTTTGCGGATCGCTCGGGTCACCACCGGCGGCAGCACATCGGCGGCCAGCCGCCGGACCTGGCTGGGGCGGCGCGGGGCGGAGGCCGAGGCGGGGGCGGCGGGCGCGCGGCCCGCGTTCGAGGCGGGGGCGGCGGCGGGCGCCTCGTCGGCGTAGCGGGACCTCGGCGCCGCCGGGTTCTTCGGCTTCCCGGAGAACCGCAGCACCCGGCTGCCCGCGATCTCCTGGCGGCTGGTGTGCATCCCACGGCGCCACGCGTCGTCCGCGAGCATCTCTTCCTGGATGGGGCCGGGGTCGCCCCACATGCCGTAGAGCTTCTGGGTGGTCAGGCAGATGGGCCGCAGCCCGCGGTTGAAGACCGCCTCCCACGCGGCGGCGGCCACGCCGGGGGTGTGCTCGGAGCGGAAGTCGTCGAGGACGACGATGCCGCCGGGCAGCAGGACGTCACGCGCGGCGATGATGTCGCCCTCGACGTGCTCGTACAGGTGCGAGGCGTCGACGTGGACGAAGCGGCAGGTGTCGTCGTCCACGAGGCTGGGCACGACAGAGGTCGTGCCCTGGATGATGGACGGCAGGGCGTCGTGGAACGCCAGATAGTTCTGCTCGAACGCGGTGCGGGTGAGGGTGGAGTACGACTTCCGGGCCTCCGCCGCGTTGTTCTCGTCCGGCGCGTCCTCCGCGTCGAAGAGGTCGCAGACCGTGAAGCGCTCATCAGCCCGCAGGTACGCGGCGGTGAAGATGGCGCTCTTGCCCATGTAGGCGCCCATCTCCATGAGGTCCCCGTGCTCCCCGAGGCGCTCCTGACGCCTCAGGAAGAAGTCGAAGAGCACTTGGTCAAGGCTGGGGAACCACCCCTTGACGTCATTGAGGCTGCGGGGGCGCTGCGCTGCTGCGGCGGTGGTGGCCGTCATTGGTGCTCTCTGTTCCTCGGAGGCGGTCGGGAGAGACGTGAATCGCGGGCCACGGTGGCAGTGGCAAGCAACGCCGGGACGTCACGGTTGTGCATATTGTGTGACCAGAGCGTTGAGCGACCGTACGGGCGCAGAGGGGCGCGAACGGAGCGGTGTACGGAACGGGTCTTACGGACCGATGACGGGACGGCGCGGACACGCGACCCGCAGCCGATGAACACCTAGCGTCGGGGCCATGCGCGTACTCGTCACCGGAGGCGCGGGCTTCATCGGCTCGCACATCGTCACCGCTCTCACCGACCGCGGCCATGAGCCGGTCGTCCTCGACGCCCTGCTGCCCGCCGCCCATCCGTCGCCGCCACGGCCGTCCGGCGCGGAGTGGATCCACGCCGACGTGCGGGACCGGGCAGCGGTGGAGTCGGCGCTGCACGGGGTGGACGCCGTCTGCCATCAGGCGGCGATGGTCGGCCTCGGCAAGGACTTCGCCGACGCGCCGGACTACGTCGGCTGCAACGACCTGGGCACGGCGGTCCTGCTGGCGGCCATGGCCGGGCGCGGGGTGCGTTCCCTGGTGCTGGCCGGATCGATGGTGGTGTACGGGGAGGGGCGCTACGACTGCCCCCGGCACGGCCGGGTACGCCCCGGGCCGCGCGCCGAGGCCGATCTGGCGGCGGGCCGGTTCGAGCCCGGCTGCCCGGACTGCGGCACCCCGCTGCGCCCCGGACTGGTCGACGAGGACGCACCGGCCGACCCGCGCAACGTCTACGCCACCACCAAGCTGGCCCAGGAGCACCTGGCGGCGGCCTGGGCGCGGTCCGTGAACGGCCGCGCGGTCTCGCTGCGCTACCACAACGTCTACGGGCCGGGCATGCCGCGCGACACCCCGTACGCGGGCGTCGCCTCCTTCTTCCGCTCGGCCCTCGCACGCGGCGAGGCGCCCACGGTCTACGAGGACGGCGGGCAGCGCCGCGACTTCATCCACGTACGGGACGTGGCCTCGGCCAACGCCACCGCCCTGGAGTCGGTCGCGGGCACGGCGGCGGACTCCACGACGCCCCCGGGCGGCCTGACCGCGTACAACACCGGCAGCGACGACCCCCATACGATCGGCGAGATGGCCGAGGCGCTGGCGACGGCCTGCGGCGGGCCCGCGCCGCAGGTCACGGGCGCGTACCGGCTGGGCGACGTACGGCACGTCACGGCCTCCTCGCGGCGGCTCCGCGAACAGCTGGGCTGGCGGCCCATGGTCCCGTTCGACGAGGGCATGACGGAGTTCGCGCACGCGGCCCAGCGCCCGGCGGCCACCCCGGCGCCACGCCCGCTCCACCCGGTCCGGTAACGGCGTTCCGCGCCCCCACCTGGGACGCGCCCTTCCCCGGCCCCGAGCGCGCGGCCCCACGGAACCGGAGGACCGCCCGGGCGGGGCTACGCCCGGGCGGCGGGCAGGCGGACCTCGAAGCGGCAGCCGCCGTCCACGTTCCGTACGGCCGCCTGGCCGTCGTGGGCCTCGACGATGCCGCGGACGATGGCGAGGCCCAGTCCGGCGCCCGCCGGGGGCGTGCGGGCGTGGGTGCCGCGCCATCCGGTGTCGAACACGCGCGGCAGGTCCTCCTCCGGGATGCCGCCGCAGCCATCGGTGACGGACAGCACGACGGTGTCCGCCTCGCGCTGTGCGGTCACGGCGACCGTGCCGTCCGCCGGGGTGCGGCGGATGGCGTTGATGAGGAGGTTGCCGAGGACGCGGGTCATCTCCTTCCCGTCGACCTCGACGGGGACGGGGTCCACGGGGTCGCCGATCAGCTGGACGCCCAGCTCGCGGGCGAGCGGGTCGGCGCCCGCGAGGGCGTCGCCGATCAGGTCGTAGACGGAGATCCGGGTGGGGGCGAGGGACAGGGCCCCGGCGTGGATGCGGGACAGTTCGAAGAGGTCGCCGACCATCGCGTTGAGCCGTTCCACCTCGGTGCGGATCTGGCGGTGGTAGCGGTCCGGGTCCTCCACCACGCCGTCCTCCAGCGCCTCGGACATCGCCCGCAGCCCGGCCAGCGGGGTGCGCAGATCGTGCGAGATCCAGGCGACCAGCTGGCGTCGGGAGGACTCCAGGGCCCGTTCCCGCTCCCGGGACTGGGCCAGCTTGGCACTGGTCGCGGCCAGTTCGCGGCCGAGTTCGGCGAGTTCGGCGGTGGCCGCGCCACCGGGGGCGGCGAAGCTGCCGCCGTCCCCGAAGGAGCGGGCGGCGAGGGTCAGCTCATGGCTGCGGGCCACCACCCAGCGGCCCAGCAGCAGCGCGGTGGCCAGGGACACGACCGCGGCCATGGCGCAGACGGTGGTGACGACCGTCAGGTCGTGCGGGGACAGGAACATCGCCCAGGCGACCGCGAGCGTCCCGGTGAGCATGGCCGTGACCGCGACGGCCGCCACGACGGCGAGGGACACGACGACGGACCGGCCGCGCAGCAGCCGCAGGGCGAGCGCGCCGAGCAGCCCGGCCGCGGCGGCGCCGAGGAACGCGAACAGGGCCATCAGCAGGACGTCACGCATGGCGGTCCGGCCCCTCCGCGGCGGCGTCCGGCACGTCGAAGCGGTAGCCCACGCCCCAGACGGTCTGGATGAGGCGCGGCGCGGCGGGGTCGTCCTCGACCTTTCCGCGCAGCCTCCGCACATGGACGGTGACGGTGGACAGATCGCCGAAGTCCCAGCCCCAGACCTCCCGCATCAGCTCCTCGCGGGTGCAGGCGAGCCCGGGGTGGCGCAGCAGAAAGGCCAGCAGGTCGAACTCGCGCAGGGTCAGGGCGAGTTCCCGGCCGTCCTTGGTGGCGCGGCGGGCCATCGGGTCGAGGGTGATTCCGGCGCGGCGCAGTACGGCGCCCGCCCGGCCGGGGCCGCCGCCAGGACCACCGCCGAGGCCGCCGCCAGGCCCCCGCGCACCGGCGGGGGCGGCGGAGGTGCGCGGTCCGGTGCGGCCGCGACGCAGCACGGACTCGACCCGCAGCACCAGCTCGCGCGGGCTGAACGGCTTCGTGACGTAGTCGTCCGCGCCGATCTCAAGACCGAGGATCCGGTCGTCCTCGTCGCCGCGCGCGGTCAGCATGATCACGGGCACCGGCCCCTTGCGGCGGAGCGTGCGGCACACTTCCAGACCGTCCATGCCGGGCAGCATGAGATCGAGGACGACGAGGTCGGGCCATCGGGCGTCGGCACGGGCGAGCGCGCCGTGGCCGTCGGCGGCCCGGTCGACGGTGAAACCGGCACGGGCGAGGTATCCGGCGACGACCTCGGCGACGGTCGGATCGTCGTCCACGACGAGCACGCGACCGGGGGGCGATGTCTCCTGCATACGCTCCAGCCTGGCACCCGGCCGGGCGAACCGTCCCGCCCAGGCGTGCGGGACGGCGGCGACGTCCGTGTTTCGTAAGGTCCCGAAGCCCGAAATGTGGCTTTCTCCTTCGTAGGGTGGGCCGGGTGACAAACTCGACCGCTCCTCGTGCGGACGTCGTCCTCCCGTGTCTGGACGAGGCCGCCGCCCTCCCCTGGGTGCTGGAACGCATCCCCGCCGGCTGGCGCGCCATCGTCGTCGACAACGGTTCGACGGACGACTCGGCCGCGATCGCCCGCGCCCTCGGCGCCACCGTCGTCCATGAGCCCCGCCGGGGCTTCGGCGCCGCCTGCCACGCCGGACTGCTCGCCGCCGACGTCGACTTCGTCTGCTTCTGCGACTGCGACGCCTCGCTCGACCCCGGGCTGCTGACCGGCTTCGTACGGAGCGTCGCCGACGGCGACGCCGACCTCGTGCTGGGGCGCCGCCGCCCCCAGGAGCGCGGCGCCTGGCCCGTGCACGCCCGGCTCGGCAACACCGCCCTGTCCCGGATGGTGCGGCGGCGCACCGGAACCGCGCTGCACGACCTCGGCCCCCTGCGGGCCGCCCGGCGCGAACCGCTGCTGGACCTGGGCCTCACCGACCGCCGCAGCGGCTACCCGCTGCAGATGGTCGTGCGGGCCGCCGACGCGGGCTGGCGGATCGAGGAGCGCGACGTGCCGTACCGGCCGCGCACCGGGAAGTCGAAGGTCACCGGCACCTGGCGGGGCACCTGGCACGCGGTACGCGACATGCGGGCCGTCCTGCGCCAGTCGCCCGGGACCCCCGCCCCCGGCCGTCGTGCGGGGGCCGCCCGGTGACCGGGCCGGGCGCCGGTCGGCGCGCGCGGTGCACGGTGGTCGTCATCGCCAAGGAACCCGTGGCGGGGCGGGTGAAGACCCGGCTCACGCCTCCGTACACCCCGGCGGAGGCGGCGGCGCTGGCCGAGGCCGCGCTCGGCGACACCCTGCACGCCGTGCTCGGGATGCCCGCCCGGCGCCGGGTGCTGGCGCTCGACGGGGCCCCCGGGCCCTGGCTGCCGCCGGGCATCGAGGTCGTGCCGCAGGGCGGCGGCGGCCTGGACGAGCGGCTGGCCACGGCCTTCGCCGGATGCCAGGGGCCCACGCTGCTGGTCGGCATGGACACCCCGCAGATCACCCCCGCCCTGCTGGCGCCCGCCCTGGGCGGGGACGGCTGGCGGGACTGCGACGCCTGGTTCGGCCCCGCCGCCGACGGCGGCTTCTGGGCCCTGGGCCTGGCCGAACCGGATCCGGAGCTGCTGCGCGGCGTGCCGATGTCCACCCCCACCACCGGTGCCGCACAGCGGCGCCGTCTGGTGGACGCGGGGCTGCGGGTGCGCGAGCTGCCCGTACTGCGCGACGTCGACACGGCGGACGACGCCGCGTGGGTGGCGGCGCACGCCCCGGGCGGCCGGTTCGCCCGCACCCTCGCCGGGCTGTCCCGGGCCGCCGCCCGATGAGCACGGCGACACGCGACGACGCGGGCGGCGCCACGGCAGGGTCCTGGCGCGCCGACCCCTATACGCGGGCGCTGAGCGCGGGCCGGGGACCGCTGTTCCTGCACCGCGCGGACGGCTGGCTGCTGCCCCTGGAGGTCGAGCGCTGGTGCGCGGACGCCGACGCGGCGGACCGCACCGTGCTGCGCCGCTGCCAGGGGTCCGTACTCGACATCGGCTGCGGCCCCGGGCGGCTGGTGGCCGCGCTCGCCCCGTACGGGCGCCCCTGCCTCGGCATCGACGTGAGCCGGGCGGCGGTCGCCCGTACGGTGCGCACCGGCGGCCCGGCCCTGTGCCGCTCGGTCTTCGAGCCGCTGCCGGACGAAGGGCGCTGGGGCACGGCGCTGCTGCTCGACGGCAACATCGGCATCGGCGGCGCCCCCCGGGCCCTGCTGGGGCGCGTGACCCAACTCCTCGCGCCCGAGGGGCTGCTGATCGTCGAGACGGCCACGGCCGACGTCGACGAACGGGTCCGGGTACGGGTGGACGACGGGCGCGGCCCGGTCGGCGAGGCCTTCCCCTGGGCCCGGGTGGGCGCCCCCGCGCTGCTGCGCCACGCCCGGGTGGCGGGCTGGACCGCCACCGAACGCTGGACGGCCCGGGGCCGCGACTTCATGACCCTGCGTCGCGCCGCCGTGCCCGGGCCCGCCACACCGCCGTCCTGACGCACAGCCACAGCGCGGAGACGGCGAACAGCACGGCGGTGATCAGCAGCCAGCGCGGAAGGAAGACGTCGGCGGACAGCCCAGCCGACCGCTCGTAGCGGCGCCGCTGCGTCCCCGCGATCAGCGGGAACCACACCAGCAGCAACAGCGCCGAGACGAAGGCGGGCACCCGTACGAAGTTGACGTACGAGGCGGGCGCCGGGACCGCCCGCTGGAGCGCCCGGTCGGCGAGCCCGTACAGCGGCAGCAGCACCAGGTCGTGCAGGACGGCCGCACCGGCCACCCAGAGCGCGATCCCGAGCCAGTCGCCGCGCAGCAGCCGCACCCCCGCGTAGGCGGTCAGCGCGAAGGAGCACAGCAGCAGGAGGAGATGCGAGGGCGAGTCGCCGTAACGCCGCCGGAAGCCGAAACCCTTCACACCGTCTCCCCGAAGCTCAGCCGGGCCACCCACTTGGTGTTGTGCACACCCGGGGCGTTCGGGACGATGACGCGCGCCGGGTAGCCATGGTCCGGCGACAGATCCGCGCCGTTGACCCGCAACGCGAGCAGGGAGCGCGGATCGCGGACCTGGTTGTCGCGCAGCACGACCGAGCGGAACGAGCCGTGCCGCTGGAGCGATTCGACGAGGACGCCCGGCGGCCGCTCGCCCAGGCCGACCAGCCCGGCGAGGTCGGACAGCCGCACCCCCTCCCACTCCTGGTCGGGAGTGGACCACCCCTCGACGCAGGCGATCGGCAGCGCCGCCCCGTGCCGCGGCAGCCGCAGCAGCCGCTCCCGGGTCAGGACGACCTCGCGGCCCGGGCCGCGCACCACCAGGCGCCAGCCGGGGCCGATGTCGCGGGCGCTGATGCCGACGGCCGCGGCGGTCTTGTTGATCTGGAAGCCGTTCGGGCCCCGGCCCGGCTCCCGGCCGTGCGGGGCGAGCAGCGCGGTCCTCCGCAGCGGCCCGTCGAGGCTCTGCCCGGCCGTCACCACCAGCAGCGCGGCCGAGCCGGTGCCCACCATCGCGAGCGCGCCCCGCCGCGACATGGTGGGCGGGGCCGGATCCGGGCTGACCAGACCGGTCTCGTCGGGCGGTTCCGGACGGGTACGGGAGACCGGGGTGCGCAGCTCCGCCCGCAGGTCGCGGCCGCGCAGCGCGCGCACCATACGGGGGAAGCGGAGCGCCACGTGGACGGCGAACGCGGCCATGAAGACCCACGCCCCGTAGAAGTGCAGCGGGTAGAAGGAGCCGGGGAAGACGTACTCCAGCTGGACGTTGAGCACCCCGGTCACGAACTCGAACAACCCGCCGCCGACCAGCGCGAGCAGCGACAGCCGCTCAAGACCGTGCCCGGGGGAGCGCACCGGCGGCCGCTCGAACAGCTTGGGGACGACCGACCACAGCTTGGCCAGCAGCACCGGGACCAGCACGACGCCGAGCGTGACGTGCACCCCCTGGGTGACGCGGTAGAGCCAGACGGGGTGGGTCGGCCAGGAGAAGAGGTAGAAGCCGAGCAGCCCCTTGTCCGGCGTCTTGTCGTTGACCGGGGACAGCTCCGGGTTGTACGCGGCGTACGACAGCAGCCCGGTGACGAACAGCACGGGGATCCCGAACAGCAGGACCAGGCCGAAGACGGACGTCAGCCAGGGGCCGCGCAAGGGGCTTCGCCAAGCTGGGGAACGGTGGCTCATGGCACGACGGTAGGGCCGCCGGACCGGTCCTCAGGGGCTCCGACGCATGACGAAACGCTGACATCGGCCCGCCCGGGGGTATGGCGGCGCCAGGATCTGACGGTTCGGTGACGGCGCGCGCCACAGCGGCCGATCCGGCAGGTCACCGGCATAGCGTGAGGCCGTGAAGCTCCCCCTCCGCATCCCTCTCCGCACCGATGACCCGACCCCCCGCGCCCCGGACGGCGACGAGCGGACCGGCCGCCGCCGGGATGTGCTCGCCGCCGCTGCCGCCGCGCTCCTCTTCGCCGTCGCAGCCGTCGCCGGCACCCTGATCGAGCGGACCCAGCACATCCTGTACGTCGACTGGGCGCCCCTGTACGCCGACTGGCTGCCCCACGCGGGCCCCGGCACGCCCGCCGCCGTGGCCCTCGCGGTGGCCGTCGTGGCGTACGGCCCGCGGATCGCGGCGGCGCTGCCGTGGCGCCGTCTGCTGTGGGCGGGCTGGGCCGCCGCGATGGCCTGGACCTGGGCGCTGGCCCTCGTCGACGGCTGGGGACGGGGCGTGGCCGGGCGGCTGACGCAGCGCAACGAGTACCTGCACGGCGTCGGACGCTTCCAGGACATCGGCGCCGCGCTGCGCGGCTTCACCGGTCACATCCTGATCAACGCACCCGATCACTGGCCCGCGCACATCGCCGGGCACCCGCCGGGCGCCGTGCTCACCTTCGTCGGGCTCGACCGCCTCGGGCTCGGCGGCGGCGCGTGGGCGGGGGCCTTCTGCGTCACCGTCGGCAGTTCGGCGGTGGCCGCCGTCCTGGTCACGCTGCGCGCGCTGGGGCAGGAGCGGGCGGCGCGCACCGCCGCGCCCTTCCTCGTGCTGGCCCCGGCCGCCGTGTGGGTGGGGGCGTCGGCGGACGGCTACTTCGCGGCGGTCGTGGCCTGGGGGCTGGCGCTGCTCGCGCTGGCGGCGACCCGTACGGTCCGGGCGCCGGGCGCCGTCGCGGTGGCCGCCGGGCTGCTGCTCGGCCTCACCGCGTATCTGTCGTACGGACTCACGCTCATGGCGCTGCCCGCCGCGGCGGTGCTCCTCCTCGCCCGTACGGTGCGGCCGCTGCCGTACGCGCTGGCCGGGGCATCGGTGGTGGCGGGCGCCTTCACTCTGGCCGGTTTCGCCTGGTGGGAGGGGTACGACCTGCTGGTCGAGCGCTACTACCAAGGGGTCGCGGCAGACCGCCCGTACGGCTACTGGGTGTGGGCCAATCTCGCCTGCACGGTGGTCACGGCCGGTCTCGCCTCCGTCGCCGGGGTGCGCCGGGCGGTGGGGGCCGCGCCCGGGTCCGTACGGCGGCTGCGGCGCGACGAAGGCCCGGGCGGTCAGGGCGGGTCGGACGGGCTCGTGGTGCTCGTGCTCGCCGCACTGCTCGCGCTGGTCACCGCCGATCTGTCCGGGATGAGCAAGGCGGAGACGGAGCGCATCTGGCTGCCGTTCGTGCTCTGGCTGCTGCCTGCCGCCGCGCTGCTGCCCGCCCGTGACCTGCGCCGCTGGCTGGCGGTGCAGGCGGGGCTCGCGCTGCTGGTGAACCATCTGCTGCTCACCGGTTGGTGAGTGCCCGTCGATGAGTGGCCGATGTGAAGAGCAGGTGATACTTCTGTGATACTGAGCGGGGGCACACAACTGAACCGTTGCCAGGGGGCGGGACCCGTTGAAGGCGTTGAAGACCTTGAAGGCATCCAAGTCCTTGAAGGCGTTGAAGGCATTATCGGCGCGGAACGCCTATGGCATGGCCGCGCCCCTGGGCGCGCTCGTGGCCGTGGCCATGGTCGTGGCGCTGCTCATCGCCCTGACCTCGCCAGGTGACACGGGCGGCGCGGTGGACGGCAGCGTCCAGGCCGCCGCGCCCGTCCCCCGGGCGGACAAGGTCCCCAAGGGCGCCAAGAAGAAGAACAAGTACGCCGACTGGGACGGCGAGGTCAAGGTGATCGGGGACGGCTCCACGTCCTACACCGGCCCCCAGCCCGACCAGCCGAAGATCAAGAAACTGAAGCCGGGCGAGAAGCCCCCGCAGTTCGTGGTCTTCTCCTGGGACGGCGCGCTGGAGAACGGCGATCATCTCTTCTCCCGCTTCCGCCAGGTCGCCAAGGAAACCAACGCCAATATGACGTTCTTCCTGAGCGGCATGTATCTGCTGCCCAAGTACAAGAGCGATCTCTATCGGCCGCCGATGCACAAGCCGGGATCGGCCGCCATATCGTTCCCCACCGACGGGCACATACGCGAGACGCTGGAGCAGTTGCGCGGGGCGTGGCAGGAAGGCAATGAGATCGGCTCGCACTTCAACGGGCATTTCTGCGGCGCCAAGGGCGGCGGCGAATGGTCCACCGCGCAGTGGAAGAGCGAGGCCGAGCAGGCGTACTCGTTCGTGGAGCAGTGGAAGACCAATACGGGATTCACCGACATCGAGCCGCTGCCCTTCGACTACGACGAGGAACTGGTCGGCGGCCGCGCCCCCTGCCTCGAAGGCCAGAAGAACCTGATCCCGGCCATCAAATCGCTCGGCTGGCGCTACGACGCGAGTTCTCCGGGCGACTTCCAGATCTGGCCGTCCAAAATCAAGGGAATCTGGAACTTCCCGCTGCAGCTGGTGCCGTACCCGGAGAGCGAGAAGCAGGTTCTCTCGATGGACTTCAACTTCCTCTACAACCAGTCCGGTGACAGCACAGAGGGCGATCCGGCGAAGTACGCCGAATGGGAGCGGCTGACCCGCGAGGGCTATCTGAACGGCTTCGAGCGCGCGTACAACGGCAGCCGGGCACCGCTGTTCATCGGCAACCACTTCGAGACCTGGAACGGCGGCATCTATATGCAGGCCATCGAAGACGTGATGCGCAGCGTGTGCAAGCGCGACGGCGTGCAGTGCGTATCGTTCAAGCAGCTCGCCGACTGGCTGGACGCCCAGGATCCGAAGGTCCTGGACAAGCTGCGGATGCTCGACCCGGCGGAATCGCCGGACTGGTCGACGTACACCAAGTAACGACCAAGTAGATACGCCGAAGCCCGGCTGGGTGCGTCGGATCCGACGTACCCGGCCGGGCTTTCGTATATCTTCCGCTACTTCTTCCCGGCGCCCGTCATATAGCGCGTCCAGATGTCCAGGGGATAGGTGTCGCTCGCCTTTCCGGTGGCGTCTCCGCCCATTCCCTTGAGCGGCAGCAATTCCTGGGTCTTGGGGTCCACCCGCGACAGCGAGACGGCCGTGGACACCTTGTCGGTGTAGCCCACGAACCAGGACGAGGTGCCGTCCTGCGCGGTGCCCGTCTTGCCCGCCGTATCGGGTCCCACCACGGCCGCCGCCTGCCCGGTGCCGCCCTGGACCGCGCCGTGCAGCGCGTCGTCCACCTGCGCCGCCACCTCGGCGCTGAACGCCCGCTTGGCGCGGTCCTCGCGCAGGGCGAACTTCTCGCCGTTACGGGTCAGCCCGCTCACCGAGAACGGCGGCACATGGGCGCCCTTGGCGGTGAACGTCGCGTACGCGCTGGCCATCCGGATGGAGCTGGGCGTCGCGGTGCCGAGCGAGAACATGGGCACCCGCGCGCCGAAGCTGCTGGGCAGGAACCCCGCGTCGATGGACGCCTGGCGGACCCGGTCGAGACCGACGTCCATGCCGAGCTGAATCATCGGGGTGTTGATGGACCGGACGATCGCCTGACGCAGGCTGACCTGCCCGTACGACTGCTCGCCGTCGTTCTCGCCCCGCACGATCTGGCCGCCGCGGTCCCAGTAGGGACCCTCGGGGGTCTTCACGGCGACCTTGTTGTTGCCGTCGTAGAGCGTCGTCGGCGCGACGGGCGTCCGCGGGCTGTTCCGCTCCTTGAGCACGCCCTCGCGCAGCGCCGCCGCGTAGACGAAGGGCGTGAAGGCGGTACCGGCCGGGACGACTGAGGCGTTCGCGTCGTTGAAGCCCTGCTCCAGATAGCCGGGGCCGCCGTACAGCGCCTCGATGCGCCCGCCCGGCGTCACGGAGGCGGCGCCGATGCGTACGTAGCGGTCCTCCCGGCGGCTCTTGGGGTCGAGGCCGTCGCGGGTCTTCTTCACCGAGGCGGCGAGCGCGTCCACCTTCGACTTCTTGAAGGTGGTGTGAATCTGGTAGCCGCCCAGGTCGAAGTCGGCGTCGGAGATGACGGTATGGGAACTCACATACGCCTTGGCAGTCTCCACCAGATAGCCGACCTGGCCGGTGAGCCCGGCGGGCTTGGGCGCGAGCTTGGGGTCGGGGAACTCGGTGTACTTGGCCCGCTCTTCTTTGGAGAGCTTGCCGATGTCGACCATCCGGTCAAGGACCCATTTCCAGCGGTCGACCGCCCGTTTGTGATTCTTGGCGCTGAGCGTCGGGTCGAAGGTTCCGGCGCCCTTCAGCAGCGAGGCGAGCATCGCGCCCTCGCTCGCGTTGAGCTTGGAGACATCCTTGCCGTAGTACGCGTACGAGGCGCGCTGAATGCCGTAGGTGCCGCGGCCGAACCAGCTGGTGTTCAGATAGCGTTCGAGAATCTCCTGCTTGGACATCCGGTCATCGAGCTTGATGGCCATGAACATCTCGGTGAGCTTGCGGGAGAACGTCTGGCGCTGATTCAGATAGGCGTTCTTCACATACTGCTGGGTGATGGTCGAGCCGCCCTGGGTCTCACCGCCCGTCACCATCCGGGTCACGGCACGCATCAGACCGCTCGGGGAGATGCCGCTGTCCGAGTAGAAACTGGAGTTCTCGGCGGCCAAGATCGCCCACTGCACCTTTTCCGGCACCTTGGACAACGCCACCTCCTGACGGTTCACCGGACCCGTACGGGCCATCTCGGAGCCGTCGGCCCAGTAGTAGACGTTGTCCTGCTGGGTGGCGAAGTCGTTGAGGTTCTTGGGTATCTCGGTCTGCATGTAGAGATAGCTCAGGACACCGGTGAGGCTCCCGAGACAGAACACGAAGAGGAGACCCATCTGACGCCACGACGGCAGCCAGCGCCGCACACCCCGTCTCCCCGCCCGGGGATAGTCGAGGCGGATCTGGCGGGCCGCCCAACGGCGCAGCTGCATCCCGCGCCCCGTCGAGGACGGCGGCGGCTTGCGGTGTGCGTTACGACGGTGCTTCCCCATGGCATTGTTGCTGCTGCCAGGCACGTGTGTTCCCCCACGCTCGCTCCGCGCGAGGGCGCGGACACAAAGGTGTGATCTTCCATCCCCCCGGACCACACGACCTTATTCTCCCTTCCGAACATCTGTCGCCACCGGGCCCCAAAATTTTGTAACAGTGCCGATATTCCGGCAACCCGCGTCCCTGCCAGGGACGTCGGGGGACATGGACAGGGAGCGGAGGGGCGTAGCGTGACACCCCGAAGCTCAAATGAACCTCTGAACCACCAGCGCCGTGGATTCGTCCTCTCCTCCGGGGGCCATTACCCCGGCAGGGGAGCAAGCAGGACCGCACGAGAAGGGGGAGCCATGACGCGCCTCGGTACCGGAATCGGCTGGCGACCGGAAATCGCCGAGGACATCGCGCGCCTGCCCGGCATCGACTGGGTCGAGGTGGTGGCCGAGAACGTCTGCCCCGGCCATGTGCCCGACGCCCTGCGGCGGCTGCGCGAGCGCGGTACGACGGTGGTGCCGCACGGCGTCTCCCTCGGCCTCGGCGGCGCCGAGCGGCCGGACCCCGAGCGGCTCGCGGCCCTCGCCGGGACGGCGGAGGCGCTGGGCGCGCCCCTGGTCACCGAGCACATCGCGTTCGTACGGGCCGGAGGACCCCTGGCCGGGGCGCCCGTCATCGAGGCCGGGCATCTGCTGCCGGTGCCCCGCACCCGGGACGCGCTGGACGTGCTGTGCGAGAACGTGGCGATCGCCCAGGAGGCGCTGCCGGTGCCGCTCGCGCTGGAGAACATCGCGGCGCTGATCAACTGGCCCGGCGAGGAGATGACCGAGGGGCAGTTCCTGGCCGAACTGGTCGAGCGGACCGGCGTACGGCTGCTCATCGACGTCGCCAACCTGCACACCAACCACGTCAACCGGGGCGAGGACCCGGCCACGGCGCTGGACGAGCTGCCGACCTCGGCCATCGCGTACGTCCATGTGGCGGGCGGCGTCGAACGGGACGGGGTGTGGCACGACAGCCACGCCCACCCGGTGACGCAGCCGGTGCTCGACGTGCTCGCCGAGCTGTGCGCCCGTACGACGCCGCCCGGAGTGCTGCTGGAGCGGGACGAGGACTTCCCGGCGGCCGGGGAGCTGGCGGGCGAGCTGGACGCGATCCGCGCGGTGACGGCGGCCGGGGTGACGGCCGCCGATGTCCCCGTACCGGCGCCCGCTCCGAAGGTGAAGGACATACCGGACACCGCCGCCGCGCGGGAGCGGCTGGCGCGCGCCCAGAGCGCGCTGCTGTCGGCGCTGGTCGCGGGCGCCCCGGCGCCGGAGGGCTTCGACCGGCGGCGGCTGGGGGTGCAGAGCCGGGCGCTGACGGCCAAGCGGGCCGGGGTGGTCGCCAAGGTCGCCCCGGAGCTGCCGGGGATCCTGGGCGACGGCTACCGCCCGGCGTTCGTGGAGTACGCCGACGGCCGCCCGATGACCGGCGGCTACCGCCGCGACGCGATGGCGTTCGTCGAGCATCTCCTGGCGGCCGGTGACATCCCGGACGCGGCGACGCGGCGAGGGCTGACCCTGTGGTGGCAGGAGCGGTCCGGGCCCGCCCCGCTGTCCTCCCACCCGCTGGCGCGCTTCGCCCGCCGGGCCCGGCTCGTCCTGAGCGGAGGGTGAGCGCGGGCTGACGTAGCGGCCCTCACTCACCACCCGAATCGCGCATTTCGCGAAATCTCTGGCGCGGAACCGGTCGGGTCCAGTACAACTCGGCCATGTTGTGGGTCCTGTTCCTGCTCGTCGCATGGGGCTCGGCGGTGGTCAGCTGCACCCGCCTGTGCCTCGCCGCCGTCGCGGCCGCCCAGCCGATGGACACCGCCGCCGGTCCGGAGCCGGGCGGGCGGACCCTGAGCCTGTACGAGGCGGCGTTCCTGGCGGGCGGGCCGAAGCGGGTCGCCGATCTCGCCCTGGTGTCGATGTCCCGGGAGCGCCGCCTGCTGCTCGCCCACACCGGCTGGGTCACCGTCGTGGACCCGGACGGCCGGGACGATCTCGAACGCTCGGTCATCGCCGCGATAGGCCCGCGCGGCCAGTCCCCCGTGCCGCCGGTCCGCAACCTCCTGGCCACCGCCGACCCGGTGCGGGCACTGTCCGACCGGCTGGTGGCGGCGGGGCTCGCGGTGCCCGCGGGGGCGCGGGCGAACGTGGCGGCGGCGGTGCGGCAGGTGCGGCTGGCGTGCGTCGTGGTGCTGCTGGCGGGGGTGGTCGCGCTGCTGATGGTGCCGCCCGCGTCGGGCCCGGGGGCGGCGGTGGCGTGGTTCGCGCTTCCGCTGCTGCTCACCGCGAGCTGCCTGGTGATCGCCCGGGTCGAGGTGCATCCGTACTCGCGCTGGGCCTCCCCCGCCGGGCAGCAGCTGCTGGGCCGGATCGACGTACCGCCCCGGCGGCCCGTCGCCCAGCGCGCCGGGGGCGGCGCCGACGAGGAGCACGACGACGGCGAGTTGCTCACCGCGCTCGCGGTCCACGGCACGGTCGCGCTGCCCGATCCGGCGCTGCGCGCGGCGCTGAGGGCGCATTGGGGTCATTGACCCCGACACCTCGGCCCGGTGCTTTACATGGCCAATCACCGCACCAAGTATCCCTTTTGTCGCGTGATGGGCCGTGATGTACGGAGGGACGGCTTGTGAGAGCAGCAGCGCTGTACGGCATCCTCGGACCGCTGTCCCTGTCCCTGGCCATGACCGCGCTGCTCGCCACCCCCGCCACCGGCAGACCGCTCGCCGCGCCGCCCGCGCGCCCCGCGTACCCCGCGCACTCCGCCCCGGTGGCCGCCGGGCCCCCGGCGCCGCCCGCGATCGCGGCGGCGCCGCCCGCCTGGTCCGCCTCGTTCCGCTCCCCCGCCTCCCCCCTGCTGACCTCCCCCGTGCTGGCCGTGCCCCGGGGCGGCGCCGCCGAGGCCCGGGGAGTGGTGGTCGCGGCCCGGAAGGCGGCCGACCGGGGCATCACGTTCGGCCGCTGCCCGCGCTCCGAGGAGCTGTCGGCGGCCGTCCGCTGCGGCACCGTCTCCGTACCGCTGGACTACGCGCGGCCGCGCGGCAAGCACATCCGGCTCACCGTCAGCCGGGTGCGCGCCTCCGGGCCCACGGCGCGGCGGCAGGGCGCGCTGGTCTACAACCCGGGCGGACCGGGCGCCTCCGGTATGACGTTCCCCGAGTACGCCGCCGAGGACGCCTTCCGCAAGACGGCCAGGGTCTATGACTTCGTCGGCTACGCGCCACGCGGAGTCGGCCGCTCCAAGCCGGTGTCCTGCCAGCCGCCGTCAACCTTCGCCAAGACGCCGACCAGCTCCCCGCCACACCCCTCCGCCGCGTATCTGCGGGCGATGGTGGCGCGGGCGCGCGCGTACGCCCGGGGCTGTGTGCGCCGTACGGGGAAGGCGCTGCGGTACATCACCACGCTCAACAACGCCCGCGACCTCGACGTGCTGCGCGCCGCGCTCGGCGAGAAGCGGCTGACCTTCGTGGGTGCCTCGTACGGCACGTACTACGGGGCCGTCTACGCGACGCTCTTCCCCCGCCATGTGCGCCGCATGGTCTTCGACAGCGTCGTCAACCCCGGCCCCGCGCAGATCTGGTACCGCAACAACCTCGACCAGTCCCTGGCCTTCGAGCGGCGCTGGGCGGACTGGCGCCGCTGGACCGCCCGGCACCACGCCGTCTACCACCTCGGCAGGACCCCGGCGCGGGTGCTCGCCGCGTACCGGAAGGCGGCGCACCGCCTGGCCCGGAAACCGGCGGGCGGCCGGGTGGGCACCGGTGAGCTGCAGGACGCGTTCGTACGGGCCGGTTACAACGACGCCTACTGGGACCCCAGCGCCCGCGCCCTCGCCGCCTATCTGCGCGGCAATCCCCGGCCGCTGATCGCGCTGGCCGCGTCGGAATCCGGGGACGCGAAGGCCGACGAGAACGGCAACGCCGTCTACACCGCCGTGGAGTGCAACGACGCGCCCTGGCCGCGCCGCTGGGCGAGCTGGCACCGGGAGAACACCGCGCTCGCGCGCCGCGCGCCCTTCGAGACCTGGGACAACGTGGCGATGAACCTGCCCTGCGCCTACTGGCCGCTGGGGCACGACACCCCCATGGACGTGACCGCCCGGCCGGGGCTGCCGCCGGTGCTGCTGCTGGCGGCCGAACGGGACGCGGCCACGCCGTACGCGGGCGCCAGGGAGCTGTGGCGCAGACTCCCCAGCGCCTCCCTGGTGACCGAGCGGAAGTCCGGTACGCACGGCCTGTGGGGCGGCCCGAACGCCTGCGTCAACCGCAAGGTCGACACGTATCTGCTGACCGGGAAGACGCCAGGGCGGACAGCCTTCTGCGCGCCGCGCCCGGCACCGGAACCGCAGCCGGGCCCGGTGCCGGAGTCCGGCAAGCAGCCCGCGCTGCCCGGTGCCCCGGGAGAACCCGGGGCGCCGGGGATGCCGTGACGGTCAGGCCAGCGCCTCAGGCCAGACCGGCGACCAGCTCGGAGACCGGCTTGCGCCGCCCGGTGTAGAACGGCACTTCCTCGCGCACATGGCGGCGCGCCTCGGAACCACGCAGATGGCGCATCAGGTCGACGATCCGGTGCAGCTCGTCCGCCTCGAAGGCCAGGATCCACTCGTAGTCGCCGAGGGAGAACGACGGGACGGTGTTGGCGCGCACATCGGGGAAGCCGCGGGCCATCTTGCCGTGGTCCGCGAGCATCGTGCGGCGCTCCTCGTCGGGCAGCAGATACCACTCGTAGGACCGTACGAACGGGTAGACGCTGACGTAGTCGCGCGCGCGCTCGTCCGCGAGGAACGCGGGGATGTGCGACTTGTTGAACTCCGCCGGGCGGTGCAGCGCCATGTTCGACCAGACCGGCTCCAGGGCGCGGCCGAGCCGGGTGCGGCGGAAGAGGTTGTACGCCTCCTGCAGGGCCTCGGAGGTCTCCGAGTGCCACCAGATCATGACGTCCGCGTCCGCACGCAGCCCGGAGACGTCGTACGTGCCGCGCACGGTGACGTCCTTGGCGGCGAGCTGCGCGAAGAGCTGCTCTACCTCGTCGGCGTAGCCGGTGCGGTCCTCCGGCAGCACGTCGCGCAGCCGGAAGACCGACCACAGGGTGTAGCGGATGACCTCGTTGAGGTCCTTCGCCTTCTTCCCGGCGTGGGGGGCCTTGGGAGACGAGGTGGTCTCGGCGGCACCGGTCTCGGGGGTTTCTGGCGTCTCGGGAGCAGCAGCAGTCATGGTCCCTATTCTCGCTCTCCGTCCACGACGCCCTGCGCCAGGGTCGCCGTCAGCGGCCCGATCAAGTCATCGGCGGCCGCGCGGGCGCTCGCGATGCACGCGGGGATGCCGACGCCGTCGTAGACCGCGCCGCACACCCGCAGGCCGGGCAGCTTGGCGACCTCCGCGCGGATCCGGGCGACGCGGTCGAGATGGCCGACCGGGTACTGGGGCAGTCCGCCGTCCCACCGGGTCACCCGGGTCGCCACCGGCCGGGCGCCGAGGCCGGTGGCCGCGCCGAGATCGGCGAGCGACATCCCTACCAGATCGGCGTCGTCGCGCTTCAGATGCTCATCGTCCTCAAACCGCCCGATCGAGGTACGCAGCACGAAGAGATCGGGGGCGGAGTCGCGGAGCCAGCCCCATTTACGGCTGGAGAACGTGGCCGCCTTGATCGTGTGGCCGTCGACCGGCGGGACCAGGAAGCCGCTGCCCTCGGCGAGCGACGCCACGTCTGCGCGGCGGAAGGCCATGGTGATCAGCGCCATGGAGGCGTAGTCGACGGTGGCCAGCTCGGCGGAGGCGGCCGGGGAGTCGGCCGCCAGGAGGCGGGCGGCGGCGGGCGCGGGGGCCGCCAGCACGACCGCGTCGGCCCGCAGCACCCCGTCGTCGGTGACGACCGTCCAGCCGTCGTCGGCCCGGCGCAGCTCCCGCACCGGCGTATCGGTGCGGATCTCGCCGCCCCCGGCCCGTACGGCGTCGGCCACCGCGAGCGGCAGCCGCCCGATGCCGCCGTCGATGCCCATGAACACCGGACCGGCCCCGCCCTGCCGCTGGGCGGCCCGCTCGGTCAGCTCCCGGACGCCCTCGGCCAGCGGGCGGTTCGCGCGGGCCAGTTCGAAGAGGGTGGGCACCGCGGCCCGCATCGAGGTGCGGTACACATCGCCCGCGTACACCCCGCCGAGCAGCGGCTCGACCAGCCGGTCCACGACCTCGCGGCCGAGCCGCGCCGCGATGAACTCGCCGAGCGCCACGTCCTCACCGACCGGGGTGGGCGGCAGCTCCGCGTCGCGGGCGATGCGGGCGAGCCCCTCGTCCGAGATCACCCCGGACGCGGCGAGCGGCGCCAGGTCGCCGGGCACGCCCATCACATGGCCCTTGGGCATCGGCCGCAGGGCGCCGCGCGTCCACAGGGCGGCGGTCGCGGTGGCGGGCGGCTGCAGCCGCTCGCCGAGGCCGACGGCGCGCGCCAGCTCCACCGCCTCCGGGCGCCGGGCCAGCATCGACTCGGCGCCCAGGTCCACGGCCACGCCCTCGATCTCGCCCGGGCACAGCTTGCCGCCCAGCCGCCCCGACGCCTCCAGCACGGTCACCCGCGCCCCGCCGGACTGCAGCCGGTGGGCGGCCGCGAGGCCCGAGATCCCGCCGCCGATGACGATGGCATGGCCGGTAAGCCCCGGGGCCGGGGAGGTCGCTGCGCTCATGCCCCCACTCTCTCACCCGCCCCCGGGGGGCGAGCCCGCCCCCAGGGGGTGATGGGCCGAGGCCGTGGCGAGGTCGCCCTCGATGCGGGCGGCGGCGGTCCGCAGCGCCGGAAGCAGCTCCTCGACGGTGGACTCCGCGCTGCCACGGCCCGCGTGGGTGGCGATGTTGAGCGCGGCCACCACCCGGCCGTCCGCGCCCCGCACGGGCACCGCGAGGGACCGCAGCCCCTGCTCCAACTCCTCGTCCACCAGGGCGTATCCGTCCCTCCCGGTCCGCTCCAGGACGCGGGCCAGCTCGGGCACGGCGGTCACGGTACGCCCGGTCAGCGGCTTCGGGTCGAGCCCGGCGAGACGCGCGGCGCGCTCCTCCGGGGCCAGGCCCGCGAGCAGGACCCGGCCCATGGAGGTCGCGTAGGCGGGGAAGCGGGTGCCGATGGTGATGTTGACGCTCATGATCCGCACGGTCGGGACGCGCGCCACGTAGCGGATGTCGTCGCCGTCGAGGACCGCCAGGGACGCCGACTCGTGGACGGTGCGGACGAGTTCGCGCATATGGGGCTGGGCCAGCTCGGTGAACGAGAGGTCGCCCAGCGGTGCGTAGCCCAGCTCCAGCACCCGTGGCAGCGGGCGGAAGGCCCGGCCGTCGGCCGCCGCGTACTCGGCGTATCCCAGCTCGACGAGGGTGAGGAGGGAGCGGCGGGCGGTGGCCCGGGGCAGCCCGGTGGCCTCGGCGACGGCGGTGAGCGTGCGGCCGTACTCCCCCTCGCCCGGGGCGCCGAGGGCCCGCAGCACGGTGAGGCCGCGCGCGAGCGACTGGAGATACCCGGCGCCCAGCTCCCGCTTGGCGGCCCGCGCGGGGTCCTCGGCGGCGGGTACGGGCTCCGCCTCGGCGTCCCCCGCGCCGGAGGCGCCCGGCACGGCGGGCCCGCGCCCCGGCGGGCGGCGCGGGCCCGCCAACGCCGCCTCCATGGCCGGGATCTCCGCATACAGCGGACCCAGCACGGCGGCCCGCAGCGAGGCCACGTCATGGCGGCTGGTGTGACTGACGACGTTCACCGCGCAGACCGTACGGCCCGAGGCGTCCCGGACCGGGACGGACACCGCCACCAGGCCGGGCTCGATCAGCTGGTCGTCGGCCGCCCAGCCGGTTCGGACGGTCTCCCGGACGCGCGCCTCGAAGCCGGTGTCGGTGTCCGCGGCGGGCCGGTGGCGCGGCGGAACGGCGGGGAAGGCGGCGTCGAGGGGGTCGGCGGCGCGGCGGGCGCGCCAGGCAGCCCAGGCCCGCTCGTCCCACTCGGCGGCGAAGAGCGCGCCCGGGGCGCAGCGCTCGGCGGGCAGCAGATCGCCGATACGGAACGCGAGGGACATGGTGCGGCGGCGGGTGGCCTGGACGACGAAGCGCGACCCGTCGCCGTCCGGCACGGCGACCGAGACCGACTCATCCAGCCCGTCGGCGAGCCGCTCGGCGAACGGGCCGAGCGCCTCCGGGAGGCCGCTGGCGGCGAGATACGCGTTGCCCAGCTCCATGAGCCGGGCCGCGAGGCTGACCTCGCGGCCATCGAGCCGCACATAGCCGAGCTGTTCGAGCGTGCCCACGACACGGTCCACGACGGAGCGGGCGAGCCCGGTGCCGCGCACGAGGTCACCGGGCCGGACCGAGGCCTCGCCCTGGTGCGCGGCCAGCCGCGTCAGCTCGCAGAGGACGGCGAGGCCGCGCTCAAGAGGACCGACGGGGCCATTGACAGGTGGGGACACCGGACCGAGACTCATCACAGGCTCGATTATGAACGAAGTTTCACTCCGCGAACAAGTGG
Source organism: Streptomyces sp. NPDC001700 (assembly GCF_053596435.1). Taxonomy (NCBI): domain Bacteria; kingdom Bacillati; phylum Actinomycetota; class Actinomycetes; order Kitasatosporales; family Streptomycetaceae; genus Streptomyces; species Streptomyces sp. NPDC001700. The sequence goes on from NZ_JBSFGE010000009.1 coordinate 179,582, forward strand.
GGATCCTCGCTTCATCGGATCCGGACGAAGGGACTTTCGATGCGCACGACGGTCGGGATCATCGGCGCGGGGCCCGCCGGGCTGCTGCTCGCCCGTCTGCTGCACCGCGCGGGGGTGGACTGCGTGGTGCTGGAGAGCCGGGACCGCGCCTATGTCGAGCAGCGGCAGCGGGCCGGAATCCTGGAGCAGGGCACCGTGGACGTGCTGCGGGAGTGCGGCGCGGCGGAGCGCCTGGACCGCGAGGGGCTGCCGCACGAGGGCATCGAGCTGCGCTTCGAGGGCCGTGGCCACCGCGTCGACTTCCCCGCCGCCACGGGCGGCAAGTCGGTGACGGTCTACGCGCAGACGGAGATCGTCAAGGATCTGGTCCGGCTCCAGCTCGCCGACCCCGGGGGCCCTCCGCTGCTGTTCGGGGCCGAGGCCCTGGCGATCGAGAAACCGGATTCCGAGTCCCCGGTCATCCGCTTCCGCCACGAGGGCCGGGAGACGACGCTGAGCTGCGACTTCGTGGCGGGCTGCGACGGCTTCCACGGCATCGCCCGGGGCGCGGTCCCGGCCGACCGGGTCCGTACCTTCGAGCGCGCCTATCCGTACTCCTGGCTCGGGGTGCTGGCCGATGTGCCCCCGTCCTGCGAGGAGTTGATCTACGCCCGCCATCGGCGCGGCTTCGCGCTGCACAGCATGCGCTCCCCACAGGTCTCCCGGCTCTACCTCCAGGTGCCGAACGACACCGAGCCCGCCGACTGGTCCGACGAGCGGATCTGGGACGAGCTGGCCGCCCGCTTCGCGCTCGACGACGGCGGCGGCTGGGAGCTGGAGCGGGGCCCGATCACCGCCAAGTCCGTGACGCCGATGCGCAGTTTCGTGCAGGAGCCGATGCGCCACGGCCGCCTCTTCCTCGCGGGCGACGCGGCGCACATCGTGCCGCCGACCGGGGCCAAGGGGCTCAATCTCGCCGTCGGCGACGTGGTCACCCTGGCCCGCGCCCTCGCCCATCACCACGCCACGGGCTCGGCCGAACTGCTGGACGGCTACTCCGAGACCTGCCTCGCCCGGGTCTGGCAGGCCGAGCGCTTCTCGTACTTCATGACGGACACCCTGCACCGGCGCCCGGACCAGAGCCCGTTCGAGGACCGGCTGCAGATCGCCCAGCTGGACCGGATCGCCACCTCCCGCACCGCCTCCGCCGAGCTGGCCGAGAACTACGTCGGCCTTCCGCTGTCATGACGGCCCCGACGAGCCCCCCCTTCGGCCACCGCCCGGACAGCGTTCGCCCGGACGCCGGGCGCCCGGATGCCACGCGTCCGGACGCCGGGCGGTCGGTCGCGGGCCGGGTGCTGGCCGTGCTGGACGCGTTCGACGCCTCGCACCGGTCGCTGTCGCTCACCGCCCTCGCCCGGCGCGCCGGGCTGCCGCTGGCCACCGCGCACCGGCTGGTCGCCTCGCTCACCCGCTGGGGCGCCCTGGAGCGCGACACCTCGGGGGCGTACCACATCGGGCTGCGGCTGTGGGAGGTGGCGACGCTGTCGCCGCGCGGGGTCGGGGTGCGCGAGGCGGCGCTGCCGTTCATGGAGGACCTGTACGAGGCCACCCATGAGAACGTGCAGCTCGCGGTGCGCGACGGCCTGGAAGTGGTCTACGTCGAGCTGATCTCCGGCCGCTCCGCCGTCCATGTGCGCACCCGGGTCGGCAGCCGCTGGCCGCTGCACGCCACGGGCGTCGGCCTGGTGCTGCTCGCGTACGGGCCGCCGGGGCTCGGCGAGCGGGTGTGCGCCCGGCCGATGCGCCGGTTCACCGAGCGGACCATCCACGACCCGGCGCGGCTGCGGGCCACGCTCGCCGAGGTGCGGCGCACCGGGATCGCGGTCAGCGACCGGCAGATCACCATGGACGGGCTGTCCGTCGCCGCCCCGGTGCGGGGGCCGCGCGGGGAGGTGGTGGCCTCGCTGTCGGTGGTGGTCCCGGCCGCGGAGGGGCGGGCGCCGGGGCTGATACCGGCGGTGCGGGTCGCCGCCCACGGCATCTCCCGTACCCTCGCCGCCGCTTGGGGACAAGAGTCCCTTGCCGAGGCTTCCGGCTGACGGAAGACCTGGAGCTGCCCCTTGCCGGGGGTGCCCGCACACCACATTCTGTGGGACGCCGCATTCTGCGGACGCCGCATTCCGTGGGGCACACCGCGCTCCGAGCCTGGACACCCAACGCCCAAGGGGGGCTCCCGAAGTGACCACCGAGGACACCGCCGCGCGGGAGCCGACCGCCCGGCAACACACCGGCTGGCAGCCGTATCACACGCTGTGGGCCATGCTGCTCGGCGGCTGGCTCTTCTCCTACGCCGACCGCACCATCACCGGCCCGGTGGTCACCTGGCTGATCGAGAACGACCACGGCATGCTGGGCTCCGCCAGCCATCCGCATGCCCTCGGCGGGCTGATCGGCAGCCTCTTCTTCGCGGGCTACATGCTCACCCAGTTCCCCGGCGGCTATCTCGGGGACCGCTTCGGCCATCGCACGATGCTCGCCGTCTCGCTGCTGTGGGCGGGGGTGGCGACGCTGGCCAGCGGGATGGTGAGCGGGCTGATCGCCTTCGTCGTGCTGCGGGTGCTGACCGGTCTTGGCGAGGGCGTCTTCTACTCCAACGACCGCGCGCTGATCGCCCAGCGCACCCCGCCCGAGAAAACCAGCCTCGGCATGGGCGTCGCCATCACCGGGCTGTCGATCGGGCTGACGGTCGCGACCATCAGCACGCCCTATCTGATCGACTGGGGCGCCGGGGTGTTCGGCGACGAGGACGCCTGGCGGATGCCGTTCCTGGTGCTGGGCGGCGCCACGCTCGCGTTCGGCTGGATCACCACGGTCTATCTGCGCCGCATCGGCGGCCCGCTCAAGGCCACCGGCTCCACCCTGCGGCTGCTGGGCATCTCGGCGGTGCTGTGCGCGGCCGTCATGGCGGTCTATCTGATCGCCGACGGGGCGGGGTTGCCGAGCTGGGGCGTGGCCGTCCTGGAGTGCGTGCTCGCCTTCGTACTGATCGGGGCGATCGTCGCCCGGCGCGGGTCACGGCTCGGCTCCATCTCCCGCAACCGCAATGTGCTGCTGCTCAGCTTCGCCTTCATCGCGGTCATGTGGAACCTGTGGTTCTTCAGCTTCTGGTCGGTGTCGATCGTCGCCGACGCCGCGCACAGCTCCTTCCAGAACGCGGCGCTGGTGGCGACGTTCAACGCGGGCGCGGGCATCCTCGGGTTCCCGGTCGGCGGGCGGCTGTCGGACCTGGCGAAGGACCGGGGGTGGGGGCGGCGGCCGCTGCTGATCGCGTTCACCGTGGTCCAGGGGCTGCTGGTGCTGGTCTTCGCGGTCTATCTCCAGACCCAGGAGAAGCCGTCCCTGATGGTGATGTCCGTCCTGCTCTTCGTCACCAGCCTGTTCTTCAACGCCCTCCAGCCGATGGCCCACGCCCTGCTGAACGATGTGGTCGACGCCGCCGAGCGCGGCTCCGCCTTCGGCCTGTTCAACCTGGTCGGGGAGATAGGCGCGGTGATCAGCCCGGCGCTGAGCGGCACCCTCTTCGACCACTACGGCAGCTGGACGGCCGCCGTCTACATCGACGGCGCGCTGATGCTCACGAGTGCTGTTCTGTACGTCCTGGTCCGCGAGCGCACCGCCCGTCCGTAGCCTGACCCGTGACGGAGCGGGACATACGGCGGCGAAGGGGCGGAATCGATGGCGGCAGCACGGCGGATGGTGGTCATCGGGGGTGACGCGGCGGGGATGTCGGCGGCGTCCCAGGCGCGCAGGCTCAGCAAGCGGGGCGAGCTGGAGATCCTCGCGTTCGAGCGCGGCCACTTCACGTCGTACTCGGCCTGCGGCATCCCGTACTGGGCCGGAGGCCTGGTGAACGGGCCCGACGACCTCATCGCCCGGACCCCGGAGGCCCACCGCGGGCGCGGTATCGACGTCCGCATCCGCAGCGAGGTCACCGAGATCGACCTCGCCGGGCAGCGGGTCCGGGTCCGGGAGCTGGACGCGTCCGGCGGCGCCGAGCGCTGGCACGGCTTCGACGACCTGGTCATCGCCACCGGCGCCCGGCCGCGCCGCCCCGCCATGCCCGGCATCGACGCGCCCGGGGTGCACGGGGTGCAGACCCTGGACGACGGCCGGGCGCTGCTGGAGACCCTGGAGAGCCGGACGGTCGAGAGGGCGGTCGTGGTCGGCGCCGGATACATCGGGGTCGAGATGGCCGAGGCGCTGACCCGCCGCGGCTGCCGCGTCACGGTCCTGGAGCGCGGCGAGCAGCCGATGGCCACGCTCGACCCCGACATGGGGCGGCTGGTGCGCGACGCGATGACCGGGCTCGGCATCGACACCGTGACCGGCGCGGAGGTCGCCGAGGTGCTGACCGGCGAGGACGGCCGGGTGCGCGGCGTGGCCACCAAGGTCAGCGAATACCCGGCCGAGCTGGTCGTCCTGGGCCTCGGAGTGACCCCCGAGACCGGGCTCGCCCGCGCGGCGGGGCTGCCGCTTGGCGCGTCGGGCGGGCTGCTCACCGACCTGGCCATGCGGGTGCGCGGCCACGCCAACATCTGGGCGGGCGGCGACTGCGTCGAGGTCCTGGACCTGATGTCCGGCCGTACCCGGCACATCCCGCTGGGCACCCACGCCAACAAACAGGGCCAGGTCATCGGCACCAACATCGGGGGCGGCTACGCCACGTTCCCCGGCGTGGTCGGCACCGCGGTCAGCAAGGTCTGCGATCTGGAGATCGCCCGCACCGGGCTGCTGGAGGCCCAGGCGGAGGAGGTGGGGCTGCGCTTCCACACCGTCACCGCCGAGTCGACCAGCCGCGCCGGGTACTACCCCGAGGCGCGCCCGATGACGGTGAAGATGCTCGCCGAGCGCCGCACGGGGCGGCTGCTCGGTGTGCAGATCGTCGGCCGGGAGGGCGCCGGCAAGCGCGTGGACATCGCGGCGGTCGCGCTCACCGCCGCGATGACGGTCGAGCAGGTCGCGGCGCTGGACCTGGGGTACGCCCCGCCGTTCTCCCCGGTGTGGGACCCGGTGCAGGTGGCGGCGCGCAAGGCGGCCGCCGCCGTACGGGAGGCGGCGGGCCGGTAGCCGGTCCGCCGCGGCCCGGGGGTCAGCGCGCGGTGTTGGTGTGGACGTACTCCACGAGCCGGGTCAGGGCGTCCGGGTCGGTGGTGGGCAGCACCCCGTGGCCGAGGTTGAAGATGTGCCCCTCAAGACCCTGGGCCGCGTCCAGCACCTCGGCCGCCTTGGCCTCCACGGCCTCGCGCGGCGCGAACAGCACGGCGGGGTCGATGTTGCCCTGCAGCGCCTTGCCGGGGCCCACCCGCCGGGCGGCCTCGTCCAGCGGCACCCGCCAGTCGACGCCGACGACGTCCGCCCCCGCCTCGCCGAGCAGGCCGAGCAGTTCACCGGTGCCGACGCCGAAGTGGATGCGCGGCACGCCGTATCCGGCGACGGCCTCGAAGACCTTCGTGGAGGCGGGCATCACGCTGCGGCGGTAGTCGGCCGGGGCCAGGGCGCCGACCCAGGAGTCGAAGAGCTGCACGGCCGAGGCGCCCGCCTCGATCTGCACCTTGAGGAAGGTGGCGGTGATGTCCGCGAGCCGGTCCAGCAGATCGGCCCACAGCTCCGGGTCGCCGTACATGAGCGCCTTGGTGTGCTCGTGGTTGCGCGACGGGCCGCCCTCGACCAGATAGCTGGCGAGCGTGAAGGGCGCGCCCGCGAAGCCGATGAGGGGCGTGGCGCCCAGTTCGCCGACGAGCGATCCGACGGCCTCGGTGACGTACTTCACATCATCGGGATCGAGCGGACGCAGCCGCTCCAGATCCGCGCGGCTGCGGATGGGCTGTTCCACGACGGGGCCGACGCCGGGCTTGATGTCGAGGTCGAGACCGATCGCCTTGAGCGGCACCACGATGTCGCTGAAGTAGATCGCCGCGTCCACCCGGTGACGGCGCACCGGCTGCAGCGTGATCTCCGTGACCAGGTCGGGCCGCATGCAGGACTCCAGCATGGCGGTGCCCTCGCGGACCTTGCGGTACTCCGGCAGCGAGCGCCCCGCCTGCCGCATGAACCACACCGGGGTATGCGGCACCGGTTCGCGCCGACAGGCCCGGAGGAAGGCCGAATCGGCGCAGGGGTTCGCCGCCGGGCGGCCGGTCTGCTGCTGGCCCGAGGGCCGCTCTGTGGCGCTCATGCACCAAATCTTCGCACGGGCCGAACGAGTGACCCGCCAACCCGGGTGTTCCTCCCCGATTGAAGCCCTCAGTGCGCCTAGTCTTCCGGGCATGGCAGCGGTTCAAGGACACCTCTCGAACGGTGCTGACGGTGCGGGGGGCCCGGACGCGGGCGGGGAAGGCGCTCCGCTCGCCTTCCGGCGCGCGGTCGCCGGTCTGCGCGCGGTCCGCGTGCGGCCCGAGGTGGAGCTAGACCCGACCCCACCACCGCGCCGTCTGGCGCCGTTCTCCTACGCACTCGAAGCGGTGGTCACCGACGCCACCGCCGACGACGACGAGGAGGAGCTGGCCGAGGGCCGGCTCATCCTGCTGCACGACCCGGCGGGCCACGACGCCTGGCGCGGCACCTTCCGGCTGGTCACGCTGATCCACGCCGACCTGGAGCCGGAGATCGCGGCGGATCCCCTGCTGCCCGAGGTGTGCTGGTCGTGGCTCACCGGCGCGCTGGACGCGCGCGGGCTCTGCTGTGTGGAGCCCAGTGGCACGGTGACGCGCGCCAGCTCGCACTACTTCGGCGGGATCGGGGAGCGGGAACCCTCGACCCGGATCGAGATCCGCGCCTCCTGGACGCCGTCGGACCATCCGCCCCCCGAGGCGGAGCGGGCGGACGAGGCGGGCGCGGAGCCGCTGGGCGTACCGGACACCGGGGCGCACCTGGCGGCCTGGTGCGATCTGCTGTGCCAGATCGCCGGTCTCCCCCCGGCCGGGACGACGGAGGCGGGCGTGGTCTCCCTCCCCCAGCGCCGGGGCCCCGGCGGGACGCGCTGAGCGGACGCGCTGATCGGGACGCGCTGATCGGAACGCGCTGAGAAGTACGTCCTGATCGGCACTGATCGATCACGAGTCTGAATTGCCCGAATTGTTACTCACCAAATCGTGATCATTCCCTAAAGCTGGACCGAATCGGTGCCGAAGGAGTGGTGACCCGTCCCACCACTTTCCAGGAGGCCTGGTGTCTGTTCTCCTCGAGCAACCGTCCAGCCTGGTCGCCTATCGCCCGAACAAGCCGACGGCCATGGTCGTCGTCGCCGACCCCCGCGTTCGTTCCACCGTCACCCGTCACCTGTGGGCCCTCGGAGTGCGCGACGTCATCGAGGCGTCGTCCGTCGCGGAGGCCCGCCCCCGTATCGGCAACCCGCGCGATATCTGCGTCGCCGACGTCCACCTCCCCGACGGCTCCGGCCTCACCCTGCTGTCCGAGACCCGCGCCGCGGGCTGGCCGAACGGCCTGGCCCTCTCCGCCGCCGACGACATCGGCGCCGTGCGCAACGCGCTGGCCGGTGGCGTCAAGGGCTACGTCGTCACCGGCACCCGCACCAACCTGGGCATTCCGGGCCGCCCGGGCGCCGCCCCCATCGGCGCCGCAGCCGCCCGCATGCACCGCCGCCCGCCGGGCGCCCCCGGTCACCCGGGCGGTTACCGGGAGTTGTCGGGACGCGAGGTCGAGGTGCTGAGGCTGGTTGCGGAGGGCCAGTCCAACAAGGCCATCGGCGTCTCGATGGGCCTGTCCGCACTCACCGTCAAGAGCCACCTCGCCCGGATCGCCCGCAAGCTCGGCACCGGCGACCGGGCCGGCATGGTCGCGGTCGCGCTGCGTACCGGCATCATCCACTGAGACCAGGGCGGGGATCCCCCGCCCACACCCCCCTCGCGCCCGTCGACGGAACGTTCCGTCGACGGGCGCCCTGTGTACCCCCCGTACACAGCTACCCTTGACAGGTGACCGACGCCCAAGAGACCGCAGCAGAGACGACACTGCGAACCACCGGGGGCGCTCCTCCGGACGACCTCCCCCCGGCGCCGGTCCCCTTGCTGGAGCCGCGCGAGGGCATTCCGCCCGTCATCGCCGGCCCGGACGCGCTCGACGAGGTCGTCGCGGCCTTCGCCGCGGGCCACGGCCCCGTCGCCGTCGACGCCGAGCGCGCCTCCGGCTACCGCTACGGACAGCGGGCCTATCTGGTCCAGCTGCGCCGGGCCGGAGCGGGGACCGCACTGATCGACCCCGTGGGCTGCCCCGACCTGTCGGGTCTGGGCGCCGCCATCGCCGACGCCGAGTGGGTGCTGCACGCCGCGACCCAGGATCTGCCGTGTCTGCGTGACATAGGCATGGTCCCGGACCGGCTCTTCGACACCGAACTCGCGGGCCGGCTGGCCGGGTTCGCCCGGGTGGGGCTCGGCGCCATGGTCGAGAACATCCTCGGCTACGCGCTGGAGAAGGGTCATTCGGCCGTCGACTGGTCGACCCGCCCGCTCCCCGAACCGTGGCTGCACTACGCCGCGCTCGATGTGGAGCTGCTGGTCGACCTGCGCGACGCGCTGGAGGAGGAGCTGACCCGGCAGGGGAAGCTGGAGTGGGCGCACCAGGAGTTCGCGGCCATCGCCGCGGCCCCGCCCGCCCCGCCGCGCAAGGATCCCTGGCGACGTACGTCGGGGATGCACAAGGTCCGGCGACGACGGCAGATGGCCGTGGTGCGGGAGCTGTGGACGGCCCGGGACCGGATCGCCCAGCGCCGTGACGTATCGCCCGGCAAGGTGCTGGGGGACGCGGCGATCGTGGAGGCCGCGCTGGCACTGCCGGTGAACGCCCGGGCGCTGTCCGCGCTCAGCGGCTTCGGCCACCGGATGAGCCGCCGCCAGCTGGAGCAGTGGCAGGCCGCGGTGGACCGGGCCCGGGAGCTGCCGGAGGCCGAACTTCCGCAGCCCGGCCAGCCGGTGGCAGGGCCGCCCCCGCCGCGCGCCTGGGCCGACAAGGACCCCGCGGCGGCGGCCCGGCTCTCGGCGGCCCGCGCGGCGGTGACGTCGCTCGCCGAACAGCTGAATCTGCCGCAGGAGAACCTGATCGCCCCCGACACCGTCCGGCGGCTGTGCTGGGAGCCCCCGGCGGAGCCGACGACGGACGCGGTGGCGGACGTACTCGCCGCTCATGGCGCCCGTCCCTGGCAGATCGACCAGGTGTCGGCGGTCCTGACCGGCGCTCTAGAGGCCGAGCCCACCTGACCTCCGGCGTGATGTGACGCGCGTGGACCGGCGGCTGAGCCGCCGGTCCTTTGTCGTCCGGCTCCCCGCCCTGACCTGTGACCTTCGACGCTACGGCGGCGAAGACTGGGCAGCGTGGTTACTCATAAGTAGCATGAGGGTGTGGAGGCGCGCCGATGGCGTGCCCGCAGCAGTGCCATCCCGCACCTGGAGGAGAGCCAACGTGCCTCGTACCGCTAGGGACGTCGTCTTCGTCGACGGCGTCCGTACCCCGTTCGGCAAGGCGGGCCCGAAGGGCATCTACCACGAGACCCGCGCCGACGATCTGGTCGTCAAGTGCATCCGGGAGCTGCTGCGACGCAACCCGGATCTGCCGCCGGAGCGCATCGACGAGGTGGCCGTCGCCGCGACCACCCAGATCGGGGACCAGGGCCTGACCATCGGCCGCACCGCGGGCATCCTGGCCGGGCTGCCGCAGTCCGTCCCGGGCTACTCGATCGACCGGATGTGTGCCGGTGCGATGACCGCGGTCACCGCCACCGCGGGCTCCATCGCCTTCGGCGCGTACGACGCGGTCGTCGCGGGCGGCGTGGAGCACATGGGCCGCCACCCGATGGGCGAGGGCGTCGACCCGAACCCGCGGTTCGTCTCCGAGAAGCTGGTCGACGAGTCGGCCCTCTTCATGGGCATGACCGCCGAGAACCTGCACGACCGGCTGCCGCACCTCACCAAGCAGCGCGCCGACGAGTTCGCGGTGCGCAGCCAGGAGAAGGCCGCCAAGGCGTACGCCAACGGCAAGATCCAGCAGGACCTGGTACCGGTCTCGGTGCGCCGTACCACCCCCGAGGGCGGGGAGACCGGCTGGGGGCTCGCGACCTCCGACGAGCCGATGCGCCCGGGCACCACGCTGGAGAACCTGGCCACGCTGAAGACCCCGTTCCGGCCGCACGGCCGGGTCACCGCGGGCAACTCCGCGGGGCTCAACGACGGCGCCACCGCCTCCCTGATCGCCTCCGAGGACTTCGCCCGGGAGCTGGAGCTGCCGGTCCGGATGCGCCTGGTGTCGTTCGCCTTCGCGGGCGTCGAGCCCGAGGTGATGGGCTACGGCCCGGTCCCGGCGACCGTCAAGGCCCTGGCCAAGGCCGGTCTGACGATCGATGACATCGGCCTCTTCGAGATCAACGAGGCCTTCGCCGTCCAGGTCCTGTCGTTCCTGGACCACTACGGCATCGCGGACGACGACCCGCGCGTCAACCAGTACGGCGGCGCGATCGCCTTCGGCCACCCGCTCGCCTCCTCCGGCGTCCGCCTGATGACGCAGCTGGCGCGGCAGTTCGAGGAGCAGCCGGAAGTCCGCTACGGCATCACCACCATGTGCATCGGCTTCGGCATGGGCGGCACCGTGATCTGGGAGAACCCGCACTTCGAGGGGAACAAGTGACTACCACCTCAGAGCTTCTCAAGGGCGCGGCCGAGCTGTTCCCTGACGAGGTCGTGACGCAGGCGCACGTCCGTCACCTCGACCTCCCCCAGGACGCGGGCCGCTTCGCCCTCATCACCCTGGACAACGGTCTCGACCACACCAAGCCCACCACCTTCGGCCCGGCCTCGCTCGCCAACCTGAACACGGCGATCGACCAGGTGGAGAAGGAGGCCGCGGACGGCGAGATCACCGGCGTCGGCATCACCGGCAAGCCGTTCATCTTCGCCGTCGGCGCCGACCTCAAGGGCGTGGAGCTGCTGAAGCGCCACGAGGACGCGCTCGCCATCGGCAAGGGCGGCCACGACGTCTTCAAGCGGCTGTCCACCCTCGCCGTGCCCACCTTCGCGTACTACAACGGCGCGGCGATGGGCGGCGGTGTCGAGGTCGGTCTGCACTGCGCCTACCGCACCGTCTCGGCCGCGCTGCCCGCGTTCTCGCTGCCCGAGGTCTTCCTCGGCCTGGTGCCCGGCTGGGGCGGCTGCACCCTGCTGCCGAACCTGATCGGCGCGGACCGCGCGGTCTCGGTCATCATCGAGAACTCGCTGAACCAGAACAAGCAGCTGGGCGGCAAGCAGGTCTACGAACTCGGGATCGCGGACGCCATCTTCGAGGGCGCGGACTTCCTGGAGCAGTCGCTGATCTGGACCGCGGCCGTCCTGCGGGGCGAGATCGAGATCACCCGGCCCGAGATCGACCGCGGCGACGCCTGGCACGAGGCCGTGGTGCGCGGCCGCGCCATCGCCGACAGCAAGGTGCACGGGGCGGCCCCGGCCGCGTACCGCGCGCTGGAGATCATCGACGCGGCCCGCAACGGCGACCTCGCCCGTGGCTACGAGGCCGAGGAGAAGGCGCTCGCCGACCTCATCATGGGCGACGAGCTGCGCAGCGGCATCTACGCCTTCAACCTGGTGCAGAAGCGCGCCAAGCGGCCGGCCGGAGCCCCGGACAAGTCGCTGGCCCGCCCGGTCTCCAAGGTCGGCGTGGTGGGCGCGGGGCTGATGGCCTCGCAGCTGGCGCTGCTGTTCGCGCGCCGCCTCGAGGTGCCGGTCGTACTGACCGACATCGACCAGGAGCGCGTCGACAAGGGCGTGGGCTATGTCCACGGCGAGATCGACAAGCTGCTGCTCAAGGGCCGGATCAACCAGGACAAGGCCAACCGGCTCAAGGCCGCGGTGACCGGTTCGCTGGACAAGGCCGCCGCCTTCGGGGACGCCGACTTCGTCATCGAGGCCGTCTTCGAGGAGATGGGCGTCAAGCAGCAGGTGTTCGCCGAGGTCGAGGCGGTCGTGCCGGAGCACGCCATCCTCGCCACCAACACCTCCTCGCTGTCGATCAGCGAGATGGCGTCGAAGCTCCAGCACCCCGAGCGGGTCGTCGGCTTCCACTTCTTCAACCCGGTCGCGATCCTGCCGCTGCTGGAGATCGTCCGCGGCGAGCAGACCGATGACGCGTCGCTGGCCACGGCGTTCGGGGTGGCCAAGAAGCTGAAGAAGACCGCCGTCCTGGTCAAGGACGCCCCGGCGTTCGTCGTCAACCGGATCCTGACCCGCTTCATGGGCGAGATCCAGAACGTCATCGACGAGGGCACCCCGGTCGACGTCGCGGAGCGCGCGGTCGAGCCGCTCGGGCTGCCGATGTCTCCGCTGGTGCTGCTGGAGCTGGTCGGCCCGGCCATCGGCCTGCATGTCTCCGAGACGCTGCACGGCGCCTTCCCGGAGCGCTTCACGGTCTCCGAGAACCTCAAGCGCGTGGTCGAGGCGGGCAAGCGCGGCTTCTACGTGTACGACTCCGGCAAGCCGGAGCTGGACCCCGAGGTCGCCGCGCTGCTCCAGCAGGGCGACACCGTCCTGACGGAGGAGCAGGTGCGCGCCCGGGTGCTGGACGCCGTCGCGCAGGAGATCGGCATCATGCTGGACGAGGACGTCGTCGCCGAGGCGCAGGACATCGACCTGTGCCTGATCACCGGCGCCGGGTGGCCCTTCCACCTGGGCGGTCTGACGCCGTACCTGGACCGTGAGGGCGTCTCGGAGCGGGTGAACGGGAAGCCGTTCCTGGCCCCGGGAATCGCGAGCGTCCCGGCGTAACGCGGTAGCGCAGTGCATGCCCGGGCGCCGGGTGGGCAAAGGCCCGCCCGGCGCCCGGGGCGTTCCGGGGCTCGCCCCACCGTCGTCGCCGCGCCTCGGGGCAGGCGTCCCGCCCGCGTCGCCTACCGCGGCCCGGCCACTGCCCGGCGGCAAGCACTGCCTGCGGCCGGGGCACGCCCGGGACGAGCATCGGACCGGCCGGTTCGCTGGGCGCCGTGTCGACACCGTGCGGCTGGGCCGGGCGCGGCCTAGCCGCCCACTCTGGACCAGGCGCGCAGCGCGAGACCGCGCTCGTCCGTCTTCTGACGCGCCACCAGCAGACCGCCGTCCGGCCCGAGCGCGGCCAGGACCACCAGCCCCTGCCCGTCCAGCGCGAGCGCCGGGTGCTGCGCGCCGGGGTCGCCGGACGGCGTCCACCACACGCCCGCCGCCTCGTCCTCCGCCGGATACGCGGCGACGGCCAGCCGTCCGCTGGCGGCGTCGCGGTGGGCCAGGACGGTGCAGTCGTGGCCGTCCACCGGGGCGCGCAGCGCGGCGACCGGCCCGGCACCCGTCAGCCCGCCCAGCGGCGCGGGGGCCGGGGCGTCCGGCCGCCAGGCCAGGACCTCACCGCTGCGGACGTCGCGCCAGTAGTGGGTGACGGTGCCGGGGCTGGTCTCCACCGCGGACGCCGAATCCGGCCGGGCGTCGGCGGGTATGTCCTCGCCGCGCTTCGGGGCGGCGCCGGGCGTGGGCTGGTGCCAGCGCAGCGCGACGCCCTTCCAGGACGGTGCGAACAGTTCGAGACGGCCGTCGGCGGTCACGGCCGCCGACAGCCCGTCCAGGACGTCCGTACCCTTCCAGTCGGTCCAGCGGTCCCACGTCCCCTTCTTGGGGTCCTGCCGCCGCGCGCTCACCCCGCCCCCGGCGTTGCGGACGAAGACGCGGAGCGCGCCCGTGGAGTCCACCGCGGCGGCCGGTACGCCGATCCGCTGCGCCTTGGCGCGGTCCTTGGGGTGCGGGGTGCCCAGGGAGTGCCACGCGGTGAGCGCGCGGCCGGTCTGGAACTGGGTCGCGTGGACGAGGTCGACCTGTGGCCCGTCCTTGCCCTCCGTGCGCCGTAGCCCCACGAGATGCGCGTAGCCGTCGGCCCCCTGAGCGGCCGTCAGCCGGGACAGCCCGGGGACCTCGATCCGCCAGGGGCCCGTCCAGCCCGGCCCGCCCCGGCGTTCTTCGGTCCAGCGGTCCACACCGCCCGCCACCAGTGCGTAGGCCGTGAGCCTGCCGTCCTTGCCGCGGAGCAACCGCAACGCCATGGCCCGCCGCCAACCTTCCCGCGTCGATCTACCTGATCCCCCTCGCCCATAGTATTTTGCCTGGTCTATGAGTAGTCTCGGCGGGCTCGTCATCGTGGACGCGGCAAACGTGGTCGGCTCGGTCCCGGACGGCTGGTGGCGCGACCGGCACGGGGCCGCCGAGCGGCTGCGCGACCGGCTCGGCGCGGTCGCGGTGAGCGGCGTCCCGGAGCGCACGGGCGTCCCCGACTGGGCCCGTCAACCGCCGCTGGACATCGTCCTGGTGGTGGAGGGCGCGGCGCGCGGCGTGGAGCCCGTGGAGGGCGTACGGGTGGAGGCGGCGCCGGGGAGCGCGGACGACCTGATCGTGGAGCTGACGGCCGCGCGCGAGACGGAGCGGCCCTGTCTGGTGGTCACGGCCGACCGGGAGCTGCGGGAGCGGGTGACGGCGCTGGGCGCGGAGGTCGTGGGCCCGCGCGCCGTCCGGGGCTAGACGCGGCGTCAGGAAGACGCGTCAGCGGCGGGTGCCCGACCGGGTCACGCGGCTGTGCCCGCGCCCGTACAGGACGTAGATGACGACGCCCAGCACCATCCACACCCCGAACCGCAGCCAGGTCTCCGCGGGCAGATTCAGCATCAGCCACAGCGACGCCGCCACGGACACGGCGGGCAGCACCGGCACCCACGGCGTGCGGAAGGCGCGGGGCAGGTCGGGGCGGGAGCGGCGGAGGACGACCACGCCGAGCGCGACGACGACGAAGGCGAAGAGGGTGCCGATGTTCACCAGGGCCGCCAGTTCCGAGATGCTGGTGAACCCGGCGACCACCGCGATCAGGACGCCCAGCAGGACCGTCGAGCGGTACGGGGTGCCGAACCGCGGATGCACCTTGGCGAAGAACCTCGGCAGCAGCCCGTCGCGGCTCATCGCGAAGAAGACCCGGGTCTGGCCCAGCAGCAGGATCATGCACACGGTGGTGAGCCCGACCGCGGCGCCGAAGCTGATGAGGCCCGCGTAGAAGGGGTGGCCGGTCGCCTTGAAGGCGTCGGCGAGCGGGGCGTCGATCGTCAGCCGGGTGTACTTCTGCATGCCGGTGACCACGATGGACACCGCGACGTAGAGCGCGGTGCAGATGAAGAGCGAGCCGAGGATGCCGCGCGGCATGTCGTGCTGCGGGTGCTTGGTCTCCTCCGCCGCGGTGGCCACCACGTCGAAGCCGATGAACGCGAAGAAGACCACGGCGGCGGCGGTGAAGATCCCGGCGACACCGAAGGTCGTCGGCTCGTACCCGGCCATCAGCTGGATCAGCGGCGCCCGCAGCCCGGAGGCGGAGACCGTGCCCTCGGCCTCGGGGATGAACGGACGGTAGTTGTCCGCGTCGATGAAGAAGGAGCCCGCGATGATGACGAGCAGGACGACGGTCACCTTCACCGCCACCACCACGGAGGTGACGCGCGCGGACAGCTTCATGCCGAGGACCAGGATCGCGGTCAGCACCAGCACCAGGGCGGCGGCGAGGATGTCGAAGGTGAAGCCGCTCGCCTCATCGGGCCCGGAGAGTACGGCCGGCAGCCGCCACCCGGCGTTGTCCAGGAGCGAGCGTACGTACCCGGCCCAGCCGACCGCGACCACGGCGGTGCCGAGCGCGAACTCCAGGACCAGGTCCCAGCCGATGATCCAGGCGGGCAGCTCGCCGAGCGAGGCGTACGAGAAGGTGTACGCGGACCCGGCCACCGGCAGGGTCGAGGCGAACTCGGCGTAGCACAGCGCGGCGAGCGCGCACACCACGCCCGCCACCACGAAGGCCAGCGCGGTCGCCGGGCCCGCCTGCTCCTTGGCGACGGCCCCGGTGAGCACGAAGATGCCGGTGCCGATGATGACGCCGACGCCGAAGACCGTGAGGTCCAGGGCGGACAGCGACCGGGTGAGGGCGTGCTCGGGCTCCTCGGTGTCCTGGATGGACTGCTCGATCGTCTTCGTCCGCAGATAGTCCGGCCGGGCCCTGCCCCGGGGACCGCTCCGGCCTCCGCCGCCGCCTGGTTCCTCATCGCTCACCGGTGACACCTCCTGCGCCTGCCCCCGCGCGTCATGGTTCTGCCAACCGCGCGGGAGCGGCGCACGCACACCCGGCGGCCTCGCCGATTCACCCGATGGGGGCGGGCAGGCGGGAGCGGGCTGGGCCGGTCGGAGCACGACAGGGCCCCGGCCCGGACCGCTGGGGTCCGGGCCGGGGCCCTGTGACGCAGAACCTATCCGCCGGAAGCTAGTCGCGCACCGGCTCGGCGGGGGCCGTCACGCCACGCCCCTCCGTACCGGACGACTCCTCGTAGCCGCCGCCGAGCCGCGACACCAGGCCGGTGACCTGGCGGGCGATGTCCGGTGCGGTCAGACCGATCTCGGCCATGACCTCCTTGCGGGAGGCGTGCTCCAGGAAGCGCGGCGGGATGCCGAAGTCGCGGACCGGCATGTCGACGCCGGAGTCGCGCAGCGCCTGCGAGATGGCGGAGCCCACACCGCCGACCCGGCTGTTGTCCTCGACGGTGACGACGACGCGGTGGCGCTCGGCGAGCGCGGGAAGCTCCTCGTCCACCGGCTTGACCCAGCGCGGGTCGATCACCGTGGCCGAAATGCCCTGCTTGTCCAGGAGGTCCGCGATCTCCAGGCACATCGGGGCCAGCGCGCCGACCGAGACGAGCAGCACATCGGGGTCGTCCCCGGCGCTCGCCGCGGGCTCGCGCAGCACGTCCATGCCGCCGATCCGCCCGACGGCGGCGACCTCCGGGCCGACCGCGCCCTTCGAGTACCGCACCACCGTCGGCGCGTCGTCCACCTCGACGGCCTCCCGCAGCTGGGCGCGGACCTGGCCCGCGTCACGCGGCGCCGCGATCCGCAGCCCGGGGACGACCTGGAGGAGAGACATGTCCCACATGCCGTTGTGCGACGGCCCGTCCGAGCCGGTGATCCCGGCCCGGTCCAGGACGAAGGTGACCCCGCACTTGTGCAGCGCGACATCCATCAGCACCTGGTCGAAGGCCCGGTTCAGGAACGTGGCGTAGACCGCGAAGACCGGATGCACACCGCCGGTGGCCAGACCCGCCGCCGACACGGCGCCGTGCTGCTCCGCGATGCCCACGTCGTAGACCCGGTCCGGGAACCGTTTCGCGAACTCGGTGAGGCCCACCGGGTGCAGCATCGCCGCCGTGATCGCGACGATGTCCTCCCGCTCCTCGCCGAGCTTGACCATCTCCTCGCCGAAGACGGAGGTCCAGTCGGCGCCGCCCGCCGAGATCGGCAGCCCGGTGTCGGGGTGGATCGGGCCGATGCCGTGGAAACGGTCGGTCTCGTCCTGCTCGGCCGGGGTGTAGCCACGGCCCTTCTCGGTGAGGCAGTGCACGATGACCGGGCCACCGAAACGCTTCGCCCGCTGGAACGCGGACTCCAGCGCCTCGATGTCATGGCCGTCGATCGGGCCGACGTACTTCAGCCCCAGGTCCTCGAACATGCCCTGCGGGGCGATGAAGTCCTTCAGCCCCTTCTTCGCGCCGTGCAGCGTCTCGTACAGCGGGCGGCCGACGACCGGGGTGCGCTCCAGCAGGTCCTTGCCACGGGCGAGGAATCGCTCGTAGCCGTCGGTGGTGCGCAGCGTGGCGAGGTGGTTCGCGAGACCGCCGATGGTCGGCGAGTACGACCACTCGTTGTCGTTCACGACGATGACCAGCGGGCGGTTCTTCGCGGCGGCGATGTTGTTCAGCGCCTCCCAGGCCATGCCGCCGGTCAGCGCGCCGTCGCCGATGACCGCGACCACATGGTCCGGCCTGCCCCGCAGCTCGTTCGCCTTGGCGATGCCCTCGGCCCAGCCGAGGACGGCTGAGGCGTGGCTGTTCTCGATGACGTCGTGCTCCGACTCGGCGCGCGACGGGTAACCCGACAGCCCGTCCTTCTTCTTGAGCCGCGAGAAGTCCTGGCGCCCGGTGAGCAGCTTGTGGACGTACGACTGGTGGCCGGTGTCCAGCAGCACCTTGTCCTTCGGCGACTCGAAGACCCGGTGCAGGGCGATGGTCAGCTCGACCACACCCAGATTGGGCCCGAGATGCCCTCCGGTCTTGGACACGGCGTCGACGAGAAAGGTGCGGATCTCCGCGGCCAGCTGGTTCAGCTGCTCCGGGGCGAGCCGGTCCAGATCGCGCGGTCCCCTGATGCCGGTCAGCAGCACCCGTGCCTCCTTGCTGTCGAGCGTCTCCAGTAGCCCCCGAGAGTCTAATGCTGCCTTATGCGACGACTCGGTTCGCCTCCGGGGAAGACGTGCCCCGGAGGCGAAGCGTTCCTTATCCCCGCCGTTCTTATCCGCGGCCCGCCGAGCGCTGTGTTCTCCGCGACACCGAGTCGATGACCACGGCGGCCAGCAGCACCGCGCCGGTGATCATGTACTGCACGGAGTTCGCGACGCCCAGCAGGTTCATCCCCGACGAGATCGAGCCGATGACCAGCATGCCGAGCATCGCCGACCACACCGAGCCGCGCCCGCCGAAGAGGCTGGTGCCGCCGATGACGGCGGCCGCGATGGCCTCCATGAGCAGGTTGCCGGTACCGGCCTGCTGGCTCGCGGAGCCGATCCGGGACGCGATCATGAGACCGCCGAACGCGGCCATGAGCCCGGACATCGCGAACACCGAGATCCGTATGGCGACCACGTTGATGCCCGCGCGGCGGGCCGCCTCGACGCTGCCGCCCAGCGCGATCACCTTGCGTCCGTACGGGGTGCGGCGCACCACGAAGTCGAGGGTGACCAGCACCACCACGAAGATCACCAGGGCGAGCGGCAGGCCCATGTACTCGTTCAGCCGCCAGGCCGCCGCGTAGACGATCACCGCGAGCACGGCGGTGCGCACCAGGATCTCGCTCAGCGGCCGCGAGGGTATGCCGACCGCCTTGCGGCGCCGGCTGTCCAGGAACTGGGCGAGGAAGAACCCGGCCACCGCGACCGTCGCCGCGCCGTAGGCGGCGATGAGCTGGCTGAAGTAGTGATCGGTGAGCATGCGCACGAAGCTGTCGTCGTCGATGCCGAGGGTGCCGGTGGTGCCGAGCACCTGGAGCATCAGCCCGTTCCAGGCCAGCAGACCGGCGAGGGTGACGACGAACGCGGGGACGCCCACCCTGGCGAAGAAGAAGCCGTGCAGCGCGCCCAGCGCCGCGCCGGTGGCCAGCGCCGCGAGCACGGCGACGCCCTCGGGCACGCCCTCGCGGATGTTGAGCACCGCGAGGGTCGCCGCGGCCAGACCGCTGAGCGAGCCGACCGACAGATCGATCTCGCCGAGCAGCAGCACGAAGACGATCCCGACCGAGATCATGCCGGTGCCGCCGATGAGGATCGACAGGTCGGAGAGGTTCTTGGGCGAGAGGAAGGCGCTGTCCTTCCACTGGAAGACCGCCCAGATGACGGCGATGCCGACGATCACCGGGACCGCGCCGAGATCGCCGCTGCGCATCTTGCGGGCGAACTCGTTGAGGTAGCCCTTGAACCCCTCCTGGCGCACCAGCAGCCGCGGATCCACCACGGTGACGGCGTCCTTGGCGACCGGGCTGGCGTCGGCCGGTCCGGCCGGGGCCTTGTTGCCGCCCTCACCACCGCTGGACTTGTCGAGACGGGTGCTCACTTGGCGGCCTCCCCGCTGCGCGCCTTGCGGCGGGTCACGGCGTTGTCCGTGGCGCCGGTGATGGCGGAAATGATCTCTTCTTGAGAGGTGGTACGGACGTCGAACGTGCCGTTGTTACGGCCCAGCCGCAGCACCGCGACCCGGTCCGCGACCGCCTTCACATCGGCCATGTTGTGGCTGATGAGGATCACGGCGAGGCCGCGCTCGCGCAGCCGCTCGACCAAGTCGAGGACCTGCGCGGTCTGCTCGACGCCGAGGGCGGCGGTCGGCTCGTCCAGGATGACGAGCTTCGGCTCGCCCAGCATCGAGCGGGCGATGGCGACGGTCTGCCGCTGGCCGCCAGAGAGCGAGGCGATCGGGATCCGCACGCTGGGGATACGGATCGACAGGGTGCTCAGCAGCTCGCGGGCGCGGCGCTCCATCTCGACCTCGTCCAGCACCCCGGCGCGCAGGATCTCGCGGCCGAGGAAGAGGTTGCCGACGACGTCGATGTTGTCGCACAGGGCGAGGTCCTGATACACCGTCGCGATGCCCAGGTCCTGGGCGTCGTGCGGCCGGGCGATCGTGACGGGCTTGCCCTGCCATGCGAGGACGCCCTCGTCGGCGGGGCCGACTCCGGCGATCGCCTTGACGAGGGTCGACTTACCGGCGCCGTTGTCGCCCACCAGGGCGACCACTTCACCGGCGCGGACCTCCAGATCGATGTCGGTGAGCGCCTGGACGGCGCCGAACCGCTTGGAGATCCCGCGCAACGCCAACACGGGTTCGTTTGGCACGATGGCCATCTCCGTTCCGGGCAGGGGCGGCCCCTGCTGTGTGACGGAGGGGAGATAACTCTCCCCTCGGGTAGGGATGTTGGGGGTGTTGGGGGTCGGCGGGCGGGCCGCCGGCGAACGTCACGTACGGCCCGCTCCGGTCCGGCAGGGGCTACTTGAGCCCGGCCGCGTCGCAGGCGGCCTTCAGCTTCGGCGTGCAGATCTGGCCGACCGTGTACAGACCGTCCTTGATGACGGTGCTCTTGATGTTGTCCTTGGTCAGCGAGACCGGCGGGATGAGCGTGGCCGGGATGTCCTTGGTGGTCGGGCTGTCGACCGTGCTGGTCCCGGCGGCCTTCTCACCGCGACCGAGGGCGATGGCCATCTTCGCGGCCGCGGTCGCCTCCTCCACGTAGGACTTGTAGACGCTCATGTACTGCTCGCCGCTCACCACCCGCTGCACACCGGCGAGTTCGGCGTCCTGGCCGGTGACCGGGGGCAGCGGCTTGACGCCGCCGCTCTTGAGCGCGGTGATCGCGCCGCCCGCCATGCTGTCGTTGGCGGAGTAGACGCCGACGATGTTGTTCTTGCCGACGGACGAAATGGCGCCCGTCATGGACTTGTTGGCCTCCTCGGCCAGCCAGCGGTCGACGTCGTACGACTTGGCGATCTCCACCTTGCCCTTGAGGACCGAGAGCGCGCCCTTCTTGAACATGGCGGCGTTGGGGTCGGCCTCCCAGCCGTTGAGCATGACGATCTTGCCCTTGCCGCCCTTGGCCTTGTCGCCCAGGGCCTTCAGCAGTGCCTCGCCCTGGACCTTGCCGACCGTCTCGTTGTCGAAGGAGGTGTAGGCGGAGATCGGCCCCTCGGCCAGCCGGTCGTAGGCGACGACCGGGATATTCGCCTCGGCGGCCTTCTTGACCGAACCGCCGATGGACTTGGAGTCCACCGAGTCCAGAATGATGACGTCGACCTTTTTGGTGATCATGGAGTCGACCTGCTGCTGCTGTACCGACGGATCCGACTTGGCGTTGGCGTACTGGATCTTGCAATCCGAACAGTCGGCCAGGACCTTTTCCTTGATCAGCGGCCGGTCGAAGTTCTCGTATCTCGCCGTCTGGTCCTCGGGCAGAAGGAGCCCGATGGTCAGCGCTCCGGTCTTCTTCTCTTTCTCGCCTTTGTTATCCGCTTCCTTCGCCGAACCACAGGCGGCGAGCGAGGCGGCCATCGATACGACAGCGGTGGCAATGGCGACGCGACGCATCGTTGCGTTCATAACGGGGGTGACCTCCCTGACGAGGCCGCGTCATTGCGGCCGAGGTGGCGTGAAGTCAACTCGGCCGCCGTCATGGCGTCAAGAAGTAAATCCTTAACGAGATGGCAACGGTGCCATTCGTTATCTGAGTGAACGCGCGACAGGGGTCGGCGGAGGGGTTCAGCAGCGGGGCTCGGCGGCGGGGTCAGGCGAGCGCCGGGGTGCCCGCCGACAGCGCGCCCTCCAGCAGCGTCGAGTCGCCCATCTCGCTCAGCACCAGCGCGAGGGCGCCCAGCACCTCGGCCCGGCCGCCGAGCGCCCCGGGCATCACGGCCAGCTGACGGGCGGCGCTCGGGATGGCGTACCGCGCGACCGACTCACGGATCGGGCTCAGCACCAGCTCCCCCGCCTCGGCGAGGTGGCCGCCCAGCACCATGCGGCTGGGGTTGATCAGGTTGCACAGGTTCGCCACGCCGCTGCCGATGTGCCGGCCGACGTCCGCGATCACCCGGCGGCAGCCGGGGTCGCCGTCCCGGGCGAGCTGCACCATGCGCTCGATGGTGAGGTCGGCGCCATGGCTGGAACGCAGCAGCGGCAGCACGTAGCGGGCCGCGGCGAAGGTCTCCAGACAGCCGCGGTTGCCGCAGCGGCACACCGGACCCGACTCGTCGAGGGTGATGTGGCCGATTTCGCCCGCCGTACCGCCCGGGCCCCGGTAGATCTGGCCGCTGATCACCAGCCCCGCGCCGACGCCGTCGGCGACCTTGATGTACGCGAGGTCGGCGACCCCGCGCCCGGAGCCCCACACCAGCTCGCCGAGCGCGCCCAGGTTGGCGTCGTTGTCGACGTGCACCGGCACCCCGAGCCGCTCGGCCAGGTCGTCGCGCGGATTGGTGCCCGCCCAGCCCGGCAGGATCGCGGTCGAGCCGAGCGTGCCGGTCTCCACGTCTATCGGGGCCGGGACGCCGAGGCCGACGCCGACGACCTTGTCGCGGCTCAGCCCGGTGCTCGCGATCAGCCTGCTGACCAGCTGCTCCGCCCGGTCGAGGCCCTGCGCGGAGGAGGCGTCCACATCCAGCGGCTCGGCCTCCTCGGCCAGCACCTGGTGGGCGAGGTTGCCGACCGCGACCCTGAGGTGCGTATGGCCGAAATCCACGCCCACGACGATGCCCGCGTCCCCGCTGAGCGAGACGCTGCGCGCCCGGCGGCCACCCGCCGAAGTGGGCGTGACCTCGACCGTTCCGCCGTCCTTCAGCTCGCGCACGATATTGGAGACGGTGGCCGCGGACAGCCCGGTGGACCGGGCGATCTCCGCCTGGGTGAGCGAGCCCGCCATACGCACCGCACGGACCACCCGTTCGAGGTTGGCCCGGTGCAGCGACGACTGCGATCCCGGAGTCTCCACGCCCATCCACTCCCGCCTTGTCTCCAACATGTGAACTCTAAGCTGAGCCGCCTCGCTCATGCCACGTCAAGCCCTAGACATGACATTCGTTTCGTTCACATAAAAGACAGTATGCGGAACTTTATTTCAGCGCCCCCGCGGTCAGTCCGCTCTGGACCTGGCGCTGGAAGACGATGTAGGCCGCGAGAACCGGAAGCATCGCCAGCACCAGCCCGGCGAACAGTGCCGACCAGTCTCCCTTGTATTGCTGGCTGGCCGCGAGCTGTACCAGCCCCTGGGTGAGCACCCGCTTGTCCTCGTCCGTGTTGAGCACCGTGGGCAGCATGTACTGGTTCCACTGGCCGAGGAAATTGAAGATGCCGACGCTGATCAGTCCGGGCTTCGCCATCGGCAGCATGACCTGGAAGAACGTCCGGGTGTGGGACGCCCCGTCGATCAGCGCCGCCTCCGCCACCGAGGTGGGCAGGGTCTTGAAGAAGGAGGTGAGGAAGAAGACGGTGAACGGCAGCGAATAGCCGATATAGACCAGAATCAGCCCGTGGAAGGTGTTGAGCAGGCTCATGTTCTTCATGACGAAGAACAGCGGCACCAGCGCCAGGATGACGGGAAAGCTCATCCCGCCGACGAACATGAAGTAGACGACGCGCTTCCCGGGGAACTCGAAGCGGGCCAGCACATACGCCGCCATCGCCCCCAGCAGCATCGTGCCGACCAGCGAACAGCCCACCACCAGAACGGTGTTGAAGAAGAAGTCGCCGATGTTCGACTTGCTCCAGGCGCGTGACCAGTTGTCGAAATGCAGCGTGGAGGGCAGCCCCCAGGGCGAGGTGAAGATCTCCTTGTCCGTCTTGAGGGAACTCATCACCGCCCACAGCAGCGGCATGGTGACGAGCAGCCCCCAGATCACCAGCATGCCGTGCGAGAAGACGTTGAGGACCTTGCCCTCGCTGCCGATCCGCCCCTCGGGGGTGAAGCGCGGCGGCCGCTTGCCGACGGGGGCGGCGAGCGGCGGCTCGTCCTTGGTGACGCGGGGGAGTTCCGAGGGCTCTGCTTGCGAGGTCACTGTGGTCCCCCCAGGTCGGCGGTCGAGCGGTGGTTCGCTGGTGCGGTCGCTGGTGCGGTCACGGTCCCCGGCATCAGTACTCCAGCCGTTCGCGCCGCCCGAGCCTGCCCACGGCGACCGCGAAGATGAGCGTGACGATCAGCATCGCGACGCCGATCGTGGTCGCCCGTCCGGCCTGTCCGTCGCTGAACGTCTTGGTGTAGACGTAGAAGCCCAGGACCTGGGTCGAGTCGGCGGGACCGCCCGGACCGATCGTCATGATCTGCACGACGGCGAACGCGTCGAGGGCGATGATGCCCATGTAGATCCAGCCGGTCTGGACCGTGTCCCACAGCAGCGGCAGGGTGATCCGGAAGAAGGTGTGCACACGGTTGGCGCCGTCGAGCAGCGCGGCCTCGTAGTAGTCCCTCGGGATGGCGCTCATCCCGGCGGAGAAGAGGACGACGTAGAAGCCGACATTGGCCCAGACCATCACGACCATGAGGCTCCACAGCGCGAACTTCGGATCGGCCAGCCACTGCTGCTGCAGCGCGTCCAGGCCGATCCCGCCGAGGAAGGCGTTGAGCGCGCCGTTGCGCGGGTTGTAGGTGAACTGGAACAGCAGGGCGACGATCGCGATCGACAGCACCTGCGGGAAGAAATAGATCACCTTGTAAACGCTCGACCCGCGCACGCCCGTGACGGCCGCGTTCTTCCTGCCACGGCCGCCGACGTTGAGCATGAAGGCGAAGAAGAGTCCGAGTCCGAGCGTCACCAGCGGCACGACCAGCAGCAGCAGAACGTTATGGCCGACCGCTTTCCAGAAGAGGTCGTCCTGCAGCAGCCAGCTGTAGTTCTTGAATCCGACCATCTTGAAGTCGGAACTCAGGCCCGTCCAGTCCGTGAACGAGTAATAGATGGCCTGAACGAACGGCGAGATCACGAAGACCGCGTAAAGGATCAGCGGCAGGGCCAGGAACCCCGCGATGAACCGGTATTTCCCATGCTGCATTTCTACCGACCTCGGACTTCCCTCGCGGATAATGCCGCCGGTGACGCTACGAACCCCATCAGCTGTGCCTCGGTCAGACGTGCTTGTACTTCTTGACCGCGTCGTCCTTCGCCGTGTCGTCGGCGAACTTCTGACACTTCTTCATTGCCTCGGCCGGGGTCATCCGGCCCGCCATCATCTCGCCCAGCACGCCCACGCCGATCTTCTGCTTCTGCAGCGTCCCGTACCAGTCCTGCATGCGCGGGTTGAGGACGTTCTTACCCGCCTTCTCCAGCGACTCCTGCGCGGACGCGAGGCCTGACGGCAGGGTGAGGCCTTCGGTGCCGCCATTCAGCGAGGAGAGCGAGGAGACCTGCTTGATGAAGTTCTTGGTGGACTTCTCGCCGAGCATGATCCGCAGCAGCTCCATGCCGCCCTGGGGGTTCTTCGCCGACTTCGGCACGATGAAGGGCTCACCGCCGGAGGCCCAGAGGGTGCCGAACGGCAGTTTGTCGCTCTTGTCGAGGCTGGAGGGCGCGCCGACCGCCATCTGGAAGTCCTTCGGCGTGGTCTTCGACGCCTCGTTCTCCACCCAGGAGCCGTTGGGGATGAACAGCGCCTTCCCCTCGTTCCAGGCGGTTTGCGACTCGATGTGGGTCAGCCCGGGGGTGCCCTTGAGGATGTAGCCCTTCTTGTACAGCTCGTAGTACGCCTCGAAGGCGGCCTTCACGGCCGGGTCCTTCCAGGCGTTCGGCTCCAGGTTGTCGATGGCGTTCAGGACGTCATTGCCACCGATCTTGCCGATGAAGGGGTAGAGGCTGAACGGCACGTAGTACGGGTACTTGCCCGGGTAGGTCCAGCCCGCGACGCCCTTCTTCTTGGCCTTCTCGCAGACCTTGAGCATGTCGTCCCAGGTCTCCGGGTACTCCGCGTCGAGCTTGGCCAGATTGGTCTTGGAGTACCAGACGCCGTAGACGGTGTACGCGTAGTAGAGGACGTACACCGGCTTGCCGTCGAACTGGCCCATCTCCGCGACACCGGGGCGCAGCGTCTCGCGCACGGTCTTGTCCGGGTCGTCGACGGAGGGTGCGTCGAGCAGCGGGGTGAGGTCGGTGAGCTGGTTCTTGCCGACCAGGGTGCCCATGTCCATCTGCTCGGCGCCGTTGTTGTCCACGAGGTCCGGCGGGGTGCCGCCGTTGAAGCGCGGCTGAAGGACCGTCTGGATCTTCTGGGTCGCCGAGTGCTTGACCTTGCCCTTGACCTTCGGGAAGGCCGCGGCGTACTCGGCCTCGGCGTCCTTGGCGTACTGCTGCCCGAAGCCGCCGTCGAAGATCATGACGTCGAGGGCGGCGCTCTCGTTGACGGCGAGCGGGTTCTTAGCGCTCTTCTTGCCCTTGTCGACCTTCTTCTCGCTGTCGTCACCGCCGCTGGCACAGGCGGAGAGCACGCCCATCGCGGGCACGGTGATCAGTCCGAGGGCCGCCGACCGCTTGATCAGGTCACGCCGTCCGAAATCTGGGGTGGATCCCATGCTCAAGTCCTCGCCTTCGTCAGGACTCAGGCGGTGTAACGGTTTCCCGTACATGCTCGCCTCCGGGCGAGGGGCCCGACACCGCGGGTCAGTTGAAGCGTGAAGCGGGGTGGTGCTGGGTGTGCGCCGGGAGGGCTCAGAACCGTCGAGGCCAGCTCGACACGGCCGCGGCACGGCCTCCCCCCTTGGGAGTGCCTTCCGGATCATGCCGGGCTCCCGACGCCTGGCACGGCACCTCGCGGCCCCGCGCTCGTCGCACGCAGCGCCGCTGCGCTCTCCTCACGCGAGTTGCGAGCCACCGCGCCAGACGCCGCTCGCTGATCCGGCCTGACCCGAAAGGCACCCCCAAGGCGAAAGGTATAGTCCACTGGGCATCGAGAGGGCAAGATCGAATGGTCATCGGGTGGGCATCTTTCCCGAGTTGAGACCTGTCCGACATACCGTGGGGGGCCCAGCCCGTACGGCACTCAGCCGTGCGCGCGACCCTCGAAGGGCGGTCCTCGTGTCCCGGAAGCAGCTTCCTCTCGCCACCACTGTTGTCGTGGCCGCGACACTCACGCTCGCCGCGGGCTGCGGCACGGACCGGGGCGGTTCACCGGCCGGGGACACCAAGGGCGCCGCCGCGATCGGCAAGGGCATGGCCCGGCTCCCGGTGGAACCGACCGAGGAGCCCACGGAGGAGCCGACCGAGGACCCCACCGACACCCCCTCGGACGGGCCCACGGGCGGCTCCGGGCTGATATCGGCGGACGCCAAGATGGGCACGTGCGGCTGGAGCGCGGACGGCAAGCCGTACGCCAACGTGACGATCAGCAACTCCAGTTCCTCCACCGCCTCTTACTTCCTCCTCGTCGGGTTCGTGGACAGCACCGGCGAGGTCGTGACCACGGGCTCGGAGTCCGACGCCTCGGTGGCGGGGAACTCCGAGAAGACCGTCAAGGTCTCCGCCCTCCAAGCGGACTCCTCCAAGAAGGCGAAGAAGTGCCGTCTGTCGATGGCCACCAAGTCCGGTTCTCCCAGCTGATGGATTATTGACCGCCCGTCATGGGCGCGGGCCGCATCGCGGCGCGGGTGCGGCCCGCGTCGCGCGGTCGCCACTCCAAGATCACTCGCATGGAGTGCTCACCCGCAGGGGTTACGAACTTCCGCAACCTTGACACCACCCGCCCCTCGAAGCCCTACTTATCCTTGCCCCACCCCATCGACAACGTTGTCAGACTCGTTGAGAGGCTGAGTATGCGACAGAGACGGCTCAGACGCAGGCATACGTCCGGTCGAGCGGCCGCCCTGGTGGCGGCCGTTCTGCTGGCGGTGACCGCCCAGGGCGCGGCGACCGCCGTTCCGCGCGGGCCGGGCGCGGCGGCGGACCGTACCGCCGAGAGCCGCGCCGCCGGGGACCGCGCCGCCGGGGAGTTCGCCTCGTCCTTCGAAGCGGACGATCCGCAGCCCGACTGGCGCAACACCGTCGAGACCACCCCGGACGGCGAGAAGAAGGCCGACGGGGTCGACGGCGGCTACAGCTCCGGCATCCCCGGGAACGTGACCGACAAGGTCACCGAGGTCCGGGCCAGCGGCGAGTACGCCGACGCGGGTGAGACCAAGGAGAACCTGATCGACGGTGAGACCACCAGCAAGTGGCTCGCGTTCGATGAGACCGCCTGGCTCGAATTCGACCTGTCCGAGCCCGTCGATGTCGTCCGGTACGCCCTCACTTCCGCCAACGACGCCCCGGAGCGCGACCCGGCCGACTGGACGCTGAAGGGCTCGGCCGACGGTTCCGACTGGACGACGCTGGACACCCGTAAGGACCAGGTCTTCGAGAAGCGCCACCAGACCCGCGAGTTCTCCGCCGAGGCCGCCGCCGCGTACCGCCACTTACGGCTGGAGATCACCCGTAACAAGGGGGCGGACGCCACCCAGCTCGCCGAGATCCAGTTCGCCAATGGCGACACCACCCCGCCCGCCCCCGCCGATATGCGCAGCCTGGTCGACCGGGGCCCGTCCGGCTCCCCCACCGCCAAGGGGAACGCGGGCTTCACCGGCGTCCGCGCGCTGCGCTACGCGGGCACCCACAAGCCGGACGGCCGGGCGTACTCGTACAACAAGGTCTTCGACGTGAACACGGCCGTCACCCGCGACAGCCTGCTCTCGTACCGGATCTTCCCGTCGATGGGCGAGACGGATCTGAGCTATCCCGCCACCCATGTCTCCGTCGACCTCGCCTTCACCGACGGCACCTACCTGAGTGAACTGCCCCGCGCGGTGGACCAGCACGGAGCCCGGATGAGCCCCCAGGGGCAGGCGGCCTCCAAGACGCTGTACGTCAACCAGTGGAACCACAAGGAGTCCCGGATCGGGACCGTCGCGGCGGGCAAGACCGTCGACCGGATCCTCGTCGCGTACGACTCCCCCAAGGGCCCGGCGACGTTCCGCGGCTGGGTGGACGACATCTCCCTCGCCCCCCGGGCGCCCGAGAAGCCCCTGAAGCACCTCTCCGACTACGCGGTGACCACCCGTGGCACCCACTCCAGCGGCAGCTTCTCGCGCGGCAACAACTTCCCCGCGACCGCCGTCCCCGGTGGCTTCAACTTCTGGACGCCGGTGACCAACGCGGGCTCCACCAGCTGGCTCTACGAGTACGCCCGCGCCAACAACGCCGACAACCTGCCCACCATCCAGGCGTTCGGCGCGAGCCATGAGCCGAGCCCGTGGATGGGCGACCGGCAGACGTTCCAGGTGATGCCGTCCGTCGCGTCCGGCGCCCCGGACGCCTCCCGCACCGCCCGCGCGCTGCCCTTCCGGCACAGCGAGGAGACGGCCAGGCCGCACCAGTACGGCGTGACGTTCGAGAACGGCCTCAAGGCCGACATCGCGCCCACCGACCACGCGGCGGTCATGCGGTTCACCTATCCGGGTGAGGACGCCAGCGTCATCTTCGACAACGTCAACAACAACGGCGGGCTCACCCTCGACCCCGAGAACGGCGTCGTCACCGGCTACTCCGACGTCAAGAGCGGGCTGTCCACCGGCGCCACCCGGATGTTCGTCTACGGCGTCTTCGACGCACCCGTCAGCGCGAGCGGCAAGCTCCCCGGAGGCGGCGGGCAGGACGTCACGGGCTACTTCCGCTTCTCGCCCGGCAAGGACCGTACCGTCACCCTCCGGATCGCCACCTCGCTCATCGGCGTCGACCAGGCGAAGACCAACCTGGAGCGCGAAATCCCCGCCTCGGCCTCGTTCGAGCAGGTCGAGCGGCGCGCCCAGAGCGCCTGGGACGACATCCTGGGCCGTATCGAGGTCGAGGGGGCGAGCCGCGACCAGCTCACCACGCTCTACTCCAGCCTCTACCGTCTGTACCTCTATCCCAATTCCGGTTACGAGAACACCGGGACCGTTCGGAAGCCGCGCTACCAGTACGCGAGCGCCTTCTCGCCCGCCGCCGGGGAGAACACCCCGACCCGCACCGGCGCGAAGATCGTCGACGGCGAGGTGTACGTCAACAACGGTTTCTGGGACACCTACCGCACCACCTGGCCCGCCTACTCGCTGCTGACGCCGAAGCGCGCCGGGACGATGGTCGACGGCTTCGTCCAGCAGTACAAGGACGGCGGCTGGATCTCCCGCTGGTCCTCCCCCGGCTACGCCGATCTGATGACCGGCACCAGCTCGGACGTGGCCTTCGCGGACGCGTACCTCAAGGGCGTCCGCTTCGACGCCGAGGCCGCGTACGAGGCGGCGCTCAAGAACGCCACCGCCGTGCCGCCGTCGTCGGGCGTGGGGAGGAAGGGCATGTCCACGTCCCCCTTCCTCGGCTACACCAGCACCGAGACCCATGAGGGCCTGTCCTGGGCGCTGGAGGGGTACCTCAACGACTTCGGCCTGGCGAAGATGGGCAAGGCGCTCTACGCCAAGACCAAGAAGGCGCGCTACAAGGAAGAATCCGACTACTTCCTGCACCGCGCCCAGAACTACGTCACGCTCTTCGACGACAAGGCGGGCTTCTTCCAAGGCCGGGACGCGGCCGGGAAGTGGCGCGTCCCGTCCGAGAAGTACGACCCGAGGATCTGGGGCTACGACTACACCGAGACCAACGGGTGGGGCTACGCCTTCACTGCCCCGCAGGACAGCCGGGGCCTGGCCAATCTGTACGGCGGGCGCTCCGGCCTCGCCGACAAGCTCGACACCTACTTCTCCACCCCGGAGACCGCCTCTGCCGAGTTCAAGGGTTCCTACAACAGCGTCATCCATGAGATGACCGAGGCCCGCGACGTCCGGATGGGCATGTACGGGCACAGCAACCAGGTCGCCCACCACGCCACGTATATGTACGACGCGGCCGGACAGCCCTGGAAGGCGCAGGAGAAGGTCCGCGAGGTGCTGTCCCGGCTCTACACCGGCAGCGAGATAGGTCAGGGCTACCACGGCGACGAGGACAACGGCGAGCAGTCCGCGTGGTACCTCTTCAGCGCGCTGGGCTTCTACCCGCTGGTGATGGGCGGCTCCGAGTACGCGATCGGCTCACCGCTGTTCACCAAGGCCACGGTGCACCTGGAGAACGGCCGTGACCTGGTCATCAAGGCGCCGCGCAACAGTCGGTCCAACGTCTACGTCCAAGGGCTGAAGGTCAACGGCAAGCCCTGGAACTCCACCGCCCTCCCCCACTCGGTCCTCGCCCGGGGCGGCACGCTGGAGTTCGCGATGGGCGCCAAGCCGTCGGCGTGGGGCACGGGTGCGAAGTCCGCGCCGTCCTCCATCACCCAGGACGACAAGGTGCCGACGCCGCGCCGCGATCTGACCGTGCCGAGCGGTGGCACGGCGCTCCTCGATGACACGTCGGGCACGGAGTCAACATTCGAGTCGGTGACCCTGCCGGTGAAGGAGGCTGGCCGCGCGGTCCAATACACCCTCACCTCCGCCGATCGCTCCAAGGCCCCCACCGGCTGGACCCTCGAAGGCTCGGACGACGGCGAGAAGTGGCAGCCCCTGGACCGGCGCTCGGACGAGTCATGGTCCTGGGACAAGCAGACCCGCGTCTTCTCCGTCTCCACGCCGGGTTCGTACGCGCACTACCGCCTGGTGCCGGACGGCAAGGCCACCCTGGCCGAGGTCGAACTGCTCGGCTGAGCGGGGGACGCGGTGGAGTGCCAGGATGGGCGCATGGCTACCGTCCTGGCATTCCACGCCCACCCCGACGACGAGGTGCTGCTGACCGGCGGCACGCTGGCCCGGCTCGCGCACGAGGGGCACCGGGTGGTGGTCGTGGTCGCCACGGACGGCCTGGTCGACGCCGCGCCGCCGGACGGCGCGTCGCCCCGCCTGCGCGAACTGCACACCAGCGCCGCCTTGTTGGGTGTCGACCGCGTCGTCCACCTCGGCTACGCCGACAGCGGCCATGGCCCGATCCTCTACCCCGACCCGCCGGACCGTGCGCGCTTCGTCCGCGCGGACACGGAGGAGGCCGCCGAGCGCCTGGCCACGATCCTCCGCGAGGAGGACGCGTCGATGCTGCTCCACTACGACCCTCATGGGGGTTACGGCCACCGCGACCACATCAAGGTCCACCAAGTCGGCCGCCGCGCCGCCGAACTGGCCAAGACCCCGAGGGTGCTGGAGGCCACGCTCCCCCGCGACACCGCCGAACGCCTGGTGCACCTGGCCCACCGGCTGAGGATCCCCCTCCGCTTCAGCCCCGACGAGCTGAGCACCCGCTTCAGCCCCCGCTCGGCCATCACCCACCGCCTCGACGTCCGCCGCTACGCCAGCCAGAAACAGGCGGCCCTGGCGGCCCACCGCTCCCAGATCAACGGCACGGGCCGCACGAGCGCCGCCATGCAGAAACTGACCCGCCTACCGTCGCCCCTCTTCGGCCTGCTCCTCGGCCGAGAGTGGTACATCGACGTCTCCCCCCTCCGCCCGCCCCAGCGCTAACCGTCGGCGAACAGCTCGTCCGCACGGGAAGCGGTCGCGGCCCGATCCAGCCAGATGCCGAGGACGTCCATGTCCTTGCACGACTCGATGCGCTCACGCGTCTCAGCAGTGGCTTCGAGCCCCCGAGCCTGGAGAATTCGCAGGATGTTCTGGGCATCCCTTTCCGCCCGAACCTCGGCGAAGGCCCTCTGGGCGTGCTCGGAACGGAAGAAGTTCAGCAGCGTGGACATCAGTCGAACAGTTCCTCGACGCGAGAGGCCGTCACAGCCCGTACCAGCCAGGTGTCGAGGAGGTCCAGATCCGTGCACGACTGGATGCGCTCACGGGCCTCGGCGGGGACCTCAAGCTGCCGACAGCTGAGCACCTGCAGAACATCTTTCGCACCCTTTTCAGCCCGAACCACAGCGAAGGCCCGCTGTGCATGGTCAGAACGGAAAAAATTCAGCAGTGCGGACATCAGATCGCTCCAAATCTGTCTTGCCGGGGTGTTGCCGAGGCCCGCTGCGACGATCTCGGCGTACATAGTCGCCTCTTCGAGGGGAAGGGTCTTGGTGAGTGTGGTCGCCAGCACCTTCAGCATGCCATCGACGTTTTCATCCCTACTATGCGTCATAGCAGAGAAGGTAGCGATCGGGATATCCCGGGCCACCTCTTTCGCATCCATGATGACGGGAACGTTGCCGGGACCGAGAACGAGTGGGCGGACCGTCAGGGACGGATAGTCGGGGATGCCGAGTGTGATCGGGCGGGCGGCCCAGCGGGCCGTAGCCTCATCCGGACAGAGCACGATCAGCACCGGCTGGTGACCGAACTTCGCATGCATGTACGAGAGGTAGTAGGCCCAGGCCGCAGGCTTCTTCGGATCCCTCCTGCTCTGCGACTCGATGGCGAATAAGTACGTGCCGTCTTCCTTGGTCTCGACCTGGAGAAGGGTGTCCACCCGTCTTTCGATCGGCGCGATCTCGGTGAGATCAGGGCTGACAACAAACGCCCTGCTCGCCTCCGGAAAGGGGACACCGAGCAGTTGATTGAGCGCTCGGACGACGGCCCCCGTGTCCTCCTGGAAAATCCGGTGGAGGGCTTCGTGTGAGGAACTGACCATGCGTTGAACGCTAATGACGCGAGCGCAAGTGTCGGTGGCATTTGCCCCTCGCATCACTCGAACGTATGCAGTAGCTATTCACGTTGACGCTGCGCGGCCAGTACCTCCGCCTCCTTCTCCGGTGAGAGGCCAACCCCCTGCGGGGCAGGGCCGTCCGAGTCCCGTAGCCAGGTCCATGTATCGGTCACCGTCTCCGCGATGGGGCGGCAGTGCAGGCCCGCCGCGAGCGCCTTCGAGACGTCGGCGGCGTGCAGCGTGTCGTACAGCTCGCCCGGGGGGAGCCAGATCGGGAGGTCGGTCCAGGGGGCGATGTCGGCGGCCAGGATGCGGTGCGGGTCGGTCCAGCGCAGTTCGGCGGATGAGTCGGTGACACGTACGCAGGTCTCCAGGAGTTCGCCCATCGTGGTGTGGCCCTGCGGGCTGACCACGTTGTACGGGCCGCCGAGGCCGCGCTCGGCGGCGTCCAGGAGCCAGACGGCCAGGTCGCGGGCGTCGACGTACTGCAACGGCAGGTCGCGCGGGCCCGGCGCGAGGACCGGGCCGCCGCGCGCGATGCGGGTCAGCCACCAGGGCAGGCGGCCGACGTCCTCGTACGGGCCGAGGATCAGCCCGGCCCGCGCCAGCAGCGCGTGGTCGCCGAAGACGGAGAGCGCGGCCAGTTCGCCGCCGCGTTTGGCCTGCGCGTAGTCGACGTCGACGGAGTCGGGGGACGCCTCCACCACCGGGCCGTCCTCGGCCTGTCCGGCCGGGGCCGGGTAGGCGTAGACGGAGCGGCTGGAGACGTAGACGTACGTACGTACTCGCCCGGCGAGGAGGCGGGCCGCTTCGCGGACGACCGAAGGGGCGCCGGACCAGGTGTCCACGACGACGTCCCACTCGCCGTCTTCGAGAGCGGCGAGCCCACCGGGCGCGGTGCGGTCGCCGCGCAGCGCGGTGACCTCCGGCGGTGTCCCCCGGCGGCCTCGGTTGAACGCCGTGACCTGCCAGCCGCGTACCAGGGCCTCCTCGATGACCGCACGCCCTACGAATTCCGTGCCGCCCAGCATCAGAAGTCTCATGACAGGGACTCTGCCCGCTCCGGCGGCGCGCGCCCGGAGTCTTAGCCAGCAGCAGATTTCGCGCCATGATGGTCCACATGATCCTCCGCCAGCTACGTGACACCGGGGCGGACGCCGAGGCAGTGAGGACCGTGGCCTCGGCCGCCTTCGACACCGCTCGCGCCCTGCGGGGCGAACCGGCGGCCGACTGGCCGCCCGACCAGCTCGCCCGCATCGACAGCCGCAACCGCCATCTCGCGCGGACCGATCCGGGCGGCTGCTGGCTCGCCGTGGACGAGGCCGGGATGCCGGTCGGCACGGTGCTGTCCACGCGCCGCGAAGGCACCTGGGGGCTCGCGCTGTTCGCCGTACTGCCCCGGGCCCAGCGGCGCGGGATCGGCCGGGAGCTGATGGCGGCGGCGCTGCTGTACGGGCGGGCCTGTCTGCGCGGGATCATCTGCGGGTCCCGGGATCCGCGCGCGGCGGCCATCTACCGGCGGGCGGGCTTCACCCTGCATCCGTCGATGCGGCTGCGCGGCACCGTCGACAAGGAGCTGAAGTCCCGGCTGCCGCCGCTCGACGGCGCCGTCCACGAGGGCACGGAACGGCACCGGGACCTGATGGACTCCGTCGACCGCCGCACCCGCGGCGGGGCCCACGGCCCCGACCATGAGGAGATGCTGCGGCACTCGCGGCTGCTGGTCGTCGACGACCTGGCCGGGAGCGGCTACTGCTACGTCGGCGCGGACGGGGATGTCGAACTGCTCGCCGCGACCTCCCGCCGTCTGGCGGGCCGCCTGCTGACCGCCGCCCTGCTCAGCCTCCCGGCAGGCACGGAGGCGTCGGTGGAGAACCTGACGGCCGAGCAGGAGTGGGCGGTGGACGTCGGTCTGGAGGCGGGTCTGGAGCTGTCCAACGCGGGCTATGTGTGCCTGCGCGGGATGCGGCCGCCGTCGCCGTACATCCCCTCGGGCGCGTTCCTCTGAGATACGCGGACGGGCCGCACCCCCGATGCGCGGGGGTACGGCCCGTCCGTGACGCGCAGGCGTCTTACTCGCTGATCACTCGCTGATCAGCGAGCGCAGCACGTACTGCAGGATGCCGCCGTTGCGGTAGTAGTCCGCCTCGCCGGGGGTGTCGATGCGCAGCTTGGCGTCGAACTCCACCTCACCAGCCTTGACCTTCACCGTCTCCGGGATGCCGCCGTCGTTGAGCGCGGTGACGCCGGTGATGTCGAAGGTCTCCTCGCCGGTCAGACCCAGCGACAGCGCCGAGGCGCCCTCGGGGAACTGGAGCGGGAGAACGCCCATGCCGATGAGGTTCGAGCGGTGGATGCGCTCGTACGACTCGGCGATGACGGCCTTGACGCCGAGCAGCGCGGTGCCCTTGGCGGCCCAGTCGCGGGACGAGCCCGAGCCGTACTCCTTGCCCGCCAGGATGACCAGCGGGGTGCCCGCCGCCTGGTAGTTCTGCGACGCGTCGTAGATGAAGGAGACCGGGCCGTCGGCCTGGGTGAAGTCGCGGGTGTAGCCGCCCTCGGTGCCGGGCGCGATCTGGTTGCGCAGCCGGATGTTGGCGAAGGTGCCGCGGATCATGACCTCGTGGTTGCCTCGGCGGGAGCCGTAGGAGTTGAAGTCGCGACGCTCGACACCGTGCTCGGTGAGGTACTTACCGGCCGGGGTGTCGGCCTTGATCGCACCGGCCGGGGAGATGTGGTCGGTGGTGACCGAGTCGCCCAGCTTGGCCAGGACGCGGGCGCCGGTGACGTCCTCGACCGGGCTCGTCTCCATGGTCATGCCCTCGAAGTACGGGGGCTTGCGCACGTAGGTGGACTCGGTGTCCCACTCGAAGGTGTTGCCGGTCGGGATCGGCAGCGCCTGCCACTGGGCGTCACCGGCGAAGACGTCCTGGTAGGACTTGTTGAACATGTCCTCGCCGATGGCGTTGGCCACGACGTCGTTGACCTCGGCCTCGGTCGGCCAGATGTCCTCGAGGAAGACCGGGTTGCCGTCCTGGTCGGTGCCCAGGGCGTCCGTGGTGATGTTGACCTTCATCGAACCGGCGATGGCGTACGCGACGACCAGCGGCGGGGACGCCAGGTAGTTCATCTTGACGTCGGGGTTGATCCGGCCCTCGAAGTTCCGGTTGCCGGAGAGCACCGAGGTGACGGCGAGGTCGGCCTCGTTGACGGCCTTGGAGACCTCGTCCGGCAGCGGGCCGGAGTTGCCGATGCAGGTGGTGCAGCCGTAGCCGACGAGGTTGAAGCCGACCTTGTCGAGGTAGGGGGTCAGGCCCGCCTTGTCGAAGTAGTCGGTGACGACCTTCGAGCCCGGGGCCAGGGTGGTCTTGACCCACGGCTTGCGGGTCAGGCCCTTCTCGACCGCCTTCTTGGCCACCAGGGCGGCGGCGACCATGACGTACGGGTTGGAGGTGTTGGTGCACGAGGTGATCGCGGCGACGGTCACGGCGCCGTGGTCGATCTCGTACGTGGACCCGTCGGGGGCGGTCACCAGGGTGGGCTTGGTGGGCACGCCGTTGGAGACGGCCGGGGCGTCGGAGGCCGGGAAGGACTCCTTGCCCGCCTCGTCCTCCTCCGCGTCCGGGACGTAGTTACGGACGTCCTGGGCGAACTGCTGCGCCGCCTCGGCGAGCACGATGCGGTCCTGGGGACGCTTGGGACCGGCGATCGACGGGACGACCGTCGACAGGTCCAGCTCCAGCTTCTCGGAGAAGTCGGGCTCGGCGGCCGGGTCGAGCCACAGGCCCTGCTCCTTGGCGTACGCCTCGACGAGCGCGACCTGCTGCTCGGAGCGGCCGGTGAGCTTGAGGTAGTTCAGGGTCTCGTCGTCGATCGGGAAGATCGCGGCGGTGGAGCCGAACTCCGGCGACATGTTGCCGATGGTGGCGCGGTTGGCGAGGCTCGTGGCCGCCACACCCTCGCCGTAGAACTCGACGAACTTGCCGACGACACCGTGCTTGCGCAGCATCTCGGTGATGGTCAGCACGAGGTCGGTGGCGGTGGTGCCGGGCTTCAGCTCACCGGTCAGCTTGAAGCCGACGACGCGCGGGATGAGCATCGAGACCGGCTGGCCGAGCATCGCGGCCTCGGCCTCGATACCGCCGACGCCCCAGCCGAGCACGCCGAGGCCGTTGACCATGGTGGTGTGCGAGTCGGTGCCGACGAGGGTGTCCGGGTAGGCCTGACCGCCTCGGACCATGACCGTGCGGGCCAGGTGCTCGATGTTCACCTGGTGGACGATGCCGGTGCCGGGCGGTACGACCTTGAACTCGTCGAACGCGGTCTGGCCCCAGCGCAGGAACTGGTAGCGCTCCCTGTTGCGCCCGTACTCCAGCTCCACGTTCTGGCTGAAGGCGTCGTGGGTGCCGAACTTGTCGGCGATCACGGAGTGGTCGATGACCAGCTCGGCCGGGGCCAGCGGGTTGATCTTCGCCGGGTCGCCGCCCAGCTCCTTGACGGCCTCGCGCATGGTGGCGAGGTCGACGACGCAGGGCACACCGGTGAAGTCCTGCATGATCACGCGGGCCGGCGTGAACTGGATCTCCTGGCTGGGCTGGGCCTGGGAGTCCCAGCCGCCGAGCGCTCGGATGTGGTCGGCGGTGATGTTCGCGCCGTCCTCCGTGCGGAGCAGGTTCTCCAGCAGGACCTTCAGGCTGTAGGGGAGGCGGGCGGCCCCCTCCACCTTGTCCAGCCTGAAGATCTCGTACGACTCGTCGCCCACCTGCAGTGTGCTGCGGGCATCGAAGCTGTTCGCCGACACGACAGTCTCCTTCATGCATGAATTACGCGCGTACCACCGCAATGCTGCCGCGACATGCCCGCGCCGATCCGCTAAGGTAGGGCTAAGTTAGGCAACCCTTACCGATGCGGGCGCGACGGTGCGCCCGTCGACAGATATCTCGATGTCGAGATAACTCTAATACATGGCCCTCGCGGTGGTCAGCTCAGCCCTGCCACCGGGGTCGCGTCATGCCGTTGTGCGGGCCGCACTCGAAGGGGTGGCGGACCGTGCTCGCCGATGCCCGCCGAGATGCCCGGAGGCCGCTGAACGCGCCTGAACGCACCTGCCGAGCCGCGATACTCTTCCCCATGGACCCGCGTCTGCTCCGCACCTTCGTCTCCGTGGCCCACTGCGGCTCCTTCTCCGACGCCGCCCACCGGCTCGGGTCCACGCGGTCGGCCGTCGACCGGCAGATCGCGACCCTCGAAGCCGATCTGCGCACCCCGCTGCTGACCCGGCGGCCCGTGACGCTCACCACGGCCGGGGCGCGGCTGCTGGAGCACGCGGGTCCGCTGCTGCGGCGGCTGGACGCGGCCCGCGCGGATGTCGAGCGGCTGGCCGGGCCCGCCGCCGCCCGGCTCGCCCTCGGCGCCTCGCCGCTGGCCATGACGCCCGCCGTCGCGGCGGCCCTGGACGAGACGCGCCGCTCCTGCCCCGACGCGGGCGCCGCCGTACGGATCCTCGGCCGCCGGGAGGTCCCGGCGGCCGTCGCGACCGGTGCGCTGGACCTGGGCCTGCTGGACGGCCCGGCGGCCCCGGGCGATCCCTTGCCGCTCCCCGACGCCGGGGCGCTGACCACGGCCGCGGTCGCGGAGACGCCGCTGGTCGTGGCCCTGCCGCTCGGCCACCCGCTGGCCCGCCGCCTCGGCCTGCGGCTGGCCGACCTCGCCGACGCCCGCTGGCTGGACGCCCCGGACGCCGCGATGCCGCTCGGCCCGCTGCGCGCCGCGAGCGGCACCGGCGGCTTCCGCGCCTCGCTGACGTACGAGGGCACCGACGTCCGCGCCCTCCTCGCCCTGACCGCGGCGGGCCACGGCCTGGCCCTGCTCCCCCACGCCGCCGCCGAGAACGCCCCCGGCATCGCCCCGATCCCCCTCACCGCACCCCGCCTGATCCACCGCACCGAACTCCTCCACGGCCCCGCCGTAGACGGCCCGGCCCGCACCCTGGCGGCGGTCCTGACGGGCGACGGTCACCGGTACGGGTGATTGCCGGGCAGATATGCCTGACCCCGTCGAGGATTGCGATAGACCTTGCGCAGTCGTCATGCTGCGATTACGACGCCTGGTGGAGGAACGATGAGCGTGCAACCCCATGAGTACTCGGCTTCGTATGCGGTCGACGACCCGGAAACCGCACTGAAGTATGCGATCCAGCACCACCAGGGGGACCGGGTGCAGATCGTCGAGGGGGTCATCGAACCGTTGTCTCCGAGCTGGGACCACGAAAACGCGGCTGATCTGATCCGTGAACAGATCGGCCCTTCGCTGAGCAAGCTCGATTGCAGAGCGGGCTCGGGAAACCTTGATCTGCCAGGCAGCAGCAACTGGTACGTGCCGGATCTGGCCATCGTGCCGCGCGAGCTCGCGAAGGGCGGCGGAGCGCTGGTACCCGACCAGACCCTGCTGATCGTCGAGATCACCTCGGACTCCAACGGGGACACCGACCGGATCGTCAAGCGCCGCCGTTACGCCGAGTACGGCGCTCCGCTGTATCTGCTCGTCGACCGGCAGGAGCGCACCTGCACGCTCTACGCCGCACCCGGCCCCCTCGGCTACACCAAGGTGGACGGCCCGCATCCCTTCGGCACATCCCTCGCGCTCCCCGAGCCGTTCGGTCTGGAGTTGGACACCTCGGACTTCTGACCCGGCTCAGCCGCCCGCCAGGCGGGTGCGGACCAGGGTCAGGACCTCCTCGTCCGACAGGCCGAGCGCGCGGGCTTCCTCCACCAGGTTCTGGACGCCCTCCAGGAGCCGGGCGCGGGCGGTGGGCTGTTCGCCGGTGACCACGGCGCCGCGGCCACGGCGGAGGTCGATCAGGTCTTCCTCGCGGAGGCGCTGGTAGCCACGGAGCACCGTATGGACGTTGACACCGAGGGAGTCGGCGAGGGTGCGGGCGGCGGGGAGGCGCTCGCCGGGGCGGAGGGTGCCATCCGCGATCGCGCCACGGACGGTGGCGGCGATCTGGTCCCCCAGCGGGACCGGGGAGCCGAGGTCGACACGGAAGAGCATGGTCAGCCTCGCGCTCCGGTCGTGGTCCGGCCGCGCTCGACCAGGGTGTTGAGCAGGGCGGCCGCGGTGGCGGCGTCGTCCACCGTCACCACGAACTCCTTGCCGGTGACCAGCCGCAGGAACAGCGCGTCGCCCGAGCGCAGCACCAGGGCGCTGCGGCCCGGCTGGATGCGGTAGCCCCAGCCGCCGAGCGTGAGGGCGCGGGCGTCGCGGCTCGTGGCCTCCTTGACGCGGTCCAGCGATATCCGCAGCCGGGGGCGCGGGGCGAACCATGGCGCGACGGAGAGGCCGCGGCGGTCGACGGTGACCCGGCAGCGGCACAGCGCCGCCGAAATCAGCCCGGTGGCGATCAGGACCGCTGCCGCCGTCGCGTCCGTGACCACAGCGAGGACCACACCCAGCAGGGTGGTGCCCGCCCCCAGGACGGCCAGCACGGGCGATCCGACGCTGCGTGTCCAGACGGCGGCCTCGCCCTTGGCGAGCGGGAGGCGGGGTCCGGCGGCTTCGGCGGGCTCTTCGACAGGGGCGGCGTCCCGGCCCGCCAGCAGCCATCCCACCCACCCGACGGCACCGGCGACGGCGAGGGACACCGCCAGGTGCCACAGCGGGAAGGCCACATCGGCGGTACGGGCGGCGCTGGCGTTGACCCCCAGCATCACGATGTGGGCGTAGCCGAGCATCGCGGCCGTCCCGTACCCCGTGGCGACCAGCCACCGCTGCGCGCCGAGCGCCGTACGCGAGCGGAGGGCGAGGGCCGCCGCGATGAGGCCGGGGAGCAGCAGAAGGGTGGTGACCACCGGGAGGAAGGCACCCAGACCGGTGAATCCGTCGGCCTGCCCGCCGGGGCCGAAATGCGTGGCGAGCCGATCCGGCAGCCGGTCGCGCAGCGCGGCGAAGACGGCCAGCACAGCGGCCCAGGCCAGCACAAAGGGCAGAGCGACGACGGCCGCGCGCCGCCAGGCTCGGGTCACGACAACCTCCATTGTTCGCGTACTACTAGAACAATACCCGGCTGGACAGACACCACACCTCCTCTCGCCCCCGGTCGCATGCACATCTCATATCTGAGATAGCCTCTTCTTCATGACTGACGACTACCTCTCCCGCATCGGCAAGCTCATCCGTGACGCCCGACAGCACCGTGGCTGGACCCAGTCACAGCTCGCGGAGGCGCTCGGCACCAGCCAGAGCGCGGTCAACCGCATTGAGCGCGGGAATCAGAACATCAGCCTTGAGATGATCGCCCGTATCGGCGAGGCGCTGGACAGCGAAATCGTCTCCCTCGGCTACGCGGGCCCGATGCATCTGCGCGTGGTCGGCGGCCGGCGACTATCCGGCGCCATCGATGTGAAGACGAGCAAGAACGCGTGCGTGGCGCTGCTGTGCGCCACCCTCCTCAACGCGGGCCGCACCACCCTGCGGAGGGTCGCCAGGATCGAGGAGGTCTACCGCATCCTCGAAGTGCTGGGCAGCATCGGCGTCCGCACCCGCTGGATCAACGACGGCAACGACCTGGAGATCGTGCCGCCCGCCGAGCTGGATCTCGGCTCCATGGACACCGAGGCCGCGCGCCGCACGCGCAGCGTCATCATGTTCCTCGGCCCCCTCCTGCACCGGATGGACCGCTTCCGCATTCCGTACGCGGGCGGCTGCGACCTCGGCACCCGCACCGTGCAGCCCCATATGACCGCGCTGCGCCCGTTCGGCCTCGAAGTGACCGCCACCGACGGCATGTACCACGCCCGGGTCGACCGCTCCGTCTCCCCGACCCGCGCCATCGTGCTGACCGAACGCGGCGACACGGTCACCGAGAACGCCCTGCTCGCGGCCGCCCGCCACGACGGTGTCACGGTCATCCGCAACGCCTCCTCCAACTACATGGTCCAGGATCTGTGCTTCTTCCTGGAGGAGTTGGGCGTCAGGGTCGAGGGCGTGGGCACCACGACGCTCACCGTCCACGGCGTCACCCACATCGACCGCGACGTCGACTACGCGCCCTCCGAGGACCCGGTGGAGGCCATGAGCCTGCTCGCCGCCGCCGTCGTCACCGAGTCGGAGCTGACGATCCGCCGGGTGCCGGTCGAGTTCCTGGAGATCGAGCTGGCCATCCTTGAGGAGATGGGGCTCGACCACGAGCGCACCCCGGAGTACGCGGCGGACAACGGCCGTACCCGGCTGATCGACCTGACGGTCCGGCCGTCCAAGCTCCAGGCTCCCATCGACAAGATCCACCCGATGCCGTTCCCCGGCGTCAACATCGACAACGTGCCCTTCTTCGCCGCCATCGCGGCCGCCGCGCAGGGCTCGACGCTGATCCACGACTGGGTCTACGACAACCGCGCCATCTATCTGACGGAGCTGAACCGCCTCGGCGCCCACGTCAAACTCCTCGACCCGCACCGCGTCCTGGTCGAGGGCCCCACCCGCTGGCGCTCCGCCGAGATGATGTGCCCGCCCGCCCTCCGCCCCGCCGTGGTCGTCCTCCTGGCCATGATGGCCGCGCCGGGCACCTCCGTACTGCGCAACGTGTACGTGATCAACCGCGGTTACGAGGACCTGGCCGAGCGGCTGAACTCGATCGGCGCGCAGATCGAGACCTTCCGCGACATCTGAGCGCCGTACGAGCCGAACGGGGGCGCCGCGGCGCCCCCGTCCAGTCGGTCAGTGGGCGGCGTCGAGGTCGTTGAGCAGTTCCCCGGCGAGCGGGCCGATCGGGTACTGCTTGCCGTCGGCATCCTGGCTGAAGGTGTTCACCATCATCACTACGGCCGTCCCGCTGTCCCGGTAGAACGCCGCGAAGGTGGTGAAGCCGCCGGTGCCGCCGTCGTGCAGGGTCATCGTGCGGCCGCCGGGCCGTGGGAGGAGGTGCCAGGCGAGGCCCAGCCGCAGGCCCTCACCGGTGTCGAAGTGGGGGCGCTGGGTCAGTTCGATGGCGGAGCGCAACGGGGAG
This sequence comes from Streptomyces sp. NPDC001700, assembly GCF_053596435.1. Taxonomy (NCBI): domain Bacteria; kingdom Bacillati; phylum Actinomycetota; class Actinomycetes; order Kitasatosporales; family Streptomycetaceae; genus Streptomyces; species Streptomyces sp. NPDC001700. The sequence goes on from NZ_JBSFGE010000009.1 coordinate 223,335, forward strand.
CGCTCGGGGCGGAGTTGGGCGGCCAGGTAGCGCAGCATGTCGTTGGCCGTGCTGTACATGGAGCTGCCCGCCCCGCTGAGCACGTGGTCGTGCCAGTCGGGAACCGGTATGCCCCCGGCGTGGCCCACGGCCTTACGGAGGAGCATGTCCGGCCGCAGGGTCGTCGTGGTGTCGGTCAGGCCCAGCGGCCTGGCCACCCGGTGGCGCAGCATCTCGTCCACGCGGTCGAAGGCGAGCGCCTGGCCGAGGAGGCCGAAGCCGAGGTTGGAGTAGGCGTACTTGGTGCCGGGTTTGGTGGCGAGGGTGGTCTTGCCCAGGCCCTCGGCCAAGTCGTCCAGCGTGTAGTGCGCGTACGGGTCGTACGGGTTCGCGCCGTCGGAGAGGTTCGGTGGCAGCCGGGGCAGGCCGGAGGTGTGGGTCGCCAGGTCGGCGAGGGTGATCCGGCGGGGGCCCTTGCGGGGTATGGGGAAGCGGGCGGGCAGGGTGAGCGGGGCGCCGAGGCGTGTTTCGCCCTCGGTGACGGCGCGGGCGAGGGCGGTGGCGGTGAGCGTCTTGCCGATCGAGCCGAGCTGGAAGACGGTCCGGCCGTCCGGCTTCCGCTTCCCCTTTCCGGCCGCGCCCGCCACGTACGTACGTCCGCCCTGGATGACGCCGCACACCGCGCTCGGGGCCCCGGCGGCCAGCGCCTGGTCCAGGGTGCGCCGCACCCGTGCGGGCAGGGTGTCGTCGGCCGCGGCGGCGGTGCCGGTCAGCAGCGTGGCGCCTGTGGCAGCGGCAGTCGCGGTGATGAATTTACGTCGGTTCACGCGTCATTCCCCCGTCAGTCAGTCAGGTCAGTCAGGTCAGGTCAGTCAGTCAGTCGGATGGCCTGGTGGCACCACCGCGGACAGCAGCACGAGCAGCGGGACGACCCGGCCCGCGGGCACCTGGTAGTGGCCGCGCCCCTCGGCCTGGAGCCAGCCGGTCGCCGTGAGCTGCTTGAGGTGGTGGTAGAGCTGACCGGTCGTGTTCAGCCCGGCGGTCTCCTGCAGCTCGGCCGCGGAGCGGGTGCCGCCCAGCACGGCGCGCAGCAGGGTGAGCCGCACCGGGTGGCCCAACGCGGCGTAGGACGCGGCGTGTTCGGCCCAGTCCGCGTCCAGCAGGCCGTCGGTCGTGGCGCCCTGCTGCCATTCGTAGCGCTGCCCGGTGGGCAGCTCGACCGCGCCGGTGAACAGCACCTGTCCGTGTCCCGTGATCCGCCGACGCAGCCCCTCCAGCGCCCAGAACACCTCGTCCCGTGGGGTGTCCGGCGCTTCGGACTCCAGTCGCGACACCCGTTCCTCGAGTGCGGCGACCCGCTCGCGCAGAGACTCGTCGGCCATGGACCGGAGACTACGTTATTCCGGAATAACAGAGCAAGCGCCTTTGCGAGCGCCTTCACGAACTACGGCAGCACCGCGATGCCGTCCACTTCGACCAGCGCCTCCTCGTCCCACAGCCGGACGATGCCGATGACCGCCATCGCCGGATAGTCGCGACCGGCCATCTCGCGCCAGATCCGGCCGAGTTCGGGGGCGCGGTCGCGGTACTCGGCGACATCGGTGGCGTAGACGGTCAGCCGGGCGAGGTCGGCGGGGCTGCCGCCCGCCGCCTGCAGCGCGGTGAACAGATTGGCGAGCGCCCGGCGGAACTGGGCGGGGAGGGTGTCGCCGACGACCTTGCCGTCCTCGTCCAGCGCGGTCTGACCGGCCAGGAAGACCAGCCGTCCGCCGGTCGCGGTGACGGCGTGGCTGAATCCGGTGGGCGGGGACAGCTCGGCGGGGTTGATCCGGTGCAGTGGTTCGGTCATCGGTACAGCTCCTTCGCGATGATCGTGCGCTGGACCTCGGTGGCGCCCTCGTAGATCCGGGGCGCGCGCACCTCACGGTAGAGGTGTTCCAGCACATGTCCACGGCGCAGCGCGCGGGCGCCGTGGATCTGGACGGCCGCGTCCACGACGTACTGCGCGGTCTCGGTGGCCAGCAGCTTGGCCATGGCCGAGCGCCGGGCGATGCCGGGCTCGCCGTCGTCGTACGCGGCCGCCGCCGCGTACACCAGCAGCCGGGCGGCCTCGGTGCGGGTGGCCATCTCGGCGAGCTGGTGCGCGACGGACTGCAGGTCCTTCAGGGGCCCGCCGAAGGCGGTGCGGCTTCCGGCGTGCGCCAGCGCGGCGTCCAGCGCGGCCTGCGCCATGCCGACGGCGAACGCGCCCACGCTCGGCCGCAGCAGGTTGAGGGTGCGCATGGCGACGCGGAAGCCCGCGTCGGGCACGCCCAGTACGTCCTCGCTCGTGACCGGGACGCCGTCGAAGACGAGGCGGCCGATGGGGTGCGGGCTGAGCATGTCCAGGGGTTCGCCGCCCAGTCCCGGGCGGTCGGCGGGGACCAGGAAGGCGGTGACGCCACGCGCGCCCGCGCCGGGGGTGGTGCGGGCGAAGACGGTGGTGACGTCGGCCTCGGGCGCGTTGGAGATCCAGCACTTCTCGCCGGTCAGCCGCCAGCCCCCGGCCCCGTCCCGGTCGGCGCGCAGGCTGAGCGCGGCCGCGTCCGACCCGGCGTCCGGCTCGCTCAGCGCGAAGGCGGTGACGGTGCGGCCCGCCCGGACGCCGGGCATCCAGCGCTCGTACAGCTTCTCGCCGCCGGACAGCACGATGGGGTACGCGCCGAGGCCCTGGAGGGCGAGCGCGGTCTCGGCCTCGGTGCACTCCATGGCCAGCGACTCGCGCAGCAGACACAGGTCGAGCGCCCGGACCGGACCGTCCTGCGGGAACAGCCGCTCCAGCAGGCCGAGTTCGCCCAGCGCCTCGGTCAACGGCCGGTTGATCCGCCCCGGCGTACCGGCGTCGGCGAGGGGGCGCAGCCGGTCGCGGGCCAGCGCGCGCAGCCGCGCGCACCAGCGCCGCTGTTCCGGATCGAGTGCGAATGACGGCATCGGGCACCTCCTTCGAACACAACCCTTATCGCGAGATATTGACTGTCGTCACCATCACGTTACGCTGACAAAGCGGCTTCAGACAGCCATCCGGCAGGCACATCGGGCAGGCAGGATCGGGCACGCAGGGGGGCGCATCCTCAATGAAGCTCAGGCCTTCGGCACACGTCGACACCTTCGCCCGCGACCATCTCCCGCCCGCCGACCAGTGGCCCGGACTCCTACTGGACCTGCCAGGGCCCGGCCGCCCCGACCGGCTCAACTGCGGGGCCGAGTTACTGGATCGCACCGTGGAGCGGTACGGCGCGGAGCGGACCGCCGTGCGCGACGGCTCCGGCGCGGTGTGGACGTACGGACAGCTGCGCGCGCACGTCGACCGCATCGCGCACACCCTCACCACCACGCTCGGCGTCGTCCCCGGCAACCGGGTGCTGCTGCGCGGCCCCACCTCCCCCTGGCTGGCCGCCTGCTGGCTCGCCGTCATGAAGGCGGGCGCGGTCGCGGTGACCGTCCTGGCCGCCCAGCGGTCCCGCGAACTGGCCACCATCTGCGACATCGCCCGGGTCGGGCACGCGCTGTGCGACGCGCGGTGCGCGGACGACCTGGTCCGGGCTCAGGTGCCGGGGCTGCGCACCGTCACGTACGGCGGCGACGGGCCCGACGACCTGCTGCGGCTCGCGGCCGCCGCGCCCGCCTCGTACGAGGCCGTGCCGACCTCCGCCGACGACGTCGCCCTCATCGCCTTCACCTCGGGAACCACCGGGCGCCCCAAGGGCTGTATGCACTTCCACCGCGACGTCCTCGCCATCGCCGACACCTTCTCGGCGCAGGTGCTGCGGCCCACCCCCGACGACGTGTTCGCGGGCAGCCCGCCGCTCGGCTTCACCTTCGGCCTCGGCGGTCTCGTCGTCTTCCCGCTGCGCGCCGGGGCGTCGGCGCTGCTGACCGACCGGGGCGGCGGCGGACCGGAGCGGCTGCTCGGCGACATCGCACGGCACCGGGTGTCCGTGCTGTTCACCGCGCCGACCGCCTACCGGGCGATGCTGCACCGGCTGCGGGCCGAACCCGGCGCGTACGACGTCTCCTCGCTGCGCCGCTGCGTCTCCGCCGGGGAGAACCTGCCCGCCACCACCTGGCACGACTGGCACCAGGCCACCGGGCTGCGCGTCATCAACGGCATCGGCGCCACCGAGCTGCTCCACATCTTCCTGTCCGCCGCCGACGACGCGATCCGCCCGGGGACGACGGGCGTTCCGGTGCCCGGCTACGAGGCGCGGGTGGTCGACGCCGACCTCCGGCCCGTCCCCGACGGCGAACCGGGCCTGCTCGCCGTGCGCGGCCCGACCGGCTGCCGCTACCTGTCGGACGAGCGCCAGCGCGACTACGTACGCGACGGCTGGAACCTCACCGGCGACACCTATATCCGCGACCCGGACGGCTACTTCCGCTACGTGGCCCGCGCCGACGACATGATCATCTCGTCCGGGTACAACATCGCCGGACCCGAGGTCGAGGACGCCCTGCTGCGCCACCCCGACGTGGCCGAAGCCGCGGTCACCGGAGCGCCGGACGCGGAGCGCGGCACGATCGTCGTCGCCCATGTGGTGCTGCGTACGGGGGTCCCGCGCACCGAGGAGACCATAGGCGCGCTCAAGACCCACACCACCGCCGAACTCACCCCCTACAAGTGCCCGCGCCGCTTCGTCTTCCTCGACGAACTCCCCCGCACCGCCACCGGCAAGCTCCAGCGCTACCGCCTCCGCGACGGCGCCCCGCACTGACCGCCCTAAAGTGACCCCGTGAACGGCCAGCACACCCCGCGCTCCCTCATCGTCACCCACTACGGCGCCTACGGGCGCGGCGCTCCCGGCCGCCCGGCCGAGCCGGTGCCCGTCGCCGCCCTCATCCGGCTGCTCGGCGCGGTCGGTGTCGACCCGCCCTCGGTGCGCTCCGCCGTCTCCCGCCTCAAGCGGCGCGGCCTGCTGGTCGCCGACCGCACGGCCACCGGCGCCGCCGGGTACGCCCTGTCCGCCGACGCCCGCCAGCTCCTGGACGACGGCGACCACCGCATCTACCCCCGCCCCGCCGCCGGGCCCGACCGCTGGCTGCTCGCCGTCTTCTCCGTCCCCGAACAGGAGCGCAACAAGCGCCACTTGCTCCGCTCCCGCCTCTCCCGCCTCGGCTTCGGCACCGCCGCCCCCGGCGTCTGGATCGCCCCGGACCGTCTCTACGACGAGACCCGCCACACCCTGGAACGCCTCGGCCTCGCCTCCTACGTCGACCTCTTCCGCGGCGACCACGCGGGCTTCACCCCCACCGCCGAGGCGGTGAGCCGCTGGTGGGACCTGGACGAACTCGCCGCCCTCCACCACGCGTTCCTCACCGCTCACGCCCCCGTCCTCACCCACTGGACCGACCACACCCCCACCCCCGAAGCCGCCTACCGCGACTACCTCCTGGCCCTCGACTCCTGGCGCCACCTCCCCTACGCCGACCCCGGCCTGCCCCCGTCGCTGCTCCCGCCCGACTGGCCCGGCGCCCGAGCCGCCGAGGTCTTCACGGCGCTGCACGAGCGGTTGCGCACCCCGGGCGCGGAGTACGCCGAGGCGGCGCTGCGCGGGACGAGCGACGCAATTCGCTAAGTCCGTTGATTTAATAAGACGCTCGTCTTACGGTGCTTGGAGGTCCCCGACACCGGAGGAGTCCCCCCATGACCGAAGCCATTCCTGACTACCCCTTCGAGCAGCCGAACGTGCTGGAGCCCCCACGGGAGTGGGCCGAGACGCGGGCCGGGTGTCCCGTGGCGCATGTGCGGATGCCGAGTGGGGATGTGGTCGGGCTGCTGACCGGGTACGACGAGGTGCGGGGGCTGCTGACCGATCAGCGGTTCAGCCGGAACCTCGACCGGAAGGGCGCGGCGCGCATGTCGACCACCGAGGACGGCGGGATGTTCAGCCGTCCCTCGCCGGGGCAGGTGGACAACAAGGAGGGGCCGGGGCACCGGCGGTGGCGGCGGCTGATCAGCCGGGCGTTCACGGTGAAGAAGATGGAGGCGTGGCGGCCGCGCGTGCAGGAGATGGCCGACGCGCTGGTGGACGACCTGGTGGCCAAGGGGTCGCCCGCGGATCTGCGCGCGGCGCTGGCGCTTCCGCTGCCGGTCCAGGTCATCTGCGCGCTGCTGGGCGCGCCGAGCGAGGACCAGGACCGGTTCGCGCGCTGGTCGGAGGTCCTGCTGACGCTGACGCGGTACACCCAGGCCGAAGTGGACGAAGCGCAGCGGGACTTCCACGCGTACGCGTCGGAGCTGGTCGAGCGCAAACGGGCGGAGCCGGGCGACGACCTGCTCAGTGAGCTGACGCAGATCTCCGACAGCGAGGACGGGCGGCTCAGCCACGACGAGCTGATCTCCACCGCGGTCGGCCTCCTGCTGGCGGGGCACGAGACGACGTCGAACATGATCCTGAAGATGACGGCGATGCTGCTGTCGGAGCGGGAGCGCTACGAAGCGGTGCTCGCCGACCCCGGGCTGGTGCCGGGTGTGGTGGAGGAAGCCCTGCGGATGGACGCGAACGGCGGGGTGGGCATTCCCCGGTTCATCACCGAGGACACGGAGGTCGGCGGGGAGCCGGTGGACGCCGGGAGCACGCTGTTCGTCAATCTGCACGCGGCCAACCGGGACGAGCGCAAGTTCCCCGAGCCCGACCGGTTCGATCCGCGCCGCGAGAACAACGCCCAGCACCTCGCCTTCGGCGCGGGACCGCACTTCTGCGTCGGCCAGACGCTCGCCCGGGTGGAACTCCAGGTGGTGCTGGGAACGTTCGTCAGGCGGCTGCCCGAGCTGCGGCTGCGGGACGCTCCGGAGACGCTGCGCATCCGCGAGGGGGTCGCCGCGGGCGGGTTCGAGGACATGTGGATCACCTGGTGACGAACGGCGAGGAAGGTAGCATGAAGGTCACTGCTGACGAGGGGCTCTGCTGCGGCAGCGGGATGTGCGCGCTCAGGGCCGACCAGGTCTTCGACCAGCGGGAGGAGGACGGAATCGTGATGGTGCTGGACGGCGCTCCGCCGCCGGAACTCCACGAAGCCGTCCGCGAGGCCGCCTCGGTGTGCCCGACCGGGGCCATCAGCCTGACGGAATGATCCCGCGGACACGATGACGCTTACCGGCCCGGCTGCCCCGCCGTCCGCACGCTCGGTGCTCGCGCGGGACAAGCTCATGCGCACCGCCGAGCGGCTCTACGCCGAGCACGGCTTCGCCAACGTCTCGGTCAGGCAGATCAGCGAGGCAGCCGGGCAGCGCAACAACTCCGCCGTGCAGTACCACTTCGAGAGCCGTGACGGGCTCATCAGGACGATCCTGTCGAGCCGCACCGCTCTCGTCGAGAAGCACCGCTTCGCCATGGTGGAGGCGCTGCGCGGGCAGGAGACGGTGTCGGTGGAGGCGCACTACCGCTGCCTGATCCTGCCGAACGTCGAGACGTACATCGAGGCGGGCACCCCCACCTGGTGCGCGCGCTTCTTCGCCCAGGCCCTGGTCGAACCCGCGCTCCGGGACTACGTCGTGCGCGAGCATCTGGACACCCCGTCCCTCCGCCTCCTGGACGAGATCGGCGCCATCCGCCGGGACGGCGTCCGCCCGGACCTCTACGACCGGCACGCCACCATGGTGCGCCAGCTCTCGTCGCACGCCTTCGCGGAGCAGGAGTACGACCTGGCGAACGGCCGTATCGACCCCGCCGATGCGGCGGATTCCTGGCGCGCGCTGGGCCGGGATCTGATCACGGCGCTGTGCGGACTGACCACCGCCCTGCTCGGGCCGCTCTAGAGCGCGAGCCGGGGCCTCGGGGCGTCCGTACGGCCGGTCGGGGGTGTGCGGCTGCCCGCCTGGTACGGGAGGGGCCAGGGGGCGGCGGGGCCGGTGTAGTTCTGGTCGGCGGCGGCGTGCAGGGTCCAGTGGGGGTCGTACAGGTGCGGGCGGGCGAGGGCGCAGAGGTCGGCGCGGCCCGCCAGGATCAGGGAGTTGACGTCGTCCCAGGAGGAGATGGCGCCGACCGCGACGACGGGGACGCCGAGTTCGTTGCGGATGCGGTCGGCGTACGGGGTCTGGTAGGAGCGGCCATAGTCGGGGGCCTCGTCGGGGACGACCTGGCCGGTGGAGACGTCGATGGCGTCGGCGCCACGGGCGGTGAAGGCGGCGGCGATGGCGACCGCGTCGTCCGCCGTGGTGCCGCCGTCGGCCCAGTCGGTGGCGGAGATACGGACCGTCATGGGGCGGTCGCCGGGCCAGACGGCGCGGACGGCGTCGAAGACCTCCAGGGGGTAGCGGAGGCGGGCGTCGAGAGAGCCGCCGTAGGCGTCGGTGCGGTGGTTGGTGAGCGGGGAGAGGAAGCTGGAGAGCAAGTAGCCGTGCGCGCAGTGGAGTTCGAGCAGGTCGAAGCCCGCGCGGGCGGCGCGCTCGGCGGCGCGGACGAACTGGTCGCGGACGGCGGCGAGCCCGGCGGCGTCGAGGGCGCGCGGGGTCTGGTTGACGCCGGGGCGGTACGGGAGGGGCGAGGGGGCGACGAGGGGCCAGTTGCCGTGCGGGAGGGGCGCGTCGATGCCCTCCCACATGAGCCGGGTGGAGCCCTTGCGCCCGCTGTGGCCGAGCTGGACGCCGACGGCCACGCCCGGGGACCGCGCGTGCGCGAAGTCGGTGACGCGGCGCCAGGCGGTCTCGTGGGCGTCGTCGTAGAGGCCGGTGCAGCCGGGGGTGATACGGCCCTCCGGGCTCACGCAGACCATCTCCGTCATCACCAGACCGGCCCCGCCGAGCGCCCTGCCTCCGAGGTGGACGAGGTGGAAGTCGTCGGGGGTGCCGTCCTGGGCGGCGGAGTACATGTCCATGGGGGACACGACGACGCGGTTGCGGAGGGTGAGACCACGGAGGCGGAAGGGGGTGAACATGGGCGGAGTGGCGGCCGGGACGGCGGCCTCGCGCTCCACCGCCTCGACGAACTCCGCGTCGCGCAGCCGCAGGTTGTCGTGGGTGACGCGGCGGCTGCGGGTGAGGAGGTTGAAGGCGAACTGCCGGGGCGGCTGGTCCAGATACAGCTCCAGGCTCTCGAACCACTCCAGGCTGGCGCGGGCGGCCCGCTGGGTGGAGGCGACGACCGGGCGCCGCTCCGCCTCGTACGCGGCGAGCGCGTCGGCGAGGACGGGGTGCTCTTCGAGGCAGGCGGCGAGGGCGAGGGCGTCCTCGACGGCGAGTTTGGTGCCGGAGCCGATGGAGAAGTGGGCGGTGTGCGCGGCGTCGCCGATGAGGACCGTATTGCCGTGTGACCAGCGCTCGTTGACGACCGTACGGAACGCGGTCCACTGGGAGTGATTGCCGCGCAGCGGGTGGCCGCCGAGGGCGTCGGTGAACAGCTTCGCGCAGCGCTCGGTGGACTCGCGCTCGGTGCACTGGTCGAGCCCGGCCCGCCGCCACACCTCTTCGCGCGTCTCGATGATGACGGTGCTGGCGCCCGGCTCATACGGATAGCCGTGCAGCTGCATGACGCCGTGCTCGGTCTCGGCGATCTCGAAGCGGAAGGCGTCGAAGGCGATGTCGGCGGCGAGCCAGATGTAGCGGCAGCGGTGGGTGGTGACGCGGGGGCGGAACGCGTCGGCGAAGGCCTGGCGGGTGGCGCTGCCCGCCCCGTCGGCCGCGATGACCAGGTCGTACGTACGGGACAGCTGCTCGGCGGGCGGCGCCGGGGTGCGGAACCGGAGCCGTACGCCGAGGGCCTGGCAGCGTTCGTGGAGGATGCGCAGCAGACGGCGGCGGCCGAGGGCGGCGAAGCCGTGGCCGCCGGAGGTGAGGGCATGGCCTCGGTGGGCCACGTCGATGTCGTCCCAGCGGACGAACTCCTCGCGGAGGGCGGCGTAGACGGCCGGGTCGGCGTGTTCGATGCCGCCGAGGGTCTCGTCGGAGAGGACGACGCCGAAGCCGAACGTCTCGTCGGGGCCGCCCCGCTCCCAGACGGTGATCTCGCGCCGCGGGTCGAGGCGGGCGAGCAGGGCCGCCGCGTAGAGGCCGCCGGGGCCGCCGCCGACGACGGCGACGCGGAGGGGCCGGGTGGGTTCACGGGTGGTCATCGGCCCTGCCAGCGCGGGGCGCGGCGGGCGGTGAACGCGGCGTGGAAGTCGGCGTAGTCCGCGCCGGTCATCAGCAGCGCCTGCGTCGACGCGTCCATCTCGATCGCGGCGGACAGCGGCATGTCGAGTTCGGCGGTGAGCAGCGCCTTGGTCTGGGCGAGGGCGAGGGAGGGCCCGTCGGCCAGCCGCCGGGCGAGCGCCGCCGCCTCGTTCCCCGCCTGTCCCTCGTCGGCCAGCGTGCTGATCAGGCCGATGCGCTCGGCTTCGGGGGCGCGCACCGGTTCGCCGAGCATCAGCAGCCGGGTGGCGTGGCCGAGCCCCACCACGCGGGGCAGCAGATAGGCGGCGCCCATGTCGCCGCCGGAGAGCCCGACCTTGGTGAAGAGGAACGAGAAGCGGGCGGAGGGGTCGGCGACCCGGAAGTCGGCGGCGAGGGCGAGGACGGCACCCGCGCCCGCGGCGGCGCCGTGCACGGCGGCCACCACCGGGAAGGGGCACTCCCGCAGCGCGCGGACCACCTGCCCGGTCATCCGGTTGAAGTCGAGCAGCTGACGGGTGTCCATGGCGAGGGTGGCGCCGATGATCTCGTCGACGTCGCCGCCGGAGCAGAAGCCGCGGCCCTCGCCGCCGAGCACGAGGGCGCGTACGGAGCCGTCGCGGGCCAGCTCGGCCAGGAGATCGCGCAGATCGGCGTAGGCGCCGAAGGTGAGCGCGTTGAGCTTCTCGGGGCGGGCGAGGGTGACGGTGGCGACGCCCTCGTCGAGGGTGAGGCGCAGATGCCGCCAGTCCTCGCTGCTGGTGCGGGGCGCGGAACCGGTGAACGGACTCATGGGGGCCATGGCCTCCTTCAGCCGTACGTCAGCTGGCTCTTCGAAGTTATCACCGTCCTGTGACTGTCGTCACGAGGGCGCGATAGGGCGAAAGTCCTCCCAAGAGTGGTCCGTGGTCCCTTCCGGCACTATCGTCCGCTTCATACCGTCAAGGGCTGCGGTATTTCCGCTCCTCACCGACCGTCTGGAACCCGTACGTGCCCGAACCCCTGCACGCCGCCACGTGGCGCTTCGCACTGCCGCATACGACGGCCGCGGTGCCGCTGGCCCGCGCCCTGATCCGCAACACGCTGGCGGACATCGGCGCGCCCGTGAACGGCGACACGGCGGAGCTGCTGACGGCCGAGCTGGTCGCCAACGCGGTGCAGCACACGGATGGGGACGAGCCGATAGAGCTGGTGGTGGAGCTGGTGCCGACCGGCGGCTGGCAGGTCGAGGTGCACGACCAGGACCCGACGCCACCCGGCGGCCCCACAAGACCCGACAGACCCGAAAGCTCCGACAGCTCCGACAGCCCCACCAGACCCGACAGCCTCGCCGAACGGGGACGCGGGCTGCTGCTCATCCGGGCCCTCAGCGCGGACACCGGCTACCGCCCCACCCCCTACGGCAAGGCCGTCTGGTTCACGCTCCCCCCGGCGGAAGCGGCAGAGGACTGAGCCCTGCGCCCCGCCGAGCGTCACTCCCCGCCGAGCGTCGCGACCAGCACCGCCTTGATGGTGTGCATACGGTTCTCCGCCTCGTCGAAGACGACCGAGTGCTCCGACTCGAAGACCTCCTCGGTGACCTCCAGCTCGGTCAGCCCGTGCCGCTCGTAGATCTCCCGGCCCACGTCCGTGCCCAGGTCGTGGAAGGCCGGGAGGCAGTGCAGGAACTTCACGGCGTCGTTGCCGGTGGCGCGCAGCACGTCCATCGTCACCGCGTACGGCCCCAGCAGCGCTATCCGCTCGTCCCACACCTCCTTCGGCTCGCCCATGGACACCCAGACGTCGGTGGCGATGTAGTCCGCGCCGCGCACGCCGTCCTCGACGTCCTCGGTGAGCGTGATCCGGGCGCCGGAGGCCGCGGCCATCTGGCGCGCCAGCTCCACGATGGTGTTGTCCGGCCACAGCAGCTTGGGCGCGACGATCCGGACGTCCATGCCCAGCAGGGCGCCGGTGACGAGGTAGGAGTTACCCATGTTGTACCGGGCGTCACCGAGGTAGGCGTAGGCGATCCGGTCCAGCGGTTTCTCGCTGTGCTCGGCCATGGTGAGGATGTCGGCGAGCATCTGGGTGGGGTGCCACTCGTCGGTGAGGCCGTTGTAGACCGGCACTCCGGCGTGGGTGGCCAGCGCCTCGACGACGCCCTGGCCGTGCCCGCGGTACTCGATCGCGTCGTACATCCGGCCGAGCACCCGCGCCGTGTCCTTGACCGACTCCTTGTGGCCGATCTGCGAGCCGGTCGGGTCGAGGTACGTGGTCGAGGCGCCCTGGTCGGCGGCGGCGACCTCGAAGGCGCAACGGGTGCGGGTGGAGGTCTTCTCGAAGATCAGGGCGATGTTCCTGCCCTGGAGCCGAGGCGCCTCCGTGCCCGCGCGCTTGGCCGCCTTCAGCTCGGCCGACAGGTCGACCAGGTGCCGGAACTCCTCCGCTGTGAAGTCCAGCTCCTTGAGGAAGTGGCGGCCGGTGAGGTCAATCGCCATGGGGTGGGCTCCTAGATCGCGGCGGTCGAGCGGGTGGAGAGAGCCGCAGCGCACACCACTGCGACTTGAAGCCATGGAAGCATATACGAGGCACTGTATATATGCGGAAGCCCGGTGGTAACCCCTTTGTGACGACTCTCCCGCTACCGCTACCGCTACACGGCGTCCCGCTCGACGGGGCAGCTCATACAGCGCGGCCCGCCCCGGCCACGGCCCAGCTCGCTGCCCGGGATGTCGATGACCTCGATGCCGCGCTTGCGCAGGAAGGTGTTGGTCGTCGCGTTCCGCTCGTACGCGACCACCACGCCCGGCTCGACCGCCAGCACATTGCAGCCGTCGTCCCACTGCTCGCGCTCCGCCGCGTGCACGTCCTGGGTGGCGGTGAGCACCCGGATGGCGTCCAGGCCGAGGGCGGCGGCTATGGCCCGGTGCATGTGCTCCGGCGGATGGTCGGTGACCTTCAGCTCCCGGCTGCCCGCGCCCGGCTCGATGGTGTACGAGCGGAGCATCCCGAGCCCCGCGTACTGGGTGAAGGTGTCCCCGTCGACCATCGTCATCACCGTGTCGAGGTGCATGAACGCGCGCCCCTTGGGCATGTCGAGCGCCACGATCGTCCGGGCGGAACCGGCCTCGAAGAGCCGGTGCGCCAGCATCTCCACCGCCTGCGGGGTGGTCCGCTCGCTCATGCCGATCAGCACCGCGCCCTTGCCGATCACGAGCACGTCGCCGCCCTCGATCGTCGAGGGGTACGCGGCCTGGCCCTCCGACCAGACGTGGAAGTCCTCGTCCGCGAAGAGGGGGTGATGGCGGTAGACGGCCTCATAGTGCACCGTCTCGTGCCAGCGGGCGGGCCAGCGCATCGCGTTGATGGCCACCCCGTCGTACACCCAGGCGGAGGCGTCCCGGGTGAAGAGGTGGTTGGGGAGCGGGTTCACCAGGAAGTCGTCGGGCTCCATGGCGTGGAAGCGGATGGAGACCGGCTCCGGGAACCGCGCCAGATACTCGCGCTTCGTCATTCCGCCGATCAGCGCCTCGGTCAGCTCCGGGGCGGTCAGCTCGTCGAAGGCCTCGCGGAGCCGGTCGGTGGCCAGCGGGCCGTACTCCTTCTCGTCGAAGACCCGGTCCAGCACCAGGTCCCGCGCCTTGGGCAGGGCCAGGCTCTCGGCCAGCAGGTCACCGAAGAGATGCACCTCGACGCCCCGGTCGCGCAGCACGTCCGCGAATCCGTCGTGCTCCTGGCGGGCGCGGCGCACCCACAGGACGTCGTCGAAGAGGAGCGCGTCCCGGTTGGTGGGGGTGAGCCGCTTCAGCTCCAGATCGGGACGGTGCAGAATGACGCGGCGCAGCCGCCCGGCCTCCGAGTCCACATGGAATCCCATGATTCCATCTTCGCCGCTCCGGGCCCGGTGCGGATGACCCGCGACACAAGTCGTGACCAAGGACCCGGCGCTACACCGCTGTCAGGATGACGATCAGGACGAGGGCGACGGCCAGGAAGCCGAGCAGGGCCGAGACCCAGAGCTGACCTGGCTGAAGATCGATACGGCCGCCGTCGTCCGCTCCGCCGCGACGGAAGACGGGGCGACGGGCTCTGCGGGAGACGGCCTCCGCTCGCTCCCGGCACTTCTCATGCTCCCGGCACTCCTCGGCCAGGCCGCCGACCAGCGCCTTCCAACCCTTCTCGCCGAAGCCGGTGACCTGCCGCGTGGCGACGATACGGCGCACCACCTCGCGCCCCGCGCCGTCGCCCGCCGCCCACAGCCCGGGCAGGACGCACGTCATCAGCTCGGGGACGGCGCCCCGGTCGGCGTACGGGCGCACCAGGCCCTCGTACAGCATCAGCGCGTTGCGCACCCGCAGACGGCCGCCGCCGCCCGGCTGATCGAGGTAGAGGTGGGCGATCAGCACCTTCTCGCAGACCGCGTCGGCGAGCCGGGGCCCGCGCTCGGGGGCGCGGCGCACCAGTTCGACGACGACGCGGGTGGCCCGGTCGGCGGGCAGCCCCGCGTCGAGCGCGCTCAGCAGCAGCCCGTCGTCGGCCTCGCGCAGCGCCGCGGGGAGGGCGTCGCCGCCGTGGCGCAGCGCCTCGTGCAGGGTGCGCGGGGTGCGTACGGCGGTCACCGGCGCGTGGTCCTGTTCCGTGTCTCGCGTGTCCTGCGTGTCTTGCGTGTACTCCGTGTCCTGGGTGTACTCCGTGTCCTTCACCATCGACATCCCTCTCCTCACAGCGCTTCCAGCACCTCCCGGATCCGGGTGGCCGCCCGTACGTCGAGCGGTTCGTCACCGTCGTGCGCGAGCCGGGGCAGGAAGCCGTACAACACCGCCAGTTGGCGGTCGTCGCGGGCGGCCTGCCGGATCCAGCCGACCAGCGCGTCTTCGGCCGCGGCCGCCGACCGGGCCCAGGTCAGGGCGGCCCGCAGCAGCTCGGCGAGGAGCGGTGTGCTGCCCGGGCGGGCGGCCAGCAGCGCGGTGGCCAGCGGCCAGGCGGCGTACGGCTCCAGCTCCGGCACCTCGCACAGCCCCCACAGATGCGAGGTGCGGGTGGTGACGGCGCGCAGCACCGTCAGCAGCGCGAGGTCCCGGCGCGGCCGCCGGGTGTCGTGCAGCCAGTGGACGAGCACGCCGAGCACGGCGTCGGGCTCCGTCCCGGCCAGCAGCCGCAGCACGCTGTACGAGGTGATCCGGCCGTCGTCCTCGTACGCCAGCCGGGCCAGCTCCTCCAGGGACGCCTGGACGGAGCCCGCGGCGAGGCCGTAGCCGTGGGCGAGGACCGCCGTCTCGCGCTCGCGTGCGTCGTCGCCGAGGGCCCAGCCGCGCAACAGGCCGTCCACGGCGGGCCGTACGCCGTCGTCGCGGGCCGCCTCGGCGAGCGCGGTGGCGGCCGCCATCCGCTGCACCGGGCTGTCGGCGCGGGCCAGTGGCAGCAGCAGTTCGACGAAGCCGTACAGATAGTCGCGGGCGCAGAGCACGCCCGCGGCGACGGCTGCGCGCACCCACACCTGGGGGCGCGGGTCGTCGCACAGGGCGCGCAGCCAGCGGGCCATCGGGCCGCGGACGTTGTGGTGGCCGTCCCACGCCTCGTACAGCACCGCGGCCGCCAGCCGCCGCCCCTGGAACCGGACCGCGCGGACCGGGACCGACGCGTCGCCCAGGTCCTCCACGCCGTCGCCGCACACCGCGCGCGCCGTGGCAAGCCCGGCCCCGGGGCGGGCGGCGAACAGCGTGCGCCCGGGCGCGTACTGGGGGTCGAGCGTGACGGCCAGCTCCCAGGTCAGCAGCTCGGCGGCCTCGGCGGTGAGGCTGTACGCGGAACCGTTGAAGACGGCGAGCGCGATCCGCAGCGCCGCCGTCCGCAGGGCGGGCAGCGCGGCGGGCAGGGTTCCGGGGCGCCCCGCGCCGTCGAACCACGCGCGGGCCTGGTCCGGGGCGAAGGCCCGGCAGCGCTCCAGCAGCCCTTCGTCGGACAGCCGCCCCTCGGCGTGCGCGGCGAGCTGCCGGGCGAGCCGGGCGGCCTCCCCGGGACGCGGCTCGTCCAGCCCGAGGGCATCGGCCACATCGGGCCGGGCGGCGGTGGCGCGGGCGAGGACGAGCAGCTCGGCGGGCTCCTCCGCGAGCAGGTCCGCTAAGTGCCGGTCCAACACCTCGGCGGCGTCCGGGGGCTCGTACGGTACGGCGTGACGCCGGGCACTCAGCAACCGGTCGGCGACCGGACCCCCCGCGACCAGCACGACACCGAACGCCCCGCGCTCGGCGAAGCGGGCCCGCAGCCGGTCCAGGAGGGGCCCGAGGCGATCGGGGACGTCGTCGGCGGGCAGCTCAACCAGATACCCCCACCCCCGCCCAACCCGCCGCCCGCCGCAGGCAAGACCGAGCAGATCCCCAACCCCCAACCGAATGACGCCCCCACCCGCCGGTTGAGCGGGCGCGGCGGGGTCGGCCGAGTCAGCCGGTCCGTCGGGCCCAGCCAAGGCGGTGGACGCGGCCGAGCCAGACAGCCCAGCGGGCCCAGCCGAGGCGGTGGGTCCTGCCGAGCCGGTCAGCCCGGCGAGTTCGGCCGAGAGGGGCGGACCGGCGTGCTCGGCCACGTCCGCCGGTCCTCCGTGGCCCGTCGCCTCGGCGAGGAGTGCGAGGCCGGTCCAGGTGCGGCCGGTGCCGAGTTCGCCGCACAGGGCGAGGAAGTGGGTGCGCCGCAGTTGCTCCCGCATTGCGGCGTAGCCGGGGGCGGGCCGGTAGACGCGGCGCAGCAGCGCCAGCTCCTCGCGGGTGACCGGGCCTTCGGGGAGCGGACGGTGTTCGTCGCCGCCGGGCGGACGCGGCGGGCCGTCGGTGAGGCGCAGATGGGCGCGCGCCTCGCGCGCCGTGCGGGCGCCGCCCGCCTCGCCCGCGCCGTCCAGCGGGCCGCCCCTCGGGACGTCCAGCCGCCGCGGGCCCGGGTCCGCCGGGATGCCGATGCCGTCCGGTCCGCTCATCGCCCGCCGCCCTTCATGCCATGGTCCCCGTATGTCCTCGGGGGTGGCGCCTTGGGACGGACCCTCGAAGCGGGCGGCGAGACCTCTCCCCCGATCCGTCCCGCCGCCCTTCTCCGGTGCCAGGCGCTGGGCCGTGTGCACCCCCGTCGCACACGGTCCCGTTCGCCTGCGCCTCCACCAGGGTGGGCCGGGGGCGGGACGGGGGCTGTAGCCGTTTACACAGTCGCGCGAATTCGCGGGGCGTGCGCGCCCGCGCTCATTCGCAGGGGCGCGCCGGGATGTGCTCCCCGGTCGCGCGCCCCTCGGCCAGCAGCCGCAGCAGTCCGATGTCCCGCACCTCGAAGCGGCGCGAGGCGGTCCGTACGACGCCCTGGTCGCGCAGCAGCCGCAGCGCCTTGGCGACGGCCTCCCGGGTCGAGCCCACGGCGGCCGCGATGTCGTGCTGCGGCAGCGGCAGATCGACGGCGATGGCCCCGCCGGGACCGGCATGGCCGGTGCGTTCGGCGATCTCGACCAGCCGGGCGGCCAGCCGCTGGAGCACCTTCTCGGAGGCGAGGGAGCGCCGTTCACCGTCGGAGCTGCGCAGCCGGGAGCTGAACTGACGCATGATCAGCACCGTCGCGACCGGCCGCGCGGCCAGATACGCGCGGAACCGGTCGCCGGAGACCACGACCGCCTCCATCCGGCCGAGCGCGGTGACGGTGGCGCTGCGCGAACCGTGATCCACCGCGGCCTGGTCCCCCACCACCTCACCCGCACCCCGTAACGCCAGAATCAGCCGCACCCCGCGCTCGGTCTCCACGGAGACGGTGGCCCAGCCGGAGACGATCGCGACGACGAAGGTGGTGCGGTCGTGCTCGCGCAGCACGACCTCGGAGGGGCCGTACGTCCGCGGGCTGCCGAGCGCGAGCAGGGCGCGCCGGTCGTCGGCGGGAAGCGCGTACAGAAAAGGCCGACCGTCCTCGAAAAGACTCATCCGCCCTCCCGCCTCACTGGGACACTCGTCAGGTTGCGGAGAACCGATGGGTATGACGAGCACGCTAGGCAGCTGGCACGGGCACGTCAATGGCCCGGGACGGAACCGGTGCCCCCGGGGGGGGGACCTGCGGCGGAATCCGTTCGAACACCCCCGCACTCCCCCGCCCGCCGGGGTCGGCACCCCCACGAACCCCACCGCCACGAGCCCGGCAAGCCTGGCGGCCACCACAGCGAAGCCCAGCCCCCGCGCAACGCCCCCGAATCCGGCCGGGCGGCACCACCCGTGATCACGACCACCCCCGCCACGCCCAGAGCCGATCCGCTCTGCCACGAGTCGGGGGCGACCGTGTGACCCCGGAGCCGGGCGCGGGAATCGGCAGTATCCGCCATCTGGCCCCGGGCCGGGCGCGGTCGGCACCGCGGGCCGGGCCCGAAGCGTGGCGGGGCCGCCGTCGACGCGCCCCGCCACCGACCCGCCCGCGTGGCTACAGCCGTGGGTCCACCGGTTCCGACTCCAGGGCCAGCACCGCGAACACCGCCTCGTGCACCCGCCACAGCGGCTCACCGTCCGCCAGCCGGTCCAGCGCCTCCAGGCCCAGCGCGTACTCCCGCAGGGCGAGCGAGCGCTTGTGGCCGAGGTGGCGCTGGCGCAGTCGGTCCAGGTTCTCCGGGCGGGTGTACTCCGGGCCGTAGACGATCCGCAGATACTCCCGGCCCCGGCACTTGACGCCCGGCTGGACCAGTCGGCCGTCGCCCTTGCGGACGAAGCCCTGGAGCGGTTTGACGACCATGCCCTCGCCGCCCGCTTCCGTCAGCTCCCGCCACCACGCGACGCCCTCGGCCACCGACGCGTCGTCCTCGGTGTCGACGATCAGGCGGCGGGTGGGGGCGAGCAGCGGGCAGCGCTCCGGCACGGGCTTCTCCGCCTCGATCATGCGGTCGATCAGGGCGAGTTGCCGGTCGTGCGGGAGGGAGGCGAGGCTGCGGCCCTGGGCGGCCAGGATCTGGAACGGAGCCATCCGTATCCCGTCCAGCCCGTCGACGGGCCAGCAGTAGCGCCGGTACGCCTCGGTGAACGCGGCCGCGTCCACGGCCCGCCCGCGCTGCTTGTCGAGGAGCGCGGACACCTCGACGCCGCGCGCCGCCGCGCCCTCCAGCGCCGAGAGCACCCCGGGGAAGACGGCGCCCGAGGCCGCGCCCACCGCCGCGTACTGGTTGCGCAGCAGCCCCGCGGCCTTGAGCGACCACGGCATCAACTCGGCGTCCAGCAGCAGCCAGTCGGTCTCCAGCTCCTGCCACAGCCCGGCGCCCTCGATGCCGCCGCGCACTCCGCCGAGGACGGACTCGGCCAGCCGCGGGTCGTCGAAGAACGGCCGCCCGGTGCGGGTGTAGACCATGCCGGATACGCCGTCGGGCGCCCCGAAGCGCTCCTTCGCCACCTCCGCGTCGCGGCAGACCAGCGCCACCGCCCGCGAACCCATGTGCTTCTCCTCGCAGATCACCTGGCGCACCCCGTCCGCGCGATAGGCGGCGAACGCCTCCGCCGGGTGCTCCAGGTAGCCCTCCTCGGCGGAGGTGGCGGCGGGCGCCATGGTCGGCGGGAGGTAGGCGAGCAGCCGCGGGCCGACGGCGAAGCGGCTCATGACCTCCAGGGCGGCCGCCGCGTTCTCCTCCTTGACCGCGATCCGGCCCATGTGCCGGGTCTCGACGATACGGCGGCCGCGCACATCGGCGAGGTCGAGCGGACGGCCATCCGTACCGCCCGGCGCCTCGTTGCCCAGCGGCCTGACCGGCTCGTACCAGACCTGCTCGGCCGGGACGTCCACGATCTCGCGCTCCGGCCAGCGCAGCGCGGTCATCCGACCGCCGAAGACACAACCGGTGTCCAGGCAGAGGGTGTTGTTGAGCCAGGACGCCTTGGGGGTGGGGGTGTGTCCGTAGACGACCGCGGCGCGGCCCCGGTAGTCCTCGGCCCACGGATAGCGCACCGGCAGGCCGAACTCATCGGTCTCGCCAGTCGTCTCCCCGTACAGCGCGTGCGAACGCACCCGGCCCGACGTGCGGCCGTGGTACTTCTCGGGCAGCCCGGCGTGACAGACCACCAGCGCCCCGCCGTCCAGCACATAGTGGCTGACCAGCGACTCGATGAACGCCTTGGCCCGGTCGGCGAACTCCGGGTCCGCGGTGTGCTCGCGGTCCAGCTGCTCGACCGTCTCGGCGAGCCCGTGGGTGAGCTTGACCTTGCGGCCCTTGAGATAGCGGGCGAGCTTGTGCTCGTGGTTGCCGGGCACGCACAGCGCCGCCCCGGAGGCGACCATGCCCATCACCAGGCGCAGCACCCCGGGGCTGTCCGGCCCGCGGTCGACGAGGTCGCCGACGAAGACGGCGGTGCGCCCCTCGGGGTGGACCGCGTCGGCCGGGCGGCCCTGTCCGTCGCGGCGCAGGGCGTATCCGAGCTTGCCCAGCAGGGTCTCCAGCTCGGAGCGGCAGCCGTGGATGTCGCCGATGATGTCGAACGGACCGGTGAGGTGGCGCAGATCGTTGTAGCGGCGCTCGGTGACGATCTGCGCGGCCTCGACCTGCTCGGCTCCGCGCAGGATGTGCACCTTGCGGAACCCCTCGCGCTCCAGGGACTTCAGGGAGCGGCGCAGCTCGCGGCGCTGGCGCGGAATGACGTGGGTGGGCATACCGGCCCGGTCGGGCCGGGCCGCGTTGCGCCGCGCGCATTCGCCCTCGGGGATGTCGAGGACGATCGCGACCGGGAGGACGTCGTGCTCGCGCGCCAGCTGGATCAGGCTACGGCGCGCCTCGGGCTGGACGTTGGTCGCGTCGACCACGGTCAGCCGCCCGGCCGCCAGCCGCTTGCCCACGATGTAGTGGAGCAGCTCGAAGGCGTCCGAGGTGGCGCTCTGATCGTTCTCGTCGTCGGAGATCAGGCCCCGGCAGACGTCGGACGAGACGATCTGGGTGGGCAGGAAGTGGCGCCGGGCGAAGGTGGACTTGCCGGAGCCGGTGGTGCCGACGAGGACCACGAGGGACAGGTCGGGCACACCGAGGCTGCGCCTGTCGAGCGTCATGCCGTCGGTCATGGCGTCGGTCATGCGGCGGCCTCCTTCGGTGTCGTGGTCGGTGTCGTGGTCGTGCTCGTCGCGCCGGTCTCCCCGGTCTCCCCGGCCTCCCGCCGGAAGAGCGCGAGCTGCGTCGGCGGCCCCACCTCGGGGTCCTCGGGGCCGACGGGGCGGAACTCCACCCCGTACCCGTGCCGTTCGGCGACGCCCCGCGCCCAGTCGCGGAACTCCCCGCGCGTCCACTCGAAGCGGTGGTCCGGGTGGCGGACCTGCCCAGCGGGCAGGGTCTCCCAGCGCACGTTGTACTCGACGTTCGGCGTGGTCACCACGACGGCCGTGGGGCGGGCGGCGCCGAACACCGCGTACTCCAGGGCGGGCAGCCGGGGCGGGTCCACGTGCTCGATCACCTCGCTGAGCACCGCCGCGTCATAGCCGGTGAGCCGGGAGTCGGTGTACGCGAGGGAGCCCTGCGTCAGCTTGAGCCGCGCCGACTGCCGCTCGGGCATCCGGTCCAGGCGCAGCCGCCGCGCCGCCTCGTTCAGCGCGCGTATCGACACATCGACACCGACGATCTCGGTGAACCGCGCGTCCCTCAACAGCTCGCCCAGCAACTGCCCCTGGCCACAGCCGAGATCGATCACCCGGGACGCCCCGGCCTCCCGCAGGGCGCCGAGGATCGCCTCGCGCCGCCGCACCGCCAACGGCACCGGCCGTGGCGTACTCCCCTCCTCCGGCTCCATTCCTTCCCCCTCCCCCGAGTGCTCCGGCCGCTCCGTCTGCTCCGTCTGCCCTTCCCCCTCGGCGAATTCGGCGGGGACCTCCTCCACCCCGTCACCGATCACCGCGTTGTCGATCTCCTCCACCTCGGCGTCGTCCGCCTCCGCGAGCCGCGCCAGCTCCAGCCGCTCCATCGCGCTGCGGGTCAGCGACCAGCGGCGGGCCAGATAGCGGTTGCTGATCAGCTGCTGCTCGGGGTGGTGCTCCAGCCAGCCCTCGCCGGAGCGCAGCAGCTTGTCCACCTCGTCCGGAGCGACCCAGTAGTGCTTCGCGTCGTCCAGCACCGGCAGCAGCACATACAGATGCCGCAGCGCGTCGGCGAGCCGCAGCTCGCCCTCCAGCACCAGCCGTACGTACCGCGAGTCGCCCCACTGCGGGAACCGCTCGTCCAGCGGCACCGGCTCGGCCGTCACCGCCCAGCCCAGCGGCGCGAAGAGCCGCTCGACCAGGGCGGCGCCGCCACGGGCGGGCAGGGCGGGCACCTCGATCCGCAGCGGCAGCGGCCGCTCCGGCAGCTCGGGCCGCGCCTTGCACTGTCCTCTCAGGGCGCTGGAGAAGACGGTGCTCAGCGCGACCGCCAGCAGCGAGGAGGCCGCGTACGGACGGTCGTTGACGTACTGGGCGAGCGCGGAGTCGGGCGCGCCGCCCCGCCCCTTGCCCCGGCCCCGCCGCACCAGCGCGACGGGGTCGACCTCCAGCAGCAGCGCCGCCGTGCAGCGCTGCTCGTCCGCCTCGGGGTAGAGGACATGCGCGGTGCCATGGGAGGTCGAGAACCGCTGCGCCTTGCCGGGGTGCTTGTGCAGCAGAAACCCCAGGTCGGTCGCGGGGCGCTCACGGGTGCCGGTGGTGGTTATCGTCAAGAACACCCGTCCGAGTATCGCCGGGTGAACGCCCCCTCACCTAATGGTTTCCCACCACGCCCGCAAGCTCCGCGATCCGGTCCGGACCCACCCGGCAGCAGCCGCCTATGAGCCGCGCGCCCGCGTCCCGCCACGCCTTCACCCGCGCCGGATCGAAGGTCGACCGCCCGCGCCAGCTCCGGGCCGCCGCGTCCCACTCCTCTCCGCTGTTCGGATACACGATCACCGGCTTTCCGGTGGCCTCGGCCGCTATCTCCACGGCCCGGTCCGCGTCGCCCGGCTCGCAGCAGTTGACGCCGACGGCGATCACCTGCTCGTTCCCGGCGGCCAGGGCGAACGCGTCCCGCAGCGGCTGCCCGGCCCGGGTCGCCTCCCCCGCGATGCTGTACGAGAGGTAGACGGGCACCCCGCAGCCCTCGACGGCCCGCAGCATGGCCGCCGCCTCGTCGGCATCCGGCACCGTCTCCAGGGCGAGCACATCGGGCCCGGCCGCGACCAGCGCCTCGATCCTCGGCCGGTGGAACCGCTCCAGCTCGGCCACGCTCAGCCCATACCGCCCGCGGTACTCGCTGCCGTCGGCCAGCATCGCCCCGTAGGGCCCGACCGAGGCCGCCACCCACACCGGGGCGGCCGGGTCGGCCGCTTCCTCGGCCGCGCCGCGCGCCAGCTCGACGCTGCGCCCCAGCAGCGCCGTAGCGTCCTCGCGTGCCACGCCCCGGTGGGCGAAGCCCTCGTAGGTGGCCTGGTAGCTGCTGGTGATGAGTACCCGTGCGCCCGCCCGCACATACGCGGCGTGGGCCGCCTCGATCTGCCCCGGATCATCGGCGAGCAGCCGGGCCGACCACAGCTCGTCGGACAGGTCGCAGCCCTGGGCCTCCAGCTGGTTGGACAGCCCGCCGTCGAGGACGAGGGGGCCGCTTTCCATCGCGGTGGCCAGTGGCGTAGGGGGGACAGACATCACGGGTACTCCTGGTGGTTCGATAAAGCCGGTCAGGCCAGCTGGGCCTGGACCTGGGAGGAAATCAGCTCAAGGTGATCGAGGTCGTCGAGGTCCATGATCTGGAGGTAGATCCGGGACGCCCCGGCCTCCGCATAGCGGCCGATCTTGTCGACGACCTCGGCCGGGGAGCCCGTCAGCCCGTTCTCCTTCAGCTCCGGGACCTCGCGGCCGATCGCCGCGGCCCGGCGGGCGACCTCGGCGTCGTCCTTGCCAACACAGGCGATCAGCGCGTTCGAGTACACCAGGTCGTCGCCCTTGCGCCCGGCCTCCTCGGCGGCCGCCCGCACCCGACCGAACTGGCGCTCACTGTCCTCGACCGACGCGAACGGCATATTGAACTCATCCGCGAACCGCGCGGCCAGCCGCGGGGTGCGGGTCGGCCCATGGCCGCCGATCAGCACCGGCACCTGGCTCTGTGCGGGCTTGGGCAGCGCGGGCGAGTCGGTGAGCTGGTAGTGCGCGCCGTCATGGCTGAAGGTCTCGCCGACCGGCGTCTTCCACAGGCCGGTGACGATGGCCAGCTGCTCCTCCAGCCGCGCGAACTTCTCCTTCGGGAAGGGGATGCCGTACGCGGTGTGCTCCTCCTCGAACCAGCCCGCGCCCAGGCCCAGCTCGACTCGTCCACCCGACATCTGGTCGACCTGCGCGACCTGGATCGCGAGGACGCCCGGCAGCCGGAAGGTGGCGGCGCTCATCAGGGTGCCCAGCCGGATCCGCTTGGTCTCGCGGGCCAGCCCGGCCAGGGTGAGCCACGCGTCGGTCGGGCCCGGCAGCCCGTCGACGTCCCCCATGTGGAGGTAGTGGTCGGAGCGGAAGAAGGCGTCGAAGCCGAGGTCTTCGGTGGCCTTCGCGACGGACAGCAGAGTGTCGTAGGTCGCCCCCTGCTGGGGCTCGGTGAAAATACGGAGATCCATGCCCCCCATCCTGCCTTCTCATGCGGCACCACCCCACTCCCCACCCCACTCCAGCCCCGTGAGATGCCTCAGCATCCCGAGCACCCGGTCCCTGGCCTCGTCCGCCGCGTCGATCGCCTCGACGCACTGCCAGTACAGCGCCTCCTCCTCCGTGCTGGAGGCGACGCCCACCAGCGCGAATCCCGCCTCCGCCAGCAGATCCCCCAGCGCCAGCAGCACCCCTCTGGGGTCCCGCACCTCCGACAGCTGAGCCGCCCGTAACCCCCCGCCGCGCAGCGCGGGATGGTGCAGCGCCGGGTGGAACAGCGCCCCGCGCGCCCTGCCACCCGCCTCGCACAGGCCGCGCGCCTCCGCCCGCGCCGCCGCCGGGCCACTCACCATGAAGTATCCGCCGACCGCTTCCGCCAGCGCCTGGACCTGCCAGGCCTCGGCCACGATGTCCTGCACGCCCCCGGCCTTCGCCAGGGCGTGCCGGGTGACACCGATCAGCCGCATCGCGTCCATGCCCCGAACCCCTCTCAACGGACTTTCCGCACCCGTTACTCCTCCACTACCCAGAGTGATGACTAACAGGCCGAAAAGCTAGGGGAATTCAGGAATCTGTTGACAACAGTTGCGTTGTGGATAACTCAATCACTACTGAGAGTGACGAATCGGGCCTCCAGGCGCCGCAACCGGGAACCGGCCCTCGTTGCGGTCGATCTTCGCGGCCAGCGCGGCGAGCGCGTCGATCCCCAGCACCTCGCAGAACTGGAGCAGATACGCCAGCACATCGGCGACCTCGTCCTCGACCCGGGCCGCCTTCCCCGGCTCCTCCATCACCCGCGCCGACTGCTCCGGCGTGAGCCACTGGAAGATCTCCACCAGCTCCGACGCCTCGACGCTCAGCGCCGCCGCGAGGTTCTTCGGGGTGTGGTACTGCTGCCAGTCGCGTACCGCCGCGAAGGCCGCCAGCCTGCGCTGCAGGCCCGCCACATCAAGGCCATCGGCCGCCGCGTCAGGGCCATCGGCCGCGGCGTCAGGGCCATCGGCCGCGGCGCCAAGGCCATCGGATCGTCGCTCACACGCCGCGGCAGGCGCACCGGACTCGGGTTCAGGAGACTCGCTCACGCTCCAGGTTTACCACCGTGACGGGGGCGCCCCCGACCGCCCCCGTCACGTCCCCCACCGTCCCCACCAGCCGGATGTGCCCCCGTGCGCACATCCGGGCCGCCACCCCCAGCAGCTCCCGCGCCTGCCGCCGGTCCAGGCAGCGGTCGAAACCGTCCGCCAGGACCGTCAGCACCTGCCGCGCGGGAAGGACGTCCGCCGCTGGTTCCATCGCCAGCACCCCCGGACCGGTCAGCAGCACCAGCGCGAGCGCCAGATAGCGCAACTCCCCGTCGCCCAGCCGCTCCACGGGCATCGCGCCCAGCTCCCCCTGCTCCACCAGGGCCCGCACCCCGCCGCCCCCGGCCCCCTCGGTCACCAGCCCCTCCACCGGCCCCGCGCACCCCGCCCGGACCGCCGCGACCAGCGCCGCGTGCCGCGAGACGCACTCCCGGCTGGTGCGCCGCAGCACCGCCGCCAGGTTCTCGCAGCCACCGCGCAGCCGCCCGTCGCGCGGCGCCGCCGGTGCCCGCATCCGATCCGGCCGAGGATCGCAGGCGAACACCGAGCGCAGCGCGATCACCACCTGCTCGGCAGCGGCCAGCGCCAGCCGCTGCCCCTCGGTGATACCCGCCACCCGCAGCGGCAGCAGCGAGGTCGCCAGCCGGTCGTCCGGCAGCGGAGCCCGGGTGACCGCCACCGCCCCCGCCGTGTGCCAGGCCGCCTGGACGCAACGCCGCTCCGGATCGCGCAGCGCCGTCTCCAGCAGGGTCTCCCCCGCCCCCGTCAACCGCTCGCCCACGATCCGCAGTTCGGGCTCGGCCTGTACGGCGACATCGAGCCGCACCGGCCCGACCGGGCCGTCCACGGTGCACCCGATACGGAACCCACGCCTCCCCTGCCGGTCCGGCCGCGCCCGGCGCGGGATGTACGCCGCCGGATCGCAGAACACCTCCGCGAGCCGGGCGCCGCCCGCCAGGCGCGCGAGCGCCCCGTACGCCTCCAGCACCCCCGACTTACCGCTTCCGCTCGGCCCGGCGAAGAGCGTCAGCGGCCCCAGGGAAAACACCGCACGTCGATGGGACTTGAAGGCGGACAGCCTCAACTCGGTCACGGCGGGCCGCAGCCCGGATGCGCTCATGCCCGGAACATATCTGTGGCGCATACCGCCGAACCGTTACTCCTTCCGTATCTTCCTACCATCGGGGGATGGTGACAGTGACTGAAGATGACCGCGGGGGCGCATGATGTTCGACAGCACGTTCTGGATCGCGTCCCTCACCGGTGGCACCGCCGTGCTGGCCAGCTGGGTCACCAGCCGCGGCAACACCCGGGCCGCCGAGATCCAGGCCGACACCGCCGCCCGCGCCCAGCAGGCGGAGCGGTTGCGCGACAGCAGGCGGACCGCGTACCTGGAACTGATCGAACAGGTCCACAGCATGGGCGAGTTCTACTGGCAGATCTCCGCCGCCCAGCGCGCCGGAGACTTCCGGAGCCGCCCCGCCCTGCTGGACGAAACCCTGGAACGCGAACGCGACCACTACGGCAAGCTGCGGCGCTGCGCGCGCGTGGTCGAGCTGGAGGGCCCCACCGCCGCGGGCGAGGCGGCCCACAAACTGCAGAAGTCGACCGGCCGCTTCCACCGCTCCCTCCAGGCGATGACCACCGGCGACCCAGAAGCGATACGCCGCTTCGACGACGCCTACAGCCCCTTCTGGGCCGCCCTCACGCACTTCGTGGACACCGCGAAGACGGCCCTGCAGGAGCCGTAGCCCGGATCACCCCGCAGCGCGGCTTCAAGAGGGCAACCTTCACATGGACTTGACTGTCTGTTTACGGTGAGCCGCGCTTCCTGTTTATCAAGATTCGGGGGATCCCACATGAATCGCACCATCCGCACCGCCGTCATATCCGTCGCCCTCACCGGCCTGGCGTTCGGCCTCTCCGCCTGTTCGGACGAGGAGACCGTCGACACCGTCGACAAGGTCGTGGACCAGACGTACGAGATCACCTACGAGGTGACGGGGAAGAACGTCGAGTCGATCGAGTTCAACGGGGGCGGCGGCAAGGCCATGGACCCCAAAACCGCCACGGTGAAGAAGCCCGCGCTGCCCTGGAAGAAGACGGTGACACTGCGGGGCGTCATGCCGTCGGCGGTCATGCCGGTCTCCACCGACCCCACGGTGAGCTGCAAGATCGTGCACAAGGGCAAGGTCATCGCCGAGGAGAAGGGCGAAAGCCTGATCAACGCAGGTGGCTGCGTCGCGGAGTCACCGATCGGCAAGTAGCGCCGGGCGGTTCACTCGCCGTGGTACATGCGTTGCAGATCGACAAGCTCGACATCGCCGCGCCGGCCGGCTTCGCGCCGGAGGTCGTCGGTGAATCCGGAACGCGCGAAGAGCAAGAGCTTGGGCAGTGCCCCCACCCGAGCGCTGGGCAGCAGCCCCCGGAGGTGTTCCAGCCGTTCCAGCTGTGGCAGCCCGACGGGGGCGAGGGTCCCCTTGGCCTCGCCGATCGCGGTGATCCGCTCGGGGCCGTACGCCGGTGACTCCGCCACCACGAGGTCCAGTTCATGCCCTCGGCGGTGCTCCCTGCAGGCGATCTCGGTCGGGCGCACCCAGCTCGCCCGGCCACCGAGGCTCTCCGCTGCGGCGTGCTCGAAGCACCACTCGCGGGCCAGCTCCTCGAAGTGCGGGCCGTAGATCTTCGCAGAGACGGTGTCGGCGTTGTCCGCCCAGACGCGGTCGGCCCGGCCGACGACCAGTTCGGGCTCATGGCGCTGGATCAGCAGCTGGTGCAGCCGCACCACGGGCTCGGCGACCCGGAAGACGCTGCGCTTCTCCCTGAGGGCGTCCTCGACCTGCTCCAGCAGTCCGATGTCCTGGAGCCCGGAGAGCAGATGCGCCAGCGCGCTGCTCGGCCGCCCCAGGGCTCCGGCGATCTCCGACCGCCGGTGATGTCCGGCGCTGACCGCCGCCAGGACCGCCGCATACGAGGTCGGGTCGGAAATCGAGGGCTCCTCACGAAGCAGCAGCCCGCCCTCACGGAACATCGCGGAGGCCGGGTTGAGGAGCCGCCGCGCCACCCACCCGTCGAAGTCCGCCAGCCCCTCCGGCCCCGCACCGCCGCACATCTCCCGGTACGCCGGGGTCCCGCCCACCAGTGCGTGCAGCCGGAACGCCAGCTCGGGGTCCTCCGCCACACCCCAGAACGCAGCCGCCTCCCGGAAACGGAAAGGCCGCACCACCAGCTCCATGCCCGCCCGCCCCCGCAGCGGAGCACCTCCGCCCAGCAGTTGGGCCATCGTGGTCAGCGCGCTGCCACACAGGATCATCCGGGTCCGGGTGTGCTCCTTGGCATGGCTCAGCGGGCTGAGCGCCTGCTGCAGATAGGAGGGCAGCGCGGGGGTCGCCGACACCAGGTAGGGGAACTCGTCGATCACCACTGGCGCCGCCGCGTCCTCACCGATCCGCAACAGCTCGTCCAGCGCATCCCGCCAGTCGGTGAACAGCACCGGCCGCCGCAGTCCCCGGAACGCCGCATACGCCGCGCCCAGATCCGCGAGGTTCTGCGCCTCGCTCTGCTGGGTCGCCGCGAACAGGAAACCCCCCGTCTGGCGCGCCAGCAGTTCAAGCATCAGCGTCTTCCCCTGCCGCCGCCGCCCGTACACCAGACCGAGCGACGCCCCCTGCTGCCCAGAGGCGGCGAACTCGCTCAGCTCCCGCCACTCCGTGTCCCGCGCGAACAGCCGCTCCGGCTTGGCCACAGTCACAAGAATCACCTCTGCAGTTATGATAGCTACATCTATCATAACCAGCACACTGAAGGGAGACCATCGGGGTCACCACACATATCCGCTGGGTAATCACCGCGAGACAACGGTGCTGAAGCGTGCCATCGGCGACCTGATCACCCACGGGGAGTGTGTGCTGCCGGTGTCCACCACGGCCACCGCCGTGGGCAACGCCCTGCTGGGCGTGGTGGAGGAGAACCGGCACGGCCCGGGCGACATCGTCCGCGTAGGCCACCCGCAACTGCGCGAGGTAGCCGACAACCCGGAGGTGTCCCTTCCGCTCATGGTGCGGGAGCGGCTGACCGAGAGCCGCGTCAGCGGCCTGCGCGGGGAGTTGCGGCAGCTCGACACCCAGCGGTCCGTGGCCCGGTGGCGTGCCAGGAGAAGCGGCGGGCGCTCCGTGACCAGCTGGCTGTCGCCGAGTGACACGCGGCTGCTGGCCGCCATCGAACTCGACCACATCGCCTCGCCAGCGATGCCACCACCTCCGCGTACCACCGTCGAAAGGCCAAGGAGTGAGCGACCCAGCACTCATCGTGCCCTGCGATAGGCAACTCTTCTCGGCAGCGCCCAGCAGGCTGGCTACTGCCATGAAAGGACGCGACGGCTGCGGAGGGTGCGGGCGTGATGCACGAGCCATGGGATAGCCCGACGGAGGCTCAGCGACTGCAAGAGCATGCCGAACGCGCCTTCGTCGAGGTGCAGCGGGCGGATACCAAAGCAACGGCGTTGTGTGGCATAGCCGGCGGACTACTGGCTGCGGGAGTTGCCGTGCTGTCGAGCACATCCGGCATGCCCCGGATCAGTGTGTTCTCCCTGGTAGTGATGTGCCTGTTGCCGCTGGCCGCGATAGGGGCTGCCCTGCTCGCACTGCGGCCTGTGGTCCCGCAGTCGGGACTGCGGGACGCGCTGATGGCCGAGGCAGCCGTACACCACAGGTGTGGTGTGAGCGCAGCCACTCGTGGGGAGTTTGAACGGCATGTCGAGGCACGCCGATTGGGAGTCTTTGCCTGGCTGGCAGACAGAAAGCTGCGCACGGCCCGCCTGGCTGTGGACTTTGCCCTAGCCGCTCTCTTAGTGGCTGGAATGTGCCTATTGAGCTACTTTCTGATTAATTGAGACGATCCCCTGGGTGTTGATAGGGACCGCGCAGCGGGAGGGACGTGGGTATCAGCCGCATGCCACGGTGATCGGTGGCGAATTCTGGGCAGCCTTGAAGGCGCTGGCACCGCGGCGCATCCGACCGGCTCGGAGCGTGCTGCTGCGCCAAGGAGACGCGGCAACGCACGTCATCGTGCTGGAATCCGGGTCAGCGCTGATCACTCTGGCCGGCGACGGCGGGGAAAGGACACTGCTCGCCGTGCGCGGCGCCGGCGAGCTACTCGGAGAGCTTGCCGTTCTGGACTCTCAACCGCGCACCGCCACAGTCATCGCCGCCGAGCCCTGCCACATCCGCATCATTCCGGCTGCCTCCTTTCTCACCTTCGTCGACCAACATGGCCTGCTCGCTCCTCTGCTGCGCCACGCCATCGCCCGCGTCAGGGAGTCGGAGGCCGTCCGCCTCGAACTGGCCACCGCGTCCGTCCCGCTACGCCTGGCGTCGGCCTTG
Organism: Streptomyces sp. NPDC001700; assembly: GCF_053596435.1. Taxonomy (NCBI): domain Bacteria; kingdom Bacillati; phylum Actinomycetota; class Actinomycetes; order Kitasatosporales; family Streptomycetaceae; genus Streptomyces; species Streptomyces sp. NPDC001700. The sequence continues at coordinate 254,471 of NZ_JBSFGE010000009.1, forward strand.
TCTCGGCTGGTCGACGCCGCATCCACTTCCGCCTCGGATCTCGCCGTGCGACTCACACAGACAGAGCTGTCCCAGATGATCGGGGCTTCCCGCAACGCGGTGGTCAACGCACTCAAGCCCTGGCGCGAGCAAGATTGGATCCGTACCACCTCCGGCGGGCTCCTCGTTCGCGACATTCATTCGATTCAGTCGCACGCACGTACGCAGGCGTGACAGGCCGCACTTCAGACGTGCCCACTGCTGGGCAGCGTTGGCCGTCCCGCCCGATCAGCATGGGCACTCCCCTGACCGCCCGCGCTGAAAGGACGGTGCCCGATGGATGCGCCGCTACCCGCAGAAACTCTGGACGTGCCCGCTGAACTCGCCCTCCTGGCGATCGACATGGAGAGGTACAGCCAGATCCCCGAGGCGAAGATGGCCGCCGCGAGATGCGATGTGGACGACATCGTGGCGAACGTGCTCGCCGAGTGTCAGCTGCCCGACCCGCAGGAACTGCCCGGTGGGTACAAGGACAGCGGCGACGGAGCGATCCTGCTGTTCCCGCCAGGGATGCTGGCCCGGCTCGTGGACCCGCTACTGGGCCGCCTCGCCGCAGCGCTGATGCGCTACGAACAGCAGCGGCTGGCCAGTAGTCCCATCCTGCGCCTGCGGGCCAGCGTGCATGTCGGCCCTCTGTCCCTGCCCGACCACCGCGGTATCGCCATCAACGACACCACCCGACTACTCGACAGCCAGGCGACCCGCCAAGCGCTGTCCATCGCAAGGGACAGCGGCGCCTTCCTCGCGGCCGCGCTCTCCGAGATCGCCTACCAGCGCACCGTGCACGCAGGGCGCACGCCGGATCTGGGCCCGCACCACTTCCTTGAGGCGGTTGCCCGCGTCAGCGACAAGCCCGGTTTCGAGCAGCCCTGCCGAATTCACGTGCCGGGCCTGACCGGACCTGCCGTACGCCCCTATCTCACCGACGCCCCTCCGCCCGATGCCGCTCCCGCCCCTGCCTCGCAGCCGGGCAATGCGTCGGCGACACCGGCTGCCAGCAGCGGCGGCACGTTCCAGTTCCACGGTCAGGTCAACGACCCCACGATCGTCAACAGCCTCGGAACCCTGCGGATCGACCGTCGCCAGCGGTGAGACGCCCGCCCCGCCAACATCCCGCAGTCACCCTGGAGTTCCCGTATGCCTGACGTACCGTTCGACCCCACCCGCTCCGACACCACTCCGCCGACCAGCGAGACCGGCGAGAACCAGTCCAACGGCTCCAGCAGTTGGCTGCATCGATGGCGCCCTAGCTCCGGCACGGGCGCTTCCGACCGGCCGGACCCCGACAGCCCATCGCCCTCCCCCGCGCCCCCGTCGCCGGATACCGTCCCACCCACTCCGCGTGTACACGAGACCGGCGGTGCAGCGACACACGTGTACGGGGACCCCGAAGTCGTCGCCAACGTCATCGAACAGCTGATCCTGGAGACCCGAAAACGGGACTTACTGGAGGGTGTCGAACAAATTCGCGAGCGACTGCTCGACCAGCCACTCGTGCGCGGCACGCACTGGGAATCGGTCTGGGAGCAGATCATCGATCCCGCGACCAGTCGCCCGTACCAACCCGTGATCATCATTGTGGCGCCCCGCTCGTGCGGCTCCACAACTCTCGCTCTGCGGCTGCTGGCCGAGCACACCGCTGACAACACCACCGTGGTCAAGCTGGACGCGGACTGGAAAACCCCTAGCAAGGGTCGCCTGCCGCTGGAGAAGGCGCACGCCTACCAGCTTGACCTCAAGCACCCGGAGAACGATCAGGTATCGGCCGACTTCCTCAACGCACTGTCGGAACACGCCACCCACCTCCGGGGTTGCCGCTCCTATCTAGCACTGACCGTGGCACAGGACCTGTGGAAGGACCACCGCCTCAGCGATCGTGACGGCATCCTCGTGGTTCGTCTGCACGAGGCGCCCGATGCCCAGGACGTAGTCGAAGCCCATCTGGACGCCCACGGGTACAGCCAACTGGTCACGTCACTGCGCTCGCTCCCCAAGGCCACCGCTTCCTTGCGCGGGCTGACTGCGGTGGCCGCCGTGCGAGCCGCGCACACCGTCGCGATGACCTGGAAGGAACACACCCACATCAGCTTCCAGCAGTCTCTCGCAGAGGCCGGCAGCGAGGGTGAACCCCAGAGCACTCTTGAAGAACGCATCATCGCGGCGCTGACCGATTGGCGCGGTGAACTCGATAGCCGGTTCGGCGAAATGAACCGTCTGCGCACGCACGACAACCCCTCCCTCACGGTGGAGGACCGCTGTCTGCTGCTGGCCCTGGCCGTGCAGCAGTCCGCGCCCATGCCCGTCGTCGCGCACAGTGCGGCCGCTCTGCTGAAAGCCATCGGAAACCTCCCTGACGCCCCCGACGCGGCACCAGGATTCTCACCGGCCCTCAGCGCGCTGGCCGGACGGGGAATGCGCCGACGTATCCAGGATGTCGGGGGTCGAGTCGACATGCAGGACACAGTGGTGTTCGATCGACCCGCCTACGGGCGCGCGGTGCTGGAGTACGTCTGGGACAACTACGACATCATGCGCAAGCCCTTGCTGACCTGGCTCGTCGCGACAGCCCAAAACGCCGATCCGGAAGACCACGCCGTGGCAGCGCTGGCCGAACTCACCGTGAGGCACGGAACGGTGGACTACCTCACGACACTGGGCGAACTCGTCGGGAGCAGTCAGCCGGAGGTGCTCAGTGCGGTCATGGAAAGCGCCGTGCGCAACGAACACGTCGGACGCCTAGCGTGGGAAGCGCTCTACGGGTGGGCGGAACAGAAGAGCTACGCGCCCGCCGTGATCGCACTGTGCCGAAGCACCCTGGAGGACTCGTCCGTCGCCGGCTCTCTGGCCAAGCGGGCGATGGTGCGCTTGCGCCGCGTCGCGCACAAGAACACCGATGCCACCGTGATCAGCCAAGTCCTGACCGCCTTCGACGCTCTGGCCCAACACTCAAGCGTGGCCCAGCGACTGGCAGATGAGGTCCAGGGATGGCAGCACGGCAAGGGCTCGGCCGCACGCAGTGGCGCACTGGCCTTCCTCGCGTTGATGGCTGTCCGCCGCGACGGCACGCCGTGGCTCGTGTGCGCTCCCCCCACAGACATCGACGTGCAGCGAGCCATCCACGATCTGCTCTCCTCTTCGGACACCGCTGCCGAGGTCATCTCGCGCCTCACAGACTGGATCCGTTCTTGTGCCGACGACCCCGACGCCTACACCCAGTTACGCGACCAGCTCCTACCAGCGCTGCGCGGCCACAACATGTTCGAAGCCGGCATGAAGCTCATGAACGAGCTGCGTGGCATCTCCACCGCTGAGGGCGTCAGCGTGGCTGACGACTTCTACAACCACCTCGTTGACAGCCGTCTGCGTCCGGTCTTCCCTCTCGAAGAGAACTTCGCATGAGGTGGCCTTGGTGCCGCGCAGTCCGTACGAGTACGTCTGTGCAGCCGCGTCTGCTGCACAGCTCCACCGACGGCATCGCGTTCGAGGCCGTGTACACGATCACCTGGCGACCCCTCTGGCGTGTGCCTCCCAATGTGGAAGAGGCCATACGCACCACTGTGCACGCCACGGCCGCCGAGACAGCCACGCGTCTGGGAGCCTCGGACGTGCCCGCCGCGCAGGACACCATCAACGCCGCCGTCGGGGGTCTGCCCCGCCGCGCCCCGAACTACCACCTGCTGGCCGTCCACGCGACTCTCGGTCTGCCCCCCGCCGCACAGGAGTCACTGGCTCAGCGGGCGGCGGACGAACAGCGGATCCGCCGTCTGCGGTTCTTGAAGGAGAACCTCTACGACCGCCCGGACCTCGTCGTCCTGGACCGGCTTGAGCACCACGCCCCCGGTGACCTGGGCGACGACCACGTAGCCCAACTCCAGCGCCTCGCTCGCCTGATCTACTCCTGCGATCGCTGGTGGTTCCCCCTCCTGCAGCAATGGGAACAGGTCGGCCAAGGGTTCAAGGACATCGAGAAGCGGCAGCAGGCCATGCTCGTGCTGTCCGACTCCCTCAAGGCTCTCAACGGTGGCAGCCTGCCCAGCGGTATCCCACCGCTGGAGGCGCCCGGGGCGGACGGGACACCTCGAAGGGCGCATCCATGAAGCTCGTCCTGTGGCGGATACTACTGGCCCCCCTGACCAGCCTCCGAGCCCTGCTCATCCAACAGCGCGGCGCAACCCCCATGTCGTACGACGTCGCCTGGCGCCAGGCCCGCCTGCACCGCTGTCCCGACGACATGGTCTACCGACTCCACGGCCACCAAGCCACCACCCCTGACCAAGCACCCAACACCCCGTCGCGGAAGGACGAGCCGACCGACCGGCACCCCTAACCCGAGGATCCCGTCAACGCACCAACGTCTTCGCCCTGTCTATGAAGGACGGGGCGAAAGAACGCCCTAGTTACGCGCGAGCAAAGCCGCAGGTCAGGAGCCCTTCGCGACAGGCTCCAGGATCGCCACGCACTCCACGTGGTGCGTCACCGGGAACAGGTCGAAGGCGCGGAGGCGGCGCGGGGTGTAGCCCGCTTCGCGGAAGTAGGCGAGGTCTCGGGCGAGGGCGGCCGGGTCGCAGGCTACGTAGGCGATGCGGCGGGCGCCCAGGGAGGCGAGGTGGGCGACCGTGTCCTTGCCCGCGCCGGCGCGGGGCGGGTCGAGGACGATGAGGTCGGCCTCGGTGATGCCGGTGCGGGGCAGGACCTGCTCGACCTTGCCGTGTTCGACGCGGACCCGGTCCAGGTCCTCGAGGTTGTGGCGGGCGTCCTCGGCCGCGCGCTTGCTGGACTCGATGCCCAGCACCGCGCCGCGGTCGCCGACGCGCTCGCCGAGGGCGCCCGCGAAGAGGCCGACGCCGCAGTAGAGGTCGAGGGCGGTGTCGCCCTTGCGCGGCATGAGGCCCTGCATGACGGCCTCGACCAGGAGGTCCGCGGCCTTGGGGTGGACCTGCCAGAAGCCGCCCTCGCCGACGCGCCAGGTGCGGTCCGCGGCGCGTTCGCGGACGAAGGGGCGGCCGTGGACGCGGTGGACGAGGCGGTGGCGCTCGCGGCCGCGGGACTCGCCGATGCGCAGGACGGAGACCGGGCGGTCGAGTTCGACGATCGGCAGCCGGCCGCCGGGGCGGGGGGTGAGGACGACCTGGCGGTCGGAGGAGCCGGTGGCGGCGATGGCCTCGATGGTTTCGATCTGCGGCCATTCCCGCTTCTCGATGCCGAGTTCGGTGACGCCGGGCGCGGCGATCAGGCAGTGGTCGACGGGCTCCACCTCGTGCGAGCGGTGGCGGCGCAGCCCGGCGTGGCCCTGTGCGTCCACCGCGTACTGGAGCCGGGTGCGCCAGGCCGGGACCTCGCCGCGGGACACCTTGTCGCCGGGGGCGGGTTCGACGGTGCCGTCCCAGCGGGCGTCCTCGGGGGTGAGCCCGGCCAGCCGCTGGAGCTGCTCGGTGATCACCTCGGCCTTGAGCCTGCGCTGGGCGCCGGGGGCGACGTGCTGCCAGTCGCAGCCGCCGCACCGGCCGGGGCCGGAGAACGGGCAGGGGGCCTCCACCCGGTCCTTGGCGGCGTCCAGCACCTGGACCGCGTCGGCGCGCAGGAAGCGCGCGCCTTCCTCGCCCTCAGTGACCCTGGCGACGACCCGCTCACCGGGCAGGGTGTGGCGTACGAAGAGCACCTGGCCCTCGGAGGTCCGGGCGATGCAGTGGCCGCCGTGCGCCACCGGGCCGATCTCGACCTCGTACTCCTCGCCGACCAGCGACGCCTTGGGTTCACTTTGCATGGCGGGCTCGGCTCCGTAAGGGGGGTGAGGGGGCAGTGCGGGAACAGCAGCCCACCAGTCTACGTCCCCGCACCCCCGGCCCGAACCCGGGCGGCGGCTACCGCCCCGGCGCACGGGCGGCGGCTACCGCCCCGGCGTCCGTGCGCCCGTCTTCTCGGCCTTGCGCTCGCCCTTCGGCCGCTGCGGCACCACGGGGCCGCGCCGCACCGAGCCCGGGGCGTTCCAGTCGGCGCGCTTGCGGGCGCGCTTGCGGGCCAGCTCGGAGGAGTCCAGCTGCCAGGGCACGGAGGTCACCATCACGCCGGGGGTGAACAGCAGCCGCCCCTTGAGCCGCAGCGCGCTCTGGTTGTGCAGCAGGTGCTCGTACCAGTGGCCGACCACGTACTCGGGGATGTAGACGGAGACCACATCGCGCGGGCTCTCCCGGCGCAGCCCCTTGACGTAGTCGATGACCGGCCGGGTGATCTCGCGGTACGGCGAGTCGAGGATCTTCAGCGGGACGTCGATGCCGCGCTCGCTCCACGCGGACTGCAGCGCCTTGGTCTCGGCGGGGTCGACGTTGATGCTCAGCGCCTCCAGCCGGTGGGAGCGCATCAGCTTGGCGTAGGCCAGGGCGCGCAGCGTCGGCTTGTGGATCTTGGAGACGAGGACGATGGAGTGCACCCGGGAGGGGCGGACCTCGTCCTCGTCCTGCTGCTCCTCGGCCGCGGCCAGCTCCTCGGAGACACCGTCGTAGTGGCGCCGGATCGCGGACATGGTGATGTAGAAGACGGCCATGCCGAGCAGCGCCACCCACGCGCCGTGGGTGAACTTGGTGAGCAGCACGACGACCAGGACAAGACCGGTGAAGAAGGCGCCGAACGTGTTGATCGCGCGGGCGCGGACCATGCGGCGGCGCGCGGCCGGGTCGCGCTCGGTGGCCAGGTGGCGGTTCCAGTGCCGCACCATGCCGGTCTGGCTGAGCGTGAAGGAGACGAAGACGCCGACGATGTAGAGCTGGATCAGCCGGGTCGAGTCCGCGCCGTAGACGTAGACGAGGACCGCGGCGGCCCCGGCGAGCAGCACGATGCCGTTGGAGAAGGCGAGCCGGTCGCCGCGGGTGTGCAGCTGGCGCGGCAGGTAGCGGTCCTGGGCGAGGATCGAGCCGAGCAGCGGGAAGCCGTTGTACGCGGTGTTGGCGGCCAGGAACAGAACCAGCGCGGTGGCCGCGGCGAGCACCACGAAGAGGAACGAGCCGTCGCCGAAGACGGCGGCCGCGACCTGCGAGATCACGGGGTTCTGGGTGTATCCGGAACCGAGCGCGGCGCCGTCCTTGAACAGGTCGCGGGCCGGGTCCTCGGCCATCTTGACGTTGGTGACCAGGGCGAGGGTGATGATGCCGACGAACATGGCGACGGCGAGGCCGCCCATCAGCGCCAGCGTCGTCGCCGCGTTCCGGCTCTTGGGCTTGCGGAAGGCGGGCACCCCGTTGCTGATGGCCTCGACGCCGGTGAGCGCGGCGCAGCCGTCGGAGAAGGCCCGCAGCAGCAGGAAGACCAGCGCGAACCCGGCCAGCCCGGTCTGCTCGGCGTGGACCTCGAAACCGGCGGTGGGGGCCTTCATGTCGTCACCGAGGACGAGCCCGCGATAGGCGCCCCAGAGGATCATCACGAAGACGCCGCCGACGAAGACATACGTGGGGATCGCGAAGAGCTTGCCCGACTCGCGCACACCACGCAGGTTCATCAGGGTCAGCAGCAGGATGATCGCGACCGCGACGAGCGTCTTGTGCTCGACGATGAAGGGGACGGCGGAGCCGAGGTTCTCCACCCCGGAGGAGATCGACACGGCCACCGTCAGGACGTAGTCCACCAGCAGCGCGCTGGCGACCGTAAGACCCGCCTTGGGGCCGAGGTTGGTATTGGCGACCTCGTAGTCACCGCCGCCGCTGGGGTAGGCGTGCACGTTCTGGCGGTACGAGGCGACCACCGTGAACATGAGCACGATGATCGCGATCGTGATCCACGGTGAGTAGTGGTAAGCCGACGCACCCGCCACGGAAAGGACGATCATCACCTGCCCAGGCGCATACGCGACGGAGGACAGGGGGTCGGAGGCGAAGACGGGGAGCGCGATGCGCTTCGGGAGGAGGGTCTCCCCCAGCTTGTCGCTGCGCAGCGCGCGCCCGATCAGGATCCGTTTCGGGACGTCGGTCAGTTTGGACACGCTGAGGATCGTAAAGGGTGGGCAGGGCGCCCGCCCAGCCGCCTGCCCACCCGGGGACGGGCGGGCGGCCGGGCGGCCCGTACGGCGGTCAGGACAGCCGAACCGGCAGGGCGCGGTGGCCGTTGGAAATGAAGGATTCCACCGGCTCCAGCGCCCCCTTCCCGGACGCTAGCGAGAGTCGAGGGAAGCGGTCGAACAGGGCCGGGAGCGCGATCGCGGCCTCCAGCCGGGCCAGCGGCGCGCCGACGCACAGATGGACGCCGTGCCCGAAGGCGAGATGGCTCTTGAGCTGCCGGGTGACGTCGAACGCGGCGGCGTCCTCGCCGTGGATCCCGGGATCGCGTCCGGCGGCCGCGTAGGCGGCGAGGATCGCGTCGCCCTTACGCAGCACGAGCCCGTCCTCCAGCTCGATGTCCTCGACGGCGTAGCGCAGCGGCAGATTGGCGACCGGGGCGGAGTGCCGCAGTGTCTCCTCGATCACATCCTCCCAGGTGGCCCGTCCCTCGCGCACATGGGCGAGCTGCTCGGGGTGGGTGAGGAGGGCGTGGATGGCGTTGTCCAGGAGGTTGACCGTGGTCTCGTGACCGGCGGTGAGCATCAGCGCGAGGGTGTCGCACAGCTCCCGCTCGCTCAGCGCCGAGTCCTCCTCGCTCCGTACGGCGATCAGCCCGCTGGTCAGGTCGTCGCCGGGCTGTTCGCGCTTGGACGCCACAAGCGCCGCCATGATGGCGTCCATCTCGGCGGAGGCGGCCGCGACCTCCTCCGGCGTGGTGGTGGTGCGGAAGGAGCTGTCGGCGAACCGGCTCATCCGCGCGCGCAGCCCCTCGTCGGTGAGCCCGAACAGCTCGTAGATCACCTGGAGCGGCAGGGGGTACGCGTACCCCTCGCGCAGATCGACCGGCTCACCGGGCGGGGCGGCGGCCAGCCGGTCCAGCAGATCGGCGGAGATCGCCTCGATGCGCGGCCGCAGAGCGGCGGTGCGCCGCGCGGTGAACGCCTTGGAGACCAGGGTGCGCAGCCTGCGGTGGTCGGCGCCGTAGGCCGTGAACATGTTCTGTACGGCCACCCAGTTGATCAGCGGCCAGTCGGACGTGACCTCACCGTCGTTCCAGGCCCGCCAGTGCAGCCGCGGGTTCTTGGACACCCGCGGGTCGGTCAGGAGTTTCTTGAGCAGGCTCTGGCGGCTTACTGCCCACGCCACCAAGCCCCCAGGAAGCTCCACAAGCGTCGCTGGCCCTTGGGCTCGGACGCGGTCGGCTTCGGCGTTGATGTCGCTGCCGGTGGGGTCGAGGACGAGGGGACGGGACTCGTGGACCACTGGTTGTCTCCCTGGGGCTCGGCGGGCTGTCGTGGAGCGGGCACGGCCGCGGCGGGCGGCATCGCGGAGGGTCCGGGGGTCGGCTTCGTGAGAACGGGGAACCGCACGGGCAGCGACGCCAGGGCGCGGTTGAAGGGGCCGGGGCGCCAGGTCAACTGGTCGGACGTCACCGCCAGTTGCATATCGGGGAGGCGGTCGAGGAGCCTTTCGATGGCGACGGAGGCGATGACCCGGGCGGGGCCCTCGGCGGGGCAGCGGTGGGCGCCCACGCTCCAGGCGAGGTGGGCCCGGTTGCCCGCGCGGCCCTGGGAGGTCAGCTCGGGGTCGGTGTTGGCCGCGGCGTAGCTGGTGAGCACCACGTCGCCCTTGCGCAGCCGTACGCCGCCCATCTCGACGTCGTAACGGGCGAACCGGGTACCGAAGTTGGCCAGCGGCGGGTCGGCCCACAGCACCTCGTCCAGGGCGTCCTGGACGGGCAGGCTGCCGCCGGACAGCTCACCGGCGAACCGGTCGTCCGACAGCAGCAGCCGCAGCGCGTTGCCGATCAGGTTCACCTGGGGTTCGGTACCGGCCGCCATGAGCAGCGCGATCTGCTGCATCAGCTCGTCGTCGGCCAGCCGCGAGGGGTGGGCGATCATCCAGGAGGTCACGTCGGCGCCGGGCTTCTGCCGCTTGGCTTCGACGAGGGCCGCCATGTAGCGCGACAGGTCCTCGTTGGCCTGCGCCGCGTCCGCGGTGCTCGCGTCGAACATGATCGTGAGGATCCGGATCAGTTCGCTGCTCTGCTCCGGAGGGGCGCCGAAGAGCCGGTTGAACACCATCAGCGGGATGATCCCCGCGTACTCGCTCAGCAGCTCGGCCTCGCCCCGCTCCACGAAGGAGTCGATGAGCGTGTCCGCGCTGCGCTCCACGTAGTCGCTCAGCGCGTGCGAGTCCACCCGGCTGAGGCTGTCGGTGATCGCCCCGCGGTAGCGCGCGTGCTGCTCGCCGTCGGTGAACAGGGCGTTGGGCCGGAACTCCATCATCGGCAGCACGGGGCTGTCGGGCGGGAGCCGTCCCTCGGTGAGGTCGGCCCAGTTGCGGGGGTCCTTGGCGAACCGCTCGGTGTCGCGCAGGACTTCCAGCGCCGTGGCATAGCCGGTGACCAGGTACGCGTCGACCCCCGGGGCCAGCTCCACCGGGGTGATGGGCCCGGCGGCACGCATCCGCGCGTAGAACCCGTGCGGATCGGCGGCGAAGGCGGCGCCGTACATCGGCACCCGGCCTCCCGGGCCGAGGGAGCCGATGGAACCGCCGGGCGCCACACCGCCTTGGTGCGCGGGACAGCCCGGCGGTGGTGCGGTTGCGGTGGCTGCCTCGAGGTCTGGACGGTTGGTCACACATTCTCCTGGGACGTAACGCGAGCGTGCCGGGACTGCAGATACTGGACGAGGGCGATCAGCGCGTGGGTGGAGGAGACCCGGTCCCTGGCGTCACAGGTGACCAGCGGGGTCTCCGGCAGCAGATCGAGCGCCTCCCGGACCTCCGTCTCGGCGAAGCGGGGCGCCCCCTCGAAATGGTTGACGGCCACCGCGTACGGCAGCCCCTGCTCCTCCAAGACGGCCATCACCGGGAAGGACTGCTCCAGCCGACGGGTGTCGGCGAGCACCAGCGCGCCCAGCGCGCCGCGCGTCATGTCCTTCCAGATCCGGGTGAAGCGCTGCTGTCCGGGCGCGCCGAAGAGGTACAGGACCAGGGACTCGCTGAGGGTGAGACGGCCGAAGTCCATGGCGACCGTGGTGGTCGTCTTCTGCTCGATGCCCGCGAGGTCGTCGATGAGCGCACCGGCCTGAGTCATCGTCTCTTCGGTGCGCAGCGGGCGGATTTCGGACAGCGAGCCCACGAAGGTCGTCTTGCCGACCGCGAAGTGCCCGACGACCAGCAGCTTGGCCGCGGTTCGTACGGTCTGGGGCAGATAGACCGCACCCCGGTCAGAGGCGAGCGCGGAGTCCATCGAGCACCTCCTGGAGCAGCTGGGTCTCGGGGAGTTCGGCGGGCGGGATGGGGGCCCGGGTGCTGATGTGGCCGCTGTCGACCAGATCGCCCAGCAGGACCTTGGTGACGCTCACCGGCAGCTCCAGATACCCGGCGACCTCGGCGACCGACAGCGCGCCGCCGAGGCAGAGTTCCATGACCGCCCGCTTCTCCGGGCTGAGACCGGCGAGCGGCCGGTCGGGATGGCCCATGACCAGGGTCACCAGGTCAAAGGTGTTGCGGCTCGGGTAGGCACGGCCGTCGGTCACGACATACGGCCGTACCAGTCCTCGTTCGCGCCTGCCCGGACTCATGCGGGACTGCCGATGCCCTGCCGGGTCACGCCCTGTCGCGGCGGGCTGGTCAGCTCCTTGCCGAGCCGGTCGACCAGCTTCTGCATCCGGTAGCTGACGCCTTCCATGTCCACGTGCTCGGTGGCGGAGACGGCCAGGTACGCGCCGGGTCCCGCGGCGATGAGGAAGACATAGCCGCCGACGAACTCGACCAGCGTCTGCTGCCAGGGCGTCTCGTCGTGGTCGCAGAACTCGGAGGTGCTACGGCTGATCGACTGCAGCCCGGAGAGCGCCGCGGCCTGGCGCTCGGCCTCGTCCCGCGCGATGCCCGCGGAGTGCGCCCGCAGCATGCCGTCGGCGGACAGCAGGATCGCGTGCCGCGCCTCCGGCATCTTGACCACCTCGTCGAGCATCCAGCCCAGCTCGTTGTTCATGTGGTCGTTCATGCCTGGCGATTCCCTTCTTCGGTGTGAGGGGCGGCATCCTGTGTGACCCCACGGCCGGAGCGCGTACCGCGCGCGAACGCGCCCATACGCTTGGCGGTCTCTTCGGCCGAGCGGACACGGTGCGAGCCCGTGTCGGTTCCGGTGGCGCCGGACGGCTGTCCGGGCGCGGAGGGCCAGTCGTCCACCGGTGGGGCGGCGGTGGGCTGGCGGCGGCGGCGCTTGGGCAGGCCGCCCGCGGTCTCCCCGTACACGCGCGTCGCCTCGTCGTCCTCGGACGCCGCCGGAGCGGGGGCGGGCGCCGGAGCGGGGGCGGGCGCCGCGGCCTGGGGCGGGGACGCGGAGGGCGCCTGGGCGAACGCGTCCGCCTGGGCGGGCTCCGGGGCCGCCGCGGGGGCCTGGGGCGCGGCCCTGCGGCGGGTCGGGCGGGACGGGATGGTACGCAGCGGGGCGGCGGCCTCGGCCTCGTACGGGTCCTGGGGCGCGGCGGTGGGGGCGTCCGCCTCGATGTGGGTGAGCAGCGCGGTGGGGAGGAACAGGACGGCGCGCACGCCGCCGTACGGGGACCGGGTGTCCACCGAGACGCTGAAGCCGTACCGGGCGGCGAGCAGGCCCACCACGGCGAAGCCGAACTGCGGCGGGTCGCCGAGCCGCGAGACGTCCACGGCGCGCTGGCCGGAGAGCAGCCCGGCGGCCCGCTGGACCTCCAGGCCGTCCATGCCGACCCCGGCGTCGTCGATCACGATGCAGGCGCCGTTGTGCACCGGCTGCAGGCTGACCTCGACGTTGGTGTTGGGCTGGGAGTGCCGGGCGGCGTTGTCCAGCAGTTCGGCGACCGCGAGCACCACGGGCTCCACCGTGCGGCTCACCACGCCGATGTCGATCAGGGCGTGCACCTGGACCCGCCGGTAGTCGCGGATGCGCGACTTGGCGCCCCGGACGACATCGGTCATCGGGGAGGCGGTGCGCTGACGGCCCGGCCAGGAGCCGCACAGCACGGCGATGGCCTGGGCGCGCCGGCCGAACTGCGCGTTCGCGTGGTCGATCTCCAGGAGGTCGCGCAGCACGTCGGGGTTGTCGTGCCGGTCCTGCATGTCCGAGATCGAGACCTGCTGCTCGTTGGCGAGGCCCTGGAGGGCGCGCATCGACGCCTTGAGCGCGGCCTTGGCGGAGGCGTCGGCCCGCGACTGCGCCTTGTCCACCGCGCGCGCAAATTGCTCCATGACCGCGTGCAGGCTCTGCGCGTACGCGGTCCCGGCCAGTTTCTCGTCCCGCAGCCCGGGCAGCGGGGTGGGCTGGCTCAGGGCGTCCGCGATCGCCGGGAGGCGGATCTCGACGAGATGCTGCACTTCCTCGTCACGGGCGCGCAGACTGTCCTCGAGTGTGGCGTTACGCCTGCGTACTCCGGCGGTGATCCGGCGCTGGCGCATCAGAAGCACCCATACGACCAGGAGGACGACGGCCAGGCACCAGCTCACCGCCTCCGTTATGTGATCTGTCATCAGGAACCTCATGCAGAGAACGCGGGCGTGGAGGGAACGATTCAGTGCCCTGATGTCCCGTCCGGAAACGGAATACGGCGATCATCTTAGCCACGCCGTGACCTAGTGTCCGACGGCCGTAACAAAGTTCGAACTCACGGGACTCTATTGCCATTTCCCGTAACAGTTCAGTGAAGATCCTGGATATCGGGCAAAGATGAGGGGGACACGCCGCCGAAGGCGACCCCCGGCGCCCGCCTCCCGACGACAGCCGCCGGGCCGTCCGCACCCCCTGTTTCCTCCCGGCCGGTGTCCTCGGGCGCGGAATCGCCCCATGGGTATGGATACGGTGGGAACAGACGCCGTGGCGGCCGACCTCCGTCGCCGTGCGGCACCGGCATCGGGGCCCTTGCCCCGCTGTCGCCCCGTAGGTCCTGGAAGGAAGATGTGAGCAGGGTGTTTGCGCAGGTCAGCACGGTCATCAGGAGTGCGGGGTAAGACGCATGCATATCGTGATCATGGGCTGTGGCCGGGTGGGCGCGGCGCTCGCCCAGACCCTGGAGCAACAGGGACACACCGTCGCGGTCGTCGACCAGGACCCCACCGCCTTCCGCCGCCTCGGCGCGGGCTTCGGCGGCCGCCGGGTGACCGGCGTCGGATTCGACCAGGACACGCTCCGCGAGGCGGGCATCGAGGAGGCCGGGGCCTTCGCCGCGGTCAGCAGCGGCGACAACTCCAACATCATCGCGGCCCGGGTGGCCCGCGAGATGTTCGGCGTGGAGAACGTGGCGGCCCGGATCTACGACCCGCGGCGCGCCGAGGTCTACCAGCGCCTCGGCATCCCGACCGTGGCCACCGTGCGGTGGACCGCCGACCAGATGCTGCGGCGGCTGCTGCCGTCCGGCGCCGAGCCGCTGTGGCGGGACCCGAGCGGCGGGGTGCAGCTCGCCGAGGTGCACACCTCCCCCGCGTGGGTGGGGCACAAGGTCAGCAAGCTCCAGGAGGAGACCGGGGTGCGGGTCGCGTTCCTGACCCGGCTCGGCGAGGCGATGCTGCCGACGTCGCAGACGGTGCTGCAGGAAGGCGACCTGGTGCATGTGATGATGCGCACCGACGAGGTCGAGAAGGTCGAGGCGGCCTTCGACGAGGGGCCCGAGGAGACACGATGAGGGTTGCCATTGCCGGAGCGGGCGCCGTGGGGCGCTCCATCGCGGGCGAGCTGCTGGAGAACGGGCACGAGGTCCTCCTCATCGACAAGGCCCCCACCGCCATCTCCGTCGAGCGGGTGCCGCAGGCCGAATGGCTGCTGGCCGACGCGTGCGAGATCACCTCGCTGGACGAGGCGGCGCTGCAGCGCTGCAACGTGGTCATCGCGGCCACCGGCGACGACAAGGTCAATCTGGTGGTGTCGCTGCTCGCGAAGACCGAGTACGCGGTGCCGCGAGTGGTCGCCCGGGTCAACAACCCCAAGAACGAGTGGCTGTTCAACGAGGCGTGGGGCGTCGACGTCGCCGTCTCGACGCCCCGGCTGATGTCGGCCCTGGTCGAGGAGGCGGTGAGCGTCGGCGATCTGGTGCGGCTGCTGCGCTTCAGCCACGGCGACGCGAACCTGGTCGAGCTGACCCTGCCGCCGGAGGCGGCCCTGGTCGGGACCCGGGTCGGCGATGTGGAGTGGCCGGAGGACACCACGCTGGTCACCATCATCCGGGGCACCCGGGTGCTGACCCCGAACAAGGACGACATCCTGGAGGCGGGCGACGAGCTGCTGTTCGTCGCGGCCCAGGCGCGCGAGGAGCAGCTGGAGCAGCTGCTGTCCGTCCAGCGCCAGGACGCCGCGGGCTAGGTCGCAGGCGGGCCGGTCGTACGAAGCCCCGGGCTCCCTCTGCGGAAGCCCGGGGCTTCGTACGACACACCGTGTGCTCAGTGCCGGGGCGCGCTCTCGCTCTCGCGCTCCCGCTCCGCCTTCTCCTCGGCCTCCATCTCGGCGATCACGTCGATCGGCGGCGGGGCCTTGGCGAGGAAGATCCACGTCAGGTAGACGCACAGCAGGAACGGCGGAATGCCCAGCGCCACCTTGACCCAGCCCAGCTGGGTGACGTCCCCCCACCAGTAGAGCGGGAAGAGGATCGCCGACTTGGCGAGCAGGATCAGCCCCCACGCCCAGGTGGCCCGGGTGTAGGCGCGGAACCGGCCGGGGTTGCGGGTGCGCCAGGAGAGGTTCTCCTTGAGCATCGGCCCGAGCAGCACGCCGATCAGCGGATAGCGGAAGATCGCCGAGAGGACGTACGCGATCGCCAGGCCGAGCGTGTAGAGCATGCCCGGCAGGTAGAAGTTCTTGGCGTCGCCGGACATCATCGCGAAGATCGCGCCGAACGCGACCCCGAAGACCCCGCTGAAGGCGTGCTTCAGCGTCTCCTTGCGCGCCAGCCGGATCAGCCCCAGCAGCACGGTGAGACCGAGCGCGGCGATCGCGGCCAGGTGGATGTCGCGCTTGATCGTGTAGAGCAGGACGAAGACCAGCCCGGGGACGGTGGTGTCCACCATCCCCTTCACCCCGCCGAACGCCTCCAGGAGCGCGGTGTCCGCCGCCGCCCTGCTCTGCTGCGGGGTGTCGGCGGCATCCTGATGGTCGGTCGGGGTCGTCTTGTCGTCAGACGTCACCGGCTACTCCTGTCCGAGCGGTCGGAGTTCGTACTTCGGATTGAACAGCACGCGGCGCCCGTGACTCATGGAGATCCGGCCGGTGGCGATCAGCTTGCGGCCCGGTTCTATGCCGATGATGGAGCGGCGGCCCAGCCACACCACGTCGAGGGCGGCGGTGCCGTCGAAGAGTTCCGCCTCCAGCGCGGGCACCCCGGCCCGCGGCCGCAGCGTGACCGTGCGCAGTGTACCCGTCACCTTGACTATCTGACGGTCGCCGCAGTCGCCGATCTTGGTGCAGCCCGCGTCCTCCGCGTCCTGCTGCAGCTCGGCGGAGTGCAGCTCCTCCTGGGAGCTGGACAGCCGGTCGATCATCCGCCGGAAGCGGCCGACCGGCTTGTCACGCTTCCCGGGGGGCTGGGGTACGGAACTCATACGGCCAGCGTACCGGTGAGGCCCCGCCGGATCGCCGCGCTCACCGTTCGAAGCGGTACCCCATCCCCGGCTCGGTGACGAAGTGCCTCGGATGCGACGGGTCGTTCTCCAGCTTGCGGCGCAACTGCGCCATATAGACGCGCAGGTAGTTGGTCTCGGTGCCGTACGAGGGCCCCCAGACCTCCTGCAGCAGCTGCTTCTGGCTGACGAGGCGTCCCTCGTTGCGCACCAGCACCTCCAGCAGATGCCATTCGGTGGGCGTCAGCCGGACGTCGCGGCCGTCGCGGTGCGCCTTCTTGGCGGCCAGGTCGACGCTGAACCCCTCGGTCACGACGACCGCCGCGGCGTCGGACGGACCCGACGGCTCGGCGCGGCGGACCGCGGCGCGCAGCCGGGCCAGCAGCTCGTCCATGCCGAAGGGCTTGGTGACGTAGTCGTCGGCCCCGGCGTCCAGGGCCTCGACCTTCTCGTCGGACGTCTGGCGGGCGGAGAGCACCAGGATCGGCACCCGGGTCCAGCCCCGCAGCCCCTTGATCACCTCCACGCCGTCCATGTCGGGCAGGCCCAGGTCGAGCACGACCACGTCGGGGTGGCGGGCGGCGGCGAGCTTCAGGGCGGTCGCGCCGTCCCCGGCGGCGTCGACCTCGTACTTGCGCGCCTTCAGGTTGATCACGAGGGCGCGTACGATCTGCGGCTCGTCGTCCACCACGAGCACCCGGTTCATCTGACGGCCTGCCTCTCCGTTGTGCCCTGCGGATCGTGCCCCGGGCGGCCGGGGGCGGCCCGCAGGGTCAGCACCATGGTCATCCCGCCTCCCGGGGTGTCCTCGGCGGCCAGCGATCCGCCCATCGCCTCCACGAAGCCGCGGGCGACGGCGAGCCCGAGGCCGACCCCGGAGCCGCGCGGGGCGTCCCCGTAGCGCTGGAAGGGTTCGAAGATACGGTCCTTCGCGGCGTCCGGCACACCGGGGCCCCGGTCGGCGACGCGCAGTTCGACCCGCTCCCCGAGCGCGCTCGCGGAGACCAGCACGGGCCGGTCCCGGGGGCTGTACTTCACCGCGTTCTCGACGATGTTGGCGACGCTGCGCTCCAGCAGCCCCGGGTCGACCGCGACCATCGGCAGGTCCTCGGGGATCTCCAGGGTGACGCCGGACTCGGGGACGCCGACCAGCGCCATCGGCACCACCTCGTCCAGGTCGATCTCCCGGATGAGGGGGGCGACGGTGCCGGTCTGCAGCCGGGACATGTCGAGCAGGTTGCCCACCAGGTGGTCGAGGCGGTCCGCGCCGTCCTCGATGGCCGCCAGCAGCTCCGCCTCGTCCTCCGGGGACCAGGCCACGTCGTCCGCGCGCAGGGAGGAGACGGCCGCCTTGATGGCCGCGAGCGGGGTGCGCAGATCGTGGCTGACGGCGGCCAGCAGCGCGGTACGGATGCGGTTGCCCTCGGCCAGCTCGCGGGCCCGCTCCGCCTCCCCCACCAGCCGCTGCCGGTCCAGGACGACGGCGGCCTGGGCGGCGAAGGCGGCCAGCACCCGGCGATCCTCTGCGGGCAGCACCCGGCCGGACAGCGCGAGCGCCATATGGTCGCCGACCGGCATGTCCACGTCCGCGTCCTCGGGCCGCTCCGGCGGCGGTACGCCCGCGGTGCCGCCGACGCTGCCCGCGCGGGTCCAGGGCGCGACGTCGCCCTCCCGCTCCAGCAGGGCCACCGTGTCCATGCCGAACGTCTCGCGGACCCGCTCCAGCAGCGCCTCCAGGCTGGTCTCGCCGCGCAGCACGCTGCCCGCGAGGAAGGACAGCACCTCGGACTCGGCGCGCAGCCGCGCGGCCTGGTGGGTGCGGCGCGCGGCCAGGTCGACGACGGAGGCGACGCTGACCGCCACCGCCACGAAGATCACTATGGCGACGAGGTTCTCGGGGTCGGCGATGGTCCAGGTGTGGGTGGGCGGGGTGAAGTAGTAGTTGAGCAGCAGCGATCCGACGGCCGCCGAGGCGAGGGCGGGCAGCATCCCGCCCAGCAGGGCCGCCAGCACGTTGAGGAAGAGGAACAGCAGCACCTCGTTGGCGAAGCCGGGCCCGGCGTCCGCGGTGAGCGTGGCGCCCGTGGCGGTGAGCCCCAGGGTGAGCAGGACGGGCCCGGCGATCCCGACCAGCCAGCCCGCGATCAGCCGGGAGCGGCCGAGCCGGGCGCCGCGCGCGACCGGCAGTCCGCGCCCCTTGGCGACCTCGTCGTGGGTGACGATGTGCACGTCCAGATCGGGCCCGGACTCCCGGGCCACGGTCGCGCCCACCCCCGGCCCGAAGACGTACTGCCAGGCCTTGCGGCGGCTGGAACCGAGCACGATCTGGGTGGCGTTGACGCCGCGTGCGAACTCCAGCAGCGCGCCCGGGATGTCCTCCCCGATGACGTGGTGGAAGGTGCCGCCCAGGTCCTCGACCAGGGTGCGCTGGACCGCCAGCTCCTTCGGGGAGGCCGAGGTGAGGCCGTCGCTGCGGGCGATGTAGACGGCCAGGATCTCGCTGCCGGAGCCCTTCGCGGCCATCCGGGAGGCGCGCCGTATGAGCGTGCGCCCCTCGGGGCCGCCGGTGAGCCCGACGACGATGCGCTCGCGCGCCTGCCAGGTGGAGCGGATGCTGTGCTCGTCGCGGTACTGCTGGAGGTATTCGTCCACCCGGTCGGCGGTCCACAGCAGGGCCAGTTCGCGCAGCGCGGTGAGGTTCCCGGGCCGGAAGTAGTTGGACAGCGCGGCGTCGACCTTGTCGGGCGCGTAGATGTTGCCGTGCGCCATGCGGCGGCGCAGCGCCTGGGGCGACATGTCGACCAGCTCGATCTGGTCGGCGCGGCGCACCACCTCGTCGGGCACGGTCTCCCGCTGCCGGACGCCCGTTATCGACTCCACGACGTCCCCCAGCGACTCCAGATGCTGGATGTTGACGGTGGAGACGACATCGATCCCGGCCTTCAGCAGCTCCTCGATGTCCTGCCAGCGCTTGGTGTTGCGGGAGCCGGGGACGTTGGTGTGGGCCAGCTCGTCGACGAGCGCGACGCCGGGGCGGCGGGCGAGCACGGCGTCCACGTCCATCTCGGTGAAGACGGCGTCCCGGTACTCCAGCTCCCGGCGGGGCACCTCCTCCAGGCCGTGCATCATCACCTCGGTGCGGCGGCGGCCGTGGTGCTCCACGAAGCCGACCACCAGGTCGGTGCCCCGCTCGACCCGCCGGTGCCCCTCGGACAGCATCGCGTAGGTCTTGCCGACGCCCGGCGCCGCGCCGAGGTAGATCCGGAGTTTGCCGCGTCCCATGCCCCTATTTTCCCCGTTCGCTCATTTTTCCTTTTCGGCACTTGTCCGTTGCGCGGCGGCGTCAGCGCCGGGCGAGCTGCTTCAGCGCGATGTTCAACTCCAGGACGTTGACGTGCGGCTCGCCGAGGAAGCCGAGCTGGCGGCCGTCGGTGTGGGCCTCGACCAGCCGGGCGACCTCGGCCCGAGGCAGCCCGTTGGCCTGCGCCACGCGGGTGACCTGGAGGTCGGCGTACGCGGGCGAGATGTCCGGGTCGACGCCGGAGGCGGAGGCGGTGACCGCGTCCGGCGGGACGGCGGCGGGCGGGACGCCGTTGAAGGCGGCGATCTGGGCGCGGCGGTCCTTGACCGCGTCGCGCAGCACCGTGCTGTCGGCGGCGAGGTTGGAACCGCCCGAGACGGTGATCTTGTACTGGGTGTTGACGGTGTTGGTGCCCGCCGCCGAGGGGCGGGGCTGGAAGTACGCCGGGTCCGGCAGCGGGTTCCCGTCCTTGTCCTTCCGGTCCAGGGTGTACGTCTGGCCGATGAGCGAAGAGCCCACGGTCCTGCCGTCCGCCCGCACCTCCGAGCCGTTCGCCCGGTGCGGGAAGGCGGCCTGGGCGATGCCGGTGACGGCGAGGGGGTAGAGCACCCCGCAGAGCACCGTGAGGGCGAGCAGGGCGCGCAGTGCGGCGCCCGCCAGCCGGGCGGTGGAGCGTGCTGTGCCGTTGAGAATGGTCATGGTCTTCCAGTCACCCGATGCCCGGTATGAGGGAGATGATCAGGTCGATGATCTTGATGCCGATGAACGGGGCGATGAGCCCGCCCAGGCCGTAGAGGGCGAGGTTGCGGCGGAGCATCCGGTCGGCACTCATCGGGCGGTAGCGCACGCCCCGCAGGGCGAGCGGCACCAGCGCGACGATGATCAGCGCGTTGAAGACGACCGCGGACAGGATCGCCGACTGGGCCGAGGCCAGGTGCATGATGTTGAGCGCGTCCAGGCCCTGGTAGCCCGCCACGCCCGCGAACATCGCCGGGATGATCGCGAAGTACTTCGCGACGTCGTTGGCGATCGAGAAGGTGGTCAGCGCGCCCCGGGTGATCAGCAGCTGCTTGCCGATCTCGACGATCTCGATGAGCTTGGTCGGGTCGGAGTCCAGGTCGACCATGTTCCCGGCCTCCTTGGCGGCCGAGGTGCCGGTGTTCATGGCCACGCCGACGTCGGCTTGGGCGAGCGCGGGGGCGTCGTTCGTACCGTCGCCGGTCATCGCGACCAGCTTGCCGCCCGCCTGCTCGCGCTTGATGAGCGCCATCTTGTCCTCGGGCGTGGCCTCCGCCAGGAAGTCGTCCACCCCCGCCTCATCGGCGATCGCCTTGGCGGTCAGCGGGTTGTCGCCCGTGATCATCACGGTCTTGATGCCCATCCGGCGCAGCTCGTCGAACCGCTCCCGCATGCCCTCCTTGACGACGTCCTTGAGGTGGATCACGCCGAGCACCCGCGGGCCGTCCGCGTCCTCGACCGCGACCAGCAGCGGGGTGCCGCCCGCCGCCGAGATGAGGTCGACCTTGTCCTGGGCGTCGGGCGAGACCTGTCCGCCCCGTTCACCGACCCAGGCGACGATGGCTCCCGCCGCGCCCTTGCGCACCCTGGTGCCGTCCACGTCGACGCCGGACATCCGGGTCTGCGCGGTGAAGGGCACGAACGCGGCGTGGCCGAGTTCACCCTCGTGGCGGGCGCGCAGGCCGTACGCCTCCTTGGCGAGGACCACGATCGAGCGGCCCTCGGGCGTCTCGTCCGCGAGCGAGGAGAGCTGGGCGGCGTCCGCGAGCGCCGCCGCGGACACCCCGCTCACCGGGACGAACTCCGCGGCCTGCCGGTTGCCGAGGGTGATGGTGCCGGTCTTGTCGAGCAGCAGCGTGGAGACATCGCCCGCCGCCTCGACCGCGCGCCCGGACATCGCGAGGACGTTGCGCTGGACCAGCCGGTCCATGCCCGCGATGCCGATCGCCGAGAGCAGGGCGCCGATGGTGGTCGGGATGAGGCACACCAGCAGCGCGGCGAGCACGATCATGGTCTGCTCGGCGCCCGCGTAGATCGCGAACGGCTGGAGGGTGACGACCGCCAGCAGGAAGACGATCGTCAGCGAGGCCAGCAGGATGTTGAGCGCGATCTCGTTCGGGGTCTTCTGCCGGGCGGCGCCCTCGACCAGATTGATCATCCGGTCGATGAAGGTCTCCCCCGGCTTCGTCGTGATCTTGATGACGATGCGGTCGGAGAGCACCTTGGTGCCGCCGGTCACCGCGCACCGGTCGCCGCCGGACTCGCGGATGACCGGCGCGGACTCGCCGGTGATGGCCGACTCGTCGACGGACGCGACGCCCTCGACGACGTCGCCGTCGCCCGGGATGACCTCGCCCGCCTCGCACACCACCAGATCCCCGACGCGCAGCGCGGTGCCCGGGACCCGCTCCTCGCCGCCGCCCGCCAGCCGCCGGGCCTCGGTGTCGGTCTTGGCCTTGCGCAGGGTGTCGGCCTGCGCCTTGCCGCGCCCCTCGGCGACGGCCTCGGCGAGATTGGCGAAGAGCACGGTCAGCCAGAGCCAGACCCCGATCGCCCAGCCGAACCAGTCGCCGGGGTTCAAGGCGGCCAGCACGGTGGTGAGCACCGAGCCGATCTCCACCACGAACATCACCGGGGACTTCGCCAGCACCCGCGGATCGAGCTTGCGGAAGGCGTCCGGCAGCGAGGTGAGCAGCTGCCGCGGATCGAAGAGACCGCCGGAGACCCGGCTGCCCTCCGCGTCGTGCCGGTGCGGGCGCTCGCCGCCGGGGGCGGGGCGTACGGGAGTGGTCGTGCTCATGAGAGTCCCTCCGCCATCGGGCCAAGGGCCAGGGCCGGGAAGTAGGTGAGACCGGTGACGATGATGATCGCGCCGACCAGCAGCCCCGCGAAGAGCGGCTTCTCGGTGCGCAGGGTGCCCGCCGTCGCGGGGACGGGCTTCTGCTCGGCGAGCGAACCGGCCAGCGCCAGGATGAAGACCATCGGCAGGAAGCGGCCGAGCAGCATCGCGAGGCCCAGCGTGGTGTTGTACCAGTCGGTGTTGGCGTTCAGCCCCGCGAAGGCGGAGCCGTTGTTGTTGGCGCCGGAGGTGAAGGCGTACAGCACCTCGGAGAAGCCGTGCGCCCCGCTGTGGCCCGTCGCGTTCCCCGCGGTGTTGAGGATCGAGTCCGGCGGGGTGGACAGCACCATGGACAGGGCGGTGAAGCCGAGCGCCAGGGTCGGGGTGACGAGGATGTAGCACGCCGCGAGCTTGATCTCGCGGGATCCGATCTTCTTGCCCAGGTACTCGGGCGTACGGCCGACCATGAGCCCCGCGATGAAGACCGCGATCACGGCCATGACGAGCATGCCGTAGAGGCCGGAGCCCACCCCTCCGGGGGCGATCTCGCCGAGCATCATGCCCAGCAGCGCGATGCCGCCGCCGAAGCCGGTGAGGGAGGAGTGCATGGCGTTCACCGCGCCGGTGGAGGTCAGCGTCGTACTCGTCGCGAAGATCGAGGACGCGCCGATCCCGAACCGCTGCTCCTTGCCCTCCATCGCGCCGCCCGCCGCCTGGAGCGCCGGGCCGCCGTGGTGGAACTCGCTCCACATCATCAGCGCCGTGAAGCCGAGCCAGATCAGGCCCATGGCGGCGAGGATCGCGTACCCCTGGCGGACGTTCCCGACCAGCACGCCGAAGGTGCGGGTGAGCGCGAACGGGACGACCAGGATCAGGAAGATCTCGAAGAGGTTGGTGAAGGCGCTGGGGTTCTCGAAGGGGTAGGCGGAGTTGGCGTTGAAGAAGCCGCCGCCGTTGGTGCCGATCTCTTTGATGGCCTCCTGCGAGGCGACCGCCCCGCCGTTCATCTGCTGGCTGCCGCCGGTGAGCTGCCC
Organism: Streptomyces sp. NPDC001700; assembly: GCF_053596435.1. Taxonomy (NCBI): domain Bacteria; kingdom Bacillati; phylum Actinomycetota; class Actinomycetes; order Kitasatosporales; family Streptomycetaceae; genus Streptomyces; species Streptomyces sp. NPDC001700. The sequence continues at coordinate 278,312 of NZ_JBSFGE010000009.1, forward strand.
GACCTCGTGGATGCCCGCGAAGTTCTGGATCGCGCCGCACGACACCAGCACGACCGCGGCGATCACCGCCATCGGGATCAGGACGCGGACGGTCGTGCGCACCAGGTCGGCCCAGAAGTTGCCCAGCTCGCCGGTGCGGGAGCGGGCGAAGCCCCGGACGAGCGCGACGGCCACCGCGATGCCGACGGCGGCGGACAGGAAGTTCTGCACCGCGAGGCCGGCCGTCTGGACGACATGGCCCATGGCCTGCTCGCCCGCGTAGGACTGCCAGTTGGTGTTGGAGACGAAGGACGCGGCGGTGTTGAAGGCCTGCGCCGGGGTGATCGACGAGAAGCCGAGCGAGAGCGGCAGGGCGCCCTGGACGCGCTGCAGCAGATACAGGAACAGGACGCTGACGCCGGAGAAGGCGAGCACTCCGCGCAGATACGCGGGCCAGCGCATCCGGGTGTCCGGATCGGCGCCGATACAGCGGTAGATCCACCGCTCGGCGCGCAGATGGTTCCCGGAGCGGTAGACGGCGGCCATGTAGTCGCCGAGCGGCCGGTACACCAGGGCGAGCGCGCCGATGAGCGCGGCGAGCTGGAGCGCCGCGGCGAGTTCGGAACTCATGACGCCCTCAGAACCTCTCGGGGAAGAGGAGGGCGAGGACCAGATAGCCCAGCAGCGCGACGGCCACGACCAGGCCGACGACGTTCTCGGCGGTCACAGCTTCGTCACCCCTTTGGCGACGAGGGCCACCAGCGCGAAGACCGCGAGCGTGGTGACGACGAAGGCCAGGTCGGCCATCGTGGGCTCCTAGAGGATCGGTGGAGTGCTGACCTCTAGAGGAAACCCCTGTTCGGAGCGTGTGAGCCCGCCGTTGACGGCTCCCTTACGGCGGTGCCCGCGCTCTTGACGCCTCCCTGACGCCAAAGGCCGCGCGGGGGTGATGACGCGTACGCCCATCAGCGCACGCGACATAGCCGGTGGGCCGTACTCCGCAGAGAAAAGTACGGCCCACCGGTAGAACGCTCACATCAGCCGAGCCTTACGCCGGGGACTCAGCCGGATGCGAGCGAGCAGCCCGCCAGGGCGTCAAGACCGGAGGGGGCGGTCGAGCCCTGGCGGGAGAATGAGATCTCGATGCGGTCGATCGTGGACTTCCGCTTGTCCGCCAGCGGGCCCAGGATCGCGTTCTGGACGAAGTTCGGGCCGCCCTGGCCCGCGGAGGTCTCGAGTCTCTTGTTGGCCTCGCTGAGCTGCGTGTCCAGCAGCGCGAGGTTGCGGTCCACCTCCGCCTGGGCGGCGGCCGGCACGTCGCCGATCTCCCCGGCGACGTCCGGGCAGCTGATCGTCTGGCCGGAACCGGCGCCCGCGCCGGTGTCGGCGCCTTCGTCGGCACCGGCACCCGTGTCCGCACCCGCGTCCGCGCCGGTCTCCGCCGCGGGGTCGGCCGAGGCCGCGGCCGTCGGGTCCGCCCCGGCGCCCGACTCGGCACCCGCTCCGGCGTCGCCGCCGGACACCGAGCACTCGGCGAGCGCGTCCAGCCCGGTCGGCTTCTCGGCCCGGCGCCCGATGGAGATCGCGATGCGGTCGAGGGTGGACTTCCGCTTGTCCGCCAGCGGACCGAGGATCGCGTTCTGCACGAAGTTCGGGCCGCCTTCGCCCGCGCTGGTGCTCAGCCGCTTGTTCGCCTCGGCGAGCTGGGTGTCCAGGAGGGCGAGGTTACGGTCCACCTCCGCCTTGGCCTCCGCAGGGATCTCCGGGAGGGATCCCTCCACGGCGGGGCAGCTGATGGAGGACGCGGCCTTGACCGACGCCTTGTCCGTGCCGCTGCTGTCGTCCTGACCGGCCATGGCGGCTCCCACCGCGACGGACGCACAGGTAATGCCGCCGATCACACCGGCGACAACAATCCGCCGACGGTGAAGTAACGGAAGGCCTCGGGACATTGATCACTCACCTCGTTGAGGTCGGACAGGGGGTCTCGCCCATCAATACGCCCCGGGTCGCACCAGTGTTCAACGTGATGCGAAAAAAAGTCGAAGGGGTCCGGGAACATTCCCCGGACCCCTTCTGACCTGGCTTTACGGCCTCCGGCCGTCAACGCACCTCGGTGATCTCCGGACCGCGCTGGAGCTGGTCGGCGCCGCCCGCGAACCGCGAGCCCTGCGCCTCCTCCTGCTGCACCCCGTCGGGCACCATCTGCGCGTCGTTCGGCAGCTTGAGCACGATCGGGTCGCGCGGGGCCATCGGGCCCTCACCGCGCACCACGACCGTGTCCTGGAAGATCGCCTCCAGCAGGCTGCCGGTCTCGGGCTGCACGGCGCCCTGCCCGGAGATCACTCCGCGCAGGAACCAGCGGGGCCCGTCGACGCCGATGAAGCGCACCACCTGGACGCCGTTCTTGCCGTCCGGCAGCTGCACGGGCACCTGGGCCCGCAGCTCCCAGCCGAGCGGGCCCTCGACCTCGTCCACCACACCGCCCTGCTGGGTGATGCCGGTGGCGATCTCGTCCCGTACCTCGCCCCAGATGCCTTCCTTCTTGGGCGCGGCGAACGCCTGCAGCTGCACGGCGCTGTCCCGCAGCACCACGGTGGCGGCCACGATCGCGTCCCCCGCGACCTCCACCCGCAGCTCCATGCCCTCGACACCGGGCACGAACATGCCGCCGAGGTCCACCCGGCCCTCGCCGGGCTCCCGCACCTCGGACACGTCCCACGGGCCGTCGGGGCGTGGCGCGGGAGGCAGGCTCACCCTCGTGGCATCCGCGTCGCCCTCGTCGAGGGCCGCCGCATCCTCCGCGTCCTCCGCGTCCTCGGCCAACTCCTCGGAGGTCACGTCGAGCGACTCGACGTCCTCCTCGCTGCGCTTGCGGCGACGTCCGAACACGTCATCGTCCTTCCCGGTCGGAACCGACCGAAGCGTATCCATTCCCACCCGTTGTGCCGTCCACGGCGGCATGACCGCCGGTGGACCCGAAGCCCCCTTCGGCCCGCGCCGACCCGGGAAGCTCCGCCACCTCCTGGAAGCGCACCTTCTCGACCTGCTGGACGACCATCTGGGCGATCCGGTCGTAGCGCTCGAACCGCACGCTCTCGCGCGGGTCGAGATTGACCACGATCACCTTGATCTCTCCACGGTACCCGGCATCGATGGTCCCCGGGGCATTCACCATGGCGACCCCGCAGCGGGCGGCGAGTCCGGACCTCGGATGCACGAAGGCGGCATACCCCTCCGGGAGCGCGATAGACACTCCGGTGGGCAGAACCGCGCGCTCGCCCGGGGCCAGTTCCGCCGCCTCGGTGGTGACGAGATCGGCACCGGCGTCGCCCGGGTGGGCATACCCCGGGATCGGCACCTGGGGGTCCACCCTGCGGATCAACACGTCCACCGGTACGGGAGTCACGGATTCACCTCGAATGCGCGCGCGACCTTCAGCTGATCCGGGTCGGAGAGCGCCGCGTTGATCTCCTCCGACCGGCCGTTCTTGATGAAGTGGTCGACCGGCACCTCTATGAAGAGGGCCTGCGCGCGCACCGCGAGGGGCCCCTCGGGGCCTCCGATGCGGCCCGTGGCCGCGCAGTAGAGCTTGCGCCCGTGCACGGCGGTCACCCGTGCCTCCAGGTACAGCACGGTGCCGACGGGCACCGGCCGGACGAAGTCCGTCTCCAGCCGCCCGGTCACCGCGATCACGCGCTGCAGCCAGTTGAGTGCCCCGAGCGCCTCGTCCAGCGCCGCGGTCAGCACCCCGCCGTGGGCGAGGCCCGGCGCGCCCTGGTGGGCGGTGTCGACGGTGAACTCGGCCGTGAGGCCGACGCCCTCGCCCGCCCGCACCCGAAGGCGCAGGCCGCCGCTCTGCTCACCGCACCCGAAGCACTGGTCGTAGTGCGCTCCGAGCGGCTCCCCGGGCGCGGGCGCGTCGGGGTGGCGCACGGGTGCCGTGGCGCCGTCCGGCGGCTTCAGCACTGTCGTTCTTCCACTCACAACGGCTGACCTTACCCGCGCGGGATGCCCCGGCAGGCGGCCATGCCAAGCTGATACGCATGCAGCCTTACGACGAACGTCTGACCGCGCCTCGTTCATGGTGGTTCATCGCGATTCTGATCGGGTTCGCGACGGCGTTGATCATGCTGCCGTTCGGCACGCTGCCGATGCTCGGCGGCCTGATCGGGGGCGGGGCGCTGGCCTGTGTCGCGGTGAGTTCGTACGGCTCGGCCCGGGTGCGGGTGGTGGCGGACTCGCTGGTGGCGGGAGAGGCCAGGATCCCGGTGTCGGCGCTCGGGGCCGCCGAGGTGCTGGACGCCGACGAGGCGGCCGCCTGGCGGTCGTACAAGGCCGATCCGCGGGCCTTCATGCTGCTGCGGAGCTACATCCCGACCGCGCTGCGGGTCGAGGTCACGGATCCGCAGGATCCGACGCCGTACGTGTACGTCTCCACCCGGGATCCGGAGGGCCTGGCGGCGGCGCTGACGGCCGTACGCGCCTGACGGCCCCTTAAGGGGGCTCAGGGGGCTTACGAGAGCTTGGGGGGCGGCAGTTCGCCGGGGGTGTCGCCGAGGGCTTCCGGGGACGGCGGAAGGGCGTCCCAGGGCACCTGGCGGTCGCGCAGATCCTTGCGGATCTTGTGCGCGAGTCTCTTGGTGTCGCGCCGGTTCATCGAGGCGCCGATGGCCGCGCCGACCATGAAGGGCGCGAGGACCGGCAGATTCCGGAAGCTCCGTCTCACCACCTGCTGGCGCAGCTCGCGCTTCATCCGGACGTTCAGCGCGGCGTTGACGCTGCCGGGGACGGTGGGGTCGACCCCGCGCTCCTCGGCCCATGCGCTGAGGTAGACGGTGGCCCGCTGCCGCACGGTCCCGGGCGCCCGCAGCCCGTAGACCTCATGCAGCTCGGCGATGAGCTTGAACTCTATGGACGCCACGCCGACGATCTCGGCGGCCAGCTCGGTGGGCATGGCGGGCGGGGTTGGCAGCATCGCCGCAGCACCGACGCCCGCTCCCACGGTGGAGGTGCCGTTCGCCGCACCCGCCACCAGTTTGTCCGCGATCTCCTCCGGGCCGAGCCCGGGGAACTGCTTGCGGAGTGCCGCGAGGTCGCGGACCGGAATGCGCGGTGCGTTCGCCACGATCCGGTCGGCGACCGCGTTTACCCCCGCCCGGGCGCGGTCACCGCCCTGTCGAACGCCGCGGCCGAGGGCGGCCGCGAGCGAGGCCACCCGGCCCCGCTCGACATGCGCCTCGTCCGCCTCGTTCACGGCGCCGTGCCCCGCGTCCACGCCGCCGTGCTCCGCGTCCACGCCTGGCCTGCGGCTCAGGCCGCGCAGTCGCGGCAGATCGGCTGGCCGTTCTTGGTCTCGTTGGCCAGCTGGCTGCGGTGGTGCACGAGGAAGCAGCTCATGCAGGTGAACTCGTCCGCCTGGCGGGGCAGCACCCGCACGGACAGCTCCTCGTTGGAGAGGTCCGCGCCGGGCAGTTCCAGGCCCTCGGCCTGCTCGAACTCATCGACGTCGACCGTGGACGCCGACTTGTCGTTCCGCCGGGCCTTGAGTTCCTCGATGCTGTCCTCGTTGACGTCATCGTCGGTCTTGCGTGGGGTGTCGTAATCCGTTGCCATGTCGCTCTCCCCCTCTGGGTGTCTGCGGTGTCTCAGCGCTCGTAACGCGTGAGAGGCCGGACTTGTGCCCGACCTGAGGCGGAGATTTTGCCTCACATCAAGGTCTGTTACTCAATCGACACCCAACCGCACCCCTGAAGAGGTGATCGGGTTGGATGGCCATCGGGACCGTACACGGTCCGAATGTCGCACTCTCGCGCGCCATGACGTGTACTTCCCGTGATCACGGTGCCTGAAAACCCGGATTTTTACGGCTTTCCGGCAACCGGCACGATCACGCAGAGTGTATGGCTTGAAAATCGCCCATGTGATCGATCACACACGATACAGGCGGTGGGCGGATCACGAAAATTCCGCCCAAAGCGAACACCCCACGAGGGTACTCCCCATTTCAGCGTTCCGCCGTTCCGCGCTCAGACCGGGAGCACCACCCTCATGACCAGGCCACCGCCCTCCCTCGGCTCGGCCGCGATGCGGCCGCCGTGGGCGCGCGCCACCGAGCGGGCGATCGACAGTCCGAGACCCACACCCTTGTCGCTGCCCGTGCGCTCGGTGCGGAGCCTGCGGAAGGGCTCGAAGATGTTGTCCATCTCGTACGCCGGGACCACCGGGCCGGTGTTCGCGACCACCAGCACCGCCTGCCCCTGCCGCACCTCGGTGGTCACCTCCACCCATCCGTGGTCGGGAACGTTGTAGCGCACCGCGTTCTGTACCAGATTCAGCGCGATCCGCTCCAGCAGCACCCCGTTGCCCTGGACCACCGCGGCCGCCCGGTCGCCCCGGATCTCCACCCCCTTGGCCTGGGCCTCGGCCCGGACCTGTTCGAGGGCCTGGGAGGCGACCTCCGCGAGATCCACCGGCTTGCGGTCGACGATCTCGTTGTCGCTGCGGGCCAGCAGCAGCAGACCCTCCACCAGCTGCTCGCTGCGCTCGTTGGTGGACAGCAGCGTCTTGCCGAGCTGGACCAGCTCCGGGGACGCCTGCGGATCGGACAACTGCACCTCCAGCAGGGTGCGGTTGATCGCCAGCGGGGTGCGCAGCTCGTGCGAGGCGTTGGCGACGAACCGCTGCTGGGCGGTGAACGCCCGGTCCAGCCGCTCCAGCATCTCGTCGAAGGTGTCCGCCAGCTCCTTCAGCTCGTCGTCCGGCCCGTCCAGCTCGATCCGGCGGGACAGGTCCGAGCCCGCCACCTGACGCGCCGTACGGGTGATGCGGCCCAGCGGCGACAGCACCCGCCCGGCCATGGCGTAGCCGAACGCGAACGCGACCACGGCCAGCCCCAGCAGCGCCAGCAGCGAGCGGCGCAGCAGCCCGTCCAGGGCGTAGTCGCGCTGCTGCGACATGCACTGGGCCACCGCCCGGTTGAACGCGTCGTTGTTGCCCTGGCTGGGCAGATGGCACGTGTCGGAGGGCTTGTAGTCGATCCGCACGATCTGCAGCGGGAACTCGCTGCCCCGGCGGATCGCGTCGGCCGCCAGCAGATAGATGATCGTCAGCAGCAGCACCCCGGCGATCAGGAACATCCCGCCGTACAGCAGGGTGAGCCGTATCCGGATGGTGGGGCGCAGCCAGGGGTTGGGCGGTGAGGTGTGCCGCGGGTCCCAGCTGGGCTTGGGCGGGGCCGCCGGGGGGAGTGGGGTCGTGGCCATGCCCGTCAGATCCGGTAGCCCGAGCCGGGAACGGTGACGATCACCGCGGGCTCGCCGAGCTTGCGGCGCAGCGTCATGACGGTGACCCGGACGACGTTGGTGAACGGGTCCGTGTTCTCGTCCCAGGCCTTCTCCAGCAGCTGCTCGGCGGAGACCACGGCGCCCTCGCTGCGCATGAGGACCTCCAGCACCGCGAACTCCTTCGGCGCCAGCTGGATCTCCTTGCCGTCCCGGAACACCTCGCGGCGGTTCGGGTCCAGCTTGATCCCGGACCGCTCCAGGACCGGCGGCAGGGCGACGGTGGTCCGTCGGCCGAGCGCCCGCACCCGCGCGATCAGCTCGCTGAAGGCGAACGGCTTGGGGAGGTAGTCGTCGGCGCCGATCTCCAGCCCCTCGACGCGGTCGCTGACGTCGCCGGAGGCGGTGAGCATCAGGACGCGGGTGGGCATGCCGAGTTCGACGATCTTGCGGCACACGTCGTCACCGTGGACGAGCGGCAGGTCACGGTCGAGGACCACGACGTCGTAGTCGTTGACGGCGATGCGCTCCAGGGCGGCGGCACCGTCATACACGACGTCGACAGCCATGGCCTCCCGGCGCAGTCCGGTGGCCACCGCGTCGGCGAGCAGCTGCTCGTCCTCGACGACGAGTACACGCACGTCGTTGGTCCTTCCCTCATGGCCGCGGCGGGCTCTCGTGCTCCACAGCGTTCGGCGCCTCCATCCTGCCTCGAAGTCTCATAAACCGGCGGTAAGAGGTGCCGGGCGGCCGACTTCAAGATCATCGAGAAACTTTTCGCGGCGGAGGTTTCCGCTCCGAGTGGGGTGGGGAGGACGACTGCACACCCCGCGATCACGCCCTGTATGTGGCTATCCCGTGATGCCGCTGCCACCCTCAGGGATTCACGTACGTGATCGCTCCCGCCGTCGGCACACCCCCGTGCCACCGACCCACGACGAGGGGGCGCACCATGGACGCGTTCACCGCAGGCATTCTGCAGCGTATAGAGACCACCCAGACCGATCTGACCCGCGCCCGTGAGACGGGCGACGAGTTCCTCGCCGATGTGGAGCTGGCGGAGCTGGAAGACCTCCGCCGGCTGGCCGCCGAGCACGGCGTCGAAGTAAGCGCCGCTTGATCCAGGCTGCTTGATCCAGTGCGCCGCCTGATGTTCCCGGCGGCTTGATCACCCGGTGTGACGGAGACCGATCCAGCTCCGGTACGCCTCCGCATGACGCACAACCGGTACACACCACGCCGAAGCGCCCCGGTGCCCTCATGGCACCGGGGCGCTTCGCGTGCGCGAGGGGTCCGGGCCGTCCTCAGTCGTGCCAGGCGCCCAGGTCCTCCAGCAGCGCCCGCAGCGGCTCGAAGAGCCCAGGGGCGGCGGCGATGGTCAGCTCCGTCGAGGCGGGTACGCCCGGCCGTCCGCCGGTGAGCGCGCCCGCCTCGCGGGCTATGAGGGCACCGGCCGCGTAGTCCCAGGGGTTGAGCCCGCGCTCGTAGTACGCGTTGAGCCGCCCGCAGGCCACGTCGCACAGGTCGATGGCGGCCGAACCGCCGCGGCGTATGTCGCGCACCTGGGGCAGCAGCTCGTGGAGGACCCTGGCCTGCCCCACGCGGCGCTCGCGCACATAGCCGAAGCCGGTGCCGATCAGCGCCTGCTCGAAGGGCGGCGCGGGGAGCACCCGCACCGGTTCCCCGTTGGCGTACGCGCCCTGGCCGAGCACCGCGTGGTACGTCTCGCCGCGCATCGGCGCCGCCACCACGCCGACGACCGCCTCGCCGTCCCGCTCGACGGCGATGCTGACCGCCCAGGACGGGAGGCCGTAGAGGTAGTTCACCGTGCCGTCGATCGGGTCGATCACCCAGCGGACGCCACTGGTGCCCTCGCTGCTCGCGCCCTCCTCGCCCAGCACCCCGTCCTGCGGGCGGTGCTGGGCGAGGAAGTCGGTGATCAGCTTCTCGGAGGCGACGTCCATCTCGGTGACGACGTCGATCGGGCTGGACTTGGTGGCGGCCACGCCGAGGTCGGCCGGGCGGCCGTCGCGCAGCAGGTCCCCGGCCCGGCGGGCGACCTCCAGGGCCAGATCGAGCAGTTCGGCGTTGAGCGAGTCGGTCATCGTGCTCCTTAGCGGATTACCCGTGCGTACTGCGTGTGCGATCGGCGGTGGCACCGTGCGGGCTCAGTCCGCCCCCGCGGCGGCGGGGCGGGGGGAGCGGGCCGGGCAGCAGCCCACCGGGCAGAGGTCGTGGCTGGGCGCCAGCGCGCCCAGCGCACAGCGCTCCGGGGCCGCCGGTGCCTCCCCCGCGGCGAACCGCTCGGTGGCCGCGCGCTCCAGCAGCAGATCGCGCACCGCCGCCGCGAACCGCGGATCGGCGCCCACCGTCCGGGCCCGGGCGACCGGCAGGCCCAGGTCGGCCGCCTTGGCCGCCGCCTCGGTGTCCAGGTCGTACTTGACCTCCATGTGGTCCGAGACGAAGCCGATCGGGACCATCACGGCGGCGGGCACCCCCTCGCCGTGCAGCTCCTCCAGGTGGTCGCAGATGTCCGGCTCCAGCCAGGGGATGTGCGGGGCGCCGCTGCGGGACTGGTAGACCAGCCGCCAGGGGTGCACCGCGCCGGTCTCCTCGCGCACCGCTTCGGCGATCAGCCGGGCGACGTCGAGGTGCTGGGCGACGTACGCACCGCCCTCGCCGTGCTGCTCGACCGGGCCGGAGGTGTCCGCGGCGGCGGTCGGGATGGAGTGGGTGGTGAAGGCGAGGTGGGCGCCCGCCCGCAGCCCTTCGGGCAGTTCGGCGAGCGCGGCCAGCGTCGCGTCCACCATGGGCCGGACGAAGCCGGGGTGGTTGAAGTAGTGGCGCAGCTTGTCCACGCGCGGCAGCGGCAGCCCCTCGCCCTCCAGGGCGGCCAGCGCGTCCGCGAGGTTCTCGCGGTACTGGCGGCAGCCCGAGTACGAGGCGTACGCGCTGGTGGCGAGCACCGCGATGCGGCGATGGCCGTCGGCGACCATCTCGCGCAGGGTGTCGGTCAGATACGGGGCCCAGTTGCGGTTGCCCCAGTAGACCGGCAGTTCCAGCCCGTGCTCGGCGAAGTCCTTGCGCAGCGCGTGCAGCAGTTCGCGGTTCTGCGCGTTGATCGGGCTGACACCGCCGAACAGGAAGTAGTGCTGCCCGACCTCCTTGAGCCGCTCCCGGGGGATGCCCCGCCCCCGCGTGACGTTCTCCAGGAACGGCACGACGTCCTCCGGGCCCTCCGGCCCGCCGAAGGAGAGCAACAGCAGGGCGTCGTACGGAGCGGGGGATGTCTGCGCTGACTGTTCGGGCATGGTCCCGATCCTGCCACCAGCCCCGGACAGGCGGGAAATGCCCCTGTGCGGGCCCCGGGGTGACCGTAAGCTGTATCAGCTTCGACGTGCCTTACCGGCTCCGCCGACCTGCTTCTCCCCCACTTCCGCCGTCCCGTCCCGCCGCTCTGCCCGCCCGCGGAGGCCCCTGCCATGCCCGGACCCAGTCCGTACCGTGTGATCTTCGCCGCCCCCGGCGCCAAGGCGTTCTCCGTGGCCGGGTTCATCGCGCGGATGCCCGTGGCCATGACGAGCATCGGCGTGGTCACGATGGTCTCCCAACTCACCGGCCGGTACGGGCTGGCCGGTGCGCTGGCGGCCACCCTCGCGCTCTCCGTCGCCGTCATCGGCCCGCAGATCTCCCGGCTGGTCGACCGGTACGGGCAGCGCCGGGTGCTGCGCCCCGCGGCCCTCATCACGCTCACCTCGCTGACCGGGCTGCTGCTGGCGGCCCACCGGGGCTGGCCGGACTGGACGCTGTTCGCGTTCGCCGCCACCGCCGGGTGTGTGCCGAGCGTCGGGTCCATGGTGCGGGCCCGCTGGGCCGCGATCCACCAGGACGCCCCGCGCGAACTGCACGCCGCGTACGCCTGGGAGGCCATCGTCGACGAGGTCTGCTTCATCCTCGGGCCGGTGATCTCGATCGGGCTCTGCACCGCCTGGTTCCCGGAGGCGGGCCCCCTGGTCGCCGCTGGCTTCCTGGCCGTCGGCGTCTTCTGGCTCACCGCGCAGCGGGCCACCGAGCCCGCGCCGCATCCGCGCGGGACGCACACCGGCGGCTCCGCGCTGCGCTCGCGCGCGCTCCAGGTGCTGGTCCTCACCTTCATCGCGGTCGGCACGATCTTCGGGGCGGTCGACGTGGCGACCGTGGCCTACGCCGAGGACCAGGGGCACAAGGCGGCGGCGAGCCTGGTCCTGGCGGTGTACGCGCTGGGCTCCTGCGGGGCGGGAGCCGTCTTCGGACTGCTGCCGCTCAAAAGATCGCTCTCTTTCCGCTGGTTGCTGGGTATTTGTGCGATGACCGTGAGTATGATCCCCCTCCAACTGGTCGGGAACCTTTCGTTTCTGGCCGTGGCGCTCTTTGTCGCGGGCCTGGCCGTCGCACCGACGATGGTCACGACCATGGCCCTCGTCGAACAGCACGTACCACGCGCGCATCTGACCGAGGGCATGACCTGGGTGAGCACCGGGCTCATGGTCGGGGTGGCGCTCGGCTCGTCGGCCACCGGAGGGGTGGTGGACGCCGCCGGGGCCCGCGCGGGGTACGCGGTGCCGGCCGTGGCCGGGGCGCTCGCGGCGGCGGTGGCGTTCCTCGGGTATCGCCGGCTCCGGCCGGCGCCACAGCGGGAGGGGTCGGGAGCGGATGGCCGTCAAGACCGTAAGAACCGAGCGAAACAGCGTGTGGCGTAACTGGGCGGGGAACGTCATCGCGCGTCCGGTGCGGAGCGTGGCCCCCTCCTCCACCCAGGAGCTGGCCGAGGCGGTGCGCCAGGCCGTGGCGGACGGACTGCGGGTCAAGGCGGTGGGCACCGGCCACTCGTTCACCACCACGGCCGCCACCGACGGCGTGCTGATACGCCCGGACCGCCTGGCGGGCGTGCGGGAGGTGGACCGGGAGGCGGGCACGGTGACCGTCGCGGCGGGCACCTCGCTGCGTCAGCTGAACGAGACCCTGTCGGCCCACGGTCTGTCACTGACCAACATGGGCGACATCATGGAGCAGACGGTGGCCGGGGCCACCTCCACCGGCACCCATGGGACGGGACGCGACAGCGCCTCGACCGCCGCCCAGATCAAGGGGCTGGAGCTGGTCACGGCGGACGGCTCGATCCTGCGCTGCTCGGCCACCGAGCACCCGGAGATCTTCGCGGCCGCCCGGGTCGGCCTCGGCGCGCTGGGCGTGGTCACCGCGATCACGTTCGGAGTGGAGCGCGAGTTCCTGCTCACGGCGCGCGAGGAACCGATGCCCTTCGAACGGGTGATGACGGACTTCGAACAACTCGTCGCCGAGAACGAGCACTTCGAGTTCTACTGGTTCCCCCACACCGGCAACTGCAACACCAAGCGCAACAACCGCAGCACCGGCCCCGCCTCCCCGGTCGGCCGGGTGAGCGGCTGGGTGGACGACGAACTGCTGTCCAACGGCATCTTCCAGATGGCCTGCACGGTGGGCCGGGCGGTCCCCGCCACCATCCCCGGGATCGCCAAGATCTCCAGCCGCGCCCTGTCCGCCCGCACGTATACGGACATCCCTTACAAAGTCTTCACCAGCCCGCGCCGGGTCCGCTTCCTGGAGATGGAGTACGCGGTGCCGCGCGAGGCCGCCGTCCCGGCGCTGCGCGAACTGAAGGCCACCGTCGAGCGGTCGGGGCTGCGGGTCAGCTTCCCGGTGGAGGTGCGGACCGCGCCCGCCGACGACATCCCGCTGTCCACCGCCTCCGGCCGGGACACCGCGTACATCGCCGTCCACCTCTACCGGGGCACCCCGCACCGGGCGTACTTCACGGCCGCCGAGCAGATCATGACCGCGCACGGCGGACGCCCGCACTGGGGGAAGCTGCACAGCCGCGACGCCGCGTATCTCTCCGGGGTCTATCCGCGGTTCGGCGAGTTCACCGCGGTGCGCGACCGGCTCGACCCGGACCGGGTGTTCGGCAACGACTATCTGCGGCGGGTGCTCGGCGGCTGACGGGCCCGGGCGGGAGCGGACGCGACCCGAGCGGCACGCCTCCCGCCCGCGCGTGGACATTCGTTCCCGCTCGCAGAGAGAAACAGAGGGAAGGGGACTATAACCGAAGCGGATCGTTCCGATTCTGACGTTCCTGTGAAAGTTGCCACCCAAATTGCGCCCCACTTCGAAGGATTCGGCGCCGGATCACCACGCCACGCCCGAACTCTGCTGGCGCGCCGCTCCACCCGAGCGGCCCGAATGGAGTACTGTGGCGAGCCCTGGCCCCGCTTTCCCGTCCGGCCGCCCGGACCCAACGGGAGGGGGCAGAGGGCGGCAACGAACCGGCCCGGGCAACTCGGCAAAGTTGTGGCAGGCTGCACCCGGGCAGGCCACACTCGTCTAGCGGGAGAGCAGCGACGCAACCGTGACGTCGGCAGGCACCACCCGGGAGGTCCCCATGCCCGAACTGCGTGTCGTGGCCGTCAGCAACGACGGCACACGGCTGGTGCTCAAGGCTGCGGACAGCACGGAGTACACGCTTCCCATCGACGAGCGACTGCGCGCCGCGGTGCGCAACGACCGCGCTCGGCTCGGCCAGATCGAGATCGAGGTCGAGAGCCATCTCCGGCCCCGTGACATCCAGGCCCGTATACGCGCTGGCGCCACGGCCGAAGAGGTCGCGCAGATGGCCGGCATCCCCGTCGACCGCGTGCGCCGCTTCGAGGGCCCGGTGCTCGCGGAGCGCGCGTTCATGGCCGAGCGCGCCCGTAAGACACCCGTGCGCCGCCCCGGCGAGAACACCGGCCCGCAGCTCGGCGAGGCCGTGGCGGAGCGGCTGCTGCTGCGCGGCGCCGAGAAGGACACCGCGCAGTGGGACTCGTGGCGGCGTGACGACGGCACCTGGGAGGTGCTGCTGGTCTACCGGGTCGCCGGTGAGCCGCACTCGGCGAGCTGGACCTACGACCCGCCCCGGCGGCTGGTCCAGGCCGTGGACGACGAGGCGCGGACGCTCATCGGCGAGGCCGACGACACGCCGGAGCCCAGCTTCCCCTTCGTGCCGCGCATCGCCCGGCTGCCGCGCGACCGGGACAAGGACAGAGACCGCGACCGGGACAGAGAAAGAGACTGGGAGCGGGGGGCGTCCTCCGACCACGGCGACGACGAGGACGAGTCCGCGCTGCCGGTCCCGGCGTCCGCCTCGATGGACGATGGCCTCGAGCGTGACTCGCTGACCAGCCTGCTGGAGGCCGTGCCCAACTTCCGTGGCGACATGGTCGTGCCCGAGGCACCGGTCGTGGCGCCGCCCCCGCCGCCGGACGAGCCGGTGGAGGAGGCCGAGACCGTCGAGCCGCCCGCCCCGGCGGCGAGCGCGGGTTCGGCGTACGCGGATGTGCTGATGCCCCGCGCGGTCGCGGGCCACCGTGACCGGCTGACCGGTACGACGGACCGCCAGGCGGAAGCGGACGGTGTCCGTCCGGGCCGCCGGGCCGCAGTGCCGAGCTGGGACGAGATCGTCTTCGGGACGCGCCGCAAGAAGCAGGAGTAGCCTCCGGGCCGCTCGCTCTGAAATGGGCTCCGGGCCCGTCACCGCAGGTCGGTGACGGGCCCGGAGCGGTGTGCGGGCTCAGCCGCGCTCGGGGCCGGTGGCCACCGGACGGCTGCCATCGGCGGACCACTCGCTCCACGACCCCACGTACAGGGCCGCCGGAATGCCCGCCTCCGCCAGCGCCAGGACCTGGTGCGCGGCCGAGACGCCCGAACCGCAGTACACCCCGACCTCGGTGTCCCCGGCGGCGCCGAGAGCCGCGAAGCGCTCGGCCAGCCGCTTCGCGGGCAGCAGATGCCCCTCCGCGGTGACGTTCTCGGCGGTGGGAGCGGAGACCGCGCCCGGGATATGGCCGCCGACCCGGTCGATCGGCTCGACCTCACCGCGGTAGCGCTCGCCCGCCCGCGCGTCCAGCAGCACCCCGCGCCGGGCGAGCGCGGCCGCCTCGTCCGCCGTGAGCAGCGGCAGGGCGCCGGGCTCCGGGACGAAGTCGCCCTCGGGCTCGCCCGGGAGGTCGGTGGTCAGCGCGCCCCCGGCCGCCGTCCAGGCGGGCAGACCGCCGTCGAGCACCCGTACATCGGGGTGGCCCGCCCAGCGGAGCAGCCACCAGGCGCGCGCCGCCGCCCACCCCTGTCCGCCGTCATACGTCACCACGCGCCGGTCCCGGCCGACCCCGGCCCGGCGCATCGCGGCCGCGAACGCGGAAAGATCGGGCAGCGGATGGCGTCCCGCCGCCCCGGCCGGACTCGCCAGCTCGGTGTCGAGGTCGACGTACACGGCGCCGGGCAGGTGTCCGGCCTCGTAGGCGGGGCGGCCGGGCGGGCCGCCGAGCTGCCAGCGCACGTCCAACAGGAGCGGGGGACGCTCCCCCGCCAGTGCGTTCATGAGATCGGGTGCGGTGATGATGGCATTCATGGGAACCATCCTTGCGCAGATACCGTTGCGACGTTTGGACCCCCCGATCACCCACCGCACAGCTGATGGTCACTCAACGGCAAGCACAGCGAAACGGATGTGCGGCAGTAAACCGGGCATTCTTCTTGCCGGGCGCGCGTAGTGCGGCGCGGCCGGGGCGCTTGTCGCGGCAGGTGGTGCAAACATCGTTCGGGCCCCCCACATCAGCACCTCCGCATCACCGCCCCGCGCCGCCGACCGGCCGGGGCCGCACGGCCACGACGATGGTCCGAGGAGAGAGTGACGTATGACCGAGGCAGCGACTCGGCGCACACCGGGCACGCCCTGCTGGACGAGTTTGATGGTGC
Organism: Streptomyces sp. NPDC001700; assembly: GCF_053596435.1. Classification (NCBI taxonomy): domain Bacteria; kingdom Bacillati; phylum Actinomycetota; class Actinomycetes; order Kitasatosporales; family Streptomycetaceae; genus Streptomyces; species Streptomyces sp. NPDC001700. Next base: position 294,382 of record NZ_JBSFGE010000009.1, read on the forward strand.
ACAGCCTTTCCGCGACACAGGACTTCTACCACGCCCTGTTCGGCTGGGAGTTCGCCCCGGGGCCACAGCAGCTCGGCGCGTACGTCCGCGCGCTACGGGACGGCCGGCCGGTCGCCGGACTGGGCGAGCTGCCTCCGGAACGACAGCTTCCGGTCTCCTGGATGACCTATCTGGCCTCGAACGACGCAGACGAGACGGCGGAGATGATCCGCGCCTGCGGCGGCACCGTGGCCGTCGGCCCGCTGGACGCGGACGAGGCGGGCCGGATGCTGATCGCCTCCGATCCGGAAGGCGCCGTGTTCGGCGTGTGGCAGGAGGACGAGCACGCCGCCCTCGGGGAGGAGGGGCTGCCTGGCACCCCGGTCTGGCACGAGCTGACGGCGCGCGAGTCCGGCGCGGTCACGAAGTTCTACCAGATGGTCTTCGGCTACGAACCGGACGGCACGGAGAGCGCGCCGCCGCCCGGGCCCGGCCGCCGGACCCTGTGTCTGGACGGGCGGCCGGTGTGCGCGATCCGGAGCGTGGGCCAGGCCCTGCCCCGCGACCGGGGCGCGCACTGGATGACGCACTTCGCGGTGGCGGACGTGGACGAAGCGGTGCGCCGGGTGGCCGAGTTGGGCGGCCGGTTGGTCGAGCCGCCGTCCGACCGGGCGACCGGGCGCGCGGCCCTGGTCACGGACCGGGAGGGGGCGGCCTTCACCGTCGTACGGGCCCAGGGGTCCTAGAGTCGTACGGGCCCCGGGGGCCTAGAGCACCTTCGGCGGGGCGGCGGGCGAGTCGACCGGGAGCACATCGGGGGACAGGCTGGCGGCCCGCGCCCCGGCGGCCGTCATCCGGCGCCGGTGGTGGCGGCGGCACAGCACCTCGTAACCGACCTCGCTCTCCGGCCGGTTGACGTCGCCCACGACGACCTGGGCGCCCTCGACGACCATCTCGCCGCCGACCGTACGGGCGTTGTGCGTCGCCCGGGCGCCGCACCAGCACAACGCCTCGACCTGCAGCACCTCCACCCGGTCCGCGAGTTCGACCAGGCGCTGGGAGCCGGGGAAGAGCTTGCTGCGGAAGTCGGTGGTGATACCGAAGGCGAAGACGTCCAGCTCCAGGTCGTCGACGACGCGGGCGAGTTGGTCGATCTGGAGCGGGGTGAGGAACTGCGCCTCGTCCACGATGACGTAGTCGGCGCGGCCCCCGGCCGTCAGCACGCCGACCACATGGGCGTAGAAGTCCAGGTCCGCGACGGCCTCGACGGCCTCGGTGACCAGTCCGAGCCGCGAGGAGAGCTTGCCGTGGCCCGCCCGGTCGTCCCGGGCGTAGATCATCCCCTGGAGCCCGCGGGCCGACCGGTTGTGCTCGATCTGCAGAGCCAGGGTGCTCTTTCCGCAGTCCATGGTTCCGGAGAAGAACACCAGCTCGGGCATGGGGGTGGTGGAGCCTTTCGTACGGAACGGGTGACGGGGAGGCAGCCGGTGCGGCGGCCGCCCCGGGGCAACGCGGTCGCTCAGGAGCGTACTTCGAGCAGCGGGACGAGCTGCTCCACCGGGGTCATCGAACCGTGCAGCCCGACCATCGCGGACTCCTTCGGCTCGGTCTCCGAGGCGACGATCGCGACGTCGTCATGGGCGGCGGCCACGATGTCGCCGATGCGCCGGTAGACCCGGTCGTCCACGCCGCCGCTGCCGCCGGGCGGCCCGAACCAGCCCGCCTCGATGGCCTCGTCACGGCTGGCCACCCACATCCGCTCCCCCACCACCTCGCGCCATACGGCGAGCACGTCACCGGCCGCGCCGGGGACCGCGTACAGATGGCGGGCCCGGCCCTCGCCGCCCAGCAGCGCGACGCCCGCCCGCAGCTCCCAGTCGGTGTCGAAGTCGAGGCGCGACTCCGGGTCGAAGGGGATGTCGATCATGCCGTGGTCGGCGGTGACGTACAGCGCGGAGCGGGGCGGCAGTTGCTCGGCGAGCCGCTGGGCCAGCCCGTCGACGTAGCGGAGTTGGTCACGCCACTCTGCGGAGTCGACGCCGAAGCGATGACCCTTGCCATCCACTTCGCTGTAGTACGTGTAGACGAGCGAGCGGTCCGCGGCGCCGAGCTGCTCGGCCGCGAGGTCCATCCGCTCCTCGCCGGAGAGCCGCCCGTGGAAGGTGCCGCCGCTCAGCGCGATCTTGGTGAGCGGGGTCTCGGCGAAGGTCGGCGCGGAGACCTGGCAGGTGTGCACGCCCGCCGCGTCGGCCAGCTGGAAGACCGTGGGATACGGCTGCCAGGCGTGCGGATCCGTCCAGGGCTGCCAGCGCAGCTGGTTCATCAGCTGGCCGGTGGCGGGGTCGGCCACCGTATAACCCGGCAGCCCGTGGGCGCCGGGCGGCAGCCCCGTACCCACGGAGGCGAGCGAGGTCGCGGTGGTGGACGGGAAGCCCGCGGTGAGCGGGGCGCCGGTGCCGTTCAGCGAGCTGGACAGCAGCGAGGTCAGAAAGGGCGCCTCGGCGGGGTGGGCGCGCAGCAACTCCCAGCCCAGGCCGTCGACCAGGAAGACGCAGACCCGGTCGGCCGGGGCGAGGGCCAGCCCGGACGCCAGCCCGGGAACGCCCTGACCTGCGGCGATCGCGGGCAGCAGATCGGCGAGCGATCCCGTGCCGTAGCGCGGCAAGGGAGCGGCGCGGGGGTCGAGGGGCACCGGCTCGGGCCAGGCGGAATCGGCGGCGGTGGTCGGGCCGGTGGCGGAGCCGGGCATCAGCGGCCGGTGTCCGGCGTGGCCGCGGTGGCCTCGGAGAGCGCCTGGGCGAAGGCGAGGGTCTGGCGGACGGTGTCGGGGCCGTCGCCTGCCTCGCTGACCCGCAGGCTCAGGTCGTCGGCGGTGGACGAGCCGGTGTAGCCGTGGTCGGCCTCGCAGTTGGGGTCGCCGCAGGCGGCGGGCTCCAGGTCGAGGCGGTTGACGGCGCCCCAGCCGATGGTCAGCACGACCTCGCGGGGCAGGGTGCCCGGGGTGTACGACTCGGGGTTGGCGACGACCCGGCTGAGCACGACCGAGGAGATCCGCTGGAGCTTCACCGACTCGGTGGAGGTGGTCGCGTACGGCGACGGTGAGGTGCCGTCCGCGGCCTGCTCGTCGGTGTGGCTGACGATGAAGCGGTTTCCGGTGAGGACGAGGACCGTGACATGGCGGCGGACCTCGTTCGCGTCGAACGTGGTCTCCTGATGGACCAGGTACGACACGATCGGCTCGCCGCCCACGGCGGCCTCCACCGCCTCGGCCACGAGTGCCGGGTAATAGCCGCTGCGCTCGATCGCCGCGCGCAGCCCCTGGGTCGTCGTACCGGTCTTCGCCATGGACACCATCCTACGGGGCGGCGCCGACACCGGCTCCCATGCCCGCCCGGGTCCCCAGGGGGTGCCTTGCCGATCATGCTGGGCTCACGACGCCTGGCACGGCACCTCGCCGCGCCGCGCTCGTCGCACGCAGCGCCGCTGCGCTCTCCTCACGCGACGTGCGAGGTACCGCACCAGACGCCGCTCGCTGATCCAGCCTGATCGACAAGACACCCCTTGAGCCGTCAGTAGGCGGGCAGATGGCGGGGGCCGAGATCGGTGCGCACCGGTGGCGGCGCCAGCCGCGCGGACGCGCCAAGCACGGAGAGGCCGCGCTGGGCGACGACCACCGGCTCCAGATCGACGGCGACCACCTCGGGATGGTCGTCCACCAGCCGCGACACCCTCAGCAGCAGCTCTTCGAGGGCCGCGGTGTCCACCGGGTGGGAACCCCGCCAGCCGAAGAGGAGCGGTGCGGTCCGGATGGACCGGATCAGTTCGGCCGCGTCCCGGTCGGTGGCGGGGACGAGCCGGTGGGCGGTGTCGCCCAGCAGTTCGGACGGGGCACCGGCGAGCCCGAAGGAGAGCACGGCTCCGGCGCCGGGGTCTATCGCGGCCCGGACGACGGTGTCGACGCCGCGCGGGGCCATCCGCTGCACGACCAGGCCCAGCTCCTCGGCGGGGCCGAGATGGGCGGTCAGTTCGGCGTAGGCGCGGCGCAGTTCCGTCTCGCCGCCGAGGTCGAGCCGCACCCCGCCCAGGTCGGTGCGGTGGCGCAGATGCGGGGCGGTCGGCTTCAGCGCGACCGGGTAGCCGAGCCGCCCGGCGGCCCGTACGGCGGTGCCGGGGTCGGGCGCGGGCAGCGCGGGCAGCACGCTGACGCCGTAGCGGGCCAGCAGGCGCTGGGTGTCGGCGGCGGACAGCTCGATGCCGGTGCCGCCGGGCCCGTCCGGCGCGGGGGCCTCCGGCGGGGCTCCCTGGGGTGGGGCCAGCAGCACCTCGATGTCGGCGGCGGCCCCGGCCTCGTCGATGTCGTCGTACTCCGGCACCCGGCCGGGCTCCTCGGCCTCCCGCCGCCAGCGCGCGTACCGCACGGCCTCGGCGAGCGCCCGCACCGCGCGCTCGGCGGCCGGGTAGGCCGGGATCCGGCGGGCCTCGGCCGGTGGTGCGGCGCCGGGCTCCGAGGCCGGGTCACCGGCGCCCGCGAGGGCCTCCGCGAGGCCGGGGACCTCCAGGTGGACCACCGCCACCGGCTTGGCCGCGCCGCGCCCGGGCGCTACGGCTGCCGCCGTACGGACGGCCGCGGCCAGGTCCGCGGTGCGGGCGTCGCCGACCCAGGGGATGGCGGTGACCACGACCGCGTCGCACGTGTCGTCGCCGAGCGCCCCGGTCAGGGCGCGGTGGAAGTCCTCGGGGGCGGCGGCCGTGGTCAGGTCGCGGGGCGGCAGCGGGCTCAGCCCCTCGGTGAGGCAGGCGTCGTAGGTGAGCAGGCCGAGGGATTCGGAGTTGCCGAGGATGGCGACGCGCGGCCCGTCCGGGAGCGGCTGGGAGGCGAGCAGCACCCCGGCGTCGGCGAGCTGGGTGACGGTGTCCACGCGCAGCACGCCCGCCTGGCGCAGCAGGTCGGAGACGGTGGCGTCGGGGATGCGGGTGGTGGGCACGGCGTGCCCGGTGGGGGCGCTGGCGCTGTGCCGGGCGCCCTTGACGACCACGACGGGCTTGACGGCGGCGGTGCGCCGGGCGAGCCGGGTGAACTTGCGGGGGTTGCCGATGGATTCGAGGTACATGAGGGCGACATCGGTCTGCGGATCCTCGTACCAGTACTGGAGGAGGTCGTTGCCGGAGACGTCGGCGCGGTTTCCGGTGGATACGAAGGTGGAGAGACCGACCATGCCCGCGAGGCCCGCCAGGCCCGCCGTCCCCTCCGCGCCGGTGGGCCGGGTGAGTCCGGCGCCGCGCCGGTGCAGTCCGGAGAGCAGGGCGATGCCGATCGCGCCGGACTGGGTGAACAGCCCGATGCGGCCGGGGACCGGCAGCCGGGGCGAGAGGGAGGCGTTCAGCCGCACGCCCTCTGCGGTGTTGATGATGCCGAAGGCGTTGGGGCCGATGACGCGCATGCCGTAGGTGCGGGCCTGGCGGACCAGGTCGCGCTGGCGGTCGCGGCCCTCGGGGCCGCTCTCGGCGTATCCGGCGGAGAGGACGACGAGCCCCTGGACGCCGTGTTCGCCGCAGTCGGCGACGACGGCGGGCACCTGCGCGGCGGGCACGGCGACGACGGCCAGGTCGACCGGTCCGTCGATCTCGCGCAGGGAGCGGTGGGCCGGGACGCCCTCGGGGTCCAGCCGCGTCCAGTCCTCGGGGAAGGCGTGGTTGACGGCGTGGACCCGCCCGGTGAAGCCGCCGTCGAGGAGGTTGCGCAGCGCGGTGCGGCCGACTCCGCCGGGGGCCCGGCCGGTTCCGATGACGGCGACGGAGCCGGGGGTGAGCAGCCGCTGCACGGAGCGGGCCTCGGCGCGCTGCTCACGGGCGCGCATGACGGCCACGGAGCGGTCGGTGGGTTCGAGGTCGAATTCGAGGCGGACGACACCGTCGTCGAAGCTGCGCTTCTGGGTGTAACCGGCGTCCGTGAACACCTTGATCATCTTGGTGTTGGCGGGCAGCACCTCGGCGGCGAAGCGGCGGATGCCGCGCTCGCGGGCGACGGCGCCGATGTGTTCGAGGAGGGCGGAGGCCACGCCGCGGCCGTGGTGGGCGTCCTGGACCAGGAAGGCGACCTCGGCCTCGTCGGCGGGGGCGCGGCCCGCGTCGCCTTCGGAGGGCGGCGGGAGATGGGCGGGCAGGCCGTTCTCGTCGATGCGGTCGAAGCGGACGGTGGCGATGAACTCGTCCCCGACGGTGGCCGCGAGGCCGACCCGGTCGACATAGTCGTGGTGGGTGAAGCGGTGGACGTCCCGGTCGGAGAGCCGGGGGTAGGGCGCGAAGAAGCGGTAGTACTTCGACTCGTCCGAGACGTGTTCGTAGAAGCTGACCAGGCGCTGCGCGTCATCGGGGGTGATGGGCCGGATCTGCGCGGTGCCTCCGTCCCTGAGCACCACGTCCGCCTCCCAGTGGGTGGGGTACGCGTGGTGATCCGACGGGCTCGGCATGGGGACAGAGTACGGGCTGAGGACCGGGACGGAAGGGTCCGTATGACGGACACCCTTGCGTGAACGGGGGATGTCGAGGGAAAGTCCGTATCGGACCCGTTCGGACATGACCGGACCCACTCGGGCTCGACCCGGGCGAGACCGGACACCGTATGATCTGGTCTAGACAACAGCACCCGCAGATCTGAAGGGCAACACCATGGCTGAGCGCCGCGTCAACATCGGCTGGGCCGAGGGCCTGCACGCCCGCCCGGCGTCGATCTTCGTCCGTGCGGCGACCGCCGCCGGCGTCCCCATCACGATCGCCAAGGCGGGCGGCACCCCGGTCAACGCCGCTTCCATGCTCGCCGTGCTCGGCCTGGGCGCTCAGGGTGGCGACGAGGTCGTGCTCACCTCCGAGGCCGACGACGCGGAGGCGGCGCTCGACCGCCTGGCGAAGCTGGTGGCCGAGGGCCTTGAGGAGCTTCCGGAGACCGTCTGATTCCGTCCGAATCGCATTTCGGCGCGGCGGGGCCGCGGTGAACCATTACGGATCACCGCGGCCCCGTTGTTTTTCCGGATACGGAATTCCCTTGGGCGCTTTACCGGGCGGCTGTTAATTCCGGCCGCTCGCCGTGTTTACGGAATGTTTCGAAGTCCTCACCTGGGACGCGTTTCGCAATCGATATTCGGACAGCGAACGCTCGGTGTGCGCGGCGGCGAGCGCCCGCGCCCGCTCGGCGTCACCGCGCGCGACCGCGTCCACGATCGCCCCGTGCTCCGCCCAGGACTCGACGGCGCGCACCGACAGGTCCGGGCCCCCGGCAGCGCCCGGTACGCCCGGCACCACCTGCACGGCCTGCCCGGGCTGGGCTGACCGCCGGGCCGGATCCACCGCGTACACCCACGCCGTCTTGCGCCGCAGCTGCACCAGCAGCCCCGCCAGGCTCGGGCTCCCGGACGCCTGGGCCAGCGTCTCGTGGAACCAGTCGCCCAGCGAGCGCAGCTCGCCCAGCCGGCCGTGCTGGGCCCGCTCCTGGCCGAGCCGGACCAGACCGCGCAGCACCTTCAGATGCCCCTCGGTGCGCCGCTGGGCGGCCCTGGCGGCGCCCAGCGGCTCCAGCAGCGCCCGGATGTCCAGGAGGTCGGCCGCCTCCTTCTCGGACGGCTGCGCGACGCAGGCACCCGCATGCCGCCTGGTCGTGACGAAGCCCTCGGACTCCAGGGTGCGCAGCGCCTCGCGGACGGGCACCCGGGAGACCCCGTAGCGCCGGGCCAGCAGCTCCTCGGTCAGCCGGCTGCCGGGCGGACAGGTACCGGAGATGATGTCGTCACGGATCGCCGTACACACCGCATGAGCCGAAATCCGGCGACCGCCCTGGAGTGCGGCCGTATCCCCGTTCACTTCCGGTCCCGCATTATCGAACCTCCGCCTCAACCCCGCGAAACGCATCCGATTGACGCGCGTTCAGCGACTCTATTCGAAGCTGCCGGGATTTCCGATGGGCGAAGGAAATTCAGGGATATTTTTTGGTCACGGCGGCACAGTTGGTCATAGGGGCAGAGCACGCCGAAGGCCCCGTCCGGAGCGGACGGGGCCTTTCGACAGGAGTGGGCGACGGATCAGAGGTTGACGCCGTGCGAGCGCAGGTACGACAGCGGGTCCATGTCCGAGCCGTACTCCGCGGTGGTGCGGGCCTCGAAGTGCAGGTGCGGGCCGGTGACGTTGCCGGTGGCGCCGGACAGGCCGATCTGCTGGCCGGGGGTGACCTTCTCACCGACCGAGACGCCGACCGACGAGAGGTGGCCGTACTGGGTGTAGGTGCCGTCGTTCATCTTGATGACGACGTTGTTGCCGTAGGCACCGCCCCAGCCCGCCTCGACGACCTCGCCGGAGCCCACCGACTGCACCTCGGTGCCCGTGGAGGCCTGGAAGTCGATCCCGGTATGGCTGCCGGAGGACCACAGGCCGCTGGACGCCGCGTAACCGGTGGAGACGGAGGAGCCGTCGATCGGCGAGACGAACGTGTTGAGGCGCTTGCGCTCGGCCTCACGCGCGGCGCGCTCCTTGATCTCGCGCTCCGCCTTGGCCTTCTTCGCGGCGGCGTCGGCCTTCCGCGCGGCCTCCTGGCGGGCCACGGCCTCGGCCTTCGCCTTGGCTTCTGCGGCCTCGGCGGCGCTCTCCTGGGACAGGGCCTGCGCGTCAATCTGGTCGGAGAGACCGTCGCCCATCACCATCGCCTGGCGGAGACCGGTGTCCTGGGCAGACGCCTCTCCGGTCGCGGCGAGGGCGGGGCCGGCGATCCCGGCGACGACGCCCGAGGCGACCGTGGTGATGCCAGCGATGTTCGCGCCGGTGCGGACGGCGGTCTGGCTGGGACGTCGGTGCTTCCCGGCGGCACGGGTGAACGCCATGGTGTGGCGCACTCCTTTCCTTCCCTCTCGCCTACCGGGTTAGCTGACGGGTTCGGAGCAGGAAGGTCTCCTACGGGCCCCTCCCCCGGCCGGGGAAGGCGTCCGATTCACCCCAGGGACGTTTGGGTCCCCGGCTCCCCTGGCACTCACACCATGGGACTCGGCGATGGCTGTCCGTGCCGCGGGTGCGGCGGTATCCGGCGAACAGCCGCACTGACGCTAGACGGGCCGTGTTTCGATCACCAAACGGTTACGGGTTTTTGTTGTTCTCGCCACAAACCAAACGCCCCGCACATCGGACATATGGGAGGACCCCGGCGTCTTACTCGACGCCAGGGTCCTTGTGGGGGTAGTGCGTTGAGCGGCCTCAGCCGGTGATGACGGTCACCTCTCCGATGCCGAGCGCCTTCACCGGCTCCTCGATCCGGGAGGCGTCACCCACGAGCACGGTCACCAACCGGTCGGCCGGGAAGGCGCTCACGACCGCCGCGGTCGCCTCCACCGTGCCCGCGTCGGCGAGCCGGGCGTACAGCTGCGCCTGGAAGTCGTCCGGCAGGTGCTGCTCGACCTGGTCGGCGAGGGTGCCCGCGACAGCGGCCGCCGTCTCGTACTTGAGCGGGGCGACGCCGACGAGGTTCTGCACGGCGACATCGCGCTCGGCGTCCGTCAGCCCCTCCTCCTTCAGCGTCCGCAGCACCGTCCACAGGTCCTCCAGCGCCGGGCCGGTGACCTCGGTGGCCACCGAACCGCTGATCGCCAGCAGCGAGGCGCCCGCCGAGCCGCCGCCGGCCGGCGAGGGCGGCGTGGAGCGCAGCACCTGGCCGAAGGCGCGCACCCCGTAGGTGTAGCCCTTCTCCTCGCGCAGCACCCGGTCCAGCCGGGAGGTGAGGGTGCCGCCCAGGCAGTAGGTGCCCAGCACCTGGGCGGGCCAGACGCGGTCGTGGCGGTCGGCGCCGATGCGCCCGAGGAGCAGCTGGGTCTGGACGGCGCCGGGCCGGTCGACGATCACCACACGGCCGGTGTCGTCGGCGATGACCGGCGGGACCGACCGCTGCGGGGCGGGGCCGCCGGTCCAGGCGCCCAGGGTGTCGGCGAGCGCCTGGTCGAGGTCGACCCCGGCCAGGTCGCCGACGATGACCGCGGTCGCGGTGGACGGCCGGACGTGCGCCTCGTAGAAGGCCCGCACCGCCGCCGCGTCGATGCCCTCGATGGTCTCCTCGGTGCCCTGGCGCGGCCGGGACATCCGCGACTCGGTCGGGAACAGCTCCTTGGCCAGGGCCATCGAGGCGCGGCGGGCCGGGTTGGCCAGCTCGTGCGGGATCTCGTCGAGCCGGTTGCGCACCAGCCGCTCGATCTCACCGTCGGGGAAGGCGGGGGCGCGCAGGGCGTCGGCGAGCAGGCCGAGCGCCTTGGGCAGCCGGGAGACCGGCACCTCCAGGGAGACCCGGACGCCGGGGTGGTCCGCGTGGGCGTCCAGGGTGGCGCCGCAGCGCTCCAGCTCGGCGGCGAACTCCTCGGCGGTGTGCTTGTCGGTGCCCTCGGACAGGGCGCGCGACATGATCGTGGCGACGCCCTCCAGACCGGCCGGCTCGGTGTCCAGCGGGGCGTCCAGGTTGATCTCCACCGCGACGACCTGCTGGCCGGGGCGGTGGCAGCGCAGCACGGTCAGCCCGTTGGCCAGCTCACCGCGCTCGGGCGCCGGGAAGGCCCACGGCTTGGGGGCGCCCCCCTGCGGCTGCGGGTGGAAGGTCATGGTGGCGGTGACGGCGTCGCTCACTGGGCCGCCTCCCCTTCTGCGTCGGTGTCGGCGGCTTCTGCGGCGTCGGCCTGCTCTGCGTCCTCGGCGCCCTGGACGGGCTCGTAGACCAGCACGGCGCGGTTGTCGGGGCGCAGCCGCGCCGCGGCCACGGCCCGCACCTCCTCGGCGGTGATGTCCAGCACCCGCCCCACGGCGGTCAGGGCCAGCTGCGGGTCGCCGAACAGCACGGCGAACCGGCACAGCTCGTCGGCGCGGCCGCCGACGGTGGCCAGCCGGTCCAGCCACTCGCGCTCGATCTGCGCCTGGGCGCGCTCCATCTCCTGCGGAGTCGGGCCCTCCTCGGCGAAGCGGGCCAGCTCCTCGTCGACGGCGGCCTCGATGCCGGGCACCTCGACCCCGCCTGAGGTCTTGACGTCCAGCCAGCCCAGCGACGGCGCGCCCGACAGCCGCAGCAGGCCGAATCCGGCGGCGACGGCCGTACGGTCACGGCGCACCAGGCGGTTGTGCAGCCGGGAGGACTCGCCGCCGCCGAGGACGGTCAGCGCCAAGTCGGCGGCGTCGGCCTCACGGGTGCCGTCGTGCGGCAGCCGGTAGGCGGCCATCAGGGCGCGGGCCGGGACCTCCTCCTCCACGACCTCGCGCAGCTGCCCGCCGATGACCTCGGGGAGCGTGCCGTCGCGGGGCGGCCGCTTGCCCTCGTGGGAGGGGATGGTGCCGAAGTACTTCTCGATCCAGGCGAGCGTCTGCTCGGGGTCGATGTCGCCGACGATGGACAGCACCGCGTTGTTCGGCGCGTAGTACGTACGGAAGAACTCCCGGGCGTCCTCCAGGGAGGCGGCGTCGAGGTCGGCCATCGAGCCGATCGGGGTGTGGTGGTACGGGTGGCCCTCGGGGTAGGCCATGCCGACGAGCTTCTCGAAGGCCGTGCCGTACGGCACGTTGTCGTACCGCTGGCGGCGCTCGTTCTTGACGACGTCCCGCTGGTTCTCCAGGCTCTCCTCGTCCAGCGCGGTCAGGAGGGACCCCATCCGGTCCGCCTCCAGCCACAGCGCCAGCTCGACCTGGTGGGCGGGCATCGTCTCGAAGTAGTTGGTGCGCTCGAAGCTGGTCGTGCCGTTGAGCGAGCCGCCGGCCCCCTGGACCAGTTCGAAGTGGCCGTTCCCCGTCACCTGGGCCGAGCCCTGGAACATCAGGTGCTCGAAGAGGTGGGCGAGGCCGGTACGCCCCTTGACTTCATGGCGTGAACCGACGTCGTACCAGAGGCAGAGCGCGGCGACCGGGGTCAGGTGATCCTCGGAGAGCACCACCCGCAGGCCGTTGGCCAGACGGTGCTCGGTCGCTTTCAGGCCGCCGGAGCCGGCCTGTTGCGTGGCCGTGTGACCCATGGGCATGTACGTCCCTTCGATCGCGTGATGGAGCGCGTGCGAACCGCTGTGATGAGCGCTTCTGTCACTGTATGCAACCGCACGGACATCTGGCGAAGTTCCCGTCACGCAAAGGTCCGGCCAAGGTCCCCTGGGGGCTCCCGAGGACGGACCGGCAGGGCCGCCGAGGGGTGCTCACGGAGCCGCCGGGGGATGGCCCGTTCCACAGTTGTCGGCGGACGGGGCCACAATGGTCCGCGTCAGATCCCGCTCTGCCGTTGAAGGAGCCGCAAGCGCGATGGCCCGCCGCAGCACGAAGAGTCCGCCGCCGGACGACTTCGAGGAGCGCATCCTCGACATCGACGTCGTCGACGAGATGCAGGGCTCCTATCTCGAGTACGCCTACTCGGTCATCTATTCGCGCGCGCTGCCCGACGCCCGCGACGGGCTCAAGCCCGTGCACCGCCGCATCCTGTACCAGATGAACGAGATGGGGCTGCGCCCCGAGCGCGGCTTCGTCAAGTGCGCCCGCGTCGTCGGCGAGGTGATGGGTAAGCTCCACCCGCACGGCGACGCGTCGATCTACGACGCGCTGGTGCGCATGGCGCAGCCGTTCTCGATGCGCCTGCCGATGGTCGATGGCCACGGCAACTTCGGCTCGCTGGGCAATGACGACCCGCCCGCCGCGATGCGTTACACCGAGTGCCGGATGGCCTCGGCGACCTCGCTGATGACCGAGTCCATCGACGAGGACACGGTCGATTTCTCGCCGAACTACGACGGCAGCGAGCAGGAGCCCGTCACCCTGCCCGCCGCCTATCCGAACCTGCTGGTCAACGGCACGTCCGGAATCGCCGTCGGCATGGCGACCAATATGCCGCCGCACAACCTGGGCGAGGTGGTCGCCGCCGCCCGCCATCTGATCAGGCACCCGAATGCCGACCTCGACACGCTGATGCGGCATGTGCCGGGCCCCGACCTGCCGACCGGCGGTCAGATCGTCGGGCTCGCCGGTGTCCGGGACGCCTATGAGACGGGGCGCGGCACCTTCAAGATCCGCGCCACGGTGGCCGTGGAGGACGTGACGCCCCGCCGCAAGGGCCTCGTCGTCACCGAACTGCCCTTCACGGTCGGCCCCGAGAAGGTCATCTCCAAGATCAAGGACCTCGTCGGCGCGAAGAAGCTCCAGGGCATCGCGGACGTCAAGGACCTCACCGACCGTGCGCACGGCCTGCGCCTGGTGATCGAGATCAAGAACGGCTTCAACCCGGAGGCCGTGCTGGAGCAGCTCTACAAGCTCACGCCGATGGAAGAGTCCTTCGGCATCAACAACGTGGCGCTGGTGGACGGCCAGCCGCTCACGCTCGGGCTCAAGGAGCTGCTGGAGGTCTACCTCGACCACCGCTTCGACGTGGTGCGCCGGCGCAGCGAGTTCCGCCGCACCAAGCGGCGCAACCGGCTGCACCTGGTCGAGGGGCTGCTCGTGGCCCTGCTCGACATCGACGAGGTCATCCGGCTCATCCGGTCCAGCGAGAACTCGGCGCAGGCCAAGGAAGCGCTGATGAACCGCTTCAGCCTGTCGGACGTCCAGACCCAGTACATCCTGGACACTCCGCTGCGCCGGCTGACCAAGTTCGACCGGATCGAGCTGGAGTCGGAGCGCGACCGGCTCAACGCGGAGATCGAGGAGCTGACCCGGATCCTCGACTCGGACGCCGAGCTGCGCAAGCTGGTCTCCTCCGAACTGGCCACGGTGGGAAAGAAGTTCGGCACCCCGCGGCGTACGGTGCTGCTGGAGTCCGCCGACGCCCCGCTGGCCGCGGTGCCGCTGGAGGTCGCGGACGACCCGTGCCGGGTGCTGCTGTCCTCCACCGGGCTGCTGGCCCGTACGGCGAACGGGGAGCTGTTCGCGGGCGAGGGGCAGGCCAAGCGCAGCAAGCACGACGTGATCGTCTCGGCGGTCCCGGCGACGGCCCGCGCGGAGGTCGGCGCGGTGACGTCGACCGGGCGGCTGCTGCGGCTCCAGGTCATCGACCTGCCACAGCTACCGGAGTCGTCCGCGCCCCCCAATCTGGCGGGCGGCGCGCCGATCGCCGAGTTCCTGTCCCTGGAGGACGACGAGGAGCTGATCTGCCTCACCACTCTGGACGAGTCCTCACCGGGGCTCGCCATCGGCACGGAGCAGGGCGTCGTCAAGCGCGTGGTCCCGGACTATCCGGCCCACAAGGACGAGCTTGAGGTCATCGGCCTCAAGGAGGGCGACCGGATCGTGGGCGCGGTCGAGCTGCGCACAGGCGAGGAAGACCTGGTCTTCATCACCGACAACGCGCATCTGCTGCGCTACCCGGCCGGGCAGGTGCGGCCGCAGGGGCGCGCCGCGGGCGGCATGGCGGGCGTCAAGCTCGCTCCCGACGCGAAGGTGATCTCTTTCACCGCGATCGATCCGGCGGCCGACGCGGTGGTGTTCACCGTCTCCGGTGCGCACGGCACGCTCGACGACTCCGCACAGCAGACGGCCAAGCTCACCCCCTTCGACCAGTACCCGCGCAAGGGGCGTGCCACGGGCGGGGTGCGCTGTCAGCGGTTCCTCAAGGGCGAGGACTGTCTGGTGCTGGCCTGGGCGGGCGCGACCCCGGCCCGCGCGGCGTCGGCCACGGGCGCCCCGGTGCCCCTGCCGGAGCCCGATCCGCGCCGGGACGGCTCGGGAGTGCCGCTCGACAAGCCGGTGGCGGTGGTCGCCGGGCCGGTGTAGGACCGGCGGAAAGCGAGTCGTCAGGGGCGCGGCACCGGATGGGTGCCGCGCCCCCGCGCGTGCGGCCACCGCCGGGCACCCCCTAGTGTCCGGCTCCGTTACGCCGGGCCCGCAGCTGCTGGAGCGCGACGCGGGCGCCGGGGTGGCCTCGGTCGGCCGCCTTCCGGAAGTGCCGCTCCGCCTCGGCCGGATCGCCACGGTCCAGATGCAGGGTGCCGAGCACCACCAGCGCGGTGAGGTCCCCGGCGGCGACCGCCTTGCCGAGCCAGTGCAGGGCCTCCGGGTACGCACCGCGGTTGCCGAGCCCGATCCCGTAGACCGTCATGCCCTCCCGGTCACCGGTGAGCGCCGCCTGCCGGGCGAGTTCCTCGGGGATCGGCCGCCCCTCGGCGTACGCCGCCCGCACCCTGGCCTTCAGCGCCGCGTCCAGCCGCCGCGTCCCGCGCTTCCCACGGCGCCCGCGCCACCGCGCCCACAGTCCGCGCATCAGACCCCCCTCCGCCCCCGGAGCGCCATTCTCCCGCCGTCCCCGCCCCTGCGGAACAGGCCGCGCCCCCGGGGAAACCGGACCATCTCGCTCCCCCGTCACCCGGATTCCCCCGCCCGTGCGCGAAGCTGATCGACAGAGGTTAGGCTTACCTTCGTGAGCACGTGCACGACCGCTTCCCGGGATCTGTCCGAGCCTCTCGCCGGGACGGCGGCCACCGCCCCCACCTGGCTTCTTCTCGAACAACCGGGCCCCTGGGGCACCGAGGCCCTCACGGCCAGCCGTCTGGACCCGGCCGTGGGGCGCGCCCTGGAGCGCGCCGCCGAGGGCACCGGTGTCCGGGTGGCGCTGATCCGCCGGCCCGGCCGCCATGCCGACCTGCACGCGGGCAGCCGTCACCGGGTGTTCGTGGCGCACACCCGGCCCGGCCGCTCCTGGATCCGTACGACCGCCCTCGCCGACCCGGGGCGGCTGCTCGACCTGGACTTCGCCGCGCTGGGCGCGGGCGACCCGGGCGGGCTGGCCGGTGCGGCCGACGACGCTCCCGCGGAGTTGCCCGACGACGCCCACGGGGCGTGGGAGGAGTACACCGGCGATCCGCTGGTGCTGGTGTGCACCAACGGCAAGCGCGACCGCTGCTGCGCGCTGCTCGGCCGCCCGCTGGCCGCCGAGCTGACCTCCGCCGGGGTGGAGGGCACCTGGGAGATCACCCACATCGGCGGCCACCGCTTCTCGCCGACGCTCGTCGTCCTGCCGCACGGCTACGCCTACGGCCGGACCACCGCCCAGGACGTCAAGGACACCCTGGCGGCGCTGCGCGAGAACCGGGTGGCCACCGAGGGCTGCCGCGGCCGCTCCGCCTGGGAGCGGCCCGGTCAGGCGGCCGAACTGGCGGTCCGCGAGCTGACCGGTGAGGACGGGGCCGACGCGCTGACCGTCGTACGGACCGAGAGCGCCGCCCCCGCCTGGTCGGTGACCGTGGCGCACACCGACGGCCGGGTGTGGCGGGTGAGCGTCGCGCAGGTGGCGGCCGCGCCGCCGAGGCAGCAGAGCTGCGGTTCGCCGCTGGGCTCCCCGGCCCGGATGGACGTGGTCGGCATCCACGCGGTGCGGCCCGCGCGCGACGGACGGACGGTCGCGCTCGGCGGACGCTGACAGACCGCGCCCCGGCCTCCCCCGCCGCGCCAGGAAGCGCGCCGGGGGTACTGGCGCGGTCCCCGCGCCGCGCCCTTCGTTACCCTTCGTTGCCATGAGCGCCGCGATACCGCCGGGGCCGCCCTCCGCGCCCACAAGGTGGCGCATCGGCTGGCCCCGACGCGTCTTCTCCCAGGTGCTGCTGATGCAGCTGGCCATCGCCACGGGTGTCACCGTGCTAGCGACCGGGCTCTTCCTGCGCCCGCTCGGCTCCCAGCTCGACGACCAGGCCATGCGCCGGGCGCTGGCCATCGCCCAGACCACCGCCACCGAACCACGGCTGGTCACGGCGCTGCAGCACACCCGCCCCACCAGGGGCGGCCCGGTCCAGGCCGCGGCGGAGCGCATCCGCCGGTCGACCGGCGCCGAGTACGTCGTGATCATGGACCGGCGCGGGGTCCGCTGGTCGCACACCTCCCCGGACGAGATCGGCAAACACGTCTCCACCAGCCCGGACGACGCCCTCGCGGGCCGCGAGGTCATGCAGATCGACAACGGCACGCTCGGCCGCTCGGCCCGTGGCAAGGTGCCGCTGCGCGACCGGGACGGCCGCATCGTGGGCGCCGTATCGGTCGGCATCGCGTACGAGACCGTGCGCGGCCGATTGCTCGGCGCGCTTCCCGGGATGCTCGCGTACGCGGGCGGCGCGCTCGCCATGGGCGCCCTGGCGGCCTATCTGGTCTCCCGCAGGCTGCAGCGGCGCACCCACGACCTCGCCTTCTCCGACATCTCCGCGCTGCTCGCCGAGCGCGAGGCCATGCTGCACGGCATCCGCGAGGGTGTCGTCGCGCTCGACGCGCGGGGCCGCATCCGGTTGATGAACGACGAGGCGCAGCGGCTGCTGGATCTGCGCGCCGAGGACACCGGACAGCCGCTGGAGGCGGTGCTGCCGCCCGGCCGGACGACCGATGTGCTCGCCGGGCGGGTCACCGGCGCCGATCTGCTGACCGTCAGCGGCGGCCGGGTGCTGGTCGCCAACCGGATGCCCACGGACGACGGCGGCGCGGTGGCCACCCTGCGCGACCGCACCGAGCTGGAGCGGCTCGGCCGCGAGCTGGACGGCACCCGCGGGCTGATCGACGCGCTGCGCGCCCAGGACCATGAGCACGCGAACCGGATGCACACCCTCCTCGGCCTGCTCGAACTCGAACTCCACGAGGAGGCGGTCGAGTTCATCACCGAAGCGGTCGGCGTCCACCGGGCCACCGCCGAGCAGGTCACCGAGCGGGTGCACGATCCGCTGCTGGCCGCCCTGCTGGTCGGCAAGGCCACCGTCGCGACGGAGCGCGGGGTGTCCCTGCGCATCGCCGGGGGCACCCTGCTGCCGGACCGGCTGGTGGACCCACCGGGCCTGGTGACGATCGTCGGCAACCTGATCGACAACGCGCTGGACGCGGCGGTCGGTTCGGCCGGGCCCATGGTCGAGGTGGAGCTGTGCGCTGACGACCGTACGGTGCTGCTGCGGGTCTCGGACACCGGGCCCGGCGTCCCCGCCGACCGGCGTGATCTGGTCTTCACCGAGGGCTGGTCCACCAAGAAACCGCCCGCGCACGGACAGCGCGGCATCGGTCTCGCGCTGGTGCGCCGCCTCGCCGAGCGCCAGGGCGGCAGCGCGCGGGTGGCCGACCGCGACGGCGGCGGCGCCGAGTTCACCGTCGTCCTCCCCGAGGCGCTGACCGAGGAACCCGCCGAGGGACCGGCCGGGGACCCGGTCGAGGCGCCGCTGACCCCGACAGGAGAGCCCCGATGACATCGGACACCGGCCCGGGCGGCCTCATCGAGGTACTGGTCGTGGACGACGATGTGCGGGTCGCGCGCGTCAACGCGGCGTACGTCGGGAAGGTGCCGGGCTTCCGCGTCACCGGGCAGGCGCACACGGCCGCCGACGCGCTGGCCTTCCTGGAGCACGGCCACGCCGATCTCGTCCTGCTCGACCACTATCTGCCGGACGAGACCGGGCTCGCGCTGGTGGGGCGGCTGCGGCAGCTGGGCCACCACACCGACATCATCATGGTGACCGCCGCCCGCGACATCGGCACCGTCCAGGCCGCGATGCGCAACGGCGCGCTGCAGTACCTGGTGAAGCCGTTCACCTTCGCCGGGCTGCGGGCCAAGCTGGAGGGCTACGCGGCGCTCCGGCGCGCCCTGGCGGGCGGTGGCGAGGCCGGGCAGGACCAGGTGGACCGGATCTTCGGCGCCCTGGGCGGCGCCTCGGCCGGCCCCGCCGAGCTGCCCAAGGGCCACTCGGCGCTCACCGCCGACCTCGTACGGGAGGTGCTGCGCGGCGCCGACGGCCCGCTGTCGGCCCAGGAGGTCGCCGAGCGCGCCTCGCTCAGCAGACAGACCGCCCAGCGCTATCTGAAGCTCCTGGAGCGCACCGGCCGGGTACGGCTCAGCCTCAAATACGGCGAGACCGGCCGCCCGGAACACCGCTACGACTGGGTCTGACCGGGGGCGCCGGCTCAGGCCGCGCCCGCCCCCGTGAGGGCCCGTACCTCCGTCTCCGCGTGCCGGGCCGCGTGCCCGCGGGCGTCCGCCGGCTCGCCGGAGAGGACCGTGCCGAGCCATCCGGCGAGGAAGCCGAGCGGGACCGAGACCAGACCCGGGTTCTGCAGCGGGAACACGTGAAAATCCACCCCGGAGAAGATCGCGTCGGGGCCGCCGGAGACCACCGGGGACAGCACCACCAGCACCACCGCCGGGACCAGCCCGCCGTAGACCGACCACACCGCACCGCGCGTGGTGAACCGCCGCCAGAACAGCGAGTACAGCAGGACGGGCAGGTTCGCGGACGCGGCGGCCGCGAAGGCGAGCCCCACCAGGAAGGCCACGTTGAGGTCGTCGGCGAGCAGCCCGAGGCCGATCGCCGCCGCCCCGATCCCGACCGCCGCGACCCGCGCGACCGCGACCTCACTGCGCGGTGTGCGGTCCTCGCGGCGGCTCAGCGAGGCGTACAGGTCGTGCGCGACGGAGGCCGAGGAGGCGAGGGTGATCCCGGCGACGACGGCGAGGATGGTGGCGAACGCGACGGCGGCGACGATCGCGAACAGCACCGTCCCGCCGGTCGACCCGGCGCCCCCGCCGAGGTCGAGCGCGAGGAGCGGCACGGCCGTGTTGCCCGCCGCGTTGGAGCTGCGTACGGCGTCGGTGCCCAGCACGGCGGCCGCGCCGAACCCCAGCACGATCGTCATCAGGTAGAAGCCGCCGATCAGCCCGATCGACCAGATGACGGACCGCCGGGCGGCCGGGGCGGTCGGCACAGTGTAGAAGCGCGAGAGGATGTGCGGCAGCCCGGCGGTGCCCAGGACGAGGGCGACGCCCAGGCTCACGAAGTCCAGCCGGGCGGTCCAGCCGTCCCCGTACGCGAGGCCCGGGGCGAGGAAGTCGGCGCCCTGCCCGCTGTGCAGCGCCGCAGTGCTCAGCAGGCTGTCGATGTCGCCGTTGAAGCGGATCAGGACGAGCACGGTGAGCGCCACCGCGCCGCCCATCAGCAGGACGGCCTTCACGATCTGGATCCAGGTCGTGGCCCGCATCCCGCCCAGCGCGACGAAGACCACCATCAGGGTGCCGACGCCGATGACCGTCCAGGACCGGGCCCGGGACCCCGTCTCGTCCAGCAGCAGGGCGACCAGGCTGCCCGCGCCGACCATCTGGGCGACCAGGTAGAGCACGCAGACGGTGACCGAGGAGACGCCCGCGGCGATCCGGACCGGGCGCTCGCTCATCCGCGCGGCCAGCACGTCGGCGAGGGTGAACCGGCCGCAGTTGCGGACGAGTTCGGCGACCAGCAGCAGCACCACCAGCCAGGCCACCAGGAAGCCGACGCAGTAGAGCACCCCGTCGTAGCCGAAGAGCGCGATGAGGCCGGAGATGCCGAGGAAGGAGGCGGCCGACATGTAGTCCCCCGCGATGGCGAAGCCGTTCTCCATCGGGGAGAAGAGCCGCCCGCCCGCGTAGAACTCCTCCGGGGAGCCCTGCCGGCGGCGGCTCGCCCAGGTGGTGATCGCGAGGGTGGCGGCCACGAAGACGCCGAAGAGCAGGAGCGCGAGGCTCTGCTGATTGCCGGTCACCGCCCGTGCCCCCGCATCATCTCCTGCGTCACCCAGCGCAGCTCCAGCGCGACCCGGTCCCGGCGCAGCCGTGCGTGGCGGGCGTAGGCCCAGGTCAGCAGGAAGGTGGTGGCGAACTGGGCGAGGCCCGCGACCATCGCGACATTGAGCGATCCCGCCACCGGACGGGCCATCACACCGGGCGCGGTGGTCGCCGCGACGACGTACGCGAGATACCAGAGCAGGAAGGCGGCGGCCGCGGGGAAGACGAAGCGGCGGTAGCGCCTGCGCACCTCCTGGAAGGCGGCGCTGCCGTGCACCTCCGTATAGACCTCCTCGGCGGCGGGCGGACGGGCGCGCCGGGGCGGGGCGGCCGTCTCGTCCGGCCCGTCCCAGCCGGAGGCGAGCGCGTCGTACCAGGGATCGTCCAGCCGGGCCGCCCCGGCATCGCGCGCGTTGTGCATGTCCACCCGAAAGCTCCTTGTTCACTGCCGCGTTGGCGTGCCCAAGGATGGACAGAGGGACAAGATCCCGGATACTCCAATACCGGACGTTCACCCCATCAGGTGACTCAGGTGATGAACAACCCGGAATCGGTGTCAGGTGGATTCCTGGTGGAAGGCGTCCCTCCACCCGGGGGTGGAGGGACGGCCGCCTCAGATGCTCCGCGACTCAGACGTCGATGCGCGACCGGTCCAGGGTCGCCGCCGAGTTGGTGATGAACTCCTTGCGCGGCGCGACCTCGTTGCCCATGAGCAGGTGGAAGGCCTGCTCGGCGGCCTCCAGGTCGCTGATGTTGATACGCCGCAGGGTGCGGTGGCGCGGGTCCATCGTGGTCTCCGCGAGCTGGTCGGCGTCCATCTCACCGAGACCCTTGTAGCGCTGGATGCCGTCCTTGTAGCGGACCCCGCGGCGCTCCAGGTCCAGCAGCGTCTCCCGCAGCTCGTTGTCGGAGTACGTGTAGATGTACTTGTCCTGGCCCCGCTTCGGGTTGACCAGCTCCACCCGGTGCAACGGCGGCACGGCCGAGAAGACCCGCCCCTGCTCAACCATCGGCCGCATGTAGCGCTGGAAGAGGGTGAGCAGCAGACAGCGGATGTGGGCGCCGTCGACATCGGCGTCGGCGAGGAAGATCACCTTGCCGTAGCGGGCCGCGTCGATGTCGAACGTACGGCCCGAACCGGCTCCTATGACCTGGATGATCGATCCGCACTCGGCGTTCTTCAGCATGTCCGAGACGGACGACTTCTGGACGTTGAGGATCTTGCCGCGGATCGGCAGCAGCGCCTGGAACTCGGAGTTCCGGGCGAGCTTGGCCGTACCGAGCGCCGAGTCGCCCTCGACGATGAACAGCTCGCTGCGGTCCACGTCGTCGCTGCGGCAGTCGGCCAGCTTCGCGGGCAGCGAGGAGGACTCCAGCGCGGTCTTGCGGCGCTGCGCCTCCTTGTGCTGGCGGGCCGCGATCCTGGTGCGGGCCGCGGCGACGACCTTCTCCAGGACGGCGCGGGCCTGCTGCTTGGCGTCCCGCTTGGCGGAGGTCAGGAACGCCTTCAGCTCCTTGGCCACCACGTTGGCCACGATCCGGGAGGCGGCCGAGGTGCCCAGCACCTCCTTGGTCTGCCCCTCGAACTGCGGCTCCGCGAGCCGCACGGTCACGACGGCGGTCAGGCCCTCCATGACGTCGTCCTTGACGACATCGTCCTCCGCGACGCGCAGCAGCTTGGCGGAGCGCAGCACCTCGTTCACGGTCTTGGTGACCGAGCGCTCGAAGCCGGAGACATGCGTGCCGCCCTTGGGGGTGGCGATGATGTTCACGAAGGACTTGGTGGTGGCGTCGTAGCCGGTGCCCCAGCGCAGCGCGATGTCGACACCCAGCTCCCGGGTGACCTCGGTCGGCGTCATGTGGCCGCGGTCGTCGAGGACCGGCACGGTCTCCTTGAAGGTGCCCTGCCCGGACAGGCGCATCACGTCGCAGACGGCCTTGTCCTGGGCGAGGTACTCGCAGAACTCGCTGATGCCGCCGTCGTAGCGGAACGTCTCCTCGACGGGCCCGTCCCGGCCCTCGAGGGACCGCTCGTCCCGTACGACCAGCGTCAGGCCGGGCACCAGGAAGGCGGTCTGACGGGCGCGGGCGTGCAGGTTCTCCAGGGAGAGCTTGGCGTCCTTGAGGAAGATCTGCCGGTCCGACCAGTAGCGGATGCGGGTGCCGGTGCGGTTCTTGGGAACCCGCTTCCCCTTGAGGAGACCGCCGGAGGGGTCGAAGGGGGCGTCCGTTCCGGATTCGGTGAAGATCCCGGGGACGCCGCGCCGGAAGCTGATCGAATGGGTCTTGCCGTCCCGGTCCACCTCGACGTCGAGACGGCTGGACAGCGCGTTCACCACGGAGGCGCCGACGCCGTGCAGACCGCCGGAGGCCGCGTACGAGCCTCCGCCGAACTTGCCACCGGCGTGCAGCTTGGTCATCACGACCTCGACGCCGGACAGCCCGGTCTTGGGCTCGACGTCGACCGGGATGCCCCGGCCGTTGTCCCGCACCTCGACGGAGCCGTCGTCGTGCAGGTTCACCTCGATGCGGTCACAATAGCCGCCCAAGGCCTCGTCCACCGAGTTGTCGATGATCTCCCAGAGGCAGTGCATGAGACCGCGGCTGTCGGTCGATCCGATGTACATGCCGGGGCGCTTGCGCACCGCCTCGAGCCCCTCGAGGACGAGAAGGTGCCGCGCGGTGTAGTTGGATCCGCCCCGGTCTGCTCCGGTGAGCAGCGCAGTGGACGGCACGGACGTGTCGGCGGTCACGCGGTTCGCTCCTCGCTGAATTTCTTTTGGCCCGACTATGGGCACGATGGTGGCACGGGTCGCCCGTCAGAGCGTACCGAGGCCTGATAGAGCCTTCGTGCCGCCACCCGTGAAACGACCATCCTAGTCCAGACAGCGCCCGTTTCGCTCGTACGTTCGATAGCCCGTTTGGCGTGAAGCACACATCACGTTCCCTTGGAGGCATGAACCATTTAGGCTCCGGGCACGTCCTCATGAACAACCGGCAACCCGGCCGGGAGGACAAAACCCGACAAGCGACGTGAATCCGTAAACCAACGTAATACGGCTCATTCGCCGCCAACCGTCACCATCCGGCCCACTCAGAAGCAATTTTTGAGAAAGAGCCACGAGCGGGAACGATATCGGGCTGGTTGGATGTTGACCCTGGTACGACAGCTCGTCGAGCTAGAGAAGAGGCGACGTGACTACTGTTCTGACCCCCGCGAGCCCGCTGACGGCCGCTGACCGCTGCGACCGCTGCGGCGCCCAGGCATACCTGCGCGTCGTCCTGATGAGCGGCGGTGAACTGCTCTTCTGCGCCCACCACGGACGCAAGTTCGAGCCGGAACTCAAGAAGATCGCCGCGGAAATACAGGACGAGACCGAGCGGCTGACCGCCGCTCCGGCGTCTGCGTCGGACGACGAACGCTGACGCCTCGCGCCACGACGACGAGCGAAGCCGGCCAAGGGCCGGATGTCGGGCGGCCCGCCCCAGCCAGGGGAGGGTCGCCCGCGCTCGTGTGTCTGAGGCGCCCGTCCATCCGGCCGTCTCAGACATGCGCGGCCACCAGCGACACCACCGCCGAGATCCGTGTGTAGACGCCCGGCCGCCCGGCCACCGCACAGCCGCTCCCCCAGGACACCAGGCCCACCAGCCGCCCCCCGGCGACCAGCGGACCCCCGCTGTCCCCCTGGCAGGCGTCCCGGCCACCCCCCGGAACCCCGGCACAGACCATCGAAGCCGACTGGTAATCGCCCTCCGCGTTGCCGGGATAGGCGCTCCGGCACGTCGAGTCGGCCAGGATGCGCACCTCGGTGGCCCGCAGCGTCAGCGCGTAGCTGCCGTCACCGTCCGTGTCGCCCCAGCCGTACACCAGCGCCTGACCCCCGACCCGGTACCCCGGATCCCCGGCCCGCGCCATCGGGATGACGTAGGCGGGCGGCAGCGGCCGCCCCAGGGTGAGCACCGCGAGATCACCGGCCCGGTCGTCGGCCTGGTAGGCCGGATTGACCCACACCTTCGCCGGCGCCATCTCCACCCCCCGGGCCCCCCGCAGATCGTTACGGCCGACGATCACCCGAAGGTCCCGTACCTCCTGCCACTTCTTGCCCAGTACCGCCCGGCTCAGGCAGTGCGCGGCCGTGATGACCTTCGTGGGGGTGACCGCCACACCCCCGCAGAACTGCCCCGAGCGCTTCGCGCCGAACAGCTCACGGCTGGCCAGCGCGATCGCCCAGGGCGCCTCGGCCGTACGGACCTGGTGACCGCCCACCACGGCACGGTCGGCCGTCGCCGGGGCGGGCGCGACGAGCAGCAGCGCGAGCGCGGCGGCGAGCAGCATGGCGGAGCGGGTGGAGAACGAGGGCAGCGACCTACGCATGCAGCCTCCTGACCGTACGGGGCGAGTCGCCCACCCAGCGTCACCCCGCCCGGCGCGGTCCGCATCCTGGGGTGGTCCAACCGGGGTGGCCGGTCCTCGGCCAACCGGGTGGTTCGCTCCAGGGCCGCGCCCGAGCGGCACTCGGGCAGCACTCGGGCAGCACTCGGGCAGCGCGAAGGCCGGGCCCTCCGAAGAGAGACCCGGCCTTCGTGTGGCGCTGTGCGCTGCGGTGGTGGCCCGTCTTAGTCCAGGTAGTCCCGGAGGACCTGGGAGCGGGACGGGTGGCGCAGCTTCGACATGGTCTTGGACTCGATCTGGCGGATGCGCTCACGCGTCACGCCATAGACCTTGCCGATCTCGTCGAGCGTCTTCGGCTGACCGTCGGTGAGGCCGAAGCGCATGGACACCACACCCGCCTCGCGCTCGCTGAGCGTGTCGAGCACTGAGTGCAGCTGCTCCTGGAGCAGCGTGAAGCTCACGGCGTCGGCCGGGACGACGGCCTCGGAGTCCTCGATGAGGTCACCGAATTCGCTGTCGCCGTCCTCACCCAGCGGGGTGTGCAGGGAGATCGGCTCACGGCCGTACTTCTGGACCTCGATGACCTTTTCAGGGGTCATGTCCAGCTCCTTGGCCAGCTCCTCCGGGGTGGGCTCACGGCCCAGGTCCTGGAGCATCTGACGCTGCACCCGCGCGAGCTTGTTGATGACCTCGACCATGTGCACCGGGATACGGATGGTGCGGGCCTGGTCGGCCATGGCGCGCGTGATCGCCTGGCGGATCCACCAGGTCGCGTACGTCGAGAACTTGTAGCCCTTGGTGTAGTCGAACTTCTCGACGGCGCGGATCAGACCCAGGTTGCCCTCCTGGATCAGGTCCAGGAAGAGCATGCCGCGGCCGGTGTAGCGCTTGGCCAGGGAGACCACCAGACGGAGGTTGGCCTCCAGGAGGTGGTTCTTGGCGCGGCGGCCGTCCTCGGCGATGATCTCCAGCTCGCGCTTGAGCTTGGGTGCGAGCTTGTCGGAGTTGGCGAGCTTGTCCTCGGCGA
The DNA here is from genome assembly GCF_053596435.1 of Streptomyces sp. NPDC001700. NCBI lineage: Bacteria > Bacillati > Actinomycetota > Actinomycetes > Kitasatosporales > Streptomycetaceae > Streptomyces > Streptomyces sp. NPDC001700. The sequence continues at coordinate 320,293 of NZ_JBSFGE010000009.1, forward strand.
ACAGACCGGCCTCGATCCGCTTCGCCAGCTCGACCTCCTGCTCGGCGTTGAGCAGCGGGACCTTACCGATCTGCTTCAGGTAGTCCTTGACCGGGTCGGCCGTGGCACCGGCCGCGGCGACCTGCTGCGCCGGGGCGTCGTCCTCGTCCTCGTCGGAGAGCACGAAGCCCGCGTTCTCCGGCTCGGGCTCGGCACCCTCGGGGGTCGGCTTGCCCGGCGCCGGCACCTCCTCGATGACGTCCTCGGCCTCGAGGATCTCGTCGGTGACGTCCTTCTTGGTGGTCGTCTTCTTCGCGACCGTCTTCTTGGCCGCGGCCGTCTTCTTCACCGCCGCCTTCTTGGCGGTGGTCTTCTTGGCGGCGGCCTTCTTCGCGGGGGCCGCCGAGGCATCCTCGGCCGGGCCGCCCGCGGCGGTCGCGGGAGCGGCCGGAGCGGCGGGGGCCTTCTTGGCGGCGACCGTCTTGGCCGCGACGGTCTTGGTGGCGGTGCGCTTTGCCGGGCTCTTCGCTGCGACGCTCTTGCGGGTGCGCTTGGGCGCCTCTGCGGCACTGACCATCAGCGTCACACCCTCCTCGTCGAGGATCTGGTTGAGGCTGCGCAGAACGTTCTTCCACTGGGTTGGCGGAATCTGGTCAGCCTCGAAGGCCCGACGCACGTCATCGCCGGCGATCTGCCCCTCAGCCTTTCCCCGCTCGATGAGCGCCATGACAGACTCGGATTCGGCGATCTCCGGCGGGAGCGTACGGGATGTGCTGGCCGACACGAACAACCTCTCGGAACGTTGGAAACGGCTTCCGGCCCCGTCCGCTGTGGACCGGAGCCGACGACCGCCGGCAGGGATGAACCGACGGCGCGCGGGCGGAGTGCGGAGAAGTACAGCGTCGCGACCGACATCCGTATTCCCTCCGCGGCTGCCACCTCTTTAATCATCGCGCTGCCCCAAAGAGCGTTACGCCCAATCGTCGTGGCCCGAGTCACACCACATATCGGTCTTAATACCCACCCAACGGGACAGATAACTCCGAGTTGATCACCCACTGCCCCTGGGCGGCTCTCCCGGTCCGCCCGAACTGCGTCTCATGTCACGCCGCGCGCCGCCACGCTTTCCGCGCCGCGCCGCCGAACCCGCGGGCGGGATCCGGCGACGCCGCTCCGTACGCCGACAGGCCGGGCCGGGTCAGTGCTCGCGCGGCGCGGGCACCCCGACCTCGGCGTGATCGAGGTCCGGGTGGACGGTCAGAAGCTGGCGCATCGCCCCTTCGGCCGCCGCGGCGTCGCCCGACCCGACCGCCTCGACGATCCGGCGGTGGTGGCCGACACTCGCCTCGGTGAGTCGGTCACAGCCACTGGCCTGGGAGCCGGAGACGTGGAGGGCGGCGGCGACGATGCCCGCCAGGTGCTCCAGCATCCGGTTGCCCCCGACCTGGAGCAGCAGGGCGTGGAACTCGGCGTCGGCGCGGGAGAAGGTGAGGGTGTCGCCCTGGGTCAGCGAGTGCCCCATGATCTCGGCCATGTCGGCCAGCCGCTGCTGCACGTCCTCACGGCCGTGCCCCGCGGCGAGGCGCGCCGCGAGCGGCTCGATCGTCCAGCGCAGCTCGCACAGCTCGCGGCGCTGGTCGTCGCGCTGTGGCCCGAAGGCGCGCCACTCGATGATGTCCGGATCCAGCAGGTTCCAGTCGCTGACCGGGCGGACCCGGGTGCCGACGTTGGGGCGGGCACTGACGAGGCCCTTGGCCTCGAGGACGCGCAGCGATTCCCGGACGACGGTGCGGGAGACCTCGAAGCGCTGGCCGATCTCCTCCGGGACCAGCGGGCGGTCGGCGCCCAGGTCGCCGGAGACGATCATCTGGCCGAGCTGCTGGACGAGTTGGCCGTGCAGCCCGCGGCCCCGGTTGCCGGCCGTGCGACGGCCCACCCGGCCGATCTCCGCGTCCGCGCCGTCCCAGGAGGGGGCGCTGCCGCGGTCGGCGCCGGGGGCGTCGGCGTAGGAGTAGCGGTCAAGCTCGCCCGAGCCGGCGAGGCCGGAGTCGGCGGGGCGAGCCGCGGTCATGGTGGTGTGCGCAAGGGTACTCACGCATCCTTTGTCGGCGACGCTCCGGAGGCCCTTGAGGTCTTTGGTGAAAAGCACACGAAAGGGTGATCGCCCATTACCTCACAATTGACGCTGATTCGGACAGAAAGCAGCACCCTTCACCGAAGTCGCGACCACTTCATGAGCCGCATCCGCACAACCACTTCCGGGGTCGCCTACGGGCGGGCTCTTCTGCCGCGCAGCCCGGTGAGGGCGTAGGCGAACAGCAGCACCGCGACCGACAGCATCAGGGCCTGGCCCACGGGCTGGCCCGCGAGCCGCAGCACGGCCGCCACTCCCCGGTTGAGCACGGACGGCGGACGGTCCAGCGCCACGGCCCGCAGCCGGTGCGGCAGCGCGACGAGCGCGTGCAGCGACGGCTCCTCCATCGCGCGCCGGACCACGGGAACCGCCAGGATCGGCACCGCGAGGAGCGTGGCCAGCCCGAGCGCGGTGGACCGGAAGACGCCCGCGGCGAGCAGCCCGGCCCACGAGCAGCCGATGGTGAGGCCGAAAACGCTCGCCATCAGCACCGGCCAGTCGCTCGGAAGCGGCACCGCGTCCCCGCCGACGAGCAGCAGCAGCGCCGCGCTGTCGAGGACGATGGCGCCGAGCGACAGCAACGTGGCCGCGACCGCGCAGACGACGAACTTGGCCGCCAGCAGACCGATCTGGTGCGGTACGGCGTCCCGGGCGGGGGCCAGTGCCGGATAGCGGAACTCATCGCCGAAGGCGAGGGCGCCCAGTAGCCCGGCGGCGATCGCGATGGGCGGCAGCGGGAGGTCGGCGGGCCAGCCGGTGAGCCGGTGCAGCTCCCCGGCGCCGCCCTCACGGGCGAGGAGAACCGAGGCGAGGAGCGAGATGGCGAGCGCCACGGCACCGATCAGCCAGCCGCTCCGCACTCCGGTGGCACGGCGCAGTTCGTAGCGCATCGGCCAGGCGGGGCCGGGGAGCCGGAGCCTGTGGAGCACCCGGGGCGCCGTGGCCTCGGGGTCGCGGGCGCGGACTCCCGCGGGGGTCGCGGGCCCCAGGTCGGCGGTCTCCTCGACCAGCCGGTGCACCACGATGCCGTGGCGGTAGGCGGCCTCGCCGACGGAGGCGCCGGGGAGGCCGTAGACGGAGATGCGGGTTTCGTCGTCCCGCACTACGGAGAACGGGTCGGCGACCGGCTCCCCCTCGGCCTCGGGCTCCGGGTCGGCCACCATGGCACTCGCGGGGGCCGCGGCGGCGGGCGCCGGAACAGGGACCGTGGCGGGGACGGGTACGGGGACAGGGACCGTGGCGGGCTCGGCATCCGCCTCGGGAACGCTGACCCCCGTGGGCACGGCGTCGCCCTCGGCCTTCCCCGTGTCCTTGGCCCGGCCCAGGCCGCCGATCCTGGCCTTCACCTTGGCCTTGACCTTGATCCCGGCCTTGCCCTCCCCCTCGGCCGCGGCCTCTTCCGCCTCGGCGTGAGCCGCCGCTTCGGCCGCCGCAGCACGCTCCGCCCGCCGCTCGGCCTCCGCCGCCTCCCGGAGGGCGTGCGCCTCGTCCTCCAGGACGGCGGCCAGCCGCCCGGCGAGCGGTGAGCGGACGACGATGCGGGGACGCAGCCGGGTACGGGCGAACTCGTCGACCGGCTGATCGGCCACCAGCCGACCCGCTTCCAGGGTGAGGACGCGGTCCGCGACCCGGGTGACCCCTTCGGCGTCCTCAGCGGTGATCAGCACGGCCCCGCCCTGTTCGGCGAATCCGCGCAGCAGTCCGTTGAGCCAGTCGATCTCACGGGCCGACAGACCCCGGCCCGGTTCGTCCAGCATCAGGGTGTGCGGATCTCCGAGCAGCGCGGTGGCGATGGCGAGGCGGCGCTCCATCCCGAGGGCCAGGTCGCCGAGGCGCTCGTCCGCCAGGTCGGTGAGGCCGACGACGTCGAGGACGACATCGGCGCGGGCGGCGGGCACCCCGGCGGCGGCTCCGAGCATTCTCAGATGACCGCGCACGGTGCGTCCCGGATGGCCCGGGACATCGTCGAGGAGGACGCCGATCTCACGGGCCGGGCGCCGGATGCGGTGCAGGGGGCGACCCCGGAAGAACACGGAGCCGTGACCCCGGTCGAGCTGCAGCAGCAGCCGCAAGGTGCTGGTCTTCCCGGCGCCCGGGCCGCCGAGCAGGGCGGTGACACGACCCGGCGGGGCCTCGAACGTGAGGTCGTCGATGGCGGGCGCGTGGTTGCGGCGGCGGGCGCTGGTCAGTCCGGTGGCCTGGATCATGGCTTCTCCCGCGGGGCATGGAACCGCTCGGTGGCACGTGGGGACTGGTGACGTACCGGAGCACGGTAACCCGCTATGTCCTATTTCGTCGGCACATACACCCCCTGACGAGTCGTCGTGTCACAGGCCGTCACACCTCGGGACGCAGCATGGGCGGATTGAGCAGCGTGGCGCCCCCGGCCCGGAACAGCTGAGCGGGCCGCCCACCCTGACGGGTCGTCGTGCCCCCGGTGGGCACCAGGAACCCCGGGGTTCCGGTGACCTTGCGGTGGAAGTTCCGCGGGTCCAGGGCCACGCCCCACACCGCCTCGTACACCCGGCGCAGCTCGCCGACCGTGAACTCCTGGGGGCAGAAGGCGGTGGCCAGCGAGGAGTACTCGATCTTGGAGCGGGCGCGCTCGACGCCGTCCGCCAGGATGCGGGCGTGGTCGAAGGCGAGCGGGGCGGCCAGGTCCGCGTCCCGGCTGAAGGCCCCTTCCTGGTCGAGCAGCGACTCGACCGGGGCCCAGCGGACGCTGTGGGCGTCACCCCCGGGCCGGGGTGCGGGCAGATCGGGAGCCAGCGCCAGATGCGCGACGCTGACCACCCGCATCCTGGGATCCCGCTTCGGGTCGCCGTAGGTGGCGAGCTGTTCGAGGTGGGCCGCGTTCGGCGGGACCGGGAGCGCCGGGTCATGGGCGAGCAGCCCGGTCTCCTCGGCCAGTTCCCGGGCCGCGGCGGCGGTCAGGTCCTCGTCGGCGCGTACGAAACCGCCGGGCAGCGCCCATCGCCCCTTGAAGGGCGACTCGCCGCGACGGACGGCCAACGCACAGAGCGCGTGCCGCCGCACGGTGAGCACGACCAGATCCACGGTGACGGCGAAAGCCGGGAAGGCCGATGGGTCGTAGGGCATGAGTCGATCATAGTCGTCTGCCTGACGATAATCAGGCCGTTGAGCATGATCGGCAATGTTCCCGGAACCGCTCTCCCAGGCGTTTTCCCGTGCGGCCCTCGCACCTCCTTCCGTATGGGGCGATCACATCCGAGGCGTTCCTGACGGTCCGTCCGGCGCCGCCCTGGTCAGCGGCGGCTGCGCGTGCCGCGCCCGCCCGTCCTGCGCCGGGTCCGCGCCTTGCCCTCCGGCCTGCGCCTGGCACCGGACGCGCCCGGTCCGGTCGGGCCGCCGGGTCCGGTGGTGCGACCGGACCATCGCCGCCCGGTCCGCTCCGGAACCCCTGTGCCGTCCGCCTCCGCCTCGGCTCCCGTAGGCTCTGGGGCCGTCTCGGCCGCCCTGCCGTCGAGACGCCGCAGCTCCTCGTGCACGGCGGCGTGCACCGCGTGGTCCGCACCGTCCCGGCGCAGACACTGGCGCAACAGCTCGGGATCGAGCCCCTCGTTGCACGCCTGATGGAGCAGCTTGGCGAAGAGGTAGTGCGGATCGACCCGCAGCGCCCGGCCGAGCGCGACCCGGGCCGAGGGCTCGTCACCGGACGACCAGGCGACCCAACCAGCGAGGGTGAGCGGGGCCGCAGCGTGCTCCCCGTACGAGCCGACGCAGCGGCGGGCCAGTGCGCGCCACAGCCGCAGCGCCGCCTCGGCGTCCGGCCCCTCCATCCACTGGGCGGCCCGGTCACGCGCCTCCCGGTCCTGCAGCCCGATGATCACCGAGGCGGCTTCCGCCACGTCCAGCAGGCCGTCGTCGCGGACATCTGCCGCGCCCGGATCGGCGATCGGCGGCGCGCCCCGCAGGCAGTCCAGCATCCGGCGCGCGAGAGCTAAGGTCTCCTCCCGCACGGCGGGACCATCCACTCCTCCCAGAATTCTCGGTACGAGCCGGCTCCCCGCCGTGTCCAGAGCCCGCTCCTGCCCCTCGGCGCGGGCCCCGGAGAACGGCGCGAGCCGGGCCTCCATCTCGCGCAGCGAACCGCGCACCCGCACCCCTGCGAAGGTCGCCGCCGCGGCCATCACCGAAGTGCCCGGCAGGGCGAGCGGCACCCCCTCCGGCGGACAACAGCGCCGGTCGGGACAGACATACGACCAGAACCGGCCGCCGGACATGCACAGCGCCTCGAAGACCGGCACCTCGAAGCCGCCGCACGCGGTGCGCAGGCGCTGGGCGAGGGGCCGCAGCCGCTCCATCACATCCCGCCCGGACTCGCCCTCGGCAGGCTCCTGGCACAGGAACAGCACGATCCCATCGGGCCGGTCGCCGCGCCGCTCGCTACCCCCGATCAGGCACTCGGCGAGCTGATCGCACACCTCGGGCCACTCCTCGCGGACGCTGGGGATGCCGAGCCGGAGCCTGCCGCCGAACCGGCCGCGCGGTCCGTGCAACGCGATCATCACGACGCTGTCGTCGGGGTGGAAGCCCAGCACATAGGGCAGGGCGTCGGCCAGCTCGGCGGGGCTGCGGAGGGTGACCTGCTCCTGGCCGGACAGGCCGGCCGTGTCGTTGTCTCGAGTCATGACCAGACGGTCCCTCAGCCCCGTCGGCTCCGCCAGCCCTGTGGATAACGTTATCCACAGGCTGCGGGCCCCGTTCGCGCGTTGTCGGTGGGATCGGGTTGCATGGGGGCATGAGCGACGAAGATCTGCGTATCTCGGCCGACCGCGTCCTGGCCCGCCTCGTCGGGGACACCACCGGCTCCGCGCGGCTGCGGGAGGATCAATGGCGGGCCATCGAGGCGCTGGTCGCCGACCGCCGCCGGGCGCTGGTCGTGCAGCGCACCGGCTGGGGCAAGTCCGCGGTGTATTTCGTCGCCACCGCGCTGCTGCGCGAGCGCGGCAGCGGCCCGACCGTGATCGTCTCCCCGCTGCTGGCGCTGATGCGCAACCAGGTCGAGGCTGCGGCGCGAGCCGGTATCCGCGCCCGCACCATCAACTCCGCGAACGCCGAGGAGTGGGACACCATCCAGGCGGAAGTAGCCGCGGGTGAGGTGGATGTGCTGCTGGTGAGCCCCGAGCGGCTCAACAACCCCGATTTCCGCGATCAGGTGCTGCCCCGGCTCGCCGCCGCCACCGGGCTGCTGGTCGTCGACGAGGCACACTGCATCTCCGACTGGGGCCATGACTTCCGTCCCGACTACCGCAGGCTGCGCACGATGCTGGCCGACCTCCCCCAGGGCGTGCCCGTGCTGGCCACGACGGCGACGGCCAACGCCCGGGTGACCGCGGACGTGGCCGAGCAGCTGGGCACGGGCGGCCGCGAGAAGCCGGGCGACGACGAGGGGAGCGCGCGGGCGCTGGTGCTGCGCGGGCCGCTGGACCGGGAGAGCCTGAGCCTGGGCGTGCTGCCGCTGCCGGACGCCGCGCACCGGCTCGCCTGGCTCGCCGACCACCTCCACGAGCTGCCGGGCTCCGGGATCGTCTACACCCTCACCGTCGCCGCGGCCGAGGAAGTGACCGCTTTCTTGCGGCAGCGCGGCCACACTGTCGCCTCCTACACCGGCAAGACGGAAAACGCGGACCGCCAGCAGGCCGAGGAGGACCTCCTGGCGAACCGAGTGAAGGCGCTGGTCGCCACCTCGGCGCTGGGCATGGGCTTCGACAAGCCGGATCTCGGCTTCGTGGTGCACCTCGGTTCGCCCTCCTCCCCCATCGCCTACTACCAGCAGGTCGGCCGCGCCGGGCGCGGTGTGGAGCACGCCGAGGTGCTGCTGCTGCCGGGCCGCGAGGACGAGGCGATCTGGCGCTATTTCGCCTCGCTCGCCTTCCCGCCCGAGGAGCAGGTGCGCCGCACACTCGACGTCCTGGCGGCGGCGGACCGGCCGGTGTCCCTGCCCGCCCTGGAGCCGCAGGTCGAGCTGCGGCGGTCGCGTCTGGAAACGATGCTCAAGGTGCTCGACGTGGACGGGGCGGTGCGGCGGGTGCGCGGCGGCTGGACAGCCACCGGCCGGCCCTGGACCTACGACGCCGAGCGGTACGCGTGGGTGGCGCGCCAGCGCGAGGCGGAGCAGCAGGCGATGCGCGACTACGCCTCGACGGCCGCATGCCGGATGGAGTTCCTGCGGCAGCAGCTGGACGACGAGAAGGCGGCGCCCTGCGGTCGCTGTGACAACTGCGCGGGGGCCAGGTTCACCACCGAGGTGTCCGACGCCTCCCTCGACGCGGCGCGCGGTGAGCTGGGGCGGCCCGGTGTGGAGGTGGAACCGCGCCGCATGTGGCCGACCGGGCTGCCCTCGGTCGGCGTCGACCTCAAGGGGCGCATTCCGGCGGGCGAGCAGGCCGCGGCCGGCCGGGCACTCGGCCGCCTCTCCGACATCGGCTGGGGAAACCGGCTGCGACCGCTGCTCGCACCGCAGGCTCCGGACACCCAGGTTCCCGACGATGTGGCGAGCGCGGTGGTGACCGTCCTCGCGGACTGGGCCAAGGGCCCCGGCGGATGGGCATCGGGCGCCCCGGACGCACCGGCCCGTCCGGTGGGTGTGGTCGCGGTCGCCTCGCACACCCGGCCCCAGCTCATCCAGAGCCTCGCCGAGCGGATCGCCGCCATCGGCCGGATGCCCCTGCTGGGCACCGTCTCGTACCACGACACCGAGGCGGATACCCGTGTGCCGCGCACCAACAGCGCACAGCGGCTGCGGGCGCTGCACGGGGCGCTGACCGTGCCGCCCGCACTGGCGGAGGCCCTTGCCGAGGCCGGTGGCCCGGTACTGCTCGTCGATGACCTGGCAGACACCGGCTGGACGCTGGCCGTCGCGGCCCGGCTGCTCCGGCGGGCCGGTGCGGCCGGGGTGTTTCCGCTGGTCCTCGCCGTGCAGGGCTGAGCACGGCGGTGTCCGGGAGGGGGGTGAGGAATTTAGGAGGCACATCGCCGCAAACCGGCCGGGTGTGGCACCTGCTCATTGCCGCACGCGAGCGCTTCCCGCAAGAATTGTCAGAAGCTCCCCGCGCCGGTCCTCTCATGGTCCTGACGGGGCCGTGTCGTGGTGTGCGCCCGCGCCCGACCCTCGCACGGACCATGGGCGCGCAGACGAAGGGAGGACTGTGACCTTCGGCTTCGCTCCACCGCCGTCCGCCGATCCCGCTGTCCGGCTGGGCCGGATGCTCGAACCCGCCGAATGGGCCGCCGCGGGCATTCCGCTGCTGCGCAATCCGCGTGAGGTCGTTCTCGGGCTGCACAGCCGCCATCTGCCGACACCCTCGACAGCCGTCGTCGCGGTCCTCGATCCGGAGGAACGCCTCACGGCAAGCGCCTCGTTCAGTCGGCACGGCTCCGCCGCACCCGACGGATGGGAGTTCCGCAACGCGCTCCTGGCGCGGCTGCGCCGAGTGATCCCGCACGATCTGCGGCGCCGCTCACCGGTCCGCACCGCCGTGCTGCTCTACTGCCGCGAGGGTGAGAGCCGGTGGACGGAGGAGGACGGCGCCTGGATGTGGGGGCTGCGGGATGCCTGCACCCTGCACGGGCTGCGCTGTGGTGCGTACATCACGCTGACCCGGGAGGGCTGGCAGGTCCTGGGAGAGGGGCGGGGCGGCCGTCGGCCGCACTCCGCTTCGCTCCGGACCGCGCTGGAGATCGCTCCCGCGCCCGAGGGCGACGCGGCGCCCCTGCCGCGGCCCCTGGACAGGGCACACGAGGTGCTGCGCCGTTCAGCGGCCGTGTGACCGCCGGCCGTCCGGACGCCGGACAGCTCCTTGACGCGCGTCAGGGGCTGCCGGGCACCGGGCGTACGGGAAGTGCGGAATCAGACGCCCGCGGTCATGAGGGTGTTGATGCGCTGCGGGTCACCGCAGACGATCAGCAGCGCCGAGGCACGGCTCACCGCCTGGGGCAGTGCGCCGGCCACGGCATCGTCCGACCCGCCGTTGACCGCGACGACCACGACCGAACGGCCCTTGGGGCGGTCGGCCTCCGCGGCGGCGTAGAAGACGTCGTCACCGGCGTCGTGCTGCGCCCAGTAGGACGCCTCGCCGAAGGACAACTCGTGTGCCGCCCACGGATGCTGGCCCCCGGTGGTCAGCACCAGGATGTCGCCTGGCGCCCGGCCGGAGTCCAGCAGCAGGTCGACCGCCTCGTCCGCCGCGTCCAGGGCGCCGTCCACCGGGGCGGGGATCAGCTGGATCTGGGGCGCGGCCGTCGAGGCGGGAGCGGTCGTGGCAGCCGAGGCCGCCGGTGCGGTCGGCGCGGGCTTCGCCGCGTCGCTCGTGGTGCGCTGCGACGGTGCCGACGAGGCCCCGGCGGGACCACGGTTCGGGCCGGGGCTGCCGGGTCGCCGCGGGGCGGGCCGGGGGCCGGGACCAGGGACAGGACGAGGGGTCGGCGCGGTGCGGCCTGCGGCCGGTGTCGCGCGAGGACCCGGGACACTCTCGTGAATCTGAGGCTCCTCGGGGATGAGAGGCATGGGCTGATGTCTATCAAACGTCGGTGCGAGTCGCACCAGCGGGTGGTGGTTTGGACCGGTCGGTCTGCTCAGAAGTCGAAGCCGAGTTGGCCGCCGACCTCCAGCTCGACCGTTCCAGGTGTCGTGCGCACGCGCTTGAGATGCCGCCAGCGGGGCAGCCCGTCCAGGTAGGCCCAGGACAGCCGGTGGTGGGGCGTGGGCCCCTGATCCCGCAGGGCAGCGCGGTGCACAGGCGACGGATATCCGGCGTTGTCCCCGAACCGGAAGTCCGCGTGCGCGTCTCCCAGTTCGGCCATCAACGCGTCCCGCCGCACCTTGGCGATCACAGAGGCGGCAGCAACGGCCACACAGGACTGATCGCCCTTGATGACCGTGCGGACCCTCCACGGAGCGCCGAGGTAGTCGTGCTTGCCATCGAGGATCACCGCGTCCGGACGGACGGGCAGCCCGTCGAGAGCCCGGGTCGCGGCGAGCCGGAGGGCGGCCGTCATCCCCAGATCGTCGATCTCCTCGGGTGAGGAGTGACCCAGGGCGTGCGCGGTGACCCACGACTCCAATTCGCGCGCCAGCTCCGTGCGCCTCTTGGGGCTCAGCAGCTTGGAGTCCGTGAGTCCGGTCGGCGGGCGCCGCAGACCGGTGACCGCCGCGCAGACCGTCACCGGCCCCGCCCAAGCCCCTCGCCCGACCTCGTCGACACCGACGACGATCTTGGCTCCTGTCGTGGCGCGGAGCGAGCGCTCGACACTGTGGGTGGGCGGTTGGTAGGCCATGGCGAGGACAACATTACGCCGCTCACCCGGGCGCCGTGTACCCGGATCAGGCGCTACGCCCCCGGGCCGCCGGAACAGGCCCGGCCACGGACGGCTCCGGCCGGCCTCCGTGGCCAACGCGGCGCGGCGCGGGGGCGGTTCGGCGTCGCCGCGAACACCGCCGTGATCTGGGACGACGCAGGTCCCGTTCGTCAGTCCGCGGACGGGATCCAGGCCGGGATCCAGGCCGGGAGCGACTCCGTGCGCTCCTGCCATGCGCGAGGCGGTGCGCCACGAGAACCGGACGCGACCACTCCGCCGGCGATCGCGCAGGTGGTGTCCACATCCCCACCGGCCTGCGCGGTGGTCCAGAACGTGTCCTCGAAGGAGTCCAGGTGCCGGGCCGCGGCCCAGAGCGCGAAGGGCACGGTGTCGTGGGCGCTGGTGCGGCGGCCGCACCCCAGCACCGCGGCGACGGTACCGGCGTCCGCGTAGTCCAGCATGTCGCGGGCGCGCCGCAAGCCCGCCTGGACGGCGCTGCGCGGGACGGCCTCGACCACCCGGTCCAGCAGGGCTTCCGGCCCGCCGTGACCCGCCGGGTCGGCTACCACGGCTGCCGCGGCGGCCACCGCCATCGCCCCGGCCACGGCCTCCCGGTGCTGGTGCGTGGTGTACGCGGAGATCTCGGCCTGATGCGTCGCCTGCTCCACGTCGCCCGCGTACCAGGCACCCAGCGGAGCGATCCGCATGGCGGCGCCATTACCCCATGAGCCCTGCCCCTGGAACAGCCCGGCGGCCAGATCGCGCCAGTCGCCGCCCTCCCTGACCAGCCGGAGCATCCGGTTCACGGCGGGGCCGTACCCCCGGTCGAAATCGTGGCGCACGGCGAACGACCGGGCGAGAGCGTCCTGGTCGATCCGGCCCTGCCCGGCCAGGACGGCCAGCACGGAGCAGCCCATCTCGGTGTCGTCGGTCCACTGCCAGGGGGCGGGCGGCAGTTCGCGGCGCTTGAGGAAGGGATAGTTGGCGGGGACGAAGAACTGGGAGCCGAGGGCATCGCCCACGGACAGCCCGCGCAGGCTCGCCAGAGCCCGGTGGTAACGGTCAGCGGTCATCGCTGCGCACTCTAACCGGTGAGCCCGTAGGGCTCGGGAGTACACCAGTGCTCGAAGGGGCGGTCGAGGTGGTAGCGGCCGTCGGAGCCCAGCAGCAGCGCCCGCGTCTCGGCGTTGTCCGGGTTGGACAGTGACTCGAATTCGGCGACGCTCCAGTGCAGCCAGCGCATGCAGAACAGCCTCATGGTCAGCCCATGGGTGACCAGCAGGACGTTCGGCGGGTGCGCCGGGTCCTCGAAGCTGCGCCACAGGCTCTCCAGGAACGCGTCCACCCGGTCGTAGACATCCGCCCCGGACTCCCCCTGTGCGAAGCGGTAGAAGAAGTGCCCGTAGGCGTCGCGGTACGCCTTCTGCTTCTTCACGTCCTCGCGGTCCTGCCAGTTTCCCCAGTCCTGCTCGCGCAGCCGCGGCTCCTCCCTGACCCGGGTGCGGGACGGATCCAGGCCGAGCAGTTCGAGGGTCTGATGGGTGCGCCGGTACGGCGACACATAGACCGAAACCCGCTCCTCGTCGAAGGTGCCACGCAGCCGGACGCCCGCCTCCTGTGCCTGCCGCCGCCCGGTCTCGGTCAGCTTCAGGGCATGGTCGGGCACGCGTTCGTACACCGAGTCATCGGCATTCCCCTCTGATTCTCCGTGCCGTATGAGGATGATGCGCCGGGGTCGTGCCATGCCGCCCACCCTAGATCGGGCGTGCGACGAGCGCCTCGCTCCCCTCCTCCGCCGCCCCCGGTGGCTCGATCGAGCCCTGCAAACACAACCAAAGTCGCATTACCCTCAGGATGACACGGGAAACCCACTAAGGCAACAGGAGTTGCAATTGTCGGAGAACGCGGCCCACACCCCGGGCACCATCCGCCCCGGCGGGCGCACCGCGCGCACCCGCGCCGCGGTCCGCGACGCCGTGCTCACCGGTCTCGCCGAGCACGGCTACCCGGGCCTGACAGTCGAGTACGTCGCCGAACACTCCGGTGTCCACAAGACGACGGTCTACCGGCGCTGGGGCAGCGTCGAGGGGCTGGTGGCCGACGCGCTCCAGCTCTCCGGGGAGGACCCCTGGACGCCCCCCGACACCGGCAGCCTCGACGGCGATCTGCGGGCCCTGGCCCACGAGGTGACCGAGACCTTCGGCGGCGCACCCGCCACGGCCGCGCCGACCGCCTTCGTCGCCGCCGCGTTCCATTCCCGGCGCGCGGCGGAGGCGCTCCGTGACTTCTATACCGAGCGGTTCGCCCGGTGTGAATCCGTGGTGGCGCGGGCGGTCGACCGGGGTGAGGCACCCGCCGGTACCGACGCCGCGGCGGTCGTGCGGGCGGTGTCCGCTCCGCTGATCTTCCGGGCCCTGATCACCCGTGAACCCCTCGATGGACCGCTCGCCGACCAGACGGCGGCAGCCGTCGCCGCAGCCGTACGGGCCGGGGCGTACCTCCCGGCCGGGTGATGGCCGGAGGCCTGCCCTCCGGAAGCCGCCCCGGGCGCGGTCGCGCCGTCAGACCGTCCAGGCGGACTCGACGCCCACCACGTCCCCGGCTATCGCGGCCACATCCGCCTCCGTCTGGGCGCGCAGCCCCAGCCGCTCCACCCGCTCCACCCGGTACTTGCCGTGTTCGGCGGCCGAGTCCCACATCGACAGCACCAGGAACTCGTTTCCCGGTGCCTCGCCGAAAACCCCGCGCAGCATGCCGGGCGACCCGGCCATCGCCGGGTTCCACACCTTCTCCTGCACCAGCGTGAAGTGCTCCACCCGGTCCGCGTGCACCCGGCAGTGCGCGACCCGCAGCACGTCCGCGTCGTTGAACCGGGGCTGGAATCCGACCTTCACATCGAAGCGATGCTCGAAGAGCCGGACTTGCATGTTCCGGTACGTGCCCGTCTGCGCCGCCGCCAACCGATTGTGCGACCGCGCCATGAAGGAGTCGTAGAACGCCCGGCTCTCCCAGAACGCGAAGATGTGCGCCACGTTCGGCCGCCCCCGGCTCCAGCCACCGCCCTGACCCCGGAAGCCCGGCTCACCGGGCATCCCCGCCCACTTCCGCTGCCCCCGCTCGAACCCCGGGCGGTCCACCACGGTGCAGCGAATCCACTTGACCAGCACCGCGCCATCCTACGGCCCCGACGGTGGCCCGCATCACACAGGAATCGGTCCACCCCGCGCCCCGGAGATGGACGCGGGGCGCCGCGACGGAGAGCACCTACGCCTCCGCCAGCGGCATACGGTCAGCGCCTCCTGCGCCCCGTCCCCGGCCCCGGATGCCCCACACCGGCGCCCTGCATGCCGCCGCCGGGCCCCGACAGCCGCATGCCCGGAGCCGGCGCGTACGCCGCCTGCAGCTGCTGTCCTCCGGGCAGGGGCGCGTACCAGGCACTTCCGTACAGGACGCTGCTGAGCCCGGACAACAGCCGTTGCACATCGGGTTCCGAACGCACCACCAGCCGCATGAACTGGCTGCTGCTGCCGAGCTTGTTGCCGCACTCGCGCACCAGCACGCCGTGTTCGGACAGCAGCCGGTCCCGCACCTGCACGCCGTCCGCCCCTTCCGGCAGTTTGACGAACACGAAGTTGCCCTGGGAGGGGTAGACGGTCATCCCCGGCAGACATCCCAGCTGCGAAATCATCTCCTGCCGGTCGCGGGCGAGCATCCGCAGACTCATCTCGTAGTCCTGCTGGTGGTCCTTGAGCATGAAGACGATGATCTCGGCGAAGGAATTGAGGTTCCACTTCGGCAGCCTGGAGCGGACCTTCCGGGCGAGCGAGGGGTTCGCCACCAGGTAGCCGAAGCGCACACCGTGCAGGCCGAAATTCTTTCCCAGGCTGCGCAGGACGACGACGTTCGGACGCACCACGGCCTCGTCGACGACGCTCGGCCACGGACCGGATTCAGGGTCGACGAACTCCAGGAAGGACTCGTCGATGACGACCAGATCGAGGTCCGCGAGGGAGTCCATGAACGATATGACGGCGTCGCGGGAGAGAAGACCGCCGTCGGGATTGTTGGGATTGCAGATGACAGCGGTACGTGATCCCCGCTGCCGGATGAACGACACGAAGGCATCGGGATCGAGGGCGAAGCCGTGCCGCTCCGGCAGCCGGAACATGTCCACGCGCTTGCCGGTCTCATCCGGCTGATCCGTCCACCGGCCGAACGTGGGGATCGGCACGGCCAGGCTGTCTTTGACCAGCAAATGGTCGATCCAGGTGATGAGTTCCGTCGAGCCGTTGCCCATCGCCATGGTCTGTGGCTGGAGATCGAGCAGATGCGCCAGTTCGGCTGTGATCGTATCGGCGGAGCTGGGGTAATAGGTGAGAATGTCGCGCAGCATGGCCGACAGTTCGTCGAACATGCCGGGGGTGGGGAAGTAGGGATTACAGGGGATACAGAAATCCACGATGTCCTGTCCGCCGCCCGCTACCCCCGCGCGGTTCAGCATGAAGTACGACGGACTGTGGTTGGTGCCCCGGAAAAGCTGTGCGGCATTACCCGTGTTGCCGATGGCGGCGACAGTCACAGCAAGACCTCCTCGGTCACATGGGCCGTGCTGCGCACGACGTTCGACTCCGCTGCACAGAGCGTGGCGCACGAGCCACCGCCAGTCGGGGCGTTGTCGAATTTCATGGTGCGTGTGAGAAGTCGAGTGACAGGAGACACAAGAACCGCTACAGTCCCCCCGACTTCTGACCGCCTCCGCCCATGCGAGCGGGGCGCGGCCCGAAGGCCACGCCCCGCTTCAAAGGTCACCCGCCAGGGCGGACGATCAGCTGCAGCCGCTCGTCGAGCCGCAGCCCTCGCACAGGTAGCAGCTGCCCGCGCGGCGCATCTTGGTGCCGCAGGAGAAGCACAGCGGTGCGTCCGCGTTCATGCCCAGCTGGATCTCGACCAGCTCGGTCGAGCTGTGGGCCTCCTTCGGGGCGGACGTCTCGGACTGGGACACGGCCGTGGTGGCCTTCGGTGCCTCCAGCCGACGCGGCGCCGACTGGGCCAGGCCCTCGACGTCGACGTCGTCCTCGGACGCCTCGTACGAACCGGTCTCCAGGTGACGCTGACGCTCCTCGGCGGAGTGGATGCCGAGCGCCGACCGGGTCTCGAAGGGCAGGAAGTCCAGCGCCAGGCGACGGAAGATGTAGTCGACGATCGACTGGGCCATCCGCACGTCCGGGTCGTCCGTCATTCCGGCCGGCTCGAAGCGCATGTTGGTGAACTTCGAGAC
Source organism: Streptomyces sp. NPDC001700 (assembly GCF_053596435.1). Classification (NCBI taxonomy): domain Bacteria; kingdom Bacillati; phylum Actinomycetota; class Actinomycetes; order Kitasatosporales; family Streptomycetaceae; genus Streptomyces; species Streptomyces sp. NPDC001700. The sequence goes on from NZ_JBSFGE010000009.1 coordinate 337,005, forward strand.
GTACGTCTCCAGGGGCACCCCGTACTGGAGGCCGACCGAGACGGCGATGGAGAAGGCGTCCATCATGCCCGCGAGGGTCGAGCCCTGCTTGGACATCTTCAGGAAGACCTCGCCGAGCCCGTCGTCCGGGTAGGAGTTCGCCGTCATGTAGCCCTCGGCGCCGCCGACCGTGAAGGAGGTGGTGATGCCGGGACGGCCCTTGGGCAGACGCTTGCGGACCGGACGGTACTCGACGACCTTCTCGACCTCCGGCACGGCCTGCTCAACCGCCTTCTCCTCCTTCTTCTTGGCGGAGAGCGGCTGGCCGACCTTGCAGTTGTCGCGGTAGATCGCCAGCGCCTTGAGGCCCAGCTTCCAGCCCTCGAAGTAGATCTCCTCGATCTCCTCGACGGTGGCCGTCTCCGACATGTTGACCGTCTTGGAGATCGCGCCGGACAGGAACGGCTGAGCGGCGGCCATCATCCGCACATGGCCCATCGGCGAGATGGAACGCTCACCCATCGCGCAGTCGAAGACCTCGTAGTGCTCGGGCTTCAGCCCCGGCGCGTCGATCACATTGCCGTGGTCGGCGATGTGGGCGACGATCGCCTCGACCTGCTCCGGCTGGTAGCCGAGCCGCTTGAGCGCCTTGGGGACCGTGTTGTTCACGATCTGCATCGAGCCGCCGCCGACCAGCTTCTTGAACTTCACCAGGGCCAGGTCCGGCTCGACGCCCGTGGTGTCGCAGTCCATCATCAGGCCGATGGTGCCGGTGGGGGCGAGCACCGACGCCTGGGCGTTGCGGAAGCCGCTCTTCTCGCCGAGGCGCAGCACGTCCTGCCATGCCTCGGTGGCCGCCGCCCAGACCGGGGTGTCCAGGTCGTCCACGCGCTTGGCGATGGCGTTGGCGTCCGAGTGCTGCTTCATGACGCGGTTGTGGGCGTCCGCGTTGCGGGCGTAGCCGTCGTACGGGCCGACGACGGCCGCCAGCTCGGCGGAGCGCTTGTACGAGGTGCCGGTCATCAGGGAGGTGATGGCTCCGGCCAGGCCCCGGCCGCCGTCGCTGTCGTAGGCGTGGCCGGTGGCCATCAGCAGGGCGCCGAGGTTGGCGTAGCCGATGCCCAGCTGGCGGAAGGCGCGGGTCGTCTCACCGATCTTCTGGGTCGGGAAGTCCGCGAAGCAGATGGAGATGTCCATCGCGGTGATGACCAGCTCGACGACCTTGGCGAAGCGCTCGGCGTCGAAGCGCTGGTTGCCCGAGCCGTCGTCCTCCAGGAACTTCATGAGGTTGAGCGAGGCCAGGTTGCACGAGGAGTTGTCCAGGTGCATGTACTCGCTGCACGGGTTGGACGCGGTGATCCGGCCCGACTCCGGCGAGGTGTGCCAGTGGTTGATCGTGTCGTCGTACTGGATGCCCGGGTCGGCGCAGGCCCAGGCCGCCTCGGCCATCTTCCGGAAGAGGGACTTGGCGTCGACCTCCTCGATGGGCTCACCGGTCATGCGGCTGCGCAGGCCGAACTGCGAGCCGGACTCCACGGCCTTCATGAACGTGTCGTTCACCCGGACCGAGTTGTTGGCGTTCTGGTACTGGACGGACGTGATGTCGTCGCCGCCCAGGTCCATGTCGAAGCCCGCGTCGCGCAGGGCGCGGACCTTCTCCTCTTCCTTGACCTTGGTCTCGATGAACGCCTCGACGTCCGGGTGGTCGACGTCGAGGACGACCATCTTGGCGGCCCGGCGGGTCGCGCCGCCCGACTTGATCGTTCCGGCGGAGGCGTCGGCGCCGCGCATGAAGGAGACGGGCCCGGAGGCGTTGCCGCCGGAGGAGAGCAGCTCCTTGGAGGAGCGGATGCGGGAGAGGTTCAGGCCGGCGCCGGAGCCGCCCTTGAAGATCATCCCCTCTTCCTTGTACCAGTCCAGGATCGACTCCATGGAGTCGTCCACGGAGAGGATGAAGCAGGCGCTGACCTGCTGCGGCTGCTTGGTGCCGACGTTGAACCACACGGGCGAGTTGAAGCTGAAGACCTGGTGGAGCAGCGCGTACGTCAGCTCATGATCGAAGATCTCGGCGTCCGCCGGGGAGGCGAAGTAGCCGTTGGCCTCGCCGGACGCGCGGTACGTGCCCACCACTCGGTCGATGAGCTGCTTCAGGCTCGCCTCGCGGTCCGGGGAGCCGACCGCGCCGCGGAAGTACTTGCTCGTGACGATGTTGACCGCGTTGACCGACCAGGAGTCGGGGAACTCCACACCGCGCTGCTCGAAGTTCACCGACCCGTCACGCCAGTTGGTCATGACGACGTCACGGCGCTCCCAGACCACCTCGTCGTACGGGTGCACGCCGGGGGTGGTAAAGACGCGCTCGATACGCAGACCCTTGTTCTTGCTTCCCTTGGAGCGGGAGCCTCGTGCGGGGCCGCTCGCCGTCTCTGTCATTCCGCCTCCCTGTACGGGCGAAAACGCCCTGATGTGCCCATTTCTTCCCGGGCACGGTGTCTCTTGTCTTTCACCCGGAGGCGCGATGCGCCCCGGGCAGGTCTTCGGCCGCCGGTCAGTCGGCGGCGGTGACGGGCGCGGGGGCCTCCTCGGCCCCGTCGGCGCCGGGTCCGCGGTCGTGCGCGGGGGGCCGTTGCTGGTCCCGCAGCTCCGTGACCGCGGCCTCGAAGTCCTCGAGCGAGTCGAAGGCGCGGTAGACGGAGGCGAAGCGCAGGTAGGCGACGAGGTCGAGCTCCTGGAGCGGACCGAGTATGGCGAGCCCCACGTCATGGGTGGACAGCTCGGCGCTTCCGGTGGCCCGTACGGCCTCTTCCACGCGCTGACCGAGCTTGGCGAGGGCGTCCTCGGTGACGGGACGGCCCTGGCATGCCTTGCGAACCCCGGAGATGACCTTGTCGCGGCTGAAGGGCTCGGTGACCCCACTCCGCTTGATCACCATCAGCGACGCGGTCTCCACGGTCGTGAAGCGACGCGAACAGTCGGGGCACTGGCGGCGCCTGCGGATCGAGCAGCCGTCATCTGTGGTCCGGCTGTCGACGACGCGGCTGTCGGGGTGCCTGCAGAAGGGGCAGTGCATGGCTCCGTACCCTCCCTCACCCTCAAAAACGGCGCATGACTGACAAGCCCCGACCGGCCGCGCAGGCCCGCCGAAGCGACCACAAGCATAGGCGAAGATCTCGGCAACGAATCACCAGGGACCACAAGCTGTGGGTGGCTGACATCCATCAAACCACTAGATCTGGTGTCTGGCACCCAACCGCACCGCATGGCGTGTCATGGCTCGGGAGCAGGCACGAGACTACGCGAACCCCAGGGGTCCCAGCTCCACAGGACCCGGGGTGCAAGACTGAACCCCACCGCCGGACGGGGCCGAAACTCACTCGCCAACCCGCGCCCGAGACTGCCCTATACACCCAAGCCTGTGATCACGTCAGCTCATCTGGGATATTTCACTCGAACGTGTGTTTGGCGCAACCTTTCGAAAGCAACTACCGTTGTCCAACTAGGGAGAACATCTCGAGAGGGGCCGTCGTGACCACCACCGCAGAGAGCGCCGCTGTTACCGCCCAGGAGCGCTCCCAGAGCCGACTCGAACAGACGCACGCGATGAATCAAACGCACGCGATCAACGACGCGAGCACGAACCCGGAGGGGCAGAAGACGACCCGATCACTACCCGGGCGACCTCCAGGAATCCGGGCGGACAGCTCAGGGCTGACCGACCGGCAGCGTCGCGTCATCGAGGTCATCCGCGACTCTGTGCAGCGGCGTGGGTACCCCCCGTCCATGCGGGAGATCGGCCAGGCGGTGGGCCTCTCCAGCACCTCGTCCGTCGCCCACCAGCTGATGGCCCTGGAGCGCAAGGGCTTCCTGCGGCGTGACCCCCACCGCCCCCGGGCGTACGAGGTCCGTGGCTCGGACCAGCCCAGCACCCAGCCGACGGACACCACCGGCAAGCCCGCCGCGTCCTACGTCCCGCTGGTGGGCCGGATCGCGGCCGGCGGGCCGATCCTCGCGGAGGAGTCGGTCGAGGATGTCTTCCCGCTCCCCCGCCAGCTGGTCGGCGACGGTGAGCTGTTCGTCCTGAAGGTGGTCGGCGACTCCATGGTCGAGGCCGCCATCTGCGATGGGGACTGGGTCACGGTGCGCCGCCAGCCCGTCGCCGAGAACGGGGACATCGTCGCCGCGATGCTCGACGGGGAGGCGACGGTGAAGCGCTTCAAGCGCGAGGACGGCCATGTCTGGCTGCTCCCGCACAACGCCGCGTACCAGCCGATCCCCGGTGATGAGGCGACCATTCTGGGCAAGGTCGTCGCAGTGCTGCGGCGCGTCTGAGCCGACGGACCGAGGCACGCCCCTGGCGTGCCCAACGACCGGGCCCCGGGACCACTGCGCCGGTTCCGGGGCCCTGCTGTATGCCCGGCCTGGCCCGATGCCCGCCCTCGCGCGCTACGCCCCTTCGGCCTTGGCCGCCGCGTCGATCGCGGCCAGGGAGCGGCGCACCTGGTTGCGGTCGGTCGTGTACCAGAAGTCCGGCATGGTCTTGCGCAGGAACGAGCCGTAGCGGGCCCGCTCGACCCGCGGGTCCAGAACGGCGACGATGCCGCGGTCCCCGGAGGCTCGCACGAGCCGCCCCGCGCCCTGCGCCATCAGGAGCGCGGCGTGCGTGGCCGCGACCGCCATGAAGCCATTGCCACCGGCCTCCTCCACGGCCTTCTGCCGCGCGCTCATCAGCGGGTCGTCGGGGCGCGGGAAGGGCACCCGGTCCATGACCACCAACTGACAGCTCGGGCCCGGCACATCCACGCCCTGCCACAGCGACAGCGTGCCGAACAGGCAGGTCCTGGCGTCGGCCGCGAAGGCCCGGATCAGCTCGCCGAGGGTCTCCTCGCCCTGGAGGAGGATGGGCACGTCGAGCCGTCCGCGCAGGTCTTCCGCGGCGGCCTGGGCGGCGCGCATGGACGAGAACAGCCCGAGCGTGCGCCCGCCCGCGGCCTCCACCAGCTCGGCCAGCTCATCCAGCATGTCGCCGCGGCTGCCCTCACGGCCGGGCTGGGCGAGATGCTTGGCGACGTAGAGGATTCCCTGCTTCGCGTAGTCGAAGGGCGAGCCGACGTCGAGGGCCTGCCAGCGCGGGGCGGAGTCCTCGCCGCCCTCGGGGTCCTGGGGGCTCTCGGGAGCGAGACCGAGCGACGCGGCCACCCCGTTGAAGTCCCCACCGATCTTGAGGGTGGCGGAGGTGAGGATCACCGAGCGGTCCTCGAACAGCTTCTCGCGCAGCAGACCGGACACGGACAGCGGGGCGACGCGCAGCGAGGCCCCGAAGCGGTCGTGCCGCTCGTACCAGATCACGTCGAACTCGGAGGCCTCCACGATCCGCTCCGCCACCTGGTGGATGTTCTCCACCGCGCCCAGGGCCTGCTTGCGGACGGCGTCCTCGTCCTGCACCGAGGCGTCACGGGTGGCGCCGAGCGCGGAGATCACCGTACGGGCCGCGTCACGCAACGCCATCAGGGCATAGCTCAGGTCCTCGGGGATGGTCTCGAGGCGGCCGGGGAGCGCCAGCTCCATGATCCGCTCGAAGGTCTCCGAGGCGGTCTGGAGCGCGTCGGCCGCCTTCTCGTTCACCAGCTTGGCGGCGCGCCGCACGGCCCGGTTGACCTGGCCGGGGGTCAGCTCCCCGCTGGCGACGCCGGTGACGCGGGAGACCAGCTCATGCGCCTCGTCGACGATCAGCACCTCGTGGCTGGGCAGCACCGGGGCACCCTCGATGGCGTCGATAGCGAGCAGCGCGTGGTTGGTGACGACGACCTCGGCGAGCTTGGCGCGCTCGCGGGCGGCCTCGGCGAAGCACTCCGCGCCATAAGCGCACTTGGACGCGCCGAGGCATTCACGGGAGGTGACCGACACCTGGGACCAGGCGCGGTCGGAGACGCCGGGGGTCAGGTCGTCGCGGTCGCCCGTCTCCGTATCGTCGGACCAGTCACGCAGCCGCAGCAGGTCCTTGCCCAGCTTGCTGGTGGGCGCGGCCGCCTCGAAGGGGTCGAACAGCCCACCCTCGTCGGCGTCCTCCTGCGGCACCCCTTCGTGGAGGCGGTGCAGGCACAGGTAGTTGGACCGCCCTTTGAGCATGGCGAACTCGGGGCGGCGGCGCAGCAGCGGATGCAGGGCGTCGACGGTACGCGGCAGATCGCGCTCGACGAGCTGGCGCTGCAGGGCGAGGGTCGCCGTGGCAACGACGACGCGCTCGCCGTGGGCGAGGGCGGGCACCAGATAGCCGAGCGACTTTCCGGTGCCGGTACCGGCCTGGACCAGGAGATGGGACGTGTCGTCGATCGCCTCGGCCACGGCTTCGGCCATGGCTGTCTGGCCAGGGCGTTCGGTACCGCCGACGGCGTCGACGGCGGCGTGCAGCAGGTCTGCGAGCGGAGGCGAGGACGTGTCAGTCATAGGGCTGCCAGCCTACGCGGCGGCACCGACATCACTCCCGCCCACGGTCGTATCACCCACCGTGGAGGGAACGCGTGGTATGGGCGGAACCTGGACGGGCCGAGCGGTGTATCACAGGAAAAGGCGGCGCTCGGAAGCCGTCGCGGAACACAGGGGGTCACGATGGCTCACAGCAGGTGGCGCAGGGCGCGGTCGCGCAGCATCAGTGCCGCGCGTTTCCCGGGCAGGTCCACCTCGGCGGAGAAGCGGAAACCGGCGCCGAGAAAGGCCGCGACGGAGGGGGCGTTGCGCAGATCGGGTTCGGCCACGACCCGCGCGCAGGACGGGCGGTGTTCGAGTACGAGATCGGCCGCGGCGCGGAGCAGGGTCGTGCCCAGGCCCTGGCCACGATCGCTGACGCGGCCGATGAGCAGATGGACGCCGGTGTCGTGCGGCCGGGCCGGATAGTGCCGGGCGAGCGGGTCGAGATCGGCGCGGTATACCTCCCAGTAGCTCATCGGGACACCGTCCAGCACTCCCAGGCAGGGCACGCTGCGGCCGTCACCGTCGAGCTGGCCGCCCAGATGGCTCGCCGTGATGTCGTCGGGGCCGCCGAGTTCCCAGAAGGCGGCCACGGCCGGGTCGTTCATCCACCGGGCGATGAGCCGCAGATCGCGCCCGACACGGACCGGGACCAGCTGGAAGGTGCCCGCCGGGGTGCTGGTGGGGCCCCATTCGGCGATGCGGTCGAGCAGGTCGGGGCGAGTGCCGAAATCCGGGCCGGTCAGCTGGCCCTCGGGAATTCGGGCGGTCTCTTCATCCTGGCGCGTCCGCATGTCGAGGGTGTCGTCGGTGCTGGAGTCGGAGTGCGGCACTGGGACGCTCTCCTCTCATGGATCTCGGACGCGCCGTGAGGGCGTGATCGGCGGGGTGGACGGAGGTCATGCCGTGGAAGCGGCCGACGTGACAAGGGGGTTGGCGATGGTGACGTAGACGGACTGGGTGTCGACCGGCCCCACGAGTTCGTCCAGGCCGCGCAGGCGGGTGAGCAGATTGGCCTTGCAGCGCAGGGTGGGCGTCTCCAGGAGGCGGGCGGGCAACCGCGAGCGGAGCTTGCCGGGGCCGGACGCGGCGTCGGCGAGAAAGCGGCGGAACGCGGCCAGCAGCACGCGCTCGTCGGCGAGCCGCTGCGACCCGAACGCTCCGATCACGCCGAGGACGTTGTTGACGCCGAGGTAGTAGGCGAAGCGCTCGTCGGTGACCTCGTCGGACACGAAGGTGTCGCTGCCCCCGCCGATGCCGGGCAGCCGCCGCTGGAGATCGTCATACCGGGACTCGCGGAAGTAGTAGCCCTGGTTGTCCCGGTAGCGGCCCCCGACCGGCCAACCGTCCGGGTCCAGCAGCACCAGGGTGTTCTGCTGGTGTGCCTCCAGGGCGATGCCCGCCTCTCCGTCCAGCCAGAGCACGGGGCGTACGACCGTGTGCAGATAGCGCAGGAACCACTCGGCGCTGACGGCGGCCGAGGAGCGGCCGGTGCGGGCGGCGAGCCGGGCGACGAGGCGGGCCAGGTGTGAGCGCATGGCGGGCCGCCCCGGCCAGGGACGGAGCGAGAGGAGCCCGGCGACGCAGACGGCGTCGTCGCCCGGGCCGAACGGGTTGTGCCGGATGACGACGTCCAGCCCGGTCAGGGGGTCGCCGTCCAGCCCGTCCACCGCGAGCCAGGCCGGGTCACGGACGATGTCGAAGCCGGGGAATCCGGGGAAGGCGGCCCGCCACTGCTCGGCCAGCCCGCTGCGCAGCAGCCGGTGGACCTCGACGCCACGGTGAAGCTCTTTGCGGAGGTTCTCGCGGCGGGAGTTGGTGATCCGCAGCCCGAGGGAGAGCTTGAGCATCGCTGCCGCGCCGGGCCGGTAGACGGTGCGAACGGAGGAGGTGGGGTACCAGTGTCCGCCGGCCGGGCCGAGGTCGTGCAGCAGGCCCGCGTCGAACAGCGCGGCGGCGGCCGGGCGGTGCCGGATCTCCTGGGCCTGCCACGGGTGCAGGGGCAAGGGCACGGTTCCGGAGGGCAGTTGCAGACCGCTGCCCGCGAGGGAGAGGGCCAGCCGCTCGGCCGGCACGGTCCTGCCGCGTTCGGTCCAGGCCGACTCGCAGGCGAGCACGGACCGGTCGACGCCGAACCAGTGCAGGGGAAAGGAGCCACGCGATTCGGGAGAGCACACAGGTGACGCCGCTTCGGAGAGACCTTCACGGCTCTTCGGCGTCGGATGAAGGGGGTGTCCGAGGAGAAGAGACTGTTCCGCGCTGAGGAAGGGGGTCCCGGCGCCGGGATCGGCGGGCGCGGCCCTGCGGTGGGCGAGGAACTGGGCGGTGCGTCGTACGGAGTCCGCTACCCGGCCGATGAGTTCGGAGGCCTCCGCGTCGGTCTCCTCCTGGCGGGCCGCGTACGCCGCCTCCCGGGTGAGCAGCGCCGCGAGGGCCACCGCGCCGACGGCGGGGGCGTCCCAGGGGCCGTGTTCCAGCACCGGCTCACCGAAGCGGTGCCAGCCGGTGGCCGACCAGTAGCGCACGGGCACCTGGAGGGAGGTGCCGCTCGCGGCGAGGGGGAGGCGGAGGATGTCACGGTCCGGGGGCCCTGCGGCGGTCTCCCGTACCCAGCAGCGCAGCAGGTTCTCGACCCCTGCGGCATCGGCGGCGACCTGCGGATCGGGATGGTCGAGCGGGTCCTGCCCGGTGGTGGTCGCGAAGTCCTCGGGTACGTCGTGGCCGCTGTGATCCTGCCGCGGTACCGGGGCCGTCATGGCGAGGGGCGGCGCGGCAGGGGCTGCCGACAGTGTGAGTGCCGTCGGCTGGGGCGGCCCGGCGGTGGGGGGCTCGGCGGTCGGTGGCACGGCTGGGGGTGCTGCCGACTCGGGCGGCAGGGCTGGAGTCTGGGGCGAGGCCGCCGTCGGGTGGGGCGCCCGGCGCTGTGGCTCCGTCAGCGCGGGTGGGAATCCCGTCGTCGTCTGCGCGGCGGACGCTGGTGGAGCGGAGGGCATGGAGGGCATCGAGGGCGGGGCCTCACCTCCGGCTCCGGCATGCCCGGCGGCGGGGGCGCGGGCCGTACGGTCGCTCATGGCACCGTCCTCCGGGTCCGGCTGGGGATACAGGGGGGCTCGCCCAGGGGAGTGCGGCATGGTGGGTGCGGCGCTCGCGTCACGGCCTTCACGCCGGGAGCCTGGCGCCTGCCTCCTTCGATGGTGCGGTGGTGGTGCGGTCTCACGGCCGCGGGGCGCGTCACCGGTGGCCTCCGGTGAAGGACGGGGCAGGTGGCGGGAGTTCATGGGCGGCGCGGTCGCCGAGGGCGCGGATCGCGGCGTCCAGGGCATCGGCGAGCCGGTCCAGAACGGCTTCGGCCTGCTCGTCGGTGATGGTCAGTGGCGGAAGGAGGCGGATCACCGCGGAGTGGCGGCCGCCGAGTTCGACGATCAGGCCACGGTGCAGGCACTCCCGCTGCACGGCGGCCGCCAGCATCGGGGCGGCGGGGCGGGCGGCGGGGCCGGTCTCCGTACGGTCGGCGAAGCGGCCGTCCGTACCGGCGAAGGCACCGGTCGTCACGGCGGTGTCGGCCGCAGCACCAGGGCGCCCAGGGCCGGGGGCCGGATCCGCCGGGTCGACCAGTTCGAGGCCGATCATGAGGCCGCGGCCTCGGACGTCCCCGATGTGGGGCCACCGCGCGGCGAGGGTGCGCAGCCGCGTCAGCATCCGCTCGCCGACGACCGCGGCCCGCTGCGCGAGACCGTTTTCGCGGACGTACGCGAGCGTGGCCGCGCCCGCCGCCATCGCCAGCTGATTGCCCCGGAAGGTGCCCGCGTGGGCGCCGGGCCGCCAGGTGTCCAGCTCTTCCCGGTAGACCACGACGGCCAGCGGCAGGCTGCCGCCGATGGCCTTCGACAGCACCATCACATCGGGCACCACGCCGCTGTGTCCGACCGCCCAGAAGGAACCCGTGCGCCCCACGCCGGTCTGCACCTCGTCCGCGATGAGCGGGATGCCTCGGGCCGCGGTGATCTCCCGCATCCGGCGCAGCCAGCCGTCCGGGGCGGGGATCACCCCGCCCTCGCCCTGCACCGGTTCAAGGATCATCCCGGCCGGTGCGCCCGCCCCGCCCTTCGGGTCGTCCAGCAGCCGCTCGGTCCAGCGCGCCGCGAGTTCCGCGCCGTGCTCACCACCCACCCCGAACGGGCAACGGTAGTCGTAGGGATACGGCAGCCGGGTCACGCTCACCGAGGGGGCGCCGCCCGAGGCGGCCAGCGCCCCGGCCGTCATACCGTGGTAGGCCCCGGAGAAGGCCAGCAGGCCGTCCCGCCCCGTGGCGGTGCGTACCAGCTTGAGCGCGGCTTCGACGGCGTCCGTGCCCGCGGGCCCGCAGAACTGCACCCGTGCGTGCGCGGCGAGTTCGGGCGGCAGCGTGGCGAACAGCTCGTCCGTGAAGGCGTCCTTGACCGGCGTGGCCAGGTCCAGGATCTGGAGCGGGGCTCCCGAGTCCAGCACGGCGCGAATCGCTTCCAGCACCACCGGATGGTTGTGCCCGAGCGCCAGCGCCCCGGCTCCGGAGAGGCAGTCGAGGTAGCGGCGGCCGTCGGCTCCCTCGATCGTCAGCCCGCGGGCGCGCACCGGGACGATGGGCAGCGCCCGGGCGTAGGTGCGGGCGGCCGACTCCCGCAGCGACTGGCGCCGCAGGATGGCCGGAGCGTCCTCGCCGGACCCGCCGCCGTCCGGTCCGGCGGGCGGCGAAGGGTCCGGCGTCATCGGCGGGAGCTGGGTCATGGCCACGGCTCACGGTCCTCTCGCTGCTGAACACCCTCCGGCAGTCCCCCGTACGTACCAACGACAGGTGTGGCCGGGGATCACGGGCTGGCCGAAGATCCTTGCCGCCGGGAACCAAGGACCCGCCTGAAGTCGTCGTAGGCGGCACCGGCATAGTGGGGGATCACCCCCCTGTCGGGGGGAGCATGACAAATCCAGACAGGCCGTGAGCAGTCAGGCCGTGAAGCAGTTCAGAACATCAGGGGGAGTTCCGCCCATGCCTTTCAAACGCCGGCCCGCCCTCGCCACGGCGGCCGTCGCCGCCGTGCTGGCGCTCACCGCCACCGCGTGCGGATCGTCGGACGACTCGGCCGATGCCAAGGCCTCCGCATCGTCGGGCCAGCAGGGCGCGGACGACATCAAGCTGCCCGACAATCTCAACGACAAGCTGCAGAACCTCGGCGTCGACCTGGACCAGTGGAAGAACGGCGCCTGGAACAAGTGGGACCGGGACGACTGGCTCCGCGAGGCGGGCGACTTCATCAACCCGATCATCAAGGGTCTGTGGAAGCCGGACCGGATGCGGGATGCCCAGGAGCCGGAGGAGCAGGTCGACGACAGCGACATCGCGGACGACCAGGGCGTGACCGACCCCGATCCGCAGCCGGTGGAGGCCAAGGAGGTCGACAGCCCGTACAGCTCCCGCGTCCCCTACGCGGGTAAGGTCTTCTTCGACGGCCCCGAGGGGTCGATGGTCTGCTCCGCGACCGTGGTCGAGGACCCCGCCCACCCCGGCAAGTCCAACATGGTCTGGACGGCGGGCCACTGCGTCCACGCGGGCAAGGGCGGCGGCTGGTACAAGAACCTGATGTTCGTGCCCTCGTACAACGACTCCGGCAAGTCGGCGGCCGAGCTGAAGAACGCCACCAGGGAAGAACTCGCCCCCAAGGGCGTCTGGTGGGCCGACTGGGCGCAGACCTCCTCCCAGTGGATCGACAGCGGCGCGGCCACCGGCGGCAAGGGCGCTCCGTACGACTTCGCGGTCATGCATGTGAAGCCTGAGGTCAGCGGCGGCAAGTCGCTGGAGGAGACCGTCGGCGGCGCGCTGCCGGTCGACTTCAACGCACCGGCCGTGAAGTCCATCGACGAGATCACGGCCACCGGCTACCCGGCCGCCCCGCCGTTCGACGGCCAGAAGATGGACCAGTGCGCCGACAAGCCGGGCAGGCTCTCGCTGGACGCCAAGCAGCCGACCATGTACCGCATCGGCTGCACGATGACCGCCGGTTCCTCCGGCGGCGGTTGGGTCGCGAACGGTGCGGACGGCAAGCCCGCGCTGGTGTCCAACACCTCGATAGGCCCGTCCGACGCCACCTGGCTGGCGGGCCCCCACCTGGGCCCCGAAGCCAAGGGCATCTACAACGCGGTCAGCAAGAAGTTCGCGGGCCAGTAGTCACCCGCGCTCAGCAGCGGCGAAGGCCCGCCCCCGGATCGGGGGCGGGCCATCGCCATGCGGCCGTTCGGGCCGTGAGGCCGTTCGGTACTACTGCTGGACGCCTGCCGCGGCCGGTACGAACCGCCGCAGCTCGGCCGCCAGCTCCTCGTGCACCCGTGCCGTGAGCAGCGTGCCCTCCGGGGTGTGCTCCTCGGAGATCACCTCACCGTCGGCGTGCGCACGCGAGACCAGCTTGCCCTCGGTGTACGGCACCAGCGCCTCGATCTCGACCTGCGGCCGGGGCAGCTCGTCATCGATCACCGCGAGCAGCTCGTCGATGCCCTGCCCGGAGCGCGCCGAGACGGCCATCGCGCGCCGCTCCATGCGCAGCAGCCGCTGCAGCACGAGCGGGTCGGCCTTGTCCGCCTTGTTGATGATCACGATCTCGGGCACATCGACCGCGCCCACATCACGGATCACCTCGCGCACGGCGGCCAGCTGCTCCTCCGGCACCGGATGCGAGCCGTCCACCACATGGAGGATCAGATCGGCGTCGCCGACCTCCTCCATGGTGGAACGGAACGCCTCGACCAGGTGGTGCGGCAGATGGCGCACGAAGCCGACCGTGTCCGCCAGCGTGTACAGCCGCCCGCTGGGGGTCTCGGCCCGGCGCACGGTCGGGTCCAGGGTGGCGAACAGCGCGTTCTCCACCAGCACGCCCGCGCCGGTGAGCCGGTTGAGCAGCGAGGACTTGCCCGCGTTGGTGTACCCGGCGATGGCGACCGAGGGGACCTTGTGACGCCTGCGCTCCTGCCGCTTGATGTCGCGGCCGGTCTTCATCTCGGCGATCTCGCGGCGCATCTTCGCCATCTTCTCGCGAATGCGGCGCCGGTCCGTCTCGATCTTGGTCTCACCGGGACCACGGGTGGCCATACCGCCGCCCGACGATCCGGAGCCACCGCCACCCATCTGCCGGGACAGCGACTGACCCCAGCCGCGCAGCCTCGGCAGCATGTACTGCATCTGGGCGAGCGAGACCTGAGCCTTACCCTCGCGGGACTTGGCGTGCTGGGCGAAGATGTCGAGGATCAGGGCGGTACGGTCGACCACCTTGACCTTGACGACGTCCTCGAGGTGGATCAGCTGGCCGGGGCTCAGCTCACCGTCGCACACGACGGTGTCGGCACCGGTGTCGATCACGACATCGCGCAGTTCCTCGGCCTTGCCGGAGCCGATGTAGGTCGCCGGGTCGGGCTTGTTACGGCGCTGGATGACGCCGTCGAGCACGGCCGCACCAGCGGTCTCCGCGAGCGCCGCCAGCTCGGCGAGGGAGTTCTCCGCGTCCTGCACCGTGCCGGACGTCCAGACGCCGACCAGCACCACGCGCTCCAGGCGCAGCTGCCGGTACTCGACCTCGGTGACGTCCTCGAGTTCGGTGGAGAGCCCCGCCACGCGCCGCAGCGCGGCACGGTCGGAGCGGTCGTACTGGTCGCCGTCACGCTCCCCGTCGATCTCGTGACTCCAGGCGACGTCCTCTTCCATCAGGGCGTCGGCCCGAAGGCTCTCGGCGAGGCTCTGCCGGTCCTGCGGAAGGGAAGAGGAGTGGGTCAAAGGAATCCTTACGTCGAGGGACATCGTCACTGTCGTCAACGCGCGACGGACCCGTGGGATTCCCCACTGCTCCGGCGGCGACGCCGACTCCTCGATGGTCGCACGCGGCGGCGGGGCCGTCACCCGTGTTTCGCGGTATGGCGCGCCGCCGGGCCATGGGTCGTGGGCTTGGCGCCAGGCTTCGTACCCGGCTTGGTGCCTGGCTTCGCGCCTGGCTTGGTGGCCTGCTTCGCGCCCGGCTTGGTGCCAGGCTTGGCGCCCTGCTTCGCGCCCGGCCTCGCGTCCGGCACGGGGTCGGGCTTCCAGCCGGGGTGCCCGGGCATCTTCGGCGTCTTCTCCCCGTACAGCCACGCGCGCAGGAAGCCCGTCAGGTCCCGGCCCGCCACCTCCGAGGCCAGCCGGACGAAGTCGGCGGTCGAGGCCACGCCGTCACGGTGGCGGACCACCCACTGCCGCTCCAGCCGCTCGAAGTCCGCCCGGCCGATCCGCTGCCGCAGCGCGTACAGGATCAGCGCGCTGCCGTCGTAGACGATCGGCCGGAACAGACCGATCTGCTTGCCGGGTGCGGCGGGCCTGGGGGCGGCCGGCGGCCCTCCTTCGGCGCGCCAGGCGTCGGACTGCTCGTAGGCCAGCCGCATCCGCCGCTCCAGGCTCGCCTTGCCGTACTGCTCCGCGTACAGCGCCTCGTACCAGGTGGCGTGGCCTTCGTTGAGCCACAGATCGGACCAGCGGCGCGGGCTGACGCTGTCGCCGAACCACTGGTGCGCCAGTTCGTGCAGCATGATCGACTCCACGTACCACCTTGGGAACTCGTCGCCGATGAAGAGGCCGCGTTCGAAGAGCGAGAGCGTCTGGGTCTCCAGCTCGAAGCCCGTGGTGGCGTGGGAGATCAGCACGCCGTAGTCCTCGAACGGGTACGGTCCGACCCGCTTCTCCATCCAGGCCAGCTGCCCCGGAGTGCGCGCGAGCCACTTCGCGAGCTTCTTACGGTCCGCGACGGGCACCACGTCGCGCACCGGCAGCCCGTGCGGGCCCGTGCGGTGGAGCACGGCGGACCGGCCGATGGAGACCTGCGCCAGCTCGGTGGCCATGGGGTGGGCGAGGCGGTACGTCCAGGTGGTGCGCGCCCCCTCGCGGACACGCCCGGTCCGAAGGCCGCCCGCGACGACCGTGAGGTTCTTCGGCGCGGTGATCCGGAAGATGAAGCGCGCCTTGTCGGACGGATGGTCGTTGCACGGGAAGACCCGGTGAGCGGCGTCGGCCTGGTTGGCCATGGCCAGCCCGTCCCGGGTGCGGACCCAGCCACCCCCGGCGCCGTCCCCGGGGTCGCTGGTGTGCCGGACGGTGACCCGGAACCCGGCGCCCCGCGCGATCCTGGCGCGCGGGGTGATGACCAGGTCCTCATGTGCGGTGGTGAAGGCGGCGGGCGCGCCGTCGATGCTCACGGAGCGCACGGTGCCCTGGGTGAAGTCCAGGTTGAGGGCGCGTAATCCAGTGGTGGCGCGGGCGTCGATGGTGGTGACGGCGTCCAGCGGCCGGTCCGCGCGGCGGTAGTCCAGGGCGATGTCGTACGCCGTGACGTCATAGCCGGGGTTGCCGAGCCGCGGGTAGAGCGGGTCGCCGATGCCGAGCGCCCGCGGGCCCGTGGCGCTCACCGGCAAGGCGGCGGAGGACGGGCCGACCGAGGCGAGGACGGCGGCCAGGGCGACGGCCACGAGGGCGGTCCTGCGGCGCCCCATCCGCGGAAGGGGACCGGGAGGGCGGGGGCCCGGAGAATGCGTCATGCCTTACGGCTATCAGCGCCCGGGCGGGGGCGCAGTCCCACCCGGGCCCGATCCACCCGAAGGAGTTCAGGAACGGGCGGTCGCCACTCGGCGGCCCTCCCGGGTCACGTCGTAGACGCCGGGAACGTCGCGCATGGCCCGCATCAGCGTCGGCAGCCGCCCCGCGTCGGACAGCTGGAGCGTGTACGTATGGCGGACCCGCTGCTCACGCGGCGGTTCCACGGCGGCGGCGACCACCTCGGCGCCCTCCGCGGCGATGGCCTCGGTGAGGTCCGCGAGCAGATGGGGCCTGCTGAACGCCTCCGCGAAGAGGGTGACCCGGTAGTCGCCCCCGTCCCCGTCGTCCTCCTCCGACCAGCGCACCCCGACCCGCTCCCGCCCGGCGGCGGTCATCCGCGCCACGGCGGGGCACCGCTCGCGGTGGACGGTGACGGCGCCGCCGCGCACCGCGAAGCCGGTGATGGCGTCCGGCGGTACGGGGGTGCAGCACCGGGCCAGCCGTACGATCACGCCGGGCAGGTCGACGACGATGCCCGCCTCCGGACGGCCCGCGGGAGTCACGGGCAGCGCCCTCAGGCCCGCGTCCCCCGCCTCGTCCGGATCGACCTCGTCCGGATCGTCCTCTTCCGGATCCTCGGGGCCGTGCAGGTGCTCGGCGCCGGGCGCCTGGCCCTGCGGCGGCTCATGCGCCGGGTCGGCCGGGTGGGCGGCCAGCCAGCGGTTGATGGCGATGCGCGCGGCCGGGGTACGGGCGTGGTCGAGCCATTCCGGCGAGGGCCCGGACGAGGCCGCGTCCCCCGTCATCAGCAGCTGGAGCGTGTCGCCGTCGCACAGCACGGTGCTGAGCGTCGCGATCCGCCCGTTGACCCGGGCCCCGATACAGGAGTGGGCGTCCTCGCCGTACTGGGCGTACGCGGCGTCCACGCAGCTCGCGCCCGCGGGCAGGCCCAGGGTGCCGCCGTCGGAGCGGAAGACCGTGATCTCCCGGTCCTGGGCGAGGTCGTCGCGCAGCGCGGTCCAGAAGATGTCGGGGTCGGGGGTGGCGCTCTGCCATTCGAGCAGCCGGGACAGCCAGCCGGGGCGGGTGGGGTCGGCCCGCTCGCCCTCGGGCGCGGTGGCCGTCTCGGTCGGGGCGTACGGATTGCCGAGGGCGATCACCCCGGCCTCGGCCACCCGGTGCATCTGGTGCGTGCGGATGAGGACTTCGGCGACCTCACCGGTGCGCCCGGCCACGGCTGTGTGCAGCGATTGGTACAGGTTGAACTTGGGGACGGCGATGAAGTCCTTGAACTCCGAGATCACCGGGGTGAAACAGGTGTGCAGCTCGCCGAGGACCGCGTAACAGTCCGCGTCCTCGGCGACGAGGACCAGAAGCCGCCCGAGGTCGGATCCGGTCAGCTCGCCGCGTTTGATCCCGGCGCGGTGGACGGAGACGAAGTGCCGTGGGCGCACCAGGACTTCGGCGGTGATGCCCGCCTCCTGCAGCACGGCCCGTACGTCCCCGGCGGCGCGGGTGAGCGGGTCGGGGCGGTCCGCGTGGGACTGGAGCAGCTCCCGGGTGCGGACGTACTCCTCGGGGTGGAGGATCGCGAAGACCAGGTCCTCCAGCTCGGTCTTGAGCGCCTGTACGCCGAGCCGTTCGGCCAGCGGGATCAGGACGTCACGGGTGACCTTGGCGATGCGGGCCTGTTTCTCGGGGCGCATCACGCCGAGGGTGCGCATGTTGTGCAGCCGGTCGGCGAGCTTGATCGACATCACCCGGACGTCGTTGCCGGTGGCCACGAGCATCTTGCGGAACGTCTCGGGCTCGGCCGCCGCCCCGTAGTCGACCTTCTCCAACTTGGTGACGCCGTCGACGAGAAAGCGCACCTCCTCGCCGAACTGCTCCCCCACCTGGTCGAGCGTCACCTCGGTGTCCTCGACCGTGTCGTGGAGCAGAGACGCCGTCAACGTGGTGGTCTCCGCGCCCAGTTCGGCGAGGATGAGCGTGACGGCCAGCGGATGGGTGATGTACGGCTCACCGCTCTTGCGCATCTGGCCGCGGTGGGAGGACTCGGCGAGGACGTAGGCCTGGCGCAGCACGTCCAGATCGGCGCCCGGGTGGTACGCGCGGTGCACCTTCGCGACGTGTTCGATCGCGTCCGGCAGCCGGTCCCGGGATGCCGGTCCCTGCAGCGCGGCCCGGCCGAATCTGCGGATATTGCGCAGGTCGATGCGGGGGAGGCCGCGCCTGCGGCCGAGAGCGGCTTGATCTGGAGCCTCTGCGCTCATGGGCACCTCCGGCGGCGTCGAGCGTCAACCGGCGTGGGCACTCCCCCGGGGCCGGTGCTTGATGCTATCGAGCCCACCACGCACGGCTGACCGGCTCTCGCCCAGAGTGAAACGGATCACCCATGAGAGGGACGAGTTCAGTCGACGGCCGCGTCCAGCCATACGGGATCAAACTCTCCCTCGGCAACGATCACGGCAGGGCCCGTCATCTCCACCGTACCGTCCGGCCGCTCGCTGATCACAAGTCGCCCGCCGGGTACGTCCACCGTGTACGTGACGGGGTGCCCGGTGACGCCCGGATCGGCCCCGTCACGGCGCGCGGCGGCCACCATGACGGCGCAGGCGCCGGTGCCGCAGGAACGGGTCTCGCCGGAGCCGCGCTCGTGCACGCGCAGCGCGACGTGCCGCGGGCCGCGGTCGACGACGAACTCGACGTTGACGCCGTTCGGGTACGCGGTGGCAGGGTGCACGGCGGGCGCCGTGAACAGGGTCCCGGCCTGGTCGAGGTCGTCGACGAAGGCGACCGCGTGCGGGTTGCCCATGTTCACATTGCGGGCGGACCAGGTCCGGTCGCCGACCGTGACCGTGATGCCGCCGTCGGGGCCGGGCTCGGGCACAGCGGCCTTGCCCATGCCGACGGTGATCGCGCCGCCGTCCGGGGCGCCCCCGGGCTCCCCGGCCGCCTGGGCGTCCCCGGCGGCCTTGGCGATGTGGACATGCCGCAGTCCGGCCCGGGTCGCGATCGTCAGGTCGCCCTCCTCGGCGAGCCCCGCCCGCTGGAGGTACCGGGCGAACACGCGGACGCCGTTCCCGCACATCTCGGCGATGCTGCCGTCGCCGTTGCGGTAGTCCATGAACCACTGGGCCTCGGCGGCCATGGCCCGCGCCTCGGGGTGCGCCGACGACCGTACGACGCGGATCAGCCCGTCGCCGCCGACACCGGCGCGGCGGTCGCAGATCCGGGCGACGGCGGCCGCGGACAGCTCCAGGTGACCGTCCAGGTCGGGGACGATGACGAAGTCGTTCTCAGTGCCGTGGCCCTTCAGGAACCGCAGCCGGGGCGCGTTGCTCATTCCTCGATCCTACGGGGGCTCGGCACGGGCCGTCGCTCCGTGCCGGGCGAGCCCGGGAGCACCGGGGACCCCTTCCAGCGCAGGCGGCCGCCTAGCGCAGGCGGGCCACGCGCCAGATGGTGAGGGCCGCGAGCAGCACCACGATCACCACGTAGAGCACGACGAAGCGCCAGTCCGGGCGGCGGCCGGAGCCCCGGGGCGGCAGGCCGGGCCAGGTGTAGCCCACCCGGCGGGCGGCCATCAGGCCCCAGCCCGCCGCGCAGCAGCTGAGCAGCAGGCCGAGCATGGCCACGACCGCGCCTCCGTCGCCGAACTCGAAGGCGAGCGGGAAGGCGAACATCAGCGAGCCGAGGATGGCGAGGCCGACGATCGGCGCGATCTGCCAGATCCGCATCCGGCGGGGCGGGCGCAGCTCGCGGAAGGACTCCCCGGAGCCCGCTTCGCCCGGCTCCCCCGCCTCGTCGAGAACCGGGTCCCCCAGCTCGGGGAGCGCGGGAACCTCGTCGGGGCCGTCCGGGGTCAGCGGCCCGGGATCGCCATGCGGCGAGTCCCGCGCTGCTGGCTGCGATGCGTTGCGAGGGCCGGCCTCCATCGCCACACGCCCTCCCCACTCCAGACACACGCACGATCGGAGCTCGATGATGGCATGCTCGCGGGGGCCTCAATGACGAGCGGAGCGTCCCGATGCCATGACGTGATCAGGCTGTGACCGCCCGTTCAACCAACGCGAGCGCGCTCGCCAGGAGTTCTTCCCGGTCCGCGGCCGCTCCGCTGAGCCAGTGGACCCTCGGATCGCGGCGGAACCAGGAGTCCTGACGGCGCGCGAACCGCTTGGTTGCGCGCACGGTCTCGCCCCGGGCCTCGTCCTCCGTGCACTCTCCGGCGAGGGCGGCGAGCACCTGCTGGTAGCCGAGGGCGCGGGAGGCCGTACGCCCCTCCCGCAGCCCGGCCGCTTCGAGCCCCCTGACCTCGTCCACCAGACCGGCCTCCCACATCCGGCCCACGCGCACGGTGATCCGCTCGTCCAGCTCGGGCCGCTCGACGTCCACACCGATCTGGAGGGTGTCGTAGACGGCCTCGTGACCGGGGAGGTTGGCGGTGAAGGGACGGCCGGTGATCTCTATGACCTCCAGCGCCCGCACCACCCGCCGCCCGTTGCTGGGCAGGATCGCCCGGCCCGCCTCGGGGTCGGCGGCCGCCAGCCGGGCGTGCAGGGCTCCCGGGCCCAGCTCCGCCAGCTCGGCTTCGAGCCTGGCCCGCACGGCCGGGTCGGTGCCCGGGAAGTCGAGCGCGTCGATCGCGCCGCGGATGTACAGACCGGAGCCGCCGACCAGGACCGGCGTACGGCCCTCGGCGAGCAGCCGGTCCATCTCGGCGCGGGCCAGTCGCTGGTATTCGGCGACGCTGGCCGTCTGGGTGACGTCCCAGATGCCGAGCAGACGGTGGGGCACCCCCTGCCGCTCCTCCTCCGTCAGTTTGGCGGTGCCGATGTCCATGCCCCGGTAGAGCTGCATGGAGTCGGCGTTGACGACCTCGCCGTCGAGGTGCCGGGCGAGCGCGACGCCCAGATCGGACTTACCGGCCGCGGTGGGGCCGACGACGGCGATGACTCGCGGCGGATGGCCTGCTGTATTCACCCGCCCAGTCTCGCAAACCCCCGGGGGCCTCCTCGAACGAGCGACGTGACGGGGGACGGCCGTGATCGTTGCCTGTTGCGAGGTTCCGAGGACCGGTTCGGGGGACCGGTGCCCGCGAGCGGCGCAATGGGACGCTCCGAGCGGCACGGGATTTCGCCCACACGAGTAGGCTATGGAGTAGATATGGGCGTGTTTTCCAGGTTTCGTCGTGCGTCGAAGGAGACGAGCCGTCCGTCCGAAGCAGCGCCATCCGAGCAGTCCGCGGCCGACGCCGTGACAGAGGCACCGGCCCCCGGGGCCTCCGCCGAGGCGGAACCGGAGCGGAGCGAGGAGGGGGCCGCGACGGGCGAGGGGGCGGCAGCCATCCCGAAGCAGCAGTCCGCGGCCGAGACGGCCGACAGCGAGGCCGGTGAGGGCGCCCGCACATAAGGGATCCGATGAGGGAAGGTGGCCCATGGGCCTGCTGGACAATCTCAAGGCCAAGGCCGGTGTCATGAAGGACCGGGCCGGCAGCTTCGCGCAGCAGCACGAGGCCAAGATCGAGCGGGGTCTCGACAAGGCAGCCAAGACGGTCGACACCAGGACCAAGGGCAAGTACAGCGCAAGGATCGAGACTGGCACGGGCAAGGCGAAGGGCGCCCTCAACCGCCTCTCCCACCGGAACGAGGACCGCGGCGGGAACGAGCGCAAGGACCAGGGCGGCGACAGCGCCTGACCCCCGCCGGCACGCGGCCGCGGAGCGGATGCCTCGCGGCCGCGGCGGTCCTGTGCCCGCACCCCACCGCGCCCGCGGTGCGCGATGCCCGCGCTACGCCCAGCGGGCCACGAAATACCCCACGCCGTATGGCGCCTCGTCATACCGCAACTCCCCCTTCAGCCCCGCCCCTTCGGCCGCTCCCGCGAGCACCTGCAGCGGAGCGCGGCCAGCCGCCTTCAGCTCGTAGGCCAGCTGCTCGTCGAGCGCCGCGAGGGCCGCGGTGTCGGCCGCCGCCAGCGCACGCGCCAGCTCGGCGTCGAACGCGGCGGCGCGCTCGTCGAGATAGCCCGGTGCCTTCAGCGTCCGGCACGCGCTGCCGTCGCCCATCACCAGCAGCGCGACCCGCTCCGCCGACGCGGCGAGCTTCCTTCCGACCTGGATACACCGCTCGGCCTCGAGAGGTTCCCCCACCCCCAGCCCCTCGACGGGAGAAACGTCCCACCCCGCGCGTTCCAGCAGCCAGGCGCCGACCGCCAGCGACGGTGGCAGCGGCCGCCCAGGGGCCCTTTCTTCTGCCTGCCCGCCGACCGCGCCGCCCCCGGGCGCCGCGCCCCCGAGCCGTACCTCCACGTCCACGCCGAAGCCGCGGAACGATCCGGTGGCACCCTGCGCATGGGCCCCGCGCCCGGCCTGCTCCGCCGGTCCGGCCACGATCAGCCGCTCGGGCCGGGCCGCCGCGAGCGCCGCCACCGCGTCCAGGCAGGCCGCGCGCAGCCCGTCCAGCTCGGGGGCCGCTCCGGCGGCCACCTCGGGCACCAGCAGCGGCGGACAGGGACAGACGGCGGCGGCGATCAGCATGATCGCCAGCCTATCCGGCGGGGCGGGCCCGCCGTCGCGGTCGGTCAGCGGCCGGACAGTGGTGGGACGGTGGTCGGTCAGAGGCCGGACAGTGGTCGGTCAGCGGCCGGACAGTGGCGGATCAGCGGCCGGTCGTCAGTCGCAGCCGCAGCCCGTCGCGGGCGCCGGGGCAGGGGCGGGCGCGCCGATGGTGGGCAGCCCCAGCATCACGCCCGCGGGCTTCTTCCCCTCGGCCGTGTTCCGCCGCTCCCAGGCGTCGCCCGCGCGCGTGCGCCGGACGCCCCGGGCCGGGCCCTCGGCCAGCAGGTGGTGCGGCGCGGCGTAGGTGATGTCGACGGTGACGACGTCACCGGGGCGCACCGGCTCCTCGGGCCGGGTGAAGTGCACCAGGCGGTTGTCGGGGGCGCGGCCGGACAGCCGCCGGGTGGCGTCGTCCTTGCGGCCCTCGCCCTCGGCGACGAGCACCTCCAGTGTCCGCCCCTCCTGCTTCTTGTTCTCCTCCCAGGAGATCTCCTCCTGGAGGGCGACCAGCCGCTCGTACCGCTCCTGGACGACCGCCTTCGGCAGCTGCCCGTCCATCTCGGCGGCGGGCGTCCCGGGCCGCTTGGAGTACTGGAAGGTGAACGCCTGGGCGAACCGCGCCTCGCGGACCACGTGCAGGGTCTGCTCGAAGTCCTCGTCCGTCTCGCCGGGGAAGCCGACGATGATGTCGGTCGAGATGGCGGCGTCCGGCATCGCGGCGCGCACCTTCTCGATGATGCCGAGGTAGCGCTCCTGCCGGTACGAGCGGCGCATCGCCTTCAGCACGGTGTCCGAACCGGACTGCAGCGGCATGTGCAGCTGCGGCATCACGTTCTCCGTCTCCGCCATGGCGGAGACGACGTCGTCCGTGAAGTCACGCGGATGCGGCGAGGTGAACCGGACCCGCTCCAGCCCCTCCACGTTCCCGCAGGCGCGCAGCAGCTTGCTGAACGCCTCGCGGTCGCCGATGTCCGAGCCGTACGCGTTCACGTTCTGGCCGAGCAGGGTGATCTCGGTGACGCCCTCGGCGACCAGCGCCTCCACCTCGGCGAGGATGTCGCCCGGGCGGCGATCCTTCTCCTTGCCGCGCAGCGCCGGGACGATGCAGAACGTGCAGGTGTTGTTGCAGCCGACGGAGATGGAGACCCACGCGGCGTACGCGGACTCGCGCCGCGTCGGAAGGGTGGAGGGGAAGGCTTCCAGCGACTCGGCGATCTCGACCTGGGCCTCTTCCTGGACCCGGGCGCGCTCCAGCAGCACCGGCAGGCTGCCGATGTTGTGGGTGCCGAAGACGACGTCGACCCAGGGGGCCTTCTTGACGATGGTGTCCCGGTCCTTCTGGGCCAGGCATCCGCCCACGGCGATCTGCATGCCCGGGCGCCGCGCCTTGATCGGTGCGAGCCTGCCGAGATTGCCGTACAGCCGGTTGTCGGCGTTCTCCCGCACCGCGCAGGTATTGAAGACGACGATGTCGGCCTCGCCCTCACCCGTACTTTCGGGCGCGCGGACATAACCGGCGCCTTCCAGCAGGCCGGACAGGCGCTCGGAGTCGTGGACATTCATCTGGCACCCGTAGGTGCGCACCTCGTAAGTCTTCGCACTCATCTCAATCGACCAGGGTACGTGTTCGTCCCGCTCCCCCGCCCCTCCCTTCCCGGGACCCCTCTCCCTTCCTGCGACGGGGCCTGGCAGGATCCTGCCCATGGCCGTCCACCTTCCGCGCCCGGACCGGCGCCGCGCCCTGCAGTCCGCCGCGGCGGGCGTGGTCGTGCTCGCGCTGCTGCTGTGGTGGCTCCTGCCGGTCGGCGGCGGGGAGCAGCCCCGGGGGAAGGTGACCTTCGCGACGGGGGTCTCCACCGGCGTCTACCAGACCTACGGCGAAATGCTGAGGCGGGACCTGTCCCGGGACCTGCCCGATGTGGACGTCACGCTTCAGGAGACCCGGGGGTCGCCCGACAACGTGGAGCGGCTGGCCCGGGGCCGGGCCACCTTCGCCATCGCCGCCACCGACGCCGTCGCCGCCTACCACGGCAAGGACGCCGGGCGGCTGCGCGCCTGCGCGCGGCTGTACGACGACTACATGCAGCTGATCGTGCCGCGCGGCTCGAAGGTGCGCTCGGCGCGGGATCTGCGCGGCCTTAGGGTCGGCGTCGGGGACGACGGCTCGGGCGTACAGCTGATCACTCGGGGGCTGCTCAAGGCCGCCGGGCTCGGCTTCGACAAGGACATCACGGCCGTGCGCTCCGGTATCGACACGATGCCGAAGCTGCTGCGGAAGGGGAAGCTGGACGCCTTCTTCTGGTCCGGCGGGCTGCCGACCACCGCGGTGCGCACCCTGGCCCGGATGTATCCGATCCGGCTTGTCCAGCTCGGCGACCTCACGGGCCCGCTGCACCGGCAGGGCGGGGTGACGCGCTACTACCGGGCGGCGACCGTGCCCGCCGACGCGTATCAGGAGATGCGCCAGCCAGATGACGTCAAGACGATCGCGGTACCCAATCTCCTGGTCACCACGGACCGGGTGGACCCGGAGCTGGCGAAGGGCGTCACCCGCACGGTGATAGAGAACCGGGACCGCATCGGGGCGAAGGTGCACGCCGCGCAGAAGGTGGACCTGCGGACGGCCGTCTTCACCGATCCGCTGCCGCTGCACAAGGGCGCGGCGCGCTATTACCGCTCGGAGAAGCCGTGAGGGCCCTGGAGAGGACGCACCTCACTGCGGCTTGCCGCGCGGCAGGGTGATGGTGACGCGCAGCCCGCGGGGCTCGTTGGGCGCGTAGTCCATGGTGGCGCCGCCCGCCGTGAGCAGCGCGTGGGAGATGGACAGGCCCAGCCCGGAACCCGAGACGTTCTGGTGCCGGTTGCTGCGCCAGAAGCGGTCACCGACCCGGGACAGCTCCTCCTCGGTGAGGCCGGGGCCGCCGTCGGAGACGGTCAGGGCGATGGTCTCGCCCTCGGCCCGCGTGGAGACCTCGACGTGCGACCCCTGGGGGGTGAACTTCAGCGCGTTGTCGACGATCGCGTCCAGAGCGCTGGACAGGGCCACCGGATCGGCCCAGCCGGTGATGGCCGAAGGGCCCGTATAGGCCAGGCCGACCTCCTCGCGCCCGGCGACCGGAAGCCAGGCGTCCACCCGGTCGGCGGCCAGTTC
Source organism: Streptomyces sp. NPDC001700 (assembly GCF_053596435.1). Classification (NCBI taxonomy): domain Bacteria; kingdom Bacillati; phylum Actinomycetota; class Actinomycetes; order Kitasatosporales; family Streptomycetaceae; genus Streptomyces; species Streptomyces sp. NPDC001700. The sequence continues at coordinate 362,730 of NZ_JBSFGE010000009.1, forward strand.
GGCGATATCGGTGAGCCGCAGGTCGGCCGCGGTGTGCTCGGCCAGAGCCAGGTCGAGGAGATCGTCCAGGACACGGGCCAGGCGCTTGCCCTCGGTACGTACCGAGGCGATCTCCTCATGGCCGTCGGGCAGTTCCAGCGCCAGCAGCTCGATGCGCAGCAGCAGCGCGGAGAGCGGGTTGCGCAGCTGGTGGGAGGCGTCGGCGACGAAGGCCCGCTGCTGTTCCAGGACTTCCTCGACGTTGTCGGCCATCTCGTTGAACGAGCGGGCCAGCCGGCGCAGCTCCGGCGGGCCCGAGGCGGCCGCGACCCGCGACTGCATGCGCCCGGTCGCGATGTCGTGCGTGGCGGTGTCCAGGATGCGTACGGGCCGCAGCACCCAGCCGGTGAGCCGGATCGCGGCCCCCACCGCGAGCAGCATCGCGGCGCACTCCCCGCCCGCGATGACCAGCCAGCCGTGCAGGATGCGCGAGCGCATCCGGCCGGTGGGCGAGTCGGTCACCACGACGGCCACCACGTCCCCGTCCCGTACGACGGGGGAGGCGACCGTGAGCCTGCCCTGCTGCCAGGGCCACACCTGCGGCGGATCGTGGCTGCGGCGCCCGGCCAGGGCCTCGTCGAAGGCCTCTGCGCCGTGCCCGCTCCGGGGCAGCCGCCAGTCGGCGGGCGCCTTGGCCATCCGCAGGCCGTCCCGGTAGAACACCCCGGCCCGGATGCCGTACAGATCGTGGTAGCGCGCGAGTTCCGAACTCAGCGTATTGAGCCGTTCGTTGCCCCCCTCGCCCTCCTCCTCCGCCACGGCCGTCGGCCCCGCGGTGACGAACTGGGCGAGCGCGGCGAAGCGGGCGGTGTCGTCGATCCGGTCGACGACCACGCGCTGCTGCTCACGGGCGGCCAGGCTCCCGGCGAGCGGGAAGCCGAGCGCCAGCAGGACGCCCGCCATGAGGACGATGAGCAGCGGGAGGAGGCGAGTGCGCACGCGTGATGCCCTGGCCGCTCAGCCGACCGGGGCGACGAGACGGTAGCCCACGCCACGCACCGTCTCGATCAGGGCGGGCATGTGCAGCTTGGAGCGGAGCGAGGCGATGTGCACCTCCAGGGTGCGCCCGGTCCCCTCCCAACTGGTGCGCCACACCTCGCTGATGATCTGCTCGCGGCGGAAGACCACGCCGGGGCGCTGGGCGAGCAGCGCGAGCAGGTCGAACTCCTTGCGGGTGAGCGAGATCGTCGCGCCGTCGACCGAGACCTGGCGGGTGGGCAGTTCGATGGTGACCGGGCCGAGCCGCAGCGGCGGCTGCGGGCCTTCTCCGCCCTCTTCATTACCCGCCCCGGCACCGGAGTCGGAGGGGAGAGTACGCCTGCTGACGGCGTGGATACGGGCGAGCAGCTCCATGGTGTCGTACGGCTTGACCACGTAGTCGTCCGCACCGAGGTTGAGCCCGTGTATGCGGGACCGTACGTCGGAACGCGCGGTCACCATGATCACGGGTGTCGCGGTGAGCTTGCGGATCCGTCCGCACACCTCGAAGCCGTCCTGGTCCGGCAGACCGAGGTCGAGGAGTACGACGCCGAAGGGCGCGCCCGCGCCGGGCAGCAGCGCCCGCAGCGCCTCCTCGCCGCTGCGGGCGTGGGTGACGTCGAAGCCATGCCGGGCCAGCACCGCGGACAGGGCCGCGGCGACATGGTTGTCATCCTCGACGAGCAGCAGCCTCACCAGCCCCTCCTCCACCTTCCACCTCATGGGTTACGCGACTCAGGTGCGCGCGGCCCGAACGTGACCGAAGACACGGCCCCAGGGAATCCACTCCGATCCACACGCGGGCGTCAAGACGCATACAGTCACAGGGAGGTTTCCGTTATGCAGCCGGTACGACGCCCTTAGGGCCCCTTACACAGTGTGCCGCGCCGAGGCCAGATCGTTATCCTCAATTTCCGCTCAGATGTAATGACGCTGATCGTGGCTGCTCATTAATGTCCTCCCAACCAAGGAGGACGGGAGCGGAAAGCCGAATGAGCGAAGTATCGGTGACCAAGGACGCCGCATCAGTGGCGAACGCGTTGGTCTCGCTGTCCGGAGTCAATAAGCACTTCGGCGCGCTGCATGTCCTCCAGGACATCGACCTGACCATATCCCGCGGTGAGGTGGTCGTCGTCATCGGGCCGTCGGGGTCCGGAAAGTCCACGCTGTGCCGCACGATCAACCGGCTGGAGACGATCGACGCCGGTTCCATCACGATCGACGGCAAGCCGCTGCCCCAGGAGGGCAGGGAGCTGGCCCGCCTTCGCGCGGACGTCGGCATGGTGTTCCAGTCCTTCAACCTCTTCGCGCACAAGACGGTGCTCGAGAACGTGATGCTGGGCCAGATCAAGGTCCGTAAGGCCGACAAGAAGGCCGCCGAGGACAAGGCCCGCAAGCTGCTCGACCGGGTGGGCGTCGGCGCCCAGGCGGACAAGTACCCCGCCCAGCTCTCCGGCGGCCAGCAGCAGCGCGTGGCGATCGCGCGGGCGCTGGCCATGGACCCGAAGGTGATGCTCTTCGACGAGCCGACCTCGGCGCTCGACCCGGAGATGATCAACGAGGTGCTGGAGGTCATGCAGCAGCTCGCCCGGGACGGCATGACGATGGTCGTCGTCACCCACGAGATGGGCTTCGCGCGCTCCGCCGCGAACCGCGTGGTCTTCATGTCGGACGGCCGGATCGTCGAAGAGGCCGAGCCGGACCAGTTCTTCAACAACCCGCGCAGCGACCGGGCCAAGGACTTCCTCTCGAAGATCCTCCACCACTGAGCCGCTCAGCCAGTGAGTCAGTGAGTCAGTGAGCCCGCTTCGGCGCACCAAGTTTGCGATGACGTCAAGTCCGCGAAGACGTACGGAACCAAGGATGGGGCAGCACCATGAGGATGCGTAACACGGCAGCGGCCGCAGCGGTGGCACTCGCTCTGGCGGCGACCGCGACCGCCTGTGGCGGCGAGTCGGGCACCGCCGGCGACAAGCCGAAGGGCGGCGACGTCTTCGACGGCTCGTACACGGTCGCCAAGGACGTGAAGCTGGACTCGCCGACCCTGCAGGCGGCCCAGAAGCGCGGCAAGATCGTCATCGGCGCCAAGGCCGACCAGCCCTTCCTGGGTTTCGTGGACACCGCGGGCAAGCGCTCCGGCTTCGACATCGAGATCGCCAAGATGGTCGCCGCCGACCTGGGCTTCTCGGCCGACAAGATCACCTTCAAGACGGTCGACTCCAACGTCCGCGAGACCTCCATCTCCAAGGGCCAGGTCGACTACTACGTCGGCACCTACACGATCAACGACGAGCGCAAGAAGCAGGTCGGCTTCGCAGGCCCGTACTACCAGGCCGGCGCCGACCTGCTGGTCCGCAAGGACGAGAAGGGCATCACCGGCCCGGACAGCGTCAAGGGCAAGAAGGTCTGCTCGATCGTCGGCTCCACTCCGCTCCAGGAGATCAAGAAGGCGAAGTACGGCGCCAAGACCACCGAGCTGAGCAAGTACTCGCTGTGCGTCAAGCAGCTCCTCGACGGCCAGGTCGACGCGGTCACCACTGACGACGCGATCCTCAAGGGCTACGCGGCCCAGCGGCCGTCGAAGCTCAAGCTGGTCGAGAAGCCGTTCACCGAGGAGCCGTACGGCATCGGGATGAACAAGGACGACAAGGTGCTGCGCGACGCGATCACCGACTCGCTGGAGAAGCACATCAAGAACGGCGACTACAAGAAGGCATACGTCGGCACGCTCGGCAAGTCGGGCTCCTCCTACGTCGCGCCGAAGACCCCGCTGCCCCGCTACTGAACGGTCCGGCCCCTGGTCCCCCGTTCACCCGTGAAGCCGGTGCGCTCCGCACGCCGCTGACCCGACCGCTACCGCGGAGAATCGATGAACGTACTCCTCGATCATTTGCCCCAGTTCCGTGAGGGGTTCCTCGGAACCCTCGCCCTCACGGCGGCCAGTGCGGCGCTCGCCCTCATCCTGGGCATCATCATGGCCGGCTTCCGGGTGTCCCCCATTCCGCCGCTGCGCGCCTTCGGCACGGCGTGGGTCACCCTGTTGCGCAACACCCCGCTGACCCTGCTGTTCCTGATCGCCTTCTTCGTGGTCCCGCAGATCTTGTTCCCGGGGACGAGTCCGTTCGTTCTCGCGATGCTGGCGCTGGGCTGCTACACGTCGTCCTTCGTCTGCGAGGCCGTGCGGTCCGGTATCAACACCGTGCCGCTCGGCCAGGCGGAGGCCGCCCGCAGCCTGGGCATGACCTTCACCCAGACGCTGCGGATGATCGTCCTCCCCCAGGCCACCCGGACCGTGATACCTCCCATGAGCAGCATCTTCATCGCTCTGACGAAGAACTCGGCCATCGCGGGCGCCTTCAGCAACACCGAACTGTTCAACGTCTCGAAGCTGCTCAGTGACAAGGGCTTCGCGATCGGGTGGATCTTCCTCTGGGTCGCCCTGTGCTACCTCGTCATCACCTTCACCATCAGCGGTGCCTTCCGACTGCTGGAGAGCCGTCTGGAGGTGGCCCGATGAGCGCGAGCGTCCTGTACGACGCGCCCGGCCCCAAGGCCCGTATCCGCAACCGCGTCTACTCGGTCATCGGCTCCCTCGCCGTTCTCGGACTGATCGTCTTCATCGTCCTGCGGCTGAACGCCAAGGGACAGTTCGCGCCGGAGATGTGGGACATCTTCAACAACGCCGGTGTGCGGACCAGCATCCGCGACGGCGTGCTCACCACCCTCCAGGTGTTCGCCGTGGCGGCGGTACTCTCGCTGGTCCTGGGTGTCGTGCTCGCGGTCGCCCGGCTCTCGGACCACAAGCCCGTCCGCTGGCTCGCGACCGGATTCATCGAACTGTTCCGGGCCATCCCGCTGCTGATCACCATCTACGTGCTGTGGGTGCTCTTCCTCACCTACCGGACCGACCTGGGCCTCACCGGTGACAGCACCGGCTTCTGGGCGCTGGTCATCGGACTGACCGTCTACAACGGCTCGGTGCAGGCCGAGGTGCTGCGTGCGGGCATCAACTCGGTACCGCGCGGGCAGAGTGAGGCCGCCTACGCCCTCGGTATGAGCAAGACCCAGGTCATGACGACGGTCCTGATTCCGCAGGCCGTCCGGGCGATGCTGCCGACCATCATCAGCCAGCTCGTGGTGACCCTGAAGGACACCTCGCTCGGCTACGTCATCACCTACCAGGAGCTGCTGTTCCAGCTCCAGCAGCTCGCCAACAACATCGTCGTCAACGACGACAACCCCTTCGTGCCGGTGATCATCGTCGGGGGCACCATCTACATCGCGATGTGCCTGGCTCTCTCCGCCCTGGCCACGTGGATCGAACGGCGCGGCCGTCGCGCCAAGACCGGCATCCCGGTCGCGGACGCCGCCCAGCCGCTCGCGGCCGCCGACCCGCTCGAGACGGTGGACCCGTCCGCTCCGGACCAGCCTGCCGGTAAGACCGGCTGAGGCAAGCGGGTCCTGACGGGGGGGGGGGGGGGGGCCCCCCCCCCCCGCCCCCCCCCCCCCGCCCCCGCCCGCGGTGGCCATGAGTGTGTTAAATCTCA